>NZ_JBITTO010000005.1:0-568677 GCF_044541975.1 Streptomyces sp. NPDC085460
CGCGGGGCGGACCTCGACGGTGACGTCGGCGCGGTCGGCGGCGATGAAGCGGAGGTTCCCGGCGGGGACGGAGACGAGGGCGGTGATCGGGGCGGTGGTGGCGAAGGTCTGCATGATGACTGCTCCTGGGAGGTCGTTGTCGTTCTTGCTCCGTCGGCGTTTCCGACAAGGGAAAAGCTACGTTGCTTTCCATGGTGTGGCAACTGCTTCGTTGCGTAAGGAGTGCATCAGTGCAGGTCAATGAGTGGAAATCGTTGCAATGAAGCCTGTTTTGATGCAACGGCATATGCCGTGACGTTGCAATGATGGAGCGATGAACGCTATGCTGGCGCCGTATCGGGTCCGTACGGAGGGAGATCGGTGATGCCGGGAGGCAGACTCACCCAGCAGGAACGTCAGCAGATCGCGCTGGGACTGGGCGACGGGCTCGCCTACGCGGAGATCGCCAGGCGTCTCGACCGTCCCACCTCCACCGTCACGCGCGAGGTCATGCGCAACGGCGGGCCCACCGCCTACCGCCCCGACCTCGCCCACCGCGCCACCGAGGGCCGGGCCCGCCGCCGCCGGCCCGGCGGCGACTCCCAGCCTGCCGCGCGGGGCGACGGGCGCGACGCGGCCGCCGTGCGCGACTACGAGGAGGCGTTCGCCACCGTCTTCATGCAGGGCGGTCTGCCCCGTATGACGGCCCGCGTCCTCGCCGCCCTCTACGCCACCGACGCGGGCAGCCTCTCCGCGGGGGAGCTCGGCGAGCGGCTCCAGGTCAGCGCGGGCTCCATCTCCAAGGCCGTCGCCTTCCTGGAGAGCCAGAGCCTCATCCGGCGCGAGCGCGACGACCGCCGGCGCGAGCGCTACATCGTCGACGACGAGCTCTGGTACCAGTCGATGATCGCCTCCGCCAAGGCCAACGAGCAGATGGTCGAGATCGCCCGGCAGGGCGTCGCCGTCCTCGGCGCCGGCACCCCGGCCGCCGCCCGGCTGGAGAACGTCGCCCGCTTCATGGACTTCGTGGGCGAGGAGATCGTGCGCGCGGCCGAACAGGCCCGGGAGATCCTGCTGTCGAAGCCCGCCGGGGGCGAGGGGGAGGGGTCGGAGGACCCGCCGGCCCCGGAGGGTGTCGAGGGGCGCGGCTGACGGCGTCGGCTCGCCCCGAGGCCCCGCGTCGCGATCCGGTACGTGATCCGGTACTCGATCCGGTACGCGATCCGTCCCGTATCTGACCTTCCGTCAGAATGGAACGTGTTCTAGTCTGCGCGCCATGGGCATCGCCATCACGCACGAACAGCGGGACCTCGCCCGGTCCGTCCGCGCCTGGCTCACCCGCGCCGCACCCCCCGAGGAAGTCCGCCGGTGGCTCGACGCGCCCGAGCCGCCCGCCGGCCGGCCCGCGTACTGGGACGCCGCCGCCGCGCAGGGCCTCCTGGGGATCCACGTACCCGAGGAGCACGGGGGCGGGGGCGGCGGCCTCGACGACCTCGCCGTCGTCGTGGAGGAGACCGCGCGGGCCCTCCTCCCCGGGCCGTACCTGCCCTCCGTCCTCGCCGCCGAGTTCCTCCACCGCGCGGGCGCCACCGGCCCGCTCCTCGCCGACCTCGCCGAGGGCCGCAGGGCCGGAGCCGTCGCCCTCGGCGGCGCCGGAACCCTCACCGCCGTCCGTACCGACACCGGGTACGTCCTCGACGGCACCGCGCCCCCCGTCCTCGGCGCCGGCCAGGCCGACCTGCTCCTCCTCCAGGCCGCCACCGCCGACGGCACCGTCTGGCTCGCCGTCGACGCACCACCGGGCGCGGCAGCAGCCCCGGCCTCAGGAGCGCCCGCCGCCGGCCGGCCCACCGCCGGTGTCCCCGCCTCCGGTACGGCCACGGCCAGCGGCCCCGTCGCCGGTACGCCCACCGCCGGTGCCCCCGCCTCCGGTACGCCCACGGCCAGCGACCCCGTCGCCGGTAGGCCCACGCCCACGGCCAGTGACCCCGTCGCCGGCCGGCCCACCGCCGGTGCCCCCGCCCCCAGCCCGTCCGGGCTCACCGTCCGACCCCACCCCTCCGCCGACCCCACCCGCCCCACCGCCGAGGTCACCGCCGTCGCCCATCACGTGCCCGCCGGCCGTGTCCTCGCCCTCGACAGCGCGCTCGTCCACGACCTCGCGGCCGTCCTCCTCGCCGCCGACGCCTGCGGCACCGCCGCCCGCGCCGTCGAGACCGCCGCCGAACACGCCCGCACCCGCGAGCAGTTCGGCCGGCCCATCGGACAGTTCCAGGGCGTCAAACACCTCTGCGCCGACATGCTCGTCCGGCTCGAACAGGCCCGCGCCCTCACCTGGGACGCGGCCCGCGCCGTCCACGACCCCGCCCGGCCCCTCGTCGCCGCGCTCGCCGCCGCCACCGCCCTCGACGCCGCCCACAGCTGCGCCAAGGACTGCGTCCAGATCCTCGGCGGCATCGGCTTCACCTGGGAGCACGACGCCCACCTCCTGCTGCGCCGCGCCCTCGTCGCCCGCCAGCTCCTCGGCACCGGCGACCGGTTCCGGCTCGACGCCCTCCGGCACGCCGCCACCGGGCTGCGCCGCGCCCTCCGCCTCGACCTGCCGCCCGCCGCCGAGCCGTACCGCGCCGCCGCCCGCGAGGCGCTCGCCCCGGCCGCCGGACTCGACCCCGCCGCCGCCCGCCGCGTCCTCGCCCCCACCGGCTACGCCGCCCCGCACCTGCCGGAGCCGTACGGCCTCGGCGCAGGCCCGCTCCAGCAGCTCGCCGTCCAGCGCGAACTCGACGAGGCGGGCATCACCGTCGCCGGACTCGGCATCGCCACCTGGGTCGTCCCCTCCCTCCTCGCCCACGGCAGCCCCGAGCAGCAGGAACGTCACCTCGGGCCCACCCTGCGCGGCGAGCGGCGCTGGTGCCAGCTCTTCTCCGAGCCGGGCGCGGGATCCGACCTCGCCTCCCTGCGCACCCACGCCGAACGCACCGAGGACGGGAACTGGCGGATCACCGGCCAGAAGGTGTGGACGAGCGCCGCCCAGTGGGCCGACCACGGCATCCTCCTCGCCCGCACCGACCCCGCCGCCCCCAAGCACCAGGGGCTCACCTACTTCCTCGTCGACATGAGGAACACCCCCGGCATCGACATCCGCCCGCTCAAGGAGATCACCGGGGACTCCCTCTTCAACGAGGTCTGGTTCGACGGCGCCGTCCTCCCCGCCGACGCCGTCGTCGGCGAGGTGAACGACGGCTGGCGGGTCGCCCGCAACACCCTCGGCAACGAACGCGTCCACATGGCCGACCAGGTCGTCTTCGACACCGGCCTCGAAGCGCTCATCAAGGCGTCCGCCGACGCCGACGGCACCGTCCGGGCCCGCACCGGCGCCCTCCTCGCCGAGGCCCACGCCCTCGCCTGCATCGGCCTGCGCACCACGCTCCTCCAGGTCTCCGGGCTCGACCCCGGCGCCGGTGCCAGCGTCCGCAAGCTCGTCCAGACCCTCCACCAGCAGAAGACCGCCGAACTCGCCCTCGAACTCCTCGGCCCCGACGGCGCCGTGTGCGAGGGGCCCGGCGCGGCGGCCGTCCACGGGTTCCTCATGTCCCGCTGCCTCACCATCGCCGGGGGCACCACGCAGGTCCAGCTCAACGTCGTCGCCGAGCGGCTGCTCGGCCTCCCCAGGGACTGAGAGGGCACGCCATGAAGTCGTACATCGCCGGGGTCGGCATGACGAAGTTCGAGAAGCCGGAGACCCGCGACTGGCAGTACTGGGACATGGCCCGCGAGGCCGGCACCGCCGCCCTCGCCGACGCCGGGATCCCGTACGAGGAGGTCGGGCAGGCCGTCGTCGGCTACTGCTTCCAGCCCTCCACCGCCGGCCAGCGGGCCGTCTACGAGCTCGGCCTCACCGGCATCCCCGTCTACAACCTGAACAACAACTGCGCCACCGGGTCCACCGCCCTCATGACCGCCCGCCAGTTCGTCGAGGGCGGCATCGCCGACTGCGTCCTCGCCCTCGGCTTCGAGAAGATGAGCAAGGGCTCCCTCGGCGGCGGAGCCGGTTCCGGAGACTTCGCGACCTCACCCGTCGCCCGCCACTACGGCATCATGGCCGCCGCCCACGGCTTCGAGGCGTCCCCGCCCACCGCGCAGATCTTCGGCAACGCCGCCCGCGAGCACATGGAGCGGTACGGCACCACCGAGGCGCAGCTCGCCGCCGTCGCCGCCAAGAACCACCTGCACTCCTCCCGCAACCCCGACGCCCAGTTCCAGGACGTGTACACCGTCGACGAGGTCCTCGCCGCGAAGACCGTCCACCGGCCCCTCACCAAGCTCCAGTGCTCGCCCACCTCCGACGGCGCCGCCGCCGTCCTCGTCGTCTCCGAGCGCTTCGCCGCCGCCCACGGCCTGGAGGGGCGGGCCGTGGAGATCGCCGGCCAGGCCATGACCACCGACACCGGCGCGTCCTTCGCCTCCGGCTCCTGCGTCGATGCCGTCGGCCGTCCCATGTCGCGGGAGGCCGCGCGGCAGGCGTACGAAGCTTCCGGGCTCGGCATCGAGGACGTCGACGTCATCGAACTCCACGACTGCTTCTCCATCAACGAACTCCTCACCTACGAAGCCCTCGGCATGTGCGAGGACGGCGCCTCCGGCAAACTCATGGAGTCCGGCGCCACCACCTACGGCGGCCGGTGGGTGGTGAACCCCTCCGGCGGCCTCATCTCCAAGGGTCACCCGCTCGGCGCCACCGGCCTCGCCCAGGCCACCGAACTCGTCCGGCAGCTCCGCGGCGAGGCCGCCGCCCGCCAGGTCCCCGGCGCCCGCGTCGGCCTCGCCCACAACATCGGCCTCGGCGGCGCGGCGGTGGTGACCCTCCTCCGCAAGGCGTAGGACCAGCGCCTCCACGACCGAGGACTTTTCGCGCATGTACGGGGCCAACTCGGTCTGCGACCATGACATCCATGCCGCAGACCGACTCCGCCACCGGATCCACCCCCGCCCTGTCCCCCCTCCGCGCCCCGCGCCCCTGGCTCGTCGTCCTCGTCGCCTGCGCCGGGCAGTTCCTCGTCGTCCTCGACGTGTCGGTCATGAACGTCGCCCTGCCCTCCCTCAAGGCCGACCTCGGTCTCGGCACCGTCGGCCTCCAGTGGGTGCTCAACGCCTACTCGATCGCCTTCGCCGGCTTCATGCTCCTCGGCGGCAGGGCGGCCGACCTGTACGGGCGGAAGACCATGTTCCTGGCGGGCCTCGGGCTCTTCACCGCGGCCTCGGTCGTCGGCGGCATCGCCCCCGAGGGCTCCTACCTCATCGCCGCCCGGGCCGCCCAGGGCCTCGGCGCCGCCGCGCTCTCCCCGGCCACCCTCACCCTCGTCACCTCCGCCGTCCCGGCCGGCGCCGCCCGCACCCGGGCCATCGCCACCTGGACCGCGGTCGGCGCGGCGGGCGGCGCCGCGGGCGGCTTCGTCGGCGGCCTCCTCGTCGACCTGCTCGACTGGCGCTGGGTCCTCCTCGTCAACGTGCCCATCGGCATCGTCGTCCTGGCCGCCGCCGCGCTCTGGCTCCGCGAGGGCCGCGCCGCCACCGGCCGCCGGCTCGACCTGCCCGGCGCCGTCCTCGTCACCGCCGGCCTCGCCACCCTCGCGTACGGCATCGTGCAGACCGAGACGGCCGGCTGGACCTCCGCCGCCACCCTCCTGCCGCTCCTCGGCGGCCTCGCCCTCATCGCGGTCTTCGTCGCCGTCGAACGGCGCACCCGGGAACCCCTCGTCCCGCTCGGCATCTTCCGCAACCGGGCCGTGTCCGCCGCCAACGCCGGGATCATGCTCTGCGGCGCCTCCTCCTTCGCCATGTGGTTCTTCATGACGGTGTACGCGCAGAACGTCCTCGGCTACACGCCGCTGGAGGCCGGCCTCGCCCTCGTCCCCAGCTCCCTCGCCGTGCTCGTCGGCTCCAAGACCGCGCCCCGCATCATGGCCGCCACCGGAGCCAAGCCGCTCGCCGTCGCGGGCATACTCGTCGCCGCCGCGGGCTTCGCCTGGCAGTCCACGATGACCGCCGACGGCACCTTCCTCACCACCATCCTCGGCCCCGGCATCCTCATGATGGGCGGCATCGGCCTCGCGACCACCCCGCTCGCGACCCTCGCCACCTCCGGCGCCGCCCCCGGCGACGCCGGACTCGTCTCCGGCCTGGTCAACACCTCCCGCACGATGGGCGGCGCCCTCGGCCTCGCCGTCCTCACCACCGTGGCGGCCTCCACCCCCGTCCCCGGCCCCGACTTCGGCCTCACCGGCGCCCCGGACGGCTCCCACCTGGTCCCCGGCTACGCGATGGCCTTCCGCGTCTCGGCCGGCCTCCTCCTCACCGCGGCCGCCCTGATGGCGATCTGGCTCCCCCGCGCCGTACACCGAACGGCGCGGAAGCCCTAGGGCCTCTCCCTAGAGCCAGCCCTGCCGGCGGGCCGCCCTCGCCGCCTCCATGCGGTTGCGGGTGCCCGTCTTGCCGATCGCGGACGACAGGTAGTTGCGTACGGTCGACTCCGAGAGGTGGAGCCGCGCGGCGATGTCCGCGATCGTCGCCCCGTCCACCGCCGCGGACAGGGCGTCCCGCTCACGGGCCGTCAGCGGGTTCGGGCCCGCGCCGAGGGCCGCCGCCGCGAGGGCCGGGTCGATCACCGTCTCGCCGCGCAGCACCTTCCGTACCGCCTCCGCCAGCTCCTCCACCGGTCCGTCCTTCACCAGGAATCCGGCCGCCCCCGCCTCCATCGCCCGCCGCAGGTAGCCGGGCCGGCCGAAGGTGGTCAGGATCAGCACCCGGCAGTCCGGCACCTCGTCCCGCAGCTCCGCCGCCGCGTCGAGCCCCGAACGCCCCGGAAGCTCGATGTCGAGGAGCGCCACGTCGGGCCGGGCCAGGAGGGCCCGCTCCACGATCTCGTCGCCTCGCCCCACCTGGGCGACGACCTCGATGTCCGCCTCCATCCCGAGTAGCAGCGCGAGCGCCCCGCGCATCATCCCCTGGTCCTCGGCGAGGAGCACCCGGATGGACTTCACCGGCCGATGGTCCCGCGGCATCTCGTTCACAACCGGAAGCCTAGGCGGGACGGTTCCACCTCGCCGGGCGGAACGGGCGTCCCCGGATCGATGAGCTGGTCGGGCTGGTCGGGCTGGTCGGGCTGGTCGGGCTGGTCGGGCTGGCCGGGCTCTCCCGGCTCGGGCGGTGAGGTCGGGAGCTGGGCCGTCAGCAGGAAGCCGCCGCTCGGGGCCGCCGCGGTGGTGAGCGTGCCGCCGGCCGCCGCGAGCCGCTCGGCCAGACCGCGCAGGCCGCTGCCGGAGGCCCCGGGGGAGGGGCCGCGGCCGTTGTCGGTGACGGTGAGGCGGGCCCGCTCCGGGCCGCTCGTCACCGCGATCTCGCAACGGGTCGCCCGCGCGTGCCGGACCACGTTGGTCGCCGCCTCCCGCACCACCCAGCCAAGCAGTGCCTCCGTCGCCGGCTCCAGCGGCGGGCCCGAACGCCGGACCACCGGCTCCACGTCCGCCGAGGCGAGCGCGTCCCGCGCCCGGTCCAGCTCGGTGCCGAGGCTGCCCTCGCGGTAGCCGGTGACCGCCTCCCGGATCTCGGTGAGCGCCTGCCGGCCCACCGTCTCGATGTCGCTGATCTGCCCGAGCGCCGCGTCGAGATCGCCCGGCGCGAGCCGCCGGGCCGCCTCCGCCTTCACCACGATCACCGAGAGGGTGTGGCCCAGC
The DNA here is from genome assembly GCF_044541975.1 of Streptomyces sp. NPDC085460. Lineage (NCBI taxonomy): Bacteria > Bacillati > Actinomycetota > Actinomycetes > Kitasatosporales > Streptomycetaceae > Streptomyces > Streptomyces sp. NPDC085460. The sequence continues at coordinate 7,713 of NZ_JBITTO010000005.1, forward strand.
AGGTCGTGCAGATCGCGCGAGAACCGCAGCCGCTCCTTCTCCACCGCCGCCCGCGCCAGCTCCTCCCGGGTCCCCCGCAGCTCCCGCACCGTCTCGTTCAGCGCGAGGATCGCCGCCGTCACCATGACCGAGATGAAGGTCCCGTAGACGACCCCGATCGAGCCCACGCCGTCCCGCCAGAAGGTGACCACCCCGACCGCCGCGACCAGCGGGAACGCCGTGATCCGCAGCATCCGCCCGCCCCGCACCACCGCGCCGAGCGCCAGCCCGAGCAGCGGGAGCAGCAGCAGCCACTCGCGGCCGTAGCCGATCGCGAGGGCGAAGCCGACGGCGGTCGCCGTCCCCATCAGCGCCCAGGTGGTGCGGGAGTTCCGCCGCCGGGCGTCGAAGGCGCGGAAGACGATCGCGATGTACAGCGTGTTGAAGACCAGCAGGCCGAGCAGGCCCAGCCAGGGCCTGACCGCGTCACCGCTGATCAGATGGGAGAGCGCCCCCAGCCCCAGCAGCAGCCACGGCAGCAGGCTCATCCCGCTCGGCCCCCGCTCCTCCCGGCTCTCGCACCGCTTCCGCCACCACCGCATCGTCGCGCCCCCTCGTCAGACAGCCCGCGCGGAACGACGGTACGAGACCGCCGCGTACGCCCCGAAGACCGCCGTCCACCCGGCGAGCAGCAGCAGCGCGGCAGCCGTCGGCGCGTGCCCTCCGGCGAGCGCGGTTCCCGCCTCCGCGAAGCGGTGGGTCGGGGTCCAGGCGGAGAGCCCGGCCAGCCAGCCGGGGAAGAGCGAGACGGGGAACCAGAGGCCGCCGACGACGGCCAGGCCGAGGTTGCACGCCACGTTGACCGCGCCGGTCGCCTGGGGAGTCAGCCGGTAGCCGTTGCCGAGGCCGAGCAGGGCGAAGGGCAGCGAGCCCAGCCAGAGCGCGAGGGCCACCGCCGCCCACCGGAGCGGCTCCATCCGCACGCCGTTGACGAGCGCGCCGGCCAGCAGCACCGCCGAGATCGCCGGCAGGACGACGACCGCGCCGGTCAGGGCCCGCCCCACGACCACCCGGCGCGGGGTCATCGGCGTGACGCGCAGCTGCCGCAGCCAGCCGGTCGCCTTGTCCTCGGCGACCCCGGTGCCGAGCGAGAGGGCCGCGCCCAGCGCCCCGTAGGCGGCCATGCCCACCATGGCGGCGGTCCTGAAGGCCGGGTCGGCCTGCCCGCCGAGGTTGGTGAAGAGCAGGTACATCAGGACGGGGACGCCGAGGGTGGAGATGACGAAACCCTGGTCGCGCAGGGTCCGGCGGACCTCCAGCCTCGCGTACGCGGCGGTGGTGGACAGGGCGGTGCTCATCGGGTCGCCTCCGTGTCGTGCGACGCGGGCGGGGTGCGGTGGGCGTCACGGGTCAGGGGGGAGTGGTGTGCCTGGTGGGAGTCCTGGGCCTGGTGGGAGTCGTGGACCTGGTGGGAGCCCAGGGCCTGGCGGGTGTCGTCTGCCTGGTGGGCCTGGTGGGCCTCGTGGGTCTCATGGGTCTCCCGGGCCCGGGTGAGGTCGAGGAAGACGTCGTCGAGGGAGGGCGGGGCCACCTCCAGGCCGCGGATCGCGTCCCGTGCCGCGAGGGCCCGCACGGTCGCGTCCGGGTCGTCGGTACGGAGCCGGGCGCGGTCGCCGCGGATCTCCACCTCCGTCACCCCGGGCAGTCCGGAGAGGAAGGCGCCGGAGCCGCCGCCCAGGTCCACGGCGACGAGCGCCCCGCCGGCCGCGCGCTTCAGCCGCTCCGGCGTGCCGTCGGCGATGATCCGGCCGCCGTCGAGGACGACGATACGGTCGGCGAAGGCGTCGGCCTCGTCCAGGTAGTGGGTGGAGAACAGGACCGTGTTGCCGCGCCGCGCGTAGCCGCGCATCGCGGCCCAGAACTCGCCGCGCGCCTCGACGTCGAGCGCGGAGGTCGGCTCGTCCAGGACGATCAGCTCCGGGTTGCCGGCCAGTGCCACGGCGAACCGGACGCGCTGGGCCTGGCCTCCGGAGAGCCGGTCCACGCGGCGGTCGGCCAGGGCGGTGAGCCCGGCGAGGGCGAGGGCGTCGGCGACCGGCAGCGGCTCCGGGTAGGTGCTCGCGACGAAGCGGACCAGTTCGCGGACGGTGACGCGGGGGACCGGCCGGCCCTCCTGGAGCATCGCCCCGACCCGGCCCGCGGCGACGGCCCGGCCGGGGGCCCCGCCGAAGAGGGCGACCCGCCCGCTGTCGGGGGTGTCGAGGCCGAGGAGCAGGCCGATCGCGGTGGACTTCCCGGCGCCGTTCCGCCCCAGCAGGGCCACCGTCTCGCCGCGCGGGACGGCGAGGTCCAGGCCGTCCGCCGCGCGGACGCGCCCGTACGCCTTGGTGACCGCCTCGAAGACGGCCGCGGGTTCGTTCGTCATGCTCCCGACGGTACGGAGCGGGGCTCCGGCGCGGCAGGCGGCCGGGTACGCATCCGGCGGTGACAAATGTCCTGGGGCGGCGAGGCGGCCGCGCCCGGCGGGTACCCCGCACCCGGTGTCTGACGTACCGTCAGGAAGGCGCGATGCGAGGGTTCCCAACGCATACGGGCTCCGCTATACATGGGGGACACCGAACTGGAACGCGTTCTAGTCGACGCGCTCCGAACGGTTCCCGCACGGCCTCGGCGTGACCGACGGTGCGGACGGTCGCGCCGAGGTCTTCCACTCCAAGGACCTCCAAGGAGCAGCAAGTCGATGCCCATTGACCCCGCCAAGGCCCTCGCCGCCGAACCCCGCAGCGCCGAGATCGCCTGGGACCACAAGGACGTCCAGCTCTACCACCTCGGTCTCGGGGCCGGCCGCCCCGCCACCGACCCCGCCGAGCTGCGCTACACCCTCGAATCCCGGCTCCACGTGCTGCCCAGCTTCGCCACCGTCGCCGGCGCCGGCATGGGGGTCGTCGGCGGGCTCTCCGCCCCCGGCATCGACGTCGACCTCGCCGCCGTCCTCCACGGCGGCCAGTCGATCACCCTCCACCGCCCGCTGCCCACCGCCGGCCGGGCCGTCTCCACCTCCCGCGTCGCCGCCGTGTACGACAAGGGCAAGGCCGCCATCCTGGTGCTGCGCTCCGAGGCCGCCGACGACGACGGGCCGCTGTGGACCTCCGACGCCCAGATCTTCGTCCGCGGCGAGGGTGGCTGGGGCGGCGACCGCGGCCCCTCCGAGCGCCTCGACGTCCCCGACCGCGAGCCGGACAAGACCGTCGAGCGCCCGATCCGCGAGGACCAGGCCCTCCTCTACCGGCTCTCCGGGGACTGGAACCCGCTCCACGCCGACCCGGAGTTCGCCGCCCTGGCCGGATTCGACCGACCGATCCTGCACGGCCTCTGCTCGTACGGCATGACGCTCAAGGCCGTCGTGGACACGGTGCTGGGCGGTGACGTCACCCGCGTCCGCGCCTACCGCACCCGCTTCGCCGGGATCGTCTTCCCCGGCGAGACCCTGCGCATCCGGATGTGGGCCGGGGACGGCCGCGTCCAGGTGACGGTGACGGCCGTGGAGCGCGACGACGCCCCCGTCCTCGCCGACACGCTCGTCGAACACTCGTAGAACCGCTTCCGGAGGGAGCCGCACCATGCGCGCAGCCGTACTGCACGAGATCGGCCAGGACAAACTGGAAGTCCTCGACGACGTCGAGGCGGTGGGCTTCGGCCCGGGCAGGGTGCGGATCCGGGTGCGGGCCACCGGCCTGTGCCACTCCGACGTCTCCGCCATGAGCGGCGTGCTGCCCCAGCCGGCGCCGTTCATCCCCGGCCACGAGGGCGCCGGCGAGATCATCGACGTCGGCGACGGCGTCACCGGGCTCTCCGAGGGCCAGCGCGTCCTGCTCTGCTGGCTGCCCGCCTGCGGAAGCTGCGCCGCCTGCAAGCGCGGCCAGACCCAGCTCTGCCTCGCCGGCTTCATGAACGCCGGCACCCCCAACTTCAAGCGCCCCGGCGGGGGCGTCTTCGGCTTCGCCGGCACCGGTACCTTCACCGAGGAGGTCGTCGTCGACGCCGGCTGCGCCGTCCCGATCCCCGACGACGTGCCCTTCGACATCGCCGCCCTCATCGGCTGCGGCGTGACCACAGGGCTCGGCGCCGCCATCAACACCGCGAAGGTGGAGGCGGGTTCGTCGGTCGCCGTGATCGGCTGCGGCGGCGTCGGCATCTCCGCCATCCAGGGCGCCCGGCTCCAGGGCGCCGCCCAGATCGTCGCCGTGGACCCCGTCGAGTCCCGCCGCGAGGCCGCGCTCCGCTTCGGCGCCACCGAGGCCGTCGCCCCCGACGCGCTCGGCGACGCCAAGCAGCGGATCACCGCGGGCGAGGGCTTCGACTACGTCTTCGAGGTCGTCGGCAAGTCCGCCACCGCCCGCACCGCCTACGAAACCACCCGGCGCGGCGGCACCCTCTGCGTGGTCGGCGCCGGCGCCATGGACGACAACCTCCAGCTCAACATGTTCGAGCTGTTCTTCGACGAGAAGCGGATCCTGCCCTCCATGTACGGCGGCGGCGACGTGCTCCGGTCGTACGAGCGGGCCATCGCGCTCTGGCGGGCCGGCCGCATCGACCTGGAGTCGCTGATCACCCACCGGGTGCCGCTGGCGGGCATCAACGACGCCCTGGAGCAGATGCGGACCGGCGCCTCCCTCCGTACCTGCATCGAGATCTGAGAGGACCCCAGCCATGTCACTGCCTCTTGAGGGGCTCAGCGCGATCGTCACCGGCGCCGGGCGCGGGCTCGGCCGCGCGGAGGCGCTCGAACTGGCCCGGCTCGGCGCCGCCGTCGTCGTCAACGACTACGGACAGCCCGGCCGGGACGGCTCCGGGGAGGCGTCGGCCACCCCCGCCGAGGAGGTGGCCGCCGAGATCACCGCGGCCGGCGGCCGGGCCGTCGCCCACCTCGGCGACATCTCCGACTTCGAGACCGCGCGCGGCCTGGTCGACCTGGCCGTGGCCGAGTTCGGCAAGCTGGACGTCCTCGTCAACAACGCGGGCATCCTGCGCGACCGGATGGTCTTCTCGATGGGCGAGGACGAGTGGGACTCGGTGATCCGCGTCCACCTCAAGGGCCACTTCAACACCACCCACTTCGCGGCGGTGCACTGGCGCGGCCGGTCCAAGGCGGGGGAGACCGGCGTCTACGGCCGGATCGTCAACACCTCCTCCGAGGCGTTCCTCGCCGGCTCGGCCGGACAGCCCAACTACGCGGCGGCCAAGGGCGGCATCGTCGGCCTCACCACCTCGACCGCGCTCGCCCTCGCCCGCTACGGGGTGACCGCCAACGCGATCTGCCCCCGCGCGCGCACCCGCATGACGGAGGACGTCTTCGCCGGCTTCGCCGAGCCGGCCGCCGAGGACGAGCTCGACCCGCTGTCGCCCGAGCACGTGGCGCCGCTCGTCGGCTACCTCGCCTCCCCGGCCGCGGCGCGGGTCAACGGACAGCTGCTGGTCGTCCACGGCGGGATGGTCGCGGTCGTCGAACGGCCCCGGGTCGCGGCCAAGTTCGACACCGCCAAGGAAGCCTTCGGCTTCGAGGAGCTGGACGGGCTGCTCACCCCGTACTTCGCCGAGCGCCCGCCCGGCGAGACCTTCGCGGCCTCCGAGGTCCTGGGGCTGAAGAAGGGCTGACCGGGCCACGGGGCTGCGGGTGGCGGGGGGAGCCGAAGGGCCCCGGGGGAGCGGATCCCCCGGGGCCCTTCGCCACGCGCGCGTGCCGGGCTCTACCGTTCGTCCGCCTCGCGGCGGTGCCGGCCGTGCGGCGCGGAGGAGGACTCCTCCGAAGCGGCCGGACCCCGGTGCCGTCCGGCACCCGTGCCTTGCGCCTCCTGCGTCGCCTCCGTGCTGTTCTCGGTCATGGACGTACTCACCCCGTTGAAACGTGCTTCCGCTGTGCTGTGCTGTGGTGCGGCGGTGAGTCTAGCCAGCGGGTTTACGGTCCGTCAGGGGCGCCTGCTGGAGCGGAACCGGCCGGCACGCGCGCGGGCGCGCGTGCTCTCCGCCGTCCCCCGCTTCCGGCTCCGCGGAGGCCACCGCGACCGGCTCCGGCTCCTCCGGCACCGACAGGCCGGCCAGCGCGCACGGCAGCTCCTCCGTCGAGCACGGCAGTCGCAGGACGCCCTCCGGCGACCACGTCCCGGCCCCCGCCACCCACCCGGGCGGCGCCGCCACCTGGTGCATCCGCCGTCCCGACGGCCGCCACAGGCCGACCCAGGCACCGGCCGCCGCGTCGATGCGCAGCGCCACCCCGCAGCTCTCCGGCATCAGCACCTGCCCCGGCTGGATCGCGAAGGGCGTCACCGCCGCGTCGTCCAGCCGCAGGCACTCCGGGAACCGCACCGGCAGCAGGCTGCCCAGCACCCCCCAGCCCAGCCGCTCGTGGCCCGGCGAGGGCGCGTCCGAACGGATCAGGAGCAGCCCGCTGTCCGGGTCCGCGAGCAGCAGCCGGTCGTTGCTGGCCTCGGTGATCTGGAGCAGCGGCGACACCTCGCCGCCCCGCTCCAGGTCCACCGCCACCGCCTTCACCGGCCCGTCGCCGAGCCGCCGGTCGAGGGCGAGTATCCGCCCCGTACGGTCCAGCCAGACCCCGCCCGCGCAGTGGCCGGGGATCTCCGCGACCCGCTCGGGACCGAAGGCCCCGCCCGCCACCAGCCAGAGCGTGGTGGAGTCGGGTCCCGCCTGCATCGCGTACGCGCAGATGCCGTCCGGGGACGGCGGCAGCAGCTCCACGCGCCCGGGGCCCGGGGCCTCCACCGAGCCGAGCCGCAGCTCGCCGGTGCCGGGGCCGGTCGGGTAGAGCAGCGAGAAGGTGTGGCGCCGCCCGTCCACCCGGCGGCACACCAGGACCCGCCCGTCGGCCAGCGGCAGCAGCCGGGTGTCCGGCTCCTCGGGCTGGTCCAGCGGGAGCGGGACGGCGTACGGCTCCGGGCCGTCGAGCGTCCACCGCTCCGCGTACAGGGCGTCCCCGGAACCCGCGAGCCTGGCACCGTACGCGCCGTTCGCCGTGATCGCGAACCCCGCCGGGGGGTGGACGGCCGTCCCGTCGTGGTCGCCGTCCTCGGCCGCGGTCTCGATGGCACACGCTGTCATCGACTCGTCACCTCCGGCCACGAAGCTAGTTTTCGCACTTCCAGCCGAACAACACGAGCCCCCGCACTTCACACATAAGGGTGGCGGTCCTCCCGTTCCATTGAGGGGAGGGGGCCGGTTGTGCTGGCGGGGCCAGGGGTACGGGGGGTGAGGCGGGCCCGAGCGGACCCTGTGACTCCGCTGTCGGCCCGTCCCGGCCGCCCCCGGGGCCATCCCTCGCCCCGGGTTGTCCACAGGGTTCCGGTGGCGGGGGCCGGGGTTGTCCACAGGTCAGGACGGTGGGGCACGCGGGACAGGTAGCCTTTCCTCCGTGCCCCGTCTGTCTGAAGTCATCGCCGAGCTCGACGCCCTCTGGCCGCCCCAGCGGGCCGAGCAGTGGGACGCCGTCGGCACCGTCTGCGGCGACCCCGACGCCGAGGTCACCCGTGTCCTCTTCGCCGTCGACCCCGTCCAGGAGATCGCCGACGAGGCCGTCGCCCTCGGCGCCGACCTGATCGTCACCCACCACCCGCTCTACCTGCGCGGCACGACGACGGTCGCGGCCGGCCACTTCAAGGGCCGCGTCGTGCACACCCTGATCAAGCACGACATCGCCCTGCACGTCGCGCACACCAACGCCGACACCGCCGACCCCGGCGTCTCCGACGCCCTCGCCGGCGCCCTCGACCTGCGCGTCACCGGCCCGCTCGTCCCCGAGAACAACCTCGGCCGGATCTGCGAGCTCGACCAGCCGGAGACCCTCGCCCAGTTCGCCGCGCGCGCCGCGAAGCGGCTGCCCGCCACCGCGCAGGGCGTCCGGGTCGCCGGCGACCCGGACATGACCGTCCGTCGCGTCGCCGTCAGCGGCGGCTCCGGCGACAGCCTCTTCGACGCCGTGCGGGCCGCCGGGGTGGACGCCTTCCTCACCGCGGACCTGCGCCACCACCCCGTCTCCGAGGCCACCCAGCACTCACCGCTCGGCCTCGTCGACGCCGCCCACTGGGCCACCGAATGGCCCTGGTGCGAGCTGGCCGCCGCCCAGCTCGACGAGATCTCCGACCGTCACGGCTGGGACCTCCGCGTCCACGTCTCGAAGACGGTCACCGACCCCTGGTCCTCCCACCACACTTCCCCTGGAGCCCCCAACTGAACGCCGCGCCCGCCGACCAGATCCGCCTCCTCGACGTCCAGGCCCTGGACGTCCGCCTCCAGCAGCTCGCCCACAAGCGCAAGGCGCTGCCCGAGCACGCGGAGATCGAGGCGCTGACCAAGGACCTCACCCAGCTGCGCGACCTGCTCGTCGCCGCGCAGACCGAGGACAGCGACTGCGCCCGCGAGCAGACCAAGGCCGAGCAGGACGTCGACCAGGTCCGTCAGCGCGCCGCCCGCGACCAGCAGCGGCTCGACTCCGGCGCCGTGTCCTCCCCGAAGGACCTGGAGAGCCTCCAGCGCGAGATCACGTCGCTCGCCAAGCGCCAGGGCGACCTGGAGGAGATCGTCCTGGAGGTGATGGAGCGCCGCGAGTCCGCCCAGGAGCGCGTCGCCGAGCTCACCGAGCGCGTCGCCGCCGTCCAGGCCAAGGTGGACGACGCCACCGGCCGCCGGGACGTCGCCCAGGCCGGCCTGGACGAGGAGGCCGCCACCGTCACCAAGGAGCGCGAGGTCGTCGCCGGCTCCGTCCCCGCCGACCTGATCAAGCTGTACGAGAAGCTCCGCGAGCAGCAGGGCGGCGTCGGCGCGGCCCGCCTCTACCAGCGCAAGTGCGAGGGCTGCCACATCGAGCTCAACATCACCGAGCTGAACGAGGTGCGGGCCGCCGCGAAGGACACGGTCGTACGGTGCGAGAACTGCCGCCGGATCCTCGTCCGCACGGCGGAGTCCGGCCTGTAATGCGCGAGCTCGTGGTCGAGGCGGACGGCGGCTCCCGGGGCAACCCCGGGCCCGCCGGCTACGGCGCCGTCGTCCTCGACCCGGCCACGGGCGAGACCCTCGCGGAGGCCGCCGCGTACATCGGCGTCGCCACCAACAACGTCGCCGAGTACAAGGGCCTCATCGCGGGCCTCCGCGCCGCCCTGGACCTGGCGCCCGACGCCACGGTCCGGGTCAGGATGGACTCCAAGCTCGTCGTCGAGCAGATGTCGGGCCGCTGGAAGATCAAGCACCCCGACATGAAGCCCCTCGCGGCGGAGGCGGCCCGCGCCTTCCCGTCCGACCGCGTCCGCTACGAGTGGATCCCCCGCGAGCGCAACAAGCACGCCGACCGCCTGGCCAACGAGGCGATGGACGCGGGCAAGCGCGGCGAGCAGTGGACCCCCCGCGACGTCTCGGCGGCCCGCGCCGCCGCCACCCCGCCGCCGTCGGGCCCGCCCGGCGACGCCGCCGCGGGCGCGGCCCTCGCCCGAGCGGCCCTGGCACCTGCTGTGGGCAAACGTTCCGCAGGGCGGAACGGGTGGGCACAGCCCACGGTGCCGGGTACCGCTGCTCCGGACCCGTCTGCCACGGAGCCCGCACCTGCCGAGCCCGCAGCCGCACCCGCAGGCCCCGCACCCGCCGAGCCCGCCGAGCCCGCAGCCGCAGGCCCCGCACCCGCAGGCCCCGCGCCCGCGAGCCCGCGCCGCGCCCCCGCCCCGCCGGACCTCGCCGCCCCCGCCACCTTCGTGCTGCTCCGGCACGGGGAGACCGCGCTCACGCCCGAGAAGCGGTTCTCGGGGAGCGGGGGTTCGGACCCCGGGCTGTCCGAGGCGGGACACCGCCAGGCCGCCGCCGTCGCCGACGCCCTCGCCGCGCGCGGCACGATCCAGCACATCGTCAGCTCCCCGCTCACCCGCTGCCGCCAGACCGCCGAGGCCGTCGCCGCCCGCCTCGGGCTCGACGTCGTCGTCGAACCCGGGCTCCGCGAGACCGATTTCGGCGCCTGGGAGGGCCTCACCTTCGCCGAGGTCCGCGCCCGGTACCCGGAGGACATGGACGCCTGGCTCGCCTCCCCGAAGGCCGCGCCCACCGGCGGCGGCGAGAGCTTCACCGCCGTCACCCGCCGCGTCTCCGCCGCCCGCGACCGCCTCGCCGCCGCGCACGCGGGCCGCACGGTCCTCCTCGTCAGCCACGTCACGCCCATCAAGACCCTGGTCCGACTGGCGCTCGGCGCCCCGCCGGAGTCCCTGTTCAAGATGGAGCTGTCCGCCGCCTCGCTCTCCGCCGTCGCCTACTACGCCGACGGCAACGCCTCCGTACGCCTCCTCAACGACACCTCGCACCTCCGGCGCTGAAGCCGCCGAAACCGGTGGCGCCGGCGGGGAGTCCCGTACCACCATCCCCGTATGAGCTGGCACTTCACCACCGACCCGGACACCTTCCGCACCGCCGCCCGCGCGCTCCTCTCCGCCGAACCGGCCCGCAACACCGCCGTGCTGACCATGATGGACACGGCGGAGCTCCTCGGCTGGTGGACCGGCCCGGACGGCACCGTCACCGGAGTCCTCGCCGCGTCCCCGCCGACCGTCGTCACCTTCGGCGCGATGCCCGTCGAGGCGGCCGCCGCACTCGCCCTGCCCGACGGCACGGAGCCGGCCACGCTGCGCGGGGAGACGGCGGCGGTGGAGGCGTACGTCCGCGCCGACGGCCGCTCCTGGGAGACCGTCATGGGCATCCGGCTCTTCCGCCTCGGCGAGCTCACGCCGAGGGACCCGGCCCCGGCCGGGCGCGCCCGGCCCGCGACCGCGGCCGACCTCCCGCTGCTCGGCGACTGGGCGGCCGACTTCGCCGCCGTCCACCGCTACGAGCCGCGGGACGACTACACGGACTTCCTCACCGAGCGGATGACCGAGGGCCGCCTCCACGTCTGGGAGACCCCGGAAGGAGACCCCGCCGCCATGGCCGCCGTCTCCCGCACCATCGAGGGCCAGGCCCGCGTCCACCTCGTCTACACCGCGCCCGCCGAGCGCGGCCGAGGCTACGCCGCCGGCATCACGACCACCGCCACCCGCGCCGCCCTCGGCTCCGGCGCCACGCAGGTCCTGCTCTTCACCGACCTCGCCAACCCCACCAGCAACGCCCTCTACCGGCGCCTCGGCTACCGCCCGGTGGCCGACCACCTCGGGGTGCGCTTCACGGCCGGGACGTAGGCGTCCGCAGCGCCGCCGCCTCCCGCGCCAGCGCCTCCACCCGGCCCCAGTCACGGGCCGCGAGCGCGTCCGGCGGCAGCATCCAGGTGCCGCCGACACAGGCGACGTTCGGCAGGGCGAGGTAGCCGGGGGCGGAGGAGGCCGAGACGCCGCCGGTCGGGCAGAAACGGGCCTGCGGCAGCGGACCCGCCAGGGACCTCAGATACGGGACCCCGCCCGCCGCCTCCGCCGGGAAGAACTTCAGCTCCGTGACGCCCTCCTCGACCAGCGCCAGCACCTCCGACGCGGTCGAGACGCCCGGCAGGAACGGCACGCCCGACTCCCGCAGCGCCCCGAGCAGCCGCCCGGAGCACCCCGGGCTCACCAGGAACCGTGCCCCGGCCCGTACCGCGTCCGCCGCGCCGGCCGCCGACACCACCGTCCCCGCGCCGACGACCGCCTCCGGCACCTCCGCCGCGACCGCCCGCACCGCGTCGAGCGCGGCCGGCGTGCGCAGGGTGATCTCGATCAGCGGCAGCCCGCCGGCCACCAGGGCCCGGGCCAGCGGCACGGCGTCGGCGGCGTCCTCGACCACCACGACGGGGACGACGGGGGCGTGCGGGGCGAGCGCGAAGAGACCGGGGGTGCGGGGCATGACCTCATCCTGACCGGCACCACCAGTCCACGCAACGACCGTTGCGCACCGCGCAACGGCGGGGTCAGTGGATCTCGTCCACCAGCACGTCGAGCGCCCCCGCCTTCGCGCCCGTCTCCACCACGTATCCCAGGTCGCCCAGCGCCTCCACCAGCTCCGCCGGCGTCCCCGGGACCGCGCCCGCCTCCAGCAGGCTCCGCACGATCCGGCCCTTCGTCGCCTTGTTGAAGTGGCTGACCACCTTCCGGGTCGGCGCGTGCAGCACCCGGACCGTCGCCGTCCGCGCCGCCACCTCGCCCTTCGGCTTCCACGCCGCCGCGTACGCCGACGAGCGCAGGTCGAGCACGAGCCCGCCCCCGGCCGCCTCCGGCAGCACCGACGCCATCGCCCCGCGCCAGTGCGCGCCCAGCGCCCCGAGCCCCGGCAGCTTCACCCCCATCGAGCAGCGGTACGACGGAATCCGGTCCGTCACCCGCACCGCGCCCCACAGCCCCGAGAAGACGAGCAGCGACGCCCCGGCGCGCTTCCGGGCGGCCGCGTCCAGCGTGGCCAGGCCCAGCGCGTCGTACAGGACGCCGGTGTAGATCTCCCCGGCCGGGCGGGCGCCCGCCGTGCGCAGCCCGACGTTCTTCGCTACCTCGCCGCGCAGCCCCTCGCTCAGGCCCAGCACCTCGCGCGCCTTCTCCTCGTCGGCGGCGCACAGCTCGACCAGCTCGTCGAGGACCGCCGCCCGCGCCTCGGCGAGACCCGGCAGCGACAGCGACTCCGGCTTGAGCGGCGCCCCGGACCCGGAGGGCGCCTTGCCTTCGGAGGGCGGCAGCAGCACGAGCACGGTGGTTCTCCTCACATACGGACGCGAACGGGGATGCGGCCCCGGCATGCCAGCGTACGAGGTGCCGGACCCCCTCCCACGACATGCCGCCCCCCGCCCCCCGCCCTACGCTCGGTTCCATGCCCCGCCGCCACATCCACGTGACCGGCGCAGCCGAGGCTCCGCTACGGGCCGCGCTGCGCGCACTCCGTACCGAGCTCGCGGTCCCCGAGGGCTTCCCGCCCGCCGTCCTCGCCGAGGCCGAAGCCGCCGCGAAGAACCCGCGCCTCCCCGCGTACGACGCCACCGACCTGCCCTTCCTCACCATCGACCCGCCCACCTCCACCGACCTCGACCAGGCCATGCACCTGGCCCGGCGGGCCGACGGCGGCTACCGCGTCCACTACGCCATCGCCGACGTCGCCGCCTTCGTCACCCCCGGCGGGGCGGTCGACGCCGAGGCCCACCGGCGGGTCCTCACCCTGTACTTCCCCGACGGCAAGGCCCCGCTCCACCCGCCGGTCCTCTCCGAAGGCGCCGCCAGCCTGCTCCCCGGCGAACCCCGGCCCGCCCTCCTCTGGCGGATCGACCTCGACGCCGACGGCCGCCGCGTCGCCACCGACGTGCGCCGCGCCCTCGTCCGCAGCCGCGCCAAACTCGACTACGCGGGCGTCCAGCGGCTCATCGACTCCGGCACCGCCGAGGAACCCCTCGCCCTCCTCCGCGACATCGGCCGGCTCCGCGAGGAACGCGAGATCGAACGCGGCGGGATCTCCCTCGACGTGCCCGAGCAGGAGATCGTCGAGGTCCCCGGCGACCACACCTACACCCTCGCCTACCGGGCGCCGGTCCCCGCCGAGGGCTGGAACGCCCAGATCTCCCTGCTCACCGGCATGGCCGCCGCCGACCTGATGACCGCCGCCGGCACCGGCATCCTGCGCACCCTGCCGGTCGCCCCCGACGGCGCCGTCGCCCGGCTGCGCCGCTCCGCCGAGGCGCTCGGCGTCGCCTGGCCGCACCACGTGCCGTACGCCGAGGTGGTCCGCAACGCCGACCCCACCGACCCGCGCCAGGCCGCCTTCCTCCAGGAGTGCACCACCCTGCTGCGCGGCGCCGGCTACACCGTCTTCACCGACGGCCGGCTCCCCGACCCGGCCGTGCACGCGGCCGTCGCCGACGAGTACACCCACTGCACCGCCCCGCTGCGCCGGCTCGCCGACCGGTACGCCTCCGAACTGTGCGTGGCGGCGGTCGCCGGGAACGAACCGCCCGAGTGGGTGCGGGCCGCCCTGCCCGGCCTGCCGGACACCATGGCCGCCGGCTCGCGCCGCGCCAACGCGGTGGAGCGGGAGAGCGTCGACATCGTCGAGGCCGCGCTGCTCAGCGGCCGGGTCGGGGAGCTCTTCGACGCGTACGTGATCGACGTGAAGGAGAAGGAGCCGTCCGTCGGCACCGTCCACCTCGACGACCCGGCGGTCGTCGCCCGGGTCGAGGGCGGCGGCGCCCCGCTGCCGCTGGGGGAGTGGCTGCGGGTCAGGCTGTCGGAAGCGGATCCTGGCCGGGCGAAGGCGCTGTTCGCGCCCGCGTGACGGCGACGGCGTCGCGCACCGCCTCGTACAGCGCCTTGGGGTCGTCGGCGTGCAGCCGGACGAGCGTCACCGGCCGGACCCCGCCGAGCAGCCCGACCACCTCGACCGGCTCGCTCAGCTCCAGGGTGACGGAGGTCTGCGCGCCGACGGCCAGGTTCAGCTCGCCGTCCTTCTTCTCGTGGGTGAAACGGTTCTCGCGGCGGACGGCGGCGATCCGGTCCAGCGGGACGGACACGTCCACGTGGGCGGCCTGCCGGGCCCGGAGCCGCCCGCCGCCGAGCACGTGCGGCCGGGTCACCGATGCCCCGTGCAGCCCCAGCACGAACAGCACCGTGTACACGTCGAGGACGAGCACGATCGCGTGCACCACGGGCAGGTCGGCGAGGAGCCACGACATCCCGACGGTCTCCACGAGACAGACGAAGGCGAAGCCGTACATGAGGGCGGCCTGGTCCCGCGCGTGCGGGAACACGCCCTCGGCCCCCGCCGTCCCGTGCGGCCGGCGCGCCGCCCACCGCCACAGACTCGCCATCAGCGTCAGCTCGTGCCCGATCAGCCGCAGCACCCGCTCCGGTACGAGCTCCGCCAGCGCCTCCCGCCGCGAGAGCCCCCGCCGCCGCAGCCGCACCCACACGACCGCCTCGGCGGCGAGCAGCACGACCATCACCAGCTCCGCGACGACCAGCGCCGCCCCGGGTATCCGCACCCCGCCGAGCAGCAGCACGAAGACCACCAGCTCGGCGGGGAGCGCGGCGTACGCCACCGCGCGCAGCACCCGCAGCACGGGCCCCCGCTCACTCCCGGCCACTCCCCTCACCTCCCTCGAACCCCGCACTTCCCTCAAGCGTCTCGAAACGCTCCGCCACCAGCTCAAGCCCCCGGCGCACGGCGGCGGACTGCGCGGGCGCGAGATCGGCGAAGAACACGTCGGCGAGCCCGCCGGAACCCTCCGCGGGCAGCTCGAAGCCGCCGATCCCGTCCGGCAGCGCCGAAGCGAGCGCCCGCGCGGCCTCCTCGACCCGCGGATCGTCCGCGTCGGCGTCGGCGAGCGCGTCGAGGAGCCCGTACACCTCCCCGGCGCTCCCGGACACCTCGTGCATCAGCCGCATCAGCCGCTCCCGCTCCTCCGCGGGCACGACGGTGTCGAGCAGGGCGAGGATCTCCCGGTCCTTCACCGCCATCGGCGAGTCCGGCAGCTCACCGACCCCGGCGAGCAGCGCGGCCAGCTCCGGCGAGACCGGCCCCTCGGCCGTGAGCCGCCCCGCCCGGGCCTCGGCGAGCAGCCCGGCGAGCCGCGCCCGCCGCTCGTGGATCACCGCCTCCTGCCGGGCGAGGTCCGCGTCCAGCTCCTCCAGCACGTCCACCAGCTCCCGCCCCTCGTCGTCCGCGAGCACGTCGCGCACCTCGTCGAGCCCGAGCCCCAGCTCGGTCAGCCGCCGCACCCGCGCGAGCAGCACCGCGTCCCGGATGCCGTACGCGCGGTAGCCGTTGGGCAGCCGCGCGGGCTCGGGCAGCAGCCCCAGATGGTGGTAGTGCCGCACCGCGCGGGGGGTGACCCCGACGAGCGCGGCGATCTCGCCGATACGCATGCCCTCAGTAGAAACCCTGACGCCGCGACAAGGTCAAGCGCCGCCCCGCCCGGCGGGTAGCATGGTCGGCACGGCAGACGAGCCGGGCGGGCGGCCGCGTGGAGATCCCCGGATCTCCCCGAGGAACGTCCGGGCTCCACAGAGCAGGGTGGTGGCTAACGGCCACCCGGGGTGACCCGCGGGACAGTGCCACAGAGAACAGACCGCCGGGGGCCTCGGCCCACGGTAAGGGTGAAACGGTGGTGTAAGAGACCACCAGCGCCTGAGGTGACTCAGGCGGCTAGGTAAACCCCACCCGGAGCAAGGTCAAGAGGGGACACCCCGGTGTCCCTGCGTGAACGATCGAGGGCTGCTCGCCCGAGTTCGCGGGTAGACCGCACGAGGCCGGCGGCGACGCCGGCCCTAGATGGATGGCCGTCACCCCGACGACCGCGAGGTCCCGGGGCACAGAACCCGGCGTACAGCCCGACTCGTCTGCCCCTCAGGGCCTCTGACCAGTGAAATCGCAGGTCAGAGGCTCTTTTCCGTGGCGGACCGTTTTCCATGTCTGCCGCTCCCAGGGTCGAGCTTCGGTGTTGTCGTCTCAGGAGTGGGGCGGCCTCGGCTTGAGGAAACAGGATGCGCCGCGCTTCCGCGTGGTGCGCCGCGAGGCCGTGCGGCTCCCACAGGTGTCCCTTCCACCGCTGGATCGCGCGGGGCGCGTCGGGGGTCAGGTGATCGGGTGCTCCCAGCGCAGGGAAGGCGCCTGGCCGATCCAGTACCGGTGAGACACGGGCGTCACGTGGAGCCGTACGGAGTCGATATCCGGGGCGCCGGCGTCCTGCCAGGCGACGAGCGCACGTTCCACGGCATCCCACAGGCCGACCGGGCCGCCTTGGCGGACAGTCCAGCTGTCACCGTCGGCGAGGAACTCGGCGAACGACTCCTTCTCCGGATCGAACAGGTACCGCAAGGGTGAGCCGTCACCGCCCGTCGCCCGGACGAACTGAGCGCCGGGCGCCGCCAACTGCGCGAGGAAGGCGGGCATCCACTCCTCCAGGGCGAGAGGAGACACCTGAGCGCGCCGTTCACTGTCCGCGTACGCGGTCCGGGCGGCGAGATCGCCGGCCACGGGGGCCACTGTCTGGGCCCGCGCCTGCATGAAGGAAGAGCGTCCGATGACCGAGCCCTCGGCGGTGCCGTCATCGCCGACCGCCAGTTTCGCGAGGCCGGTTCCCCACGGCCAGGAGCCGACCGTGCCGAGGACAACGCCTCCGGGCCTCGTCTGCCTGATCCACGCGTACGGGATGCGGCGGACCGCGCAGGTGGCGATGACCCGGTCGTAGGGCGCCCGGTACGGGTGTCCGAGAAGCCCGTCGCCCGTCACCGTCCACGTCGAGAAGCCGGTGGCTTCGAGAGCGGCATCGGCGCGTGCGGCCACCTGTGCGTCCACCTCGACCGTGGCGACGTTGTCCTCGCCGAGGTAGTGGCACATCAGGGCCGTGGAGTAGCCGGTGCCCGTGCCGATCTCCAGGACTCGGTGGCCCGTCGCGAGGTCCAGGGTCTCGATCATGCCGACGACGGTGACCGGGTCGGTCGACGAGCACGTGGGCACGCCCGCGACGGGTCCGCCGACCTGGTCGGCGGTGAGGTGGCCGTCGAGCTGGGTGGTGAGCGTGTCGACGCTGTATGCGATCTTCAGCCACTCGTCCGGGTCCACGCCTGCGGCGGTGACGGGCCGCCAGGTCCGACCCTCGTCCAGGAACACTCCGGGGTGGAGGAAGCGTTCGCGGGAGACGGTCTCGACGGCCGCGCGCAACCAGGGGGATTTCAGGACGCCTTCGTCCACGAGCGCTTTCGCCATGCGGTGTCGCTCGGATGCCGGGTCGGTCATCGGTGATCTCCCTGTGCGAGTAGGTCGGCGAACGCGGCGGACATCGGGAGGCCGGTTTCGGTCTCCAGCCACCCCCATTGCCCGTTGGGATTCAGTTCGAGCCACCAGTACTCCCCAGCCCGGTCGAGCGCGAGGTCGAAGCTTCCCGACACCAGATCCAGTCGGTCCAGGTAGGCGTGCAGTGCCTTGTCCACCTGGTCGGGTAGGTGCACCACGGTGTAGGTCAGGGCGCTGTAGTCCGTGCGCCAGTCCAGGAGGCCGGAGTCGATGCGTACGGCGAACGTGTGCCAGCCTGCGAGAAGTACGCGAACGTCGGCGACCTTGTCCACGCGGGCCTGGAACAGGTGCGGCGCGACCCGAACGCTGTCGTCGATCTCGTTGGGGACTACGGGGGCGGCCCATCCCGTCACCGGCACGCCGTCACGCGTGTAGGGGGTCCATCGCAAGGTCTTGAAGATCGCCTGACCCTGATCGTGGACGAACGCGCGAGCCTCGTCCGGATCATTGGTGACGAGTGTGGGCGGGATGGTGAAACCGAGCTGCTGGGCGAGAACGAGCTGCGCGGGCTTGTAGTCGGCTGCGGCAACGCGCAGGGGGTGGTTGACCCAGAGCGGGCCGCCCAGGGCGTAGAGGGTGCCACCCAATCCGTAGCGGACCTGCGCCGCCGCGAACCGGGAGTCATCAGCGGACAGGTGGGGAAACGTGGGCCATTCCGGGCGGCGCCAGTACACCGACCGGACCTGGGTCACATCAGCGGTTCTCGACGGGGTGCGCACCTGCCCGACCACCGGGGCCGGGCAGGTGCCGAACCGAGCCGAGACCGTGAGGTTCTCGCCGATGTCGGCGGGGTTGAAACGGACCACCGGCACGTCACGCCGGTTGAGTTCAGTGATCACCATGTCGGCGGTGATGTCGTCCGCCTCGGTGGCCACCAGAACCGGGTTCTCCTCGGTCATGGCCATCAGTCCTGACTGTTGTCCTGGTCGTGACCCTGGTCGTTCCGGGAGTCCGAGTTCGTCGTCGTGGAGGTCTCGGTACCGGAGCTGGTGCCGTGCTTGCCCATCTCGACCACCTGCCCGACGCGGTCGCGGAACACCCCGAGCTGCGTCGTGGGGTCGATGGCGACCGTGGCGTGGGGTCGGCGGGTGACCGTCGGGTAGGGCGCGAGTCGGCCCGCACCCCACGGCAGCGTGGGGGAGGGGAGTGCGGCGGAGGTGGTCATGAGAGTCCTCGGGTTGAAGGAGGTGGTACGGGAAGCCGCCGGCGTCAGGGCGCCCGGCGGCGATCTGCGGACAACAGCTCAGGGGCAAGCGGCCTGGATGTTGTCGGCCGCTGTCGTCCACTCGACTCCGGACGCGGGCCGGACGTGCGCGATGCGGACCGTGCCGTGGCTGTGGAGCTCGTGTGTGACGGCGACCAGCACACCCTCCCCGCGCGAGGCGATGTCACGGACAAGCGTGTCCAGCAGCGGGTGGTGCTCGTAGCCGTCGGAACCGACCGGGTTCACTCCTCCGGCTCCTGCCGGGCCTCGACGCGGCGCATGAACCTCTCCCAGCCGCCGGCCGCTCGCACCCGCAGAGCACGGCTCGGCGCACCCGGCCGGGGCTCCGGCGGCGTGAACGTACGACCGCTGGCGCCAGGGCTCCTGCGGGCCAGTCCGGAGGTTGTCACTCGGTCGCTCCTCTCAGTGGCGGAGCCGCCCGGAGGGTCATGCGACCTTCGAGCAGCATGTGACCAGTGGACGACAATCCGTTACTTTCTCCCAGAGCGGACCTCGCGCAATTGCCAGGCGTTTTCCAGGCGTTGGCGCGCGGGGGCATGAGTGCGTGAAAGGGTTCTCGTGAGGGGAGAGCTATGACGTCGAGACGTAAGCACTTCGCGGAACGGCGCGCGGCCCGGGGTTACTCTCAAGAGGAATTCGCGGAAGCACTCTCGGTGGCCGCGTCCACCGTGGTCCGTTGGGAAAGTGGTCGGGCCACCCCGCGTCCCCATCAACGCCCGACGATCGCTGAGCTGTTGGGAGTAACCCTCTCCGAGCTGGAAGTCCTTCTCTCCCACGAGCAGCTGGCCGAGACAGCCGGGTTCGACGCCGCTCCACCTCTTCTCCATGGTGATGATGACGACATGAAGCGCCGCGAAGTCCTGGGCCTGCTCGCCGTGACGGGTGCGCTGGTGGCTCTTCCAGATCCCGGTGACGCGGCCAGAGAGCGGGCGGTATCGACGCTCTTGGAGACAGGGGACGCCCTGCACCGCAGCCTCTGGCAGGTCTACGCGCTCTCGGACTCCAAGCAGGTCGTCTTCCCTGCGGTGCGCGCACAGCTCGATGTGATGGCGAAGGGGCTGACCGAGACCCGTACTGCTGTAGATCGATCCCGATTGTGTCGGATGACGGCCGACCTCTACCAGCTCGTCGGCGAGTTGTTCTTCGACGCCAACCGGTACACCGACGCCGCGCAGTGCTACACACTGGCCGCCAACGCCGCCTACGCCGGCGGCGACCACGATCTGTGGGCCTGTGCCATGACCCGCCACGCATACGTCGAGCTGTACGCGCGACGCGCGCACGCAGCCCAGCCCCTGCTCGCGGCAGCTTTCCGCATCGCGCGGAGGGGTGACGACGCTCTCTCCACCCGCCACTGGGTCGCGGCCGTCCAAGCGCAGGCGTACGCCGCCGTGGGCGATCTCCCCGCGTGCAGCCGGGCTCTTGACGAAGCCGAGAAAGTGCACGCCCTCGACGGTGCTCACTCCCACAACGGCGGCTGGCTCCGCTTCGACGGCTCCCGCCTGGCAGAGGAGAGAGGGGCCTGCTATCTCCAACTGGGCCGCCCTGACCTCGCTGAGGCCGCGCTCACCGCAGCCCTTGCCCAGCCGCTGTCCCTGCGTCGCCGCGCTGCTGTCTTGAGCGATCTCGCCGTGCTCGGGGTGCACAGGCGGGACATCGACCAGGTCGTGCACTACGCGGAGCAAGCACTCGGACTGGCCGACCGGTCGAATTCGGGATTCATCGGCAAGAAGCTGGACGGGCTCAGGGGGCGTTTTGCCCCGCTCATGTCCGATGACCGAGTCTCGACTCTCGATCACCGAATCGCGGCGCTTCCGCGCACCGCATGATGAGAGGGGCACGCACATGAACGACGGCCGGATCTTCCGCGAGGCGTGGATCGATGGTGTGAACAAGCACTATCCCGGCGACCCCAAGCCCGGCTACGTGACGCCGTGGGAAGAGACGCCCGCGTGGGAGCGCGAGGCCGCCACCGCCGTGTGCGGGCAGGTGCGCGACTTCATCGAGGTCAGCGGCGGCCATGCGGCTCGGCTCACCCGCGAGCAGAAGGGCCGATTCGTCGCGATCTGCTGGACCGCCCAGATGTTCAGGCACTTCGAGGACCCGAAGCCCGGATACGTCGCCGACTGGTCCGACCTGCCGGTGTGGCAGCGTGAGACGGACGCGGACATCTTCGAACGCATCGAGGGGACCGTCTGATCTCAGGAGCGATGACGTCCCCGTCCGGGTCGATCCGGGCGGGGACGTCCTGTCACACACCCATGCAGGCCCCCCTGATGCGCGGCATCGCGCGTCAGCGCTTGGGCGGATGTTCCGTTCCGTCCGCCAGGCTGCTCCAGGCCGTCATCGCCTCGTTCCACTGCTCCCCCGTGAGTTCCGTGAGGGACGCGGGGAAGAGGCCGTCCTCCTCCTTCGCGATGTGCTCGCGGAGTTCGCCGACCGCCCGCGCGAACGCGTCCCGCTGCGCGGGCTCGTCCAGGTCGAGCGTGGTGAGGAAGGCGTCGAGCTCGCGGTGTTCGGCGACGAGGGCGGCCACGTACGCCGCGTACTCCTCGTTCTCGGCCATGACCCGGAAGAGGCCCGCCTCCTCGCCCGCCCAGTGGCGCCGCAGCAGCGCCGTCATCTCGGCGGCGAGGAGGGACGCCCGCGCCCGGTCGTCCGCGTCGAGGGCGCGGACCGCGTCGCCGCCGAGGTCGGTGACGGTCTCGTGCTCGGCGATGAACTCCTTGATCAGGGGGATGTCGCGGCAACCGCAGTAGTGGCACATCCCCGGATCGTCACATCAGAGCGCGCCCGGCTCCCGGGCGGCGCGCCAGGGCCGGCACATCAGCAGGAAGCAGGCCAGGGCCGCGGCCGCGCAGGCGAGCTGGACGACGGCCATGGGGACGGCGGTCCGCTCGCCCGCGATGCCGACGAGCGGCGAGGCGACCGCGCCGATGAGGAAGGACGAGGTGCCGAGGAGCGCGGAGGCCGAGCCGGCCGCGTGCGGGGTCCGCATCAGCGCCTGCGCGTTGGTGTTCGGCATGGCCAGGCCCATCGCGGACATGAGGACGAAGAGTCCGGCGGCGATCGGAACGAGGCCGACCTCGCCGAAGACGCCGGCGGTCATCAGGAGCAGCGCCGTCGAGGCGAGCAGGATGACGGAGAGGCCGAGGCCGAGGGCCTTGTCGAGGCTGACCCGGCCGACGAGGAGCTTGCCGTTGATCTGGCCGACGGCGACGAGGCCGATGGAGTTGAGCCCGAAGAGGAGGCTGAAGGTCTGCGGGGAGGCGCCGTAGATCTCCTGGACGACGAAGGGGGAGGCGGAGATGTAGGCGAAGAGGGCGGCGAAGGCGAGCCCGCCGGCCAGCATGTAGCCGGTGAAGACGCGGTCGGCGAGCAGACCGCGCATGGTGCGCAGCGCCTGCCCGACGCCGCCTTGCTGGCGCCGCTCCGGGGGCAGCGTCTCGTGGAGGAAGCGCCAGACGACGACGGTGAGGAGGACGCCGATGGCGGCGAGGACGTGGAAGACGCCCCGCCAGTCGGTGATCCGCATGATCTGGCCGCCGATGAGCGGCGCGATGATCGGTGCCACGCCGGAGATCAGCATGAGGGTGGAGAAGAAGCGGGCCATCTCGACGCCGTCGTACAGGTCGCGGACGACGGCGCGGGCGATGACGATGCCGGCGGCGCCGGCGAGGCCCTGGAGGAGCCGGAAGGCGATGAGCAGCTCCGCGGTGGGCGCGAAGGCGCAGACGGCGGTGGCGAGGACGTAGACGACCATGCCGGCGAGGAGCGGCCGGCGGCGGCCCCACTTGTCGCTCATGGGGCCGACGACGAGCTGGCCGAGGGCCATGCCGGCGAGGCAGGCGGTGAGGGTGAGCTGGACGGTCGCGGCGGGGGCGGCGAGCGAGCGGGTGACCTCCGGCAGGGCCGGCAGGTACATGTCCATGGAGAGGGGCGGGAGGGCGGTCAGTCCGCCGAGGACGAGGGTGACGAGCAGTCCGGCCCGCCGGGCGGCGGGGACGGAGGCGGCCGGGGAGGGTCCGGGTCCGGCTATGTTTCCTTGTGTTGTTTTCTGGCCGCTTTCCGGCATCGACTGCTCCATTTCGTTGAAACCTTGCCTATGCTCTCAGCTCGATCGGACAGGACGAAAGCTGTGGGGTGGAACGGCATGAGCGACGGCATACGGTGGGGCGTTCTCGCGACCGGCGGGATCGCCGAGCGGTTCGCGACGGATCTCGCGGAGCTGGACGGCGCCGAGGTGGTGGCGGTGGCGTCCCGTACGGAGGCGTCGGCGCGCGCCTTCGCGGACCGCTTCGGGATCGCGCGGGCGTACGGCGGCTGGGACGGCCTCTTCGCCGACCCCGAGGTCGACGTGGTGTACGTGGCGACCCCGCACCACGCCCACCGGGAGGCGGCGGGCCGCGCCCTGGAGGCCGGAAAGGCGGTCCTGTGCGAGAAGGCGTTCACGCTGAACGCGCGGGAGGCGGAGGAGCTGGTCGCGCTCGCCCGGGACCGCGGCCTCTTCCTCATGGAGGCCATGTGGATGTACTGCAACCCGCTGATCCGGCGGCTCGCCGAACTGGTCCGGGACGGGGCCGTCGGCGAGGTGCGGACCGTGCAGGCCGACTTCGGGCTCGCCGGCCCCTTCGGCCCCGACCACCGGCTGCGGGACCCCGCCGTCGGCGGCGGGGCCCTGCTCGACCTCGGCGTGTACCCGGTGTCCTTCGCCCACCTGCTGCTCGGCGAGCCGGACACCGTCCAGGCGCACGCGCGGATCTCCCCCGAGGGCGTCGACCTGAACACGGGCATGCTGCTGGGCTGGTCGGACTCGGGCGCGTCGGCGCTGCTGTCCTGCTCCCTGGAGGCGGACACCCCGCTGACCGCCGCCGTGACGGGGACGGAGGGACGGATCGAGGTGCCGCGCGGCTTCTTCTTCCCCGAGCGGTTCACCCTGCACCGGAACGGCGCCGAGCCGGAGGAGTTCGTCAACGGCGACGACCCGCACTCGCTGCGCCACGAGGCGGCCGAGGTGATGCGCTGCCTGCGGGCCGGCGAGACGGAGTCGCCGCTGGTGCCGCTGGACGGCACCCTCGCCGTGATGCGGACGCTCGACGCGGTACGCGAGCGCGTCGGCGTCCGCTACCCGCGGGAGGCGGAGCTCACGCGGGCGTGAGGCTCGCCATGCGGGCATGAGGGCTGGTCAGGCGGGCATCAGGCCGGGGTCGCCCGCCGCCGTCACGAAGGAGCCCGCGGTGGTGACCGGGGCGCCCGGCGTCGTCACGTACGGCACGGTACGGAAGTCGGCGCGGGCGCTCTCCTCGCCGAGGGCCACCGTGACGTAGCCGCGCCGCCCGTTGAAGAACTTCAGGTGCGGGTTGGACTCCATGAGCTTGTCGTAGTTCGACGGGCGGTCGGCGCCGTCCTTGCCGCTGGCGATCGAGGTGGCGACGATCTCGGTGCCGACCGTCCGCGAGGCCGGGTCGCGGTGGTCGGCCTTGAGGTCGAAGCCGTACCCGACGTGCACGTCACCGGTGAGGACCATCAGGTTCTCCACGCCGGCCGCCTCGGCGCCCGCCAGGATCCGGGCGCGGGAGGCCGGGTAGCCGTCCCAGGAGTCCATGGAGACCTTGAAGTCGTCGGTCGGCCGGTCCCGGCGCTCGGCAAAGACGACCTGCTGGGGCAGGACGTTCCAGCGGGCGCCCGAGCGCCGCCACCCGTCGAGGAGCCAGCGCTCCTGAGTGGCGCCGGTCATCGTGCGGGCCGGGTCCTCGGAGAGCGGGCCCGGGACCTGCCAGCCGTCGCCGTACGCCTGGTCGGAGCGGTACTGGCGGGTGTCGAGGATGTCGAACTGGGCGAGCCGGCCGAAGCCCAGCCGCCGGTAGAGCCGCATGTCCGGGCCCTCGGGGAGCTGGGGGCGGCGCAGGGGCTGGTGCTCCCAGTAGGCGCGGTAGGCGGCGGCCCGGCGGAGCAGGAACTCCTCCGGCGGGACGGAGTTCTCGGGTGTGCCGCCCGCGTAGTTGTTCTCGGTCTCGTGGTCGTCCCAGGTGACGACGAAGGGGTGGGCGGCGTGCGCGGCCCGCAGGTCGGGGTCCGACTTGTAGAGGCCGTAGCGGAGCCGGTAGTCCTCCAGGGTGATCGTCTCCCGGTTGAAGACGGCCGGGAGGACGCGGTCGGTGTAGGCGCGGGCGCCGCCGGTGGCGTTGACGGCGTACTCGTAGAGGTAGTCGCCCAGGTGGAAGACGACGTCGAGGTCCTCCTCCGCCAGGTGCCGGTAGGCCGTGAAGTAGCCGTCGTGGTACGCCTGGCAGGAGACCGCGCCGAGCCTCAGCTCCCTCGGCCGGGCCCACGGCGCGGGCGCGGTGCGGGTGCGGCCGACCGGGCTGGTCCACTGCCCCGCGCGGAAGCGGTAGAAGAACTCCCGCCCCGGCTCCAGGTGTTCGACCTCGACGTGCAGGGTGTGGCTGAACTCCGGGTGGGCGGTGGCGCGTCCGCGCCGCACGACCCGGGTGAACCGCTCGTCGCGGGCGAGCTCCCAGCCGACGGAGACCCGCTCGGCGGGCAGCCCGCCGCCGGGCTCGAAGGGGCGCGGGGCGAGCCGGGTCCACAGCAGGACGGAGCCGGGATGGGGGTCGCCGGAGGCGACGCCCAGGGTGAACGGGTCCTCGGCGATCCGGCGCCCGTCCAGCTCCGCGGCGGCGGCCGTGCCGGCGGCGGGCAGCTGGACGGCGAAGGCGAGCGCGGCGGCCGCGCCGGTCGCGGTGAGGAACCGGCGGCGGCCGAAGTGGCGTGCGGCGGCGCGGAGTTCCTCGCTGTGGCCCGAGGTGTGCTGCGGTGCGGGTGTCATGTGCCCCTCCCCTGACGGTTGCTGTCCGCAGGTATTCGAGGGGCCCAGGGCGACATCCCCTTGTCGGGGACAGGTCATCCACGTGTCGGACGGGTGAGTTCATAGGGCACGCGTCTGCCGTACGCTCCCGGCCGGGGGCGACACGAGGCTGGAAGGCGGGTCAGGCATGGGCGTCGCAGTGGTGACGGGAGCGGGGTCGGGCATCGGCCGGAGCGTGGCGCGGGCCCTCGCGGAGGCGGGCTGGTCGGTGGCGCTCGCGGGCCGGCGGGCCGAGCCCCTGGCGGAGACCGCCGAGGGCCTGGCGGAGGACCGCGTCCTCCGCGTCCCCACGGACGTGACCTCACCGGAGGCGGTGGCGGCCCTCTTCGACGCGGTACGGGACCGCTTCGGCCGCGTCGACCTGCTCTTCAACAACGCGGGGACGTTCGCGGGCGGCGGCACCCCGGTCGAGGAACTCTCCTACGACACCTGGCGCGCGGTCGTCGACGTCAACCTGACGGGCGCCTTCCTCTGCGCCCAGGCGGCCTTCCGGGCCATGAAGGAGCAGTCCCCGCAGGGCGGCCGCATCATCAACAACGGCTCCATCTCCGCCCACGTGCCGCGCCCGCACTCGATCGCGTACACGGCCACCAAGCACGCCATGACGGGCCTCACCAAGTCGCTGTCGCTGGACGGGCGCCCGTACCGGATCGCCTGCGGCCAGATCGACATCGGCAACGCGGCCACGGAGATGACGGCCCGCATGCAGACCGGCATCCTCCAGGCCGGCGGCGAGCTCGCCGCCGAACCGGTGATGGACGCGGCGGACGTCGCCGCGACCGTGGTGCACATGGCGGCCCTGCCCCTGGAGGCGAACGTGCAGTTCGCCACCGTGATGGCCACGGCCATGCCCTACATCGGGCGGGGCTGACGCCCGCGCTCCGGGTCGGCCGAGGCTGAGGGCCGCGGCGGCCCGACGCTCACGCCACGGCCGCCACTCCACGGACGTCCCCCTCCGCGGCCGTCACGCCACGGGCGCCTGCCCGGTCTCGAAGCGGGCCACCTTCCCGTCCTCGACGGTGAACCGCCAGGCGGTCCGCATCGAGCCCCAGGTGTCGTTGGTGTAGGTGGCGACGAGGGCGAGCCCGTCCTCCTCCTCGCTCTCCACCGTCATCCGCCCGTGCGAGGAGAACACCTCCCGCTCGGTCCACTGCCCGAGATCACGCTCGGACCCGTCGTCGGACATGGTCGCGCCGGGCGCGAGCGCGTCGGCGAAGGCCGTCCGGTCGTTGGCGTTGAGCGCGGTGACGAAGGCGCGCACGGCGGGCTCTCGGAGCCGTTCCACAGGAAGGGTCATGCCCCAGCCGTACCCGCCGGGCGGCCCCGCGCCCCGCTCCGGCGCCGGGGATGGGCCAGTCGGGCGAGCCCGCGTGACAGCCTCCGGCGACCGGGCGGGCGCCCCGGGCACTATCGGGAGCACCAGGCCCCCGTCCCCGCTGGAGGAGCGATGTCGGAGCACGACCGGATCGTCAAGCTGTACGCGAAGGGGGCCCCGGTCGGGGTCCACGAGGGCAGGCTGGTCGGCTTCCCCGCCGACCGGAACCGCACCGCCGAGTGGGCGGTCGGCGCGGCCGGCGGCGGCGGTTTCCGCCTCACCGTCAAGGGCACCGAGGACAGCGTCACCGCCCCCGGCACCGACCGCGCCCAGGCCCTGGTCCGCCCCGACTCGGGGCCCGCCTCGGTCTGGCGCCTCCAGCGGATCACCCCCGACGGCGTCACCACCGTCACCGACCTCGCCGCCCTCGGCACCGGCACCTACGTCATCACCCAGAACGGCCTCGCCCTCGGCCGCGACCTCTTCGAGGAACCCACCCCCACCCCCAAGCCGGTCGTGATCCGCACCGACGACCGCGAACCCCACTGGACGGTGGAGGTCCTGGTCTGAGCCCCGGCCCGCGCCCTCCGGCCGCCGCTCCGGGGCGTGGCGGCGGGCGGCCCGGACGGCCGGCGGTGCCGCCTAGACTGGGTCGGTGAACGTCTCCGCTCCCTCCGCCGAGTCCCTGCGTGCCGCCCTGGCCGGGCTGCTGGACGGTCTGCCGCCGTCGCAGGCCGCCAAGGCCGTGGAGCGGCTGATCGCGCACTACCGGGGGGCGACCCCCACCGACGCGCCCGTCCTCCGCGACCGCTCGGACGTGGCCGCGTACGCCGCCTACCGGATGCCCGCCACCTTCGAGGCGGCCCGCGGCGCGGTCGGCGCGCTGCGGGACGCCGCCCCCGAGTGGGTGCCCGGCAGTCACACGGACGTCGGCGGCGGGACGGGCGCCGCGAGCTGGGCGGTCGCCGAGGCGTGGGGCGAGGCCCCGCCGCGTACCACCGTGCTCGACTGGGCCGAGCCCGCGCTCGCCCTCGGACGGGAGCTGGCCGGCGGCGTGCTGGACGCCGAGTGGCGCCGCGAGCGCATCGGCACCGCGCTGCGCCTCGACGACACGGACCTGGTCACCGTCTCGTACGTGCTCAAGGAGCTGACCGAGGCCGACCGGACCGCGCTCGTCGCCGAGGCGGCGCGGGCCGCGCGCGGCGCCGTCGTGATCGTCGAGCCCGGCACCCCCGACGGCTACGAGCGGATCATCGCCGCCCGCTCCGTCCTGATCGACGCCGGCCTCACCGTCGCCGCGCCCTGCCCGCACAGCGGCGCCTGCCCGATCGTGCCGGGCACCGACTGGTGCCACTTCTCGGCCAGGGTCAGCCGCTCCTCGCTGCACCGCCAGGTGAAGGGCGGCTCGCTGCCGTACGAGGACGAGAAGTACGCGTACGTGGCGGCGGCCCGGTTCCCCGTGACCCCGGCCCCCGGCCGCGTCATCCGCAGGCCGCAGATCCGCAAGGGGCTCGTGCTCCTCGACCTGTGCGGTCCCGACGGGCTGGGCCGCGAGACCGTCACCAAGCGCCACGGAACCCGCTACAAGCGGGCCCGTGACGCCGAGTGGGGCGACTCCTGGCCGCCCGCGTCCGACGAGGACTAGGGCCGCAGCTCCTGCGTGCAGCACTTCACGCTGCCGCCGCCCTTGAGGAGTTCGCCCAGGTCCATGCCGATGGGCTCGAAGCCCCGGGCCCTGAGCGGGGCGAAGAGGCCGGTCGCCGTCTGCGGGAGCAGTACGTGGCGGCCGTCGCTGACCGCGTTGAGGCCGAGTGCCGCCGCGTCCTCGTCGGTGGCCAGGAGGGCGTCGGGGAAGAGCCGGGCGAGGACGGCGCGGCTGCCGGGGGAGAAGGCGTCGGGGAAGTACATGACCTCGTCCGCCGCCTCGTCGAGGACGCACAGCGCCGTGTCCAGGTGGTAGTAGCGCGGGTCCACCAGCTCCAGGCCGATCACCGGCCGGCCGAAGAACTCCTGGGCCTCGCCGTGGGAGAGCGGGCTGGAGCGGAAGCCGGTGCCGGCCAGGATCCAGGAGGCGGTGACGGCGAAGTCGCCCTCGCCCTCGTTGACGTGCTGGGGGATCCCCAGGTCCTCCTCCGCCCAGCCGCTCCGGCGGAACCAGGCGAGGTGCGCCTCGGCCTCGGCCGTCCGTTCGGGGTACGCGAAGCGGGCGCCGAGGACCCGCCCGCCGACGACGGTCGCGCCGTTCGCCGCGAAGACCATGTCGGGCAGCGCCGGGTCGGGGTCGAGGAGTTCGACGGTGTGTCCGAGGGCCCGGTAGCGGTCGCGCAGGTCCTCCCACTGGGCGAGGGCGAGCGGCAGGTCGACGGGTTTCGCCGGGTCCATCCACGGGTTGATGGAGTACGTCACCGAGAAGTGCGTGGGTGGGCACATCAGGTAGCGGCGGGGCGAGGACTCGCGCGGAGTGGGGCGCAATCGGGCCTCCTCACGGACGGGCGGCCCGCGGGGCGGGCCGTGGATCGGTGGAGCCATGGTCCGCTTTCGGAGCCCCGCGCGCAGTGGACCGTTCGGGTGGTTCGCTCCCCGCACACATGGGCGATCCGGGGTGACGGGGAACGAGACGTGCCGTCTCGCCGGGTGGTAGGTTGGGCGCCATGCCCACACCCGAGAACCCCGTGTCCGAGAGCCCCGTGTCCGACAATCCCGAGCCGCAGGCCGCCGAGGCCCGGACTTCCAGGCCGTCCGCCGCCAAGACCCCCGCCGCCAAGGCCCCCACCCCCAAGACCCCCGACGCCTCGCGTCGCAGCGAGCGGTCCCGCCGGGCCATCTTCGACGCCGCCCTCGCCCTCGTCTCCGAGACCGGCTACGCCAAGACCACCATCGAGGGCATCGCCGCCCGCGCCGGCGTCGGCAAGCAGACCATCTACCGCTGGTGGCCCTCGAAGGCGGCCGTCCTCCTCGACGCCTTCCTCGACCTCGCCGCCCGCGCAGCCGAGGAGGCCGGCGCCGCCCCCGGCGACACCGAGCTCCCCGACACCGGCGACCTCGCCGCCGACCTCCGGCTCGTCCTGCGCGCCACCGTCGACGAGCTGAACAACCCGCGCTACGACGCCCCCACCCGCGCGCTCGCCGCCGAGGGCTCCACCGACCCCGAGCTCGGCGCCCGTTTCACAAGTGCGTTGCTCGAACCGCAGCTGAACGTCTTCGCCCGCCGCATCGAGGCCGCCCAGGCCGCCGGCCAGGCCGACCCCGACGTCGACCCCCGGCTCGCCACCGAACTCCTCGTCGGCCCCCTCCACCACCGCTGGCTGCACCGCACCGGCCCGCTCACCCACGCCTACGCCGACGCCCTCGTCGACCTCGCCCTGCGCGGCCTCACGCCCCGCGCGTGACGGGCGTGAGCGTCGTCACCGGCCCCCGGTTCCCCACTCCGGTCACCCGGGGAGCAGGATGGTGGGACCATGGGCAGAGCCGAACGGGCGAGCATGAGGTGTGAGGGGATAGATGGGCGACGGCATCGGCCGCTACCGCGGCACGGAGAGCAAACTCGCACAGTGGCTGCGCAGGCGCCCGAAACGCACCGCGGCCGACGACGGGAACACCCGCGAGACGCTGCTCCTGGCCATCGCCGCCGCCGGCCTGCCCCTGGCCCCCGCCGCGCACCCGGTCGGCTACAGCTGCTCCTGTGAGCGGATCGGCTGTCCCACCCCCGGCCGCCACCCGCTCTCCTTCGCGTGGCAGACCCAGTCGACCACCGACCGCGCGCAGATCGAGCGCTGGGTACGGAACCAGCCCGAGGCGAACTTCATCACCGCCACCGGCATGGTCCACGACGTCCTCGACGTGCCGCTGGCCGCCGGCCGCGCCGCCCTGGACCGCCTCCTCGCCGAGGGCGTCGACGTCGGGCCCGTCGCCGAGTTCCGGGACAGCGCCGGAGACGGCGGCCGGATGCTCTTCTTCACCGCCACCCGAGGCACCCCCGAGGACGAGGACGAGTGGTGGCCCTGCGAGCTGGACTGCCATCCCGAGACCATGGACGAGCATCCCGGTCTGCGCTGGCACTGCCGCGGCAGCTACGTCCTGGTCCCGCCCGCCCGGCTCCCCGGTGACGAGGAGGACCACCCGGTCGTCGGCTGGACGCGCGGCCCCGAGCACGCCCTGCCCGACCCGCTGAACCTCCTGGAGACGCTCACCGACGCCTGCGCCCGGCACGCCGCCGAGCGAGGGGCCGACGGCGACGACGAGCACGCCGCCCACGGCGTCGCCTGGCCCCTCACCCGCTGAACCCGCCCCCCGACAGAGCGAGGGCGGGGGTTTGGACCGGGTTACGAGCCCTCGACCGCCACCACGCCCTGGAGCCGGCCCGCGAACGTGACCGCGTCCTTCTCCGTGCCCGCCGGCTTCACCAGGACGACCTGGCTCGACACCCACTCCTTGGTGACCGTGTTGACGACCTCGCCCTTCATCAGCGCCCGCAGCTCGGGGCCCACCTTCGGCCGGTAGCCCTTCGCCGTCGTCTGCCGCTCGAAGTGGCGGCTCGCGAAGAAGACCAGCGCCCCGCCGTCCTTCGTCCCCAGCGCCAGCGGCGCGAAGTCGCCCGTGTCGGCCTCCCGGTCGATGAACTGCGTGGCCAGGCCGGGGCGCTGGGCGGTACGGGCCCGCTTGTCGCGCCACTCGGTGGTGTGCGGACCGGCGGCGAACGGACTCGCCCCGCCGTCCTTCAGATACGCGGCGTACCGCTCGCTCAGCTCGCCGGGGGCGACCGCGACCGCGTCCGATCCGGCCTCGACCGGCACCTCGTCCCCCTCCGCCTCGGCGAACTCGGGCACCTCGTCCGGGCCGAGGATCACCAGGTGCGCGGCCTTCCACTCCTCGTCCGGGCCGTTGCGGACGAAGGCCACCAGCCAGCGGTTCCCCGCCGCGGCCGTGCCGTCGTCCCGGTTGGCGTCGGTGTCCGCGACGAACCAGCGCGGCCAGCCCGCCTTCCTCGGCACCAGGAAGCGGGCGTCGCGCAGCTCCAGCGGCTTGTGGTCCGGGTTGCCGCCCGGCTGGGTCACCGACTTCGACTTCAGGCCGGCCTGGTTGATCGCCCCCAGCGGCCCGGTCACCCGGCTCGCGTCGAGCGCCGGGTCGTTCGCCTTGTCGGCCCGGTTGAACGCGGTGACGAAACCGGCCAGCGCCGCCGTCGCCTCGTCCGCCGTCGCACCCGGCACGACCGCGGTCTCGCCGTGGACGGTCACACAGCCGCTCGCCGTCAGCGCCACCGCGGTCACCGCGGCGACGGACGCCAGGGCCCTCGCGGGACGCCGTCCCCGCGGCTCCCCGGACCGCCCGGTCTGCCGCTCCAGCCTCAGCCTTCTCATCGGTCGCCTTCTGCTTCTCCACGCGCACGGACGGACCCGACCCTATCGGGGCGGGGAAGGGCGCGAGCGCCGGGACCGGATACAGCGCCCACACCGTGACCTGAGGGGCCGTCGGCGCTCAGGACCCGTCCGGAGAGGGGCGTCGCGGGACGACCTGGGGGACGCCGGTGCGCGGGTGCGGGAAGACCTCCACCGGCTGCCGGTAGACCCTGCTCAGCAGCTCCTCGCCGAACACCTCGGCGGGCGGCCCGTCGGCGGCGACCCCGCCGCCGTGCACGATGCCCACCCGGTCCGCGTGCGCCGCCGCGAGCCCCAGGTCGTGCAGGACGACCACCACCGCGTCCCCGGCCGCCGCCCGCTCCCGGCAGATCCGCAGCACCAGCTCCTGGTGGCGCAGGTCGAGCGCGGCCGTCGGCTCGTCGAGCAGCAGCAGCCCGGTCCGCTGGGCCAGCACCCTGGCCAGGGCCACCCGGGCCCGCTCGCCGCCGGACAGCGCGGAGAACGGGCGGGCGGCGAACTCCGTCACCTCGGTCGCGGCCATCGCCTCCGCCACCGCCGCCTCGTCGTCCGCCTCCCGCGCGGTCCCGGCCCACGGGGCGCGGCCCATCCGGACCACGTCGGCCACCGGGAAGGGGAAGGACAGTTCGGCGGTCTGCGGCAGCACCGCCCGGCGCAGCGCCAGTTCGGGCGCGCTCCACCCGCCGGCGGCCCGGCCCCCGATCCGTACCGTCCCCGCCTCGGGGGTCAGGTCTCCGGCGAGCACGGACAGCAGCGTGGACTTCCCGGCCCCGTTGGGCCCCACCAGGGCCAGCACCTCGCCGGCGCGCACCTCGATCCGGGCCCCGTCGAGGACGGCCCGCCGCCCCCGCACCACCCGGATCCCGTCCGCCTCGGCGACGGGTCCGCCGGGCTCCACGGGCGCCGGCAGCGCCTTCGTACGTCTCCTGAACACGTCGATCACGCCCAACCACCCTGCTTCCTGCGGGTCCTGCGGAGCAGCCAGAAGAAGAACGGGCTGCCGATGAGGGCGGTGAGGACGCCCAGGGGGAGTTCGGCGGGGGCCGCGAGGGTGCGGGCCGCCAGATCGCCGGCGGTGAGCGCGACCGCGCCGCCGAGCGCGCTGCCGGGGATCAGGAAGCGGTGGCCGGGGCCGTTCGCCATCCGCAGCACATGCGGGATCACCAGGCCGACGAAGGTCACGATGCCGGAGACCGCGACCGCCGCCGCCGTCAGCAGCGCCACCACCAGGATCAGCGCGATCCGCAGCCGCTCCACCTCCACGCCCAGGTGCCGGGCGGGCCGCTCGCCGAGCGCGAGCAGGTCGAGGCGGCGGGCGTAGAGCGGGGCGACGGCGAGGCCGAGCAGCGCGCACGGCAGCACCGCGAGCACCTTCGGCCAGGTCGCCTGCGCCAGCGAACCCAGCTGCCAGAAGGTGATCTGGCTGATCTGCGCGTTGTCCGCGAAGAAGATGAAGAGCCCGATGAGGGCGCCCGCGAAGGCGGTCACGGCGATGCCGGTGAGGATCAGCGTGACGACCTCCGTCCGGCCGCCCGAGCGGGACATCGCGTACACCAGCACCACGGTGACGAGCCCGCCGGCGAAGGCGAAGGCGGTCACCGTCCAGGTGCCGAGGAAGCCGGCGCCGAGCACGATCGCGCCGACCGCGCCGACGGCGGCGCCGGACGAGATGCCGATGACGCCGGGTTCGGCGAGCGGATTGCCGAAGACGCCCTGCATCAGGGCGCCCGCGCAGCCGAGGGAGGCGCCGACGAGGAGGGCGAGCACCACCCGGGGCAGCCGGATGTTCCACAGCACGCTCTCGGCGGTCCGGTCGAGCGGATGCCCGCCGAGGCCGATCCGGTGCCGGGCCGAGGCGAGGACGTCACCGAGCGGGATCTCGTACGCGCCGATGCCGGCCGACAGCAGGGCGAGCAGCAGCAGCGCGGCGAGCAGCCCGCCGGTGAGCAGCGCGGTGCGGCCCCGGCGGGGCGCGGGGCCGGGGGGCTTCCCGGGGGCCTCGGCGGCCGTCGGGTCCGCGGGGGAGGCGGCCCGTTCCTGGAGCGCCGTCACTTCTTCTCCCCGTACAGCTGGTCCACGAGGGAGGCGAGCACCTGGTCGGTGCGCGGGCCGTAGTTGAGGAGGACGCCGTCGTCGACGGAGACGACCCGGCGGTCGGCGCCGGCGGGGGTCTCGGCGACGCCGGGGATCTTCACCAGTCCGTCGACGCCGCCGACGGACTGGAGCCCCTTGGTCATGACGAGGATCGCGTCGGGCGCGGCCTGGGCGAGCGCCTCGGTGGTGATGGGGGTGAAGTCCTTCCTCAGCCCCGACTCCTTGCCCGCGTCGACCGCGCCGGCCGCCTCCAGGAGCGAGCTCGCCCCGGACTCGGCGCCGCCGAGGAGGTAGACGGCGGCCGAGCCGCGCACGTAGAGGAAGGCGACGCGCGGCCGGTCGGCGTGGGCGGGGATCTTCTCCCGTACGGCGTCGAGGCGTTCGGTGGTGCGCTCGCGCAGCTCCTCGCCGGCGGCGGGCACGCCGAGGGCGGCGGCCACGTCGTCGATGCGGCTGCCGACGTCGTCGAGGTCCTTCGCGGCCGGGACGACGACGAGCGGGACGCCGGCGTCGCGGATCTGGGCGATCGCCTCGGCCGGTCCCGTCGTGGACTCGGCGAGGACGAGGGTCGGCTTCAGGGAGAGGACGCTCTCGGCGGAGACGTCGTGGGCGCGGGTCACCACGGGGAGGTCCGCGGCCTGTTCGAAGGTGGCGGTGACGTCCCGGGCCACGACGCGGTCGCCGAGGCCGAGGGTGAAGACGATCTCGCTGAGCGAGCCGCTGAGCGGCACGATCCGCTCCGCGGAGCCGACGGTCACCCGCCGCCCGTCGGCGGAGCCGACGGTGACGGGGAGTCGGGGGGAGGCGGGGGAGGAGAGCGGTTCGACCCGGTCGGGGGCGGCCGACGCCTTCGCGGCGGGGGCCGCCTTCGGGGTGTTCCCGCCGCCGCACCCGGTCGCCGTGAGGGCGAGGGCGATTACTGCTGTCAGCGCTCCCGCGAGGCGAGTTCTGCGCACCGGACACCGTCCTGTCGTTCCGCTTCGGAGTTCGTCTTCGAGGCCGTGGCCCGGCTTTCCGTGAAGGGGTTCCCGCCGGGATCAGGGATAGCTTAGGTTAGCCTTACCTCACCCGCTAGCCCTCGGAGGGGTGCCCCATGCTGCTGTCCAGACCCTGCCGCGCGCTCGCCGTGACCCTGTTCGCGGCCCTGCTCGCCGCCCTCGTGCCGGCCGCCGGCGCCCACGCGGAGAGCCGCCCCGTACAGGGCGGCCGACTCGACTGGGGCATCAAGTCCTCGTTCCAGGGTTACGTCACCGGGCCCATCGCGCAGGGCAGTTGGAACCTCACCGGCGGCGCCGCCACGGTCGGCTCCCAGTTCCGCTTCCACTCCGCGCAGGGTGCGTACGACCCCGCCACGGGCGCCTTCGAAGCCGCCTTCGGCGGTGGCGTCCACTTCACGGGACACCGCAAGGCCGACGGCACGAACGAGCTCGACCTCACCATCAGCCGGCCCCGGGTCCGCGTCCAGGCCGGCGCCGGCACCCTCTACGCCGACATGGCGAGCAAGGCCAAGGGCAGCGGGGCCATGACCGTCAGGTCCCAGGTCCCGCTCGCCACCCTGAACCTCGGCGGGATCGACATGCGCGGCGCCACCGGCCCCGTCTCGCTCGCCAACGTCCCCGCCACGCTCACCGCCCAGGGCGCCACCGCCTTCGCCGGCTACTACCCGGCCGGCACCGCGCTCGACCCGATCAGCCTCACCGTGGACGTCCGGGCCGCACAGCCCACCAAGGCCCCGTCCACCGCCCCCGCCACGACCGCCCCGCCGACGACCGCGCCCGCCACGGCCACCCCGAAGGCCACGGCGAGCGCCGGCCCGGCGCTGAAGACCGCCGCCGTCGACTGGGGCGTCCGCCGCACCTTCCGCGAGTACGTCACCGGCGCCATCGCGCAGGGCGAGTGGACCCTCGCCGACGGAGCCCAGGACGGCGGAGCCCTCTTCCGCTTCCCCTCCGGCACCGGCCGCTTCGACCCCGAGGCGGGCACCCTCGACGCCGCCTTCGCCGGCAGCGTCCGCTTCACCGGCACCCACCTCGACCTCACCCTCGCCCGGGTCACCGTCAAGGTGACCGGCGGCACCGGCACCCTCGCCGCCGATGTCACCAGCGCCGGGAAGACCGAGAAGAAGGTGCCCCTCGTCACCTTCCCCGCCCGCGGTCTCGCGCCGAAGAACGGCCTCGCCGTCGTCACCGAGGCGCCCGCCACCCTCACCGAGGGCGGCGCCCGCGCCTTCGGCGGGATGTACAAGGCGGGCACCGTGATGGACCCGGTCTCCCTCGCCGTCGCCGTCGACGCGGGCGCCGCACTCCCGGCCCTGCCCGACCTCGGCAGCGAGCCCACGGCCACCCCGTCCGCCGCCACCTCACCGGCCACCACGAGCCCCTCGGCCTCCGCCGCGCCGGTGACCGCCGCCGCCTCCTCGGACTCCGGCACCCCGGTCGGCGTCTACGCGGGGATCGGCGCGGGCCTCCTGGCCGTCGCCGCCGCCGCGTACCTCCTCCTCCGCCGGCGCGGCACCACGGTCCCGGCCGACACGACCGGACAGGCCGGCGCGACCGGACAGACCGACCCCGGCCCGGCCGGCCCGGCCGGCACGACCGAGGCGCCCGAGCCCACCGACTGACCTCCCCCCTCCCCAGAGCCCCCCCGCACCGGCCGCGCGAGACGCCCGTGCGGTGGCCCCCCACACCCTCGTGCGCCCCCGCACACCCCCCGAACCCCCCCGTTCCCGCCTAGGAGACCACCCGACATGGCCACCCGTATGCGCCGCCCCGTCACCCTGGCCGCCGCCGTCACCACGGCCGCCGCCCTGAGCGCCGGGGCCCTGACCCTCGCGCTCCCCGCGGCCGCCGCCGACACCCCGGCCCCACCGCTGCCCCTCGTGGAGGGCACCCTGGACTGGGGCATCAAGCAGTCCTTCCGCAACTACCTCGCGCAGCCCTTCTCCAAGGGCAGGACGACGATGGAGGGCGGCGCGACCCAGGCACCGGGCAACGGCGTCTTCACCTTCGTCGACGGCACCGGCACCTACGACATGACGAGCCACGCCACCGCCACCGCGTTCAAGGGCGGCGTCCACTTCGAGGCGCACGAGGGCGTCCTCGACATCCGCATCTCGGACGTCAGGCTCAAGACCACCGGCTCCGCCGCCCCGACCGGCGAGATCACCGCCGACGTCGTCACCAAGGAGAAGGACGGCACCTTCACCACCCGCAACGACGTCTCCTTCGCCGCGCTCGACATGACCGGCATCCGTCCCGGCCAGGGCGCCGGCGGCACGATGGTCTTCAAGGACATACCGGCCAAGCTCACCGAGAAGGGCGCCGCCGCGTTCGCCGGGTTCTACAAGGAGGGCGACGCCCTCGACGCCGCCACCTTCACGGTGAAGGCCGGCGCCCGCCCGACCCCGCCCACCACGCCGCCGACCACCCCGCCCACCGCCACGCCGACGACGACCCCGCCGACCACGCCCCCGACCACCCCGCCCACCACCGCGCCGACCACCCCCACGACGGCCCCCACCACCACCGCGCCCACCACCGCGCCCACCACCACCGCCCCGACCACCTCCGCGCCGAGCCCGACCTCCACCACGACCGCGCCCGCCGAGGAGCCCGGCGTCGTCGCGGGCCGGCTCACCTGGGGCGTCCTGGAGCGCTGGCGGGTGTACGTCGACGAGCGCTGCGGCGGCACCGTCACCCCGGCCGCCGGGGCGACCAAGTCCGGTTCCGCGTACGCCTTCCAGGTCGACGAGGCCGAGCTCGACGCGGACGCCCGCACCCTCGCCGCCTCCTTCACCGGCCGCGTCGACTTCGTCTGCGCCGCGCACGGCATCGACTGGCGGATCGGCGGCGTGAAGATCGCCGCCGACGGCACCAAGGGCAGCATCACCGCCGACGTCACCACCGCCGACGGCACCGAGAAGGGCGTGCGCTTCGCCGAGCTCGACCTGGCCAAGGCCGACTGGACCCCGAAGGACGGCGTCGTCACCCTCGCCGCGCTCCCGGCGAAGCTGACCGCCGACGGCGCCGCCCTCTTCGCCGCCCCCGGCGGCGCGTCCTTCTACGACGCGGGCCTCGCCCTGGAGCCGGTGACCGTCTCCCTCGCCCTGGACAAGGACGCCACCCTGCCGCCCGCGGGCTCGACGGGCTCCACCGGCTCCACCGGCACCGCGGGCTCCGCGGGCGGCTCCGGGGGCTCGACCGGCACCACCGGCGCGGGCACGGCGGGCTCCACCACCGGCGGCGGCACCACCGGCGCGGGCACGGTCGGCGGCGGAGGCACCGCCGGCGGCTCCGGCGCCCTCGCCGCCACCGGCTCCTCGACCCCCACCGGCCTGCTGGCCGGCGCCGCCGCGCTCATCGTCGCGGCCGGCGGTGCCGTCGTCGTCGCCGCCCGCCGCCGCACCGGCGGCGCCGAGGGCTGACGGGCCCGCGCCAACCGAAGAACCGAAGAACCCGAAGAAGCCAGAAGAACCAGAAGAACCCGAAGACCGCCACCCCCCACCAGGCAGGGCCGCACCCCGGAAACGGAAGTGCGGCCCTGCCGCATGCCCCTGGATGGTTCAATTCCGCCATGAACACGACTGCCACCGACGTCACGGAGATCGACGTCCTGCGGGTCTTCTGCGCGGGCGACGGCCGCCACGGCAACGCCCTCGGCGTCGTACGGGACGGGCGCACCCACCCCGACGAGGCGTCCCGGCAGGCGCTCGCCAAGGAACTCGGCTTCAGCGAGACCGTGTTCGTCGACGACCCCGAGCGCGGTGTCGTCGACATCTACACCCCGGGACTGCGGCTCCCCTTCGCCGGACACCCGCTCGTCGGCGCCGCCTGGCTGCTCGACCTGGAGGTCGTCCACCCGCCGGCGGGCGAGGTCTGGGTGCGCGGCGACGGCGAGTTCACCTGGATCGAGGCCCGCGCCGAGTGGGCGCCGCCGCGCACCCTGCGCCGGTACGGCTCCGCCGCCGAGGTGGAGGCCCTGGAGGTGCCGCCGCCGGGCGAATGGATCTACGCCTGGGCGTGGGAGGAGGAGGCGGCCGGGCGGATCCGGGCGCGGGCCTTCCCCGGGCGGGGCGACGGCATCGAGGAGGACGAGGCCACCGGCGCGGCGGCGCTGCTGCTCACCGCCGAGCTGGGCCGGGCCCTGAACATCACGCAGGGCCGGGGTTCGCAGCTGCTCACTGCCCCCGGCCCTGACGGCATCGTGGAGTTGGGCGGACGGGTCCGCCTGGAGGGCACGCTCACGCGCTGAGCGTGCCCCGCCGGTCTCACGCGCTGAGCGTGTCCCCGGGGCGCATGCGCTGAGCGTGCCCCGCCGGTCTCACGCGCTCAGCGGGAACTCGCCGCCCAGCTCGCGGAAGACGGCGGTGTTGAAGGCGAAGGCGCGCTTGCACTCGTCGACGATCCGCTGCTTCTCCAGGTCGTCCGCGTTCACCCCGTCGAGGAGCTCGCGGTAGGCCCGCTTGAACGCCGCCGGGTTGCCGATCGCGTCGAAGACGTAGAACCGCACGCCGTCGCCCTTGCGGTCGAAGCCCCAGGTCCGCTCGGCCTTGTCGCGGATGATCTGGCCGCCCGACAGGTCGCCCAGGTAGCGCGTGTAGTGGTGGGCGACGTACCCGGCGGGCCAGCTGCGGGCGCACTCGGCGACCCGCTCCGCGTACGCCACGGTGGCCGGCAGCGCCGAGACGCCGGAGCGCCACTCCGGGCCGCGCAGATGGGCGAGGTCCGCCTCCAGGGCGGTCGTGCGGAAGAGCTCGGGCTGTATGAACGGCCCGGCGACCGGGTCCTCGCGCAGGACCTCCGCGCCCTCCTCCAGGGCCCGGTACACGAACCAGAGCTGTTCGGTGTAGCGGGCGTAGGCGTCCACGCCCAGCCGTCCGCCGAGGAGGTCGCCCATGAAGGACGAGGTCTCCGCCTCCGTGTGCTGCTCGTGCGAGGCCGTGCGGATCAGGGTGGAGAAGGGCGTGTCCAAGGCGTGCCTCCGGGACCGATGGGGCGAGAACCAGTTGACCCGATTTTGCAAGGTTAGGCTTACCTAAGTCAACTGGTTCCCGACGACCTGTCGGTAAAGGATGTACCCGCGTGGGCGGTCAGGGCAACGTAAGAATCTCCGCTCCCGTCTCGGTGACCACCAGCGTGTGCTCGAACTGCGCGGTCCGCTTGCGGTCCTTGGTCACCACGGTCCAGCCGTCCTCCCACATGTCGTACTCGTGGGTGCCGAGGGTCAGCATCGGCTCGATCGTGAAGGTCATGCCGGGCTGGATGACGGTGGTGTGGTGGGGCGAGTCGTAGTGCGGGACGATCAGGCCGGAGTGGAAGGACGAGTTGATGCCGTGCCCGGTGAAGTCCCGCACGACGCCGTAGCCGAACCGCTTGGCGTACGACTCGATGACCCGGCCGATGATGTTGATCTGCCGTCCCGGCTTCACCGCCTTGATCGCGCGGTTCAGCGACTCCCGGGTCCGCTCGACGAGGAGCCGGGACTCCTCGTCGACGTCGCCGCACAGATAGGTGGCGTTGTTGTCGCCGTGGACACCGCCGATGTACGCGGTGACGTCCAGGTTCACGATGTCGCCGTCACGCAGCACCGTGGAGTCGGGGATGCCGTGACAGATGACCTCGTTCACCGAGGAGCAGAGCGACTTGGGGAAGCCCCGGTAGCCGAGGGTCGACGGATAGGCGCCGTGGTCGCACAGGAACTCGTGCGCGACCCGGTCGAGCTCGTCGGTGGTGACGCCCGGGGCGATGTGCTTGGCGGCCTCCTCCATCGCCTGCGCGGCGATGCGGCCGGCGGTCCGCATCCGCTCGATGGTGTCGGAATCCTGCACCTCGGGCCCCGTGTACGGGGTGGGGG
Organism: Streptomyces sp. NPDC085460; assembly: GCF_044541975.1. NCBI lineage: Bacteria > Bacillati > Actinomycetota > Actinomycetes > Kitasatosporales > Streptomycetaceae > Streptomyces > Streptomyces sp. NPDC085460. The sequence continues at coordinate 49,190 of NZ_JBITTO010000005.1, forward strand.
CGGGCTTCCCGACGTACTCGGGGCGGCGGATCGAGCCCGGGACGGAGCGGGTGGGGGAGAGCTCCCCCGGAACGAGAAGCGACTGGCCAGACATACCAGCGAGTCTAACGACCGCGTCTGGGGCAGCATGGTCCCGAGGGAAGGAGCCGACGACGATGGCCCTGTTCAAGAAGCGCACCGCCCCGAAGGCGGGCGAGTGGTACTACTGCCTGGAGCACAAGAAGGTCGAGGAAGGGCCCGATTGCCCGGCGAAGAACCGATTCGGCCCCTACGCCACCCGTGAGGAGGCGTCCCACGCCATGGAGACCGCCCGCGAGCGGAACCTGGAGTGGGAGACCGACCCGCGCTGGCACGACGCGCCCCGCCCCGACGAGGGCCGGGACTGACGGCGCGCGGCCGGGGCCGGGGCCCGCTACCCGGCCCCGGCCCCCGCCGTCGCCTCCTGCTGGGCCTTGCGGCGCAGCGCGTCCTCGTCGGTGGCCGAGTCGTACCGGAGCAGCTTCGGCAGCGCCACGCACAGCAGGCCCACGGAGGCCACACAGGCCACACCGCCCGCCCACACGGCGGTACGCGTGCCGGTCCAGCCCGCCATCACGCCCGCCCGCACCTGGCCGAGCTGCGGGCCCACGCTGTACGACAGCACCTCGATGCCCGCGAGCCGGCCGCGCAGCTCCTCCGGGATCGTCTGGTTCCAGATCGTCGACCGGCCGAGCCCGCTCAGCATGTCGCCCGCGCCCGCGATCGCCAGGCACAGCAGCACCAGCCACACGTTCCCGAACCAGCCCGCGCCCGCGATCGCCAGGCCCCAGCCCGCCGCGCCGCCGGCCACGAGGAGCCCGTGCCGCCGCACCTTCGACGTCCAGCCGCTGGTCAGCCCGAGCACCAGCGAGCCGACCGAACCGGCCGCGTACATCAGGCCCAGCGCCCAGGGCGCGTCCAGGTCGTCCGCCAGGAAGGGGAAGATCGCGTTCGGGAAGGCGAAGAACATCGCCGCCAGGTCGATCGCGTACGTGCCCAGCAGCACCGGCCGCGACCAGGCGTACCGGGCGCCCTCCGCGATCGACCGCAGCGACGGCTTCTCCGCGTCGCGCGCCGGCGGCGCGGGGGACAGGCGCCGGCACATCAGCACCGACACCGCGAAGCCGGCCAGCGTCACCGCGTACGCCGGGGCGTGCCCCGCGTAGGCCACCACCAGGCCCGCCAGCGAGGGGCCCGCGATCGCGCCCAGCTGCCAGCGCAGCGAGTTCAGCGCGGCGGCGGCGGTCTGCTGCGCGTGCGGCACGATCCGCGCCATCAGCGAGTCGAGCGCGGGCCGCTGGAGCCCGGCCAGCGCCGACACCCCGGCCGCGACCACGTACAGCGGCCACAGCAGCGGCTCGTCGAGCAGCGAGTTCAGGAACAGCAGCAGCGCGAGCAGCCCGAGGCCGGCCTCGGTGGCGATGATCACCCGCCGCCGGTCCACCGCGTCCGCCAGCGCCCCGCCGTACAGCCCGAAGACCACCAGCGGCACCAGCTCCACCGCGCCCATCGCGCCCACGGCGAGCGGCGAGTCCGTCAGCTCCTTGATCTGGAGCGGCAGCGCGACCATCGCCATCGCGCTGGCGAAGAAGGTGACGAGCCCCTGCCCCCACAGCAGCCGGAAGTCCCGTGAGGACCGCCAGGGAGCGGTGTCGGGGAGCAGCGCGGTGAGCCGGGCGCGGAGCGTGCGGGGAGTGGGGGAGGGAGTGGGGGAGGACACGAGGAGCCATGTTCCGCTCCGACGATCGCCCGGGGCAACCGAATTCCGTGTCACCACCGGGTGGGGGCGGTGAGGTCACCACCGGGGGGCGGTGATGTCACCACCGGGTGGGGGGCGGCGAGGTGAGCCGGTCGGCCAGCACGGAGAGGCGGTCGCGGAAGCGGCGCCCGCGCGGGGACGGCAGCGCGTTCTCCCCCGCCGCCGCGCTCACCAGGTGCTGGACGGTGTCGAGGTCGAGACCCGTCTCCTCCCCGACCGTGAGCGCCTCGTGCGCGAGCCCCCGCACCTCCGCGTCCCCGCCCTCCAGCGACAGCACCGTCGCCCCCGCCCGCCGCGCGTCGTGGACCCGCTGGAGGAGGCCCGCCCCGGGCCGCTTCGGGGCCACGACCAGCAGGGTCGCGCCCCGCCCCGCCGCTTCGAGCCGGCCCAGGCCGACCGCCAGGTGCGCCGGGTCGCCCGGCCGCGCCCGGTGCCGCACCAGCGTCGGCGCCAGCTCGGGCAGCCCCGACCAGGCCGCCTCGTCCACCAGGTGCGCGGCCAGGTGCCAGGGCTCGTACTCCTCCGTGCCGACGAGCAGCAGCCCGCCCCGCCGCGGCACCACCGACGCCCGCAGCGCCCCGGCGAAGCGGCGGGTGGCCGCCGGCCACTCCGTCCCGGCGAGCACTTCCCGCAGCAGCGCGACCCGTACGGCATCCATGGCGCCGCATCCTGCCCCGGCGGACGCCCCGCGCGCCGCCGCTTGTCCCCGATCCACCCGAACGGGGCCCGAACCGGTGGGTAGGGTCGCCCCATGACTTCCTCGACTCCTCCCCGTACCCCCAAGGACCCCTGGGACCTCCCCGACGTCTCCGGGCTCGTCGTCGGCGTCCTCGGCGGCACCGGCGACCAGGGCCGCGGCCTCGCCTACCGTCTCGCCGCCGCCGGCCAGCAGGTGATCATCGGCTCCCGCGCCGCCGACCGGGCCGAGGCCGTCGCCGCCGAGATCGGCCACGGCGTCGAGGGCGCCGACAACGCCGAGTGCGCCCGCCGCAGCGACGTCGTCATCGTCGCCGTGCCCTGGGACGGGCACGCCAAGACGCTGGAGTCGCTGCGCGAGGAGCTGGCGGGCAAGCTCGTCGTCGACTGCGTCAACCCGCTCGGCTTCGACAAGAAGGGCGCCTACGCGCTCAAGCCCGAGGAGGGCTCCGCCGCCGAGCAGGCCGCCGCGCTCCTCCCGGACTCGCGGGTCGCCGCCGCCTTCCACCACCTCTCCGCCGTCCTCCTCAAGGACACCTCGATCGCCGAGATCGACACCGACGTGATGGTCCTCGGCGAGGAGCGCGCCGACGTCGAGATCGTCCAGGCGCTGGCCGGCCGCATCCCCGGCATGCGCGGCGTCTTCGCCGGCCGGCTGCGCAACGCCCACCAGGTCGAGTCGCTCGTCGCCAACCTGATCTCGGTGAACCGCCGCTACAAGGCCCACGCCGGGCTGCGCGTCACCGACGTCTGAGCCGCCCGCCGCGCCCGGGGCGGAGCCGGAGAACGGACGCTTCGGGGCATGGGGGACACTGGTCGGGCACCGTCAGCCGTACCCGACAGGAGCCGACCCCCATGCCCCGTCTCGCCCTCTACGCCCTCGCGGTCTGCGCGCTGGCCGTCGCCGCCGCCGTGATCTCCTTCGTCAACGGCAGCTTCATCGGCATCGTCTGGGTCCTCCTCGCCGGCCTCTCCTCCAACATGGCCTGGTACTACGTCCGCCGCGCGAAGGCGGAGAAGGCCGCGGAGGCGGAGACGGCGGCCGTCGCCGGCTAGAGCGGGCAGTACGCCTCGGGCGGGGTGCCCTGCCAGAAGCGGAACAGCTCCGAGCCGCAGAGACGGTTCAGGCCGTCGACGCCGAGCGAGCGCATCAGGGCGTCGACCGCGTCGAAGAAGGCGCCGTTGACGGCCGGCACGAAGAGCAGGCCGATCACGACGAAGAAGCCGTACGGCGCGTACGGCGCGATCTTCCGCTTCAGCTCGTACGACAGCCAGGGCTCGGCGATCCCGTACCCGTCGAGGCCCGGCACCGGCAGCAGGTTCAGCAGCGCGGCCGTGACCTGGAGGAACGCCAGGAAGGCCAGCGCGTACCGGAACGCGGGCGGCACCCCGTCGAGCGCGTCCAGCCAGAACGGGGCGGTGCACACGACCGCGAACAGCACGTTCGCCAGCGGGCCCGCCGCCGAGACCAGACTCTGCTTCCAGCGGCTCCGGATCCGGCCCTGCTCGATGAAGACGGCACCGCCCGGCAGACCGATCCCGCCCATGATCACGAAGAGCACGGGCAGGATCACGCTCAGGACGGCGTGGGTGTAGGCGAAGGGGTTCAGGGTGAGGTAGCCACGGGCGCCCACCGACGTGTCCCCGCTGTGCAGGGCGGTGCGGGCGTGCGCGTACTCGTGCAGACAGAGCGAGACGATCCACGCCGAGACGACGAAGAGGAAGACCGCCACCCCGGGCAGGGCCGCGAAGTCCGTCCACACCGCCCATCCGGTGACCGCCATGACGGCGAGGACCGCCAGGAAGACGGGACTGATCCGCCGCTCGTGGCGACGGACGACGGCCGAACTCATCACGAACTCCCCGGGGACGTGGGCTGTGTGCGGGAGAACGTACCGGTCCCGCCCGGGGTTCCCCCGGCCTCCGCACTCGCGGCGTACGGGTGCCGCCCGGGGTCCCCCCGGGGCCTCGCGCGCCCGCCGCGTACCGATACCGGCCCGGCGTTCCCCCGCCGTCCTCCCCCGCCTCCGTGCGTGGTCGTGGACCTCGCGGAGAATGGGGGCGTGCGTTACTGCCTCCTGGGACCGACCCGTGTGCTGACCGCCGACGGCGACGAGCTGTCCGTCGGCGGGCCGCGCGTCCGCGCCCTGCTCACCGCGCTCGCCCTGCGGCCCGGGCGGACGCTGCCCGTCTCCGTGCTCGTCGACGAGGTCTGGTACGGCGACGAACCGCCCGCCGACGCCGTCGCCGCCCTCCAGGCCCTGGTCGGGCGGCTGCGGAAGGCGCTCGGGCGGGAGCGGGTGCAGTCCGGGGAGGGCGGCGGCTACCGGCTCGGCGCCGCCCGCGAGGACGTCGACCTGTTCCGCTTCGAACGGCTCGCCGCCGACGGCTCCGCCGCGCTCGCCGCCGGGGACCCCGGGCGGGCCGCCGCGCTCCTCGACGAGGCCCTGGGCCTCTGGCACGGGCCCGTCCTCGCCGACCTGCCCGACCGGCACGCCGAGGCCGGCCGCTGGGAGGCCCGCCGCCTCGACGCCCGCCGCACCCGCCTCGACGCGGCGCTCGCCCTCGGCCGGGCCGCCGACGCGCTGCCCGAACTCACCGCGCTCTGCGCCGGCCGGCCGCTCGACGAGCCCCTCCAGATCCTGCGGATCCGTGCCCTCCGGGACACCGGCCGCGGCGCCGAGGCCCTGGCCGCGTACGAGGAGGTCCGCCGGACCCTCGCCCACCGCCTCGGCACCGACCCGGGCCCCGAGCTGCGGGCCCTCCACGAGCGGCTGCTCGCCCCGGCGGCGGAGCCCGTACCCCCCGCCCCCACGCGTCCCCCCGCCCCCGCTCCCGCGCCCGCCCTGGGCAACCTGCGGGCCCGGCTCACCTCCTTCGTCGGGCGCGACGAGGAGATCGCCGCCCTGCGCCAGGACCTCGACGCCGCCCGCCTGGTGACCCTCCTCGGGCCCGGCGGCGCCGGCAAGACCCGGCTCTCCCAGGAGGCGGCCGAGCGGGTCGCCGGCGCCTGGCCCGACGGCGTCTGGGCCGCCGAACTCGCCCCCGTCCGCGACCCGGAGACCGTCCCCGAGGCCGTCCTCGCCGCCCTCGGCGCCCGCGAGACCGTGCTGCGCGGCGCCGGCGCCGAGGAACTGCGCACCGCCACCGACCCCGTCTCCCGCCTCGTGGAGCACTGCGCGGGGCGCCGGATGCTCCTGCTCCTGGACAACTGCGAGCACCTGGTGGAGGCGGCGGCCCGGCTGGCGGAGACCGTCCTCGCACGGTGTCCGGGCGTACGGATCCTGGCCACGAGCCGGGAGCCGCTGGGCGTGCCGGGGGAGCGGCTGCGCCTCCTGGGCCCGCTGCCGGAGCAGACGGCTCTGCGGCTCCTCGCCGAGCGGGGCGCGGCGGCGCGGCCCGGCTTCGACGCGGCGGAGGACCCGGCGGCGGTACGGGAGATCGTGCGGCGCCTCGACGGGCTGCCGCTGGCGATCGAACTGGCGGCGGCCCGGCTGCGGGTGCTGTCGGCGCGGCAGATCGCGGACCGTCTCGACGACCGCTTCCGGCTGCTGACCTCGGGCGCGCGCACGGTGCTGCCGCGCCAGCAGACGCTGCGGGCGGTGGTCGACTGGTCGTGGGACCTCCTCGACGGGCCGGAGCGGGCGGTGCTGCGGCGGCTCGCGGTCTTCACCGGCGGCTGCGACCTGGAGGCCGCCGAGGCGGTCTGCGCGGGACCGGAGGAGGCGGACGTCCTCGACGTGCTGGGCGCCCTCGTGGACAAGTCGCTGGTGGTGTCGGCGCCGGAGGAGTCCGGGATGCGCTTCCGGCTCCTGGAGACCGTGGCCGAGTACGCCGGGGAACGGCTGGAGGAGGCGGGGGAGCGGGCGGCCGTCGAGCGGTCCCACCTCACGTACTACCGCGAACTCGCCCGCCGCACCGACCCGGAGCTGCGCGGGGCGGGGCAGCGCGCCGCGATGGTCCGGCTCGACGCCGAGTACGGCAACGTCCGGACCGCGCTCGGCCGGGCCGTCGCCGCCCGCGACGAGGACGAGGCCCTGGTGCTCGTCCACGCGCTGCTCTGGTACTGGCAGTTGCGCGACCACCGCTCCGACGCCCTCCACGCCGTCCGCAGCGTCGCCGCCCTGGGCCCGGACCCCTTCGCGCCGCCCGCCGCGCCCCTCGTCCCGCTCGCCGAGCCCTGCACGGCCACCCCGCCGCCGCTCTCCGAGGAGCAGCGCTGGGAGGCCAGGCGCGGGGTGCGGCTGGTCGAGCTGATCAACATGGACCACGAGACCGCGCGCTGGCTGAGCCCCGAGGGCCAGGACCGGCTCCGCGAGATCACCGCCGTCTACCGGCCGGGACTGCCGCAGACCTGCCGGCTCCCCGGCTCCTTCGCCGTCTTCGCGGTCCTCATCATGGGGGAGCCCGAGCGGCTGCACGAACTGCTCGACGTCACCGTGGACGCCTGCCGCAGCAACGGCTACGCGTGGGAGCTCGCCCACATCCTGCACATGCGCGCCAACATGCGGGCCAACCGGGGGCAGTGGGCCGAGCGGGCCATCGCGGACGCCGACGAGAGCCTGGCCCTCTTCGAGCGGCTCGGGGACGCCTGGGGCGCCGCCGAGGCGCTCTCCGCCCGCGCCGAGGCCCATGAGCGGCGGCTCGCCTACGACCTGGCCGCGCGGGACTTCGCCGCCGCCATCGGCTACGCGGAGAAGGTCGGGGCCCCCTCGCAGCGGGCGCTGCTGCGCGCCCGCTACGCCGACACCCTGGTCGAGTCCGGCCGGGTCGAGGAGGGGGAGGCGATCCTGCGGGAGATCATCGGCGACCACTCCACCGGGCACGAACCCCAGCTCGGCGCGCGGCTGTTCCTCGCCATCGCGCTGGGGCGGACGGGCCGGACCGGCGAGGCCCGGGAGTACCTCTCGGCCCTCCTGGAGGAGTTCAGCAGCGAGACCCTCTCCGTCTTCGAGGGGTTCACGCTCGGCGTCCTGGCCTGGCTCGACGTCCTGGAGGAGGAGTACGCGGCCGGGCTGAGGCGCGCCGTCGAGGCGTACGCGCGCTCCCTCGGACCGCTGTCGATGATGGTGATGCCGCAGATGCCCGGGGTCCATCTGGTGGTGGCGGCCTGGGCGCTCGCCGGGCTCGGGGGCGAGGGCGCGCGGACGGCGGCCGTGCTCCTCGGCGCTCGGGACGCGCTCGTGCCGGAGGGGCACCTGGAGCCCGGCATGGAGCGGCGGAACCTGGCGCGGGCGACGGAGCTGGCCCGCGCGGCGCTGGGCGACGCCGCCTTCGGCGCGGCGCACGCCGAGGGCGGCGGCCTCTCCGCTGAGGAGGCCGCCGCCCTGCTCGGTCGCGCCGCCGACGCGATCACCGGACGCGCCGAGCTCTGATCCCCCGCCGGAGGGGGCCGGTCCCGTCAGGTCTTCTTGCGGAACTTGGAGACCGCGAGCGGCGCCGTGACGAGCGTGATGACCAGGGACCAGCCCAGCGTCATCCACACCGAGTGGGCGACCGCGCCGCCGTTGACGAGGGAGCGGGCCGCGTCGGCGAGGTTGGAGAGCGGGTTGTAGTCCGTGAAGGTCTCCAGCCAGCCGGGCATGGTCGTCGTCGGGGCGAAGATCGACGAGCCGAACTGGAGCGGCATCAGGACCAGCATGGCCATGCCCTGGACCGCCTGCGCGGACTTCAGGCTCAGGCCGAGCAGGATGAAGATCCACATCAGGGAGGCGCCGAAGACCACCGACAGGCCGATGGCGGCGAGGAGGTGGAGCACCGAGGTGTGGATCGTCAGACCGAGCAGGAAGCCCATGCCGAGGAGGATCGCGGTGGCGACCATCATGCGGCCGAGCTCGACGACGATCTTGGCGATGAGGACCGAGGAGCGGGCGATCGGCATCGTCCGGAACCGGTCCATCACCCCCTTCTTGAAGTCGTCGTTGATGCCGACGCCGACACCCATGGCGATGTTCATGCCCATCATCGCCATCAGGCCGGGGGTCACGTAGTTCACGTAGAGGTCGTTGTTGCCCTTGCCGGAGATGGCGCCGCCGAAGACGTACACGAAGAGCAGGATGAAGATGATCGGCATGAACACGGCGTCGAACATCGACTCCGGGTCCTGCTTGATCTGGAGCGCGTTGCGCCGGGCCAGGGCGCCGATGTGGCGCAGGTTGGCCCGCAGGCCGATCCGGCCGTCCTTCTCGGAGCGGACCGGACGCCGGTCCTGGGCGGGGCCGGAGGCGGCGGCGGGGGACTTGGTGACCGTGGTCGTGCTCACGCGGCGACCTCCTCGGGGATCTCGTCGGAGACGGCGGTCTTCTGGCCGGTGATGGCCAGGAACACCTCGTCCAGGCTGGGCAGGTGGGTGCCGATGTGGGCGATGCCGAAGCCGCGCGCGCCGAGCAGCGCGACCACGGCGGTCAGCTGCTGGTCGGTGAGGATCGGCACGTACAGCGCGCCCTCGTCGGGCACCACGGTCGCGCCGGCGACGCCGTCGAGACCGGTCTCGCGGAGCGCGGCCGCCATCGCGGGCAGCTGGTCCGGGTCGACGGGGCGGATCTTGAGGGTGCGGCCGCCGACCTTCGCCTTGAGCTCGTCGACCTCGCCCTTGGCGATGACCTTGCCCCGGTCGATGACGGTCAGCTCGCTCGCCAGCTGCTCCGCCTCCTCCATGTACTGGGTGGTGAGGAGGACGGTGACGCCCTCGGCGACCATCCGCTTCACCTCGTCCCACACCTCGTTGCGGGTGCGGGGGTCGAGGCCGGTGGTCGGCTCGTCCAGGTAGAGCACGGCGGGCTGCCCGATCATCGAGGCGGCCAGGTCGAGGCGGCGCCGCATGCCGCCGGAGTAGTCCATCGCCGGGCGCTTGGCGGCCTCGGTGAGGGAGAAGCGCTCCAGCATCTCGTCGGCGCGGCGGCGGGCGTCGGCGCGGGACAGGTCGAGCAGCCGGCCGATCATGTACAGGTTCTCGAAGCCGGAGAGCTTCTCGTCGACGGAGGCGTACTGGCCGGTGAGGCCGATGGTGCGGCGCAGCTGGCGGGGCTGGCGCACCACGTCGTAGCCGGCGACGGTGGCGGTCCCGGCGTCCGGGACGAGGAGGGTGGACAGGCAGCGGACGAGGGTGGTCTTCCCGGCGCCGTTGGGGCCGAGGACGCCGAGGACGGTGCCCTGGCGGACGTCCAGGTCGACCCCGTCGAGGGCCTTGGTCTCGCCGAAGTGCTTCACGAGGCCCCGGACCTCGACGGCGTTGGTCTGTGATCGCGTCATGGCCACCATTGGACACGCCGCCACTGACAGTCCTCCTACAGACGGCCGACAGCCCGCCGATGGGGGATGTCGGCGGGCTGTCGGTGGTGCCGGGAGCGGACTAGTGGAAGGTGTGCTCCTCGGCGGGGAAGGCCCCGCCGGCCACGTCCTCGGCGAAGGCGCGGGCGGCGTCGCCGAGCGTCTCGCGGAGGTTGGCGTACTGCTTGCTGAAGCGCGGCACCTTGCCGCCGGTGAGACCGGCCATGTCGGTCCAGACGAGGACCTGGGCGTCGGTGTCGGGTCCCGCGCCGATGCCGATGACCGGGATGTGCAGCGAGCGGGTGACCTCGGCGGCCAGCTCGGCCGGGACCAGCTCCAGGACGAGCGAGAAGGCGCCCGCGTCCTGGGCGGCCTTGGCGTCGCTGAGCAGCCGGTGCGCGGCCTCGTCGGAGCGGCCCTGCACCCGGTAGCCCATGGTGTTCACGGACTGCGGGGTGAGGCCGAGGTGGGACATGACGGGGATGCCGGCCTGGACCAGCATCTCGGTCTGCGGCAGCGAGCGCTCGCCGCCCTCCAGCTTGACCGCCTGGACGCCCGCGTCCTTGACCAGCCGGGTCGCGCTGCGCAGGGCCTGGACGGGCCCTTCCTGGTACGAGCCGAAGGGGAGGTCGCCGACGACGAGGGCGCGCCGGGTGCCCCGGACGACGGCGGCGGAGAGCAGGGCCATCTCGTCCATCGTGACGGGCACGGTGGTGTCGTAGCCGAGGTGGCAGTTGCCCATGGAGTCGCCGACGAGGATCACCGGGATCCCGGCCTCGTCGAAGACGGACGCGGTCATGGCGTCGTAGGCGGTGAGCATGGGCCACTTCTCGCCGCGGGTCTTGGCGGCGGCGATGTCGTGGACGGTGAGGCGGCGCGAGCCCTTGCCCCCGTACAGCGTCTTCGTGCTGTCGGCCGGCGGTTTCTGGGCAGCCTGAAGCGTCATGGTGCACGGCTCCTTGTGTCATCTCGAGGCGCCCTGACGGCGTCCCCGGACCACATCCATGGTGGCACTTCGCCGGGCGGGCGGGGAAGTGGGCCGGAGTGGCGCTGTTCACAGACGAACGAGGGTTCGAATCTGCCGGGATGCGCGTAAAGGCTCGGTCATGGATTTCAATACGAGACGGAGCCGTATCGAAATCGGTCTACAGTGGTGTCCATGCCCGTGTCCTCCCCGTCCGCGCCCGCCCGTTCCGTCCCCGAGGCCGTCCACCGCCGCCGCTGGGCCGTCCTCGGCGTGCTGATGCTCAGCCTGCTGATCGTCGTCCTCGACAACTCGATCCTGAACGTGGCGGTCAAGACGATCTCGACCCCGGCCCCCACCGGCCTCGGCGCCACCCAGAGCGAGCTGGAGTGGGCCATCAACTCCTACACGCTCGTCTTCGCCGGGCTCCTCTTCGCCTCCGGCCTCCTCGGCGACCGCCTCGGCCGCAAGAAGTCCCTCCTCTTCGGCCTCGTGGTCTTCGGGACCGGCTCCGCGCTCGCCGCCTTCTCCGGCTCGCCGGGCGAGCTCATCACGTTCCGGGCCGTGATGGGGCTCGGCGGCGCCTTCGTCATGCCCGCCACCCTCGCCGTCCTCATGAACGTCTTCGAGCGGGACGAGCAGCCCAAGGCCATCGGTATCTGGGCCGGCGGCGTCGGCCTCGCCATCGCGATCGGCCCGATCACCGGCGGCGTCCTCCTGGAGCACTTCTGGTGGGGCTCGATCTTCCTCGTCAACGTGCCCGTGGTGCTCCTGGCCCTCGGCCTGATGGTCTGGCTGGTCCCCGAGTCCCGGGACCCGGCACCCGGCCGGATCGACCTGGTCGGCGTGCTCCTCTCCGTCCTCGGCCTCGTCCTCCTCGTGTACGGGATCATCCGCGGCGGCGAGCAGGCGTCCTTCACCGAGGCGGGGGTCCTCGTGCCGGTCCTGGCCGGACTCGCCGTCCTCACCGCCTTCGTCCTGTACGAGAAGCGCAGCGACCACCCGGCCCTGGACGTCTCGTACTTCCGCGAACCGGTCTTCTCCGCCGCCGTCGCCGCCATCGCCCTGGTCTTCTTCGCCCTCATGGGCGTGACCTTCTTCTCCGCCTTCTACCTCCAGAGCGTCCGCGGCTACAGCGCCCTCGACTCCGGCCTGCTCCTGCTGCCGCTCGCCCTGGCCCAGATGGTCTTCGCGCCCCGGGCCCGGCTCGCCGTCGAGCGCTTCGGCGCCCGGTGGGTCTGCGCCACCGGTCTGGCCGCGGTCGCCCTCGGCCTCGGCGCCTTCGCCTTCTTCGACGCGGACACGCCGGTCTGGGTGCTGGCCCTGGTCTTCCTGGTGCAGGGCGCGGGCATGGCGCACATCATGCCGCCGGTCACCGTCGCGATCATGCAGACGCTGCCCCGGGAGAAGGCGGGCTCCGGCTCCGCGATCAACAACACCTTCCGCCAGGTCGGCGGCGCGCTCGGGGTGGCCGTCCTCGGCTCCGTCCTCTCCTCCGTGTACCGGGGCGAGATCGAGAGCCACCTCGACGGGCTCCCGCCCGCCGTGCGCACCACGGCCGGCGAGTCCCTGGAGGCGACCCTCGCGGTCGCCGAGAAGCTCGGCGCCGACTCTCTCGTCGCCCCCGCCCACCAGGCGTTCCTCGACGCCATGCACGTCACCGCCTGGGCCTCCGCGGGCATCGCCGCGGTCGGCGCGGTGGTCGTCGCCGTCTTCCTCCCCGGCCGCGCCCCCGCCCCCGGCGCCCCCACCCGGCCGGCGTCCCGGCCGGACCACCCGGAACCGGCCCGCCGCTGACCGCCACCCGGGCGGTCTCCGGGGCCCGGCCCGCCCGGGCGGTCTCCGGGGCCCCCGCCCCCCGGGTGCCCTCCGGGGCCCCGACCCGCCGAGGGTGAGAATGGGGGGATCCGGTTTCCCCACGACGAGAGGCGACGCGCGTGTCCTTGGCGGACGGCGAGAACCCCGGCGACCCCGGTGACCCGGGCGGTCCCGGTGACCCGGGCGGTCCCGGTGCCCAGGGCGGCCCGACCGCCGGGGTGGCGGACGGGCCCGGCGGCACGGAGAGCGGCCTCGGTGGCACGGAGAGCGGTCCCGGTGGCGAGGGCGGGCCCCGGCGGGGGCGGCCCCGCAGCGAGGGGGTCGAGCGGGCGGTCTTTGACGCCGTCATCGGGCTCCTGGAGGGCGGGATGCCGCTCGGGGACGTCTCCATCGAGCGCATCGCCCGGACCGCCGGCGTCGGCAAGGCCACGATCTACCGCCGCTGGTCCGGCAAGGAGGACCTGCTCGTCGAGCTGATCCGCTCCGTCGAGCCGCCCGACCCGGAGCTGCCGGGCACCTCGGTCCGCGACGACCTCGTGATGCTGCTCGAATTCATGCGGCGGCGCGGCCTCGCCAAGCGGACCTCCGCGCTGCTGCGGAACATGTTCGCCCAGATGCAGGCCCACCCCCGGCTCTGGGACCAGTACCACCGCACCGCCATCGAGCCCCGCCGCCGCCGCGGCATCGAGGTCCTGGAGCGCGGCGTCGCCACCGGAGAGGTCCGGGCCGACCTCGACCTGGAGCTGGTCAACGACCTGTTCGTGGGGCCGCTCCTGCTCCGTACCGTCCTCCAGCCCGACGCCGACCTCTCGCCGGACTTCCCGGCCCGCGTCGCCGACACCATCCTCGACGGCGTCCGGCCGAGGGACTGACGCCGCGGAACCCGGTTCCGGGACCCGTACGAATGTGCGCGTTCTGTCACAGCCCGCCCGAACCGCCGTGCCCGCGGGAACCCCGTCACACGCCGTGTCCGTCCTTGGGGGAGTGCGCGGGGCCCGGCATCGCCTAGGGTCGGGACCGGATCCCGGAGCACGGACGGTACGACGCACGGCACGGCACGACGAGCGAGGGCAGCGATGGCGCGGGTGGACACGACGGGGACGGAGCACGGCGGAACGGGAGGTGCCCCTTCCGGGGCGCGTGGCCGGTTCGGCTCCGCTCTCGGCCGTCTGCGCCGCGACCCCGGCATCTGGCGGCGCGGCATCCTGCTGGCCGCCTTCGCCCTCGTCCTCGCGCTCCTGATGGCCCTCCACGCGCAGATCCCCAACCGGGTCGGCAACCTCGGCAGCCTGACCGAGACCTTCCTCCCCTGGTTCGGCCTCTTCGTCCCGGTCCTGCTCCTCCTCGCGCTGCTGCGCCGCTCCGCCACCGCGCTGATCGCGCTGCTGCTCCCGGCGGTCGTCTGGCTCAACCTCTTCGGCGGGCTCGTCGCCGACAAGTCGACCTCCGGCGGCGACCTCACCGTCGCCACCCACAACGTCAACGCCGACAACCCCGACCCCGAGGGCACCGCCCGCCAGCTCGCCGCCTCCGGCGCCGACGTGCTCGCCCTGGAGGAGCTGAAGGCCGACATGGTGCCGGTCTACGAGCGGGCGCTGGCCGAGAAGTACCCGTACCACTCGGTCCAGGGCACCGTCGGCCTGTGGAGCCGGCTGCCGCTGCGCGACCCGCGGCCGGTCGACATCCACATGGGCTGGACCCGCGCCATGCGCGCCACCGTCGTCGCCCCCCAGGGCGAGCTGCGGGTGTACGTCGCCCATCTCCCGTCCGTGCGGGTCAACCTCGACGCCGGCTTCACCGCCAACCAGCGCGACACCAGCGCCAACGCCCTCGGCGAGGCCATCGCGGGCGACCGGGCCGAGCGGATCGTCCTCCTCGGCGACCTCAACGGCACGATGAACGACCGCGCCCTCAACGCCGTCTCCGCCCAGCTGCGGTCCACCCAGGGCGCGGCGGGCGACGGCTTCGGCTTCTCCTGGCCGGCCTCCTTCCCGATGGCCCGGATCGACCAGATCCTGGTCCGAGGCGTCGAGCCGGTCTCGTCCTGGGCGCTTCCGGAGACGAAGAGCGACCACCTGCCGCTCGCCGCCCGCATCACCCTCTGAAACCTCTTCTTCATCCTCCGGTGACCGGGGGACCCTCCGGGATCTGTCACAATTTGTTTTGGAAGAAAACAAACCCCTGGATCCGGAAAGGGTCTCCCACCCATGCCCGTGGCCCTGCTCGCCCTGGCCATCTCCGCTTTCGGCATCGGCACCACCGAGTTCGTGATGATGGGCCTGCTGCCCAACGTCGCCGGCGACCTCGGCACCACCGTCCCCACAGCGGGCCACCTCGTCTCCGCCTACGCCCTCGGCGTCGTCATCGGCGCCCCGCTGCTCACCGCCCTCGGCTCCCGGATCCCGCGCAAGCGGATGCTGCTCCTGCTGATGGCCCTCTTCACCGTCGGCAACCTCGCCTCCGCCCTCGCCCCCGACTACGGCTGGCTGCTCGCGGGGCGGGTCCTCGCCGGCCTCCCGCACGGCGCCTTCTTCGGCGTCGGCGCCGTCGTCGCCGCCCGGCTGGTCCGCCCCGACCGGCAGGCCCGCGCGGTCGCCACCATGTTCCTCGGCCTCACCGTCGCCAACATCCTCGGCGTCCCCGCGGCCACCCTGCTCGGCCAGCACCTCGGCTGGCGCGCGACCTTCCTCGTCGTCGCCGTCATCGGCCTGGTCTCGCTCGCCGCCCTCGCCCGGATGGTCCCGGACCTGCCCGTCGACGAGCGCCAGGGCCTCGGCCGCGAACTGCGCGCGCTGGGCCGCCCGCAGGTGCTGCTCGGCCTGCTCACCGCCGTCTTCGGCTTCGCGGGCGTCTTCGCCGTCTACTCCTACCTGGCCTCCATGACCACCGAGGTGATGGGCTTCGGCGAGTCCACCGTCACGATCGTCCTCGCCCTCTTCGGGATCGGCATGACGGCCGGCGCGCTCGCCGCCGGGCCGCTCACCGACCGCGCCCCGCGCCCCACCCTGTACGGCTCGCTCGCCGCCCTCGCGCTGACCCTGGTGGCCTTCCGCTTCACCGTCCACGTGCCCTGGCTCGCCCTGGTCACCGTGGTGGTGCTCGGCGCCGTCGGCTTCATGACGACCACCCCGCTCCAGATGCTCGTCATGGAGAAGGCGAAGGACGCCCCCACCCTGGCCTCCGCCTCCAACCACTCCGCCTTCAACCTCGCCAACGCGGGCGGCGCCTGGGCCGGCGGCGCCGCCATCGCCGCCGGCTGGGGCTGGACCTCCCCGGCCCTGGTCGGCGCGGGCCTCGCCGCCGCCGGCCTCGCGATCGCCGCCGTCGCCGGGCTCCTCGACCGTACGGGGAGGAACGCGGAAGGGGCCTCGCACGTGGTCGCGCGGGGCCCCCTCGCCGCCGAGGCGCCGGTCAGGGCGCCGGCGTCTCGCGCCAGCGGTTCGTGACCGGCAGCCGCCGGTCCTTGCCGAAGCCCTTCGCCGAGATCTTGGTGCCCGGCGGGTACTGGCGCCGCTTGTACTCCGCCGCGTCCACCATCCGCAGCGTCCGGGCCACCAGCTCCGTGTCGAAACCGGCGGCCACGATCGCGTCCGTGCCCTCGTCCCCGTCCACGTACAGGGCGAGGATCCGGTCCAGTACGTCGTAGTCCGGCAGCGAGTCCGTGTCCACCTGGCCCGGGCGCAGCTCGGCACTGGGCGGCTTCGTGATCGAGCTCTCCGGGATCGGCGGGGTCTGGCCCCGCTCCTCGGCCGCCCGGTTGCGCCAGCGGGCCAGCCGGAAGACGTCCGACTTGTAGACGTCCTTGATGGGGCCGTAGGCGCCGACGGAGTCGCCGTAGAGGGTCGAGTAGCCCACCGCCAGCTCGGACTTGTTGCCGGGGGCGAGGACGAGGTGGCCCTCCTGGTTGGAGATCGCCATCAGGGTGGTGCCGCGCAGCCGGGACTGGAGGTTCTCCTCGGCGAGCCCGGTGAGCTCCACCGCCCCCATGTACGCGTCGAACATCGGCTCGATCGAGACGGTGCGGAAGTGCAGCCCGGTCCTGTCGGCCAGTTCGGCCGCGTCGCCCTTCGAGTGCTCGGAGGAGTACTTCGACGGCATCGACACCCCGTGCACCCGGTCCGCGCCGAGCGCGTCGCAGGCGATCGCGGCGACCAGCGCCGAGTCGATCCCGCCGGAGAGGCCGATCACCACCGAGCCGAAACCGTTCTTCGCGACATACGCGCGCAGCCCGATGACGAGCGCCGAGTAGACCTCCTCGTCGTCGTCGAGCCGGGGCGCGTAACCGCCCGTCAGTTCCGCCTCGTACGCGGGGACGGCCTCCCCGGCCTCCCCGCCGAGCACCGCCCGGTCGATCCGCAGCCCGTCGTCGACCACCGTCCCCGGCGCGGGCGCGTCCGGGTCGGCGGCCGGCAGGTCCAGGTCGAGGATGACGCTGCCCTCGGTGAACTGCGGGGCCCGCGCGATCACCTCGCCCGCCGCGTCCACCACGATCGAGTCCCCGTCGAAGACGAGCTCGTCCTGACCGCCGGTCGACGCCAGGTAGGCGGTCACGCAGCCGGCCTCCTGGGCCCGCTTGCGGACCAGTTCGAGACGGGTGTCGTCCTTGTTCCGCTCGTACGGCGAGGCGTTCACCGACAGCAGCAGCCCGGCCCGGGCGCTGCGCGCCGCCGGGACCCGGCCGCCCTCCTGCCACAGGTCCTCGCAGATCGCGAGGGCCACGTCCACCCCGCGCACCCGCAGCACCGGCAGGGTGTCGCCCTGAACGAAGTAGCGGAACTCGTCGAAGACGCCGTAGTTCGGCAGATGGTGCTTGGCGAAGCGGAGCACGGCCCCGCCCCGGTGCAGCACCGCCGCCGCGTTCTCCGGCGAACCGGCCGGGCGGCCGAGCCGGGGCACCGCCCGCTCGGTGCGGTCGAGGTAGCCGACGACCACCGGCACCTCGCCGAAGCCCTCGTCGGCCAGCCGCTCCGCGAGCGCGAGCAGCGCCGCCCGGGAGGCGTCGACGAAGGACGGCCGCAGGGCCAGGTCCTCGACGGGGTAGCCGGTCAGCGCCATCTCGGGGAACGCGACGAGGTGCGCGCCCTGCCCGACGGCGTGCCGGGTCCAGTGGACGATCGCCTCGGAGTTCCCGGCGAGGTCCCCGACGGTCGAGTCGATCTGATTCAGCGCGAGGCGTAGTCGATGCACGCTCCCCACTCTAATCGTCAATCCGACGCTATGTCCTGGGAAGCGGTACCCGGAGCCCGCCGTCCGACCGTTCCCTCCCGACATGCGAAGAACATCCACCCCGCGATCAGGGTCCGTCCCCGCCCCCGCCTCTCCGCACGTTCCGCGAGCCCGGACGGGTCCACCCGAACACCGGGAACCTTCCGGCACTCCCTGACGTCAGACCCCGTATGCCCGGAAAGGTCACGCGCGCTTCCGCCGTCCTGCTGCTCCTGGGGGCGCTCGCGTACACCGCCTGGGTCCTCGAAGTCGTCGTGCGGACCGGTCTCGACCCGGTCCGCACCTACGTCTCCGAGCTCGCCGCCGCCGACCAGCCCCTCGGCGGCCTCTTCCGCGCCACCGACCTGGCCGCCGGGCTCCTCGTCCTCGCCGGCGCCGTCCTCGGCCTCCTCGCCGCCCGCGCCCCCGCCGGACCCCACGCCGAACCCGGCGTCCCCAGCTGGGCCCGCACCGAGCTCCCGCCCCCCGGCCGCCGCCCCTGGCTCCTCGCCGGCTGGGCCGCCCTCGCCCTCTTCGGCGCCGCCACCGCCGTCGACTCCCGCCTCCCGCTCAGCTGCGCCCCCACCGCCGACCCGGAGTGCGCCGCCCGGGAGACCGCCGGGCTCGTCCCCGCCACCCACACCGCCCACGCCGTCAGCTCCGGCCTCGCCATGACCGGCGCGATCCTCGCCATGGTCCTCCTCACCGTCGCCGCCCGCCGGTACGGCCTGTGGCGGCCGCTGGCCCGTATCGGACCCGTCCTGGTCGGCCTCGAACCCGCCGCCACCGCCTGGACCCTCGCCGAGGTCGCCGCCTTCGAGGCCGGCAAGGGCCTGTGGGCCCTCGGCGCCGGCCAGCGCCTCCAGGTCCTGCTCGTCGCCGTCTGGACCGGCCTCCTCGCCGTGTCCCTCGCGCGCGAGGGGACCGCCCGCCGCAGGATCACCGGGAGAGACACCGGAAGGAGCGAGGGACCGTGAGCTTCGTACGCCTCGGGGGCCTCGGGGGGCTCGCCCACAGCGACACGGGAAGGAGCGCGGGACTGTGAACTTCGTACGCCTCAGGGGCCTCGCCCACAGCGACACGGGAAGGAGCGCGGGACCGTGAGCTTCGTACGCCTCAAGGGCCTCGCCCACCACGTCGCCGTCGACGGCGAAGGGCCGGTCTGCGTGCTCTCCGCCGGACTCGGTCTCGGCTGGTTCGACTGGGACCCGGTCGTCCCGCTGCTCGCCCCGCACCGCACCGTCGTCCGCTTCGACCGCCCCGGCCACGGCCTCACCCAGGGCACCACCGCGCCCCCGACCCTCGCCGGCGAGGCCGACCGGATCGCCGCCCTCCTCGACGCCCTCCGGCTCCCCGGGCCCGCCACCGTCGTCGGCCACTCGATCGCCGGCTTCCACGCCGAGGGCTTCGCCCGCCTCCACCCGCACCGCACGGCCGGACTCGTCCTCGTCGACTCCTCCGTCGAGGAGCACCCCCGCCCCGGCCTGCTCGACTGGACCGTCCCCGCCGGGACCGCCCTCACCGCCCTCGGCCTGCCCGCCGCCCTCGGCCCCACGCTGCGCCGCCTCGCCGTCCGCCCCGACCCGGCCCCGCCCGCCGAGGTCCGCCGGGTCTACCGCAGCTCACGCGTCTGGCGCGGCGCCCTGCGCGAGAACGCCCGCTACGGCTCCGTCGCCGCCGAGCTCGACGCCCTCCGCCGCACCCACCCCCTCCCGCCCGCCGTGCCCGTCACCGTCCTCGCCGCCCCCGACGGCTCCGCCCGCTGGGAGCACCGCCAGCGCGCGCTGGCCCGACGGCTCGGCGCCCGCTACGAGGCGGCCGTGCCATCGGGCCATCTGGTCATGCGGGACGCCCCGGACACGGTCGCCCGGGTCGTCCTGGAGACGGGTCGGACGGGTCAGGAAGCGGCGTAGACGCTCGCGCAGAACGCCTTCAGCTGCTCGTCCGAAAGCTGCTGGGCCAGGTCGGCCTCGCTGATCATGCCGACAAGGCGCTTGTTCTCGATCACCGGCAGCCGCCGGATCTGGTGGCTCTGCATCTCCTCCAGCACCGCGCCCACGTCCGCGCCCGCGTCGATCCAGCGCGGGGTGCCCTGGACGATCGAGCCACAGGTCACCTTCGCCGGGTCGTGGCCCATCGCCACACAGCGGACCACGATGTCGCGGTCGGTCACGATGCCGCAGAGCCGTTCGTTCTCGTCGGCGACGGGAAGCGCCCCCACGTTCAGCTCGCGCATCATCTGCGCGGCGCGGTCGAGCGTCTCGTGTTCCGGGATCCAGCGGGCTCCCGGGTGCATGATGTCCTTCGCCGTGGTCATGGGGTGCGTACCTTTCGTCGAACGTCGTCGTACGAACTCCCCGAGCGCCTTCATTCTGCGGGCACGCGTCGGCCCCCGCGACCGCAGCGGTCGCGGGGGCCGGGCACTCCTGGCTCAGGCGGTCGCGCCGCGCTTGCGGAGCATGTCCGCCATCAGCGCGATCTCCGACTCCTGTCCGTCGACCATGCCCTGGGCGAGGTCCCGCTGGATGTCCACCGAGCACTTCTGCACACAGCCCTGGGCCATGTGCACCCCGCCCTTGTGGTGGGCGGTCATCAGCCTCAGGTACAGGATCTCGGCCTCCTTGCCGGACGCCTTGCGCAGCGCGTCCAGCTGGGTGCGGGTCGCCATGCCGGGCATCAGCGCGCCGTCCCTCTCGGAGGCGTCGCCGGTGACCGGCATGCCCATCCAGGTCATCGGCGCGGTGCCGGACTCGACCTTCGGCAGGCCCCACACGTCGAGCCAGCCGAGCATCATCCCGCGCTGGTTGGCCTGCGTGTTGGCGATGTCGTACGCGAGCCGGCGCACCGACTCGTCCTCCGTCCGGTCCCGGACGATGAAGGACATCTCGACGGCCTGCTGGTGATGGACCGACATGTCCCGGGCGAAGCCGGCGTCGGCGGAGGCGGTGCCGGGGGTACGGGGCGCCTCCTCGCGCTCGGCCGAGGCGACCGTGACCGCGCCCGCGGCGAAGAGCACCGACAGGGCGACCGCGGTGATCGCCGCGTACCGGGTGCGGCGGGGGGTCACTGGCCCATCCCGGCGCCGCCCATGCCGTCGGCGCCGACACCGCCGGTGCAGGCGGCGCCCGGCTCGGGCGTCTGCTTGCCCTGCACGTACTTGGTGAAGAACGCGTCGACCCGCGGGTCGCTCGCGCTGTCCACAGTGACCTGCTTGCCCCACGCGGAGAGCATGATCGCGCCGGACTGGTCGTCGACCGGGCTCATCAGCGTGTAGGGGGTGTCGGAGACCTTGTCCTTCAGCTTCTTCACGTCGGCCTCGGCGGCCTTCTTGTTGTACGTCACCCAGACGGCGCCGTGCTCCAGCGAGTGCACGGCGTGCACCTCGGGGACGGCTTTGTCGTAGACGTCGCCGTCGCAGTTCAGCCAGACCGGGTGGTGGTCGCCGCCGACCGGGGGCTTGGCGTCGTACTTCACCGCGGTCTCGACGTGGTTGCGGCCGAGCTTCGCCGCGTCCCAGGACTTCTCGCCGGCGATGGGGGCCTTGGCGGCGGCCTCCTTGGCGTCCTCCTCGTCGGCCTTCTTCATCAGCACGAAGGTGCCGAAGCCGACGAGGCTCAGCACGACGACGGCGGACACGCCGATCGTGAGGAAGCGGTTGCGGCGCTCCCTGGCCTGCTCGGCGCGGCGCATCTCCTCTATTCGCGCGCGGCGGTCGGCGGTGGTGGAGCGGTTGGCGGCCATGGTGGTGTCGTCCTTCTGGGAAAGAAAAGATATGGGGGTCGTCGGGCGGGGGAGGGCCGGTGGCCCTAGGTCCGGAGGACCTGAAGGACGTGCAGGTCCGGGGCGCGCGGCCGGATCCCCGGGCCGCCCGCCGCACCGTCGCCGGCGAGCGCGTCGACGCGCGGCAGCCGGTCCTCCGTGTGCAGCGGCGGATCGAGGGGCGGGGCGCTGAGCACCGCGGGGGAGAGGGACGGGAAGAGGGAGCAGTCGCCCCGGTCGTACGGACAGACGTACGCGCTCCGGCCGCTCCCGGGGACCGGGGTGGCGGCGGGGCCCGGGGCCGCGGTGGGGGCCGCGGCGGCGGCCCGCTGATGCCCCGGATGGCCGACGGGACCGGCCGGTCCGCTCCCCAGACAGACGAAGAGCGCGCCGAGGAGCGTCGCCACGGCACTCACCAGTGCCAGGGGACGCGCGTGCCGGTACGGGCGTTCGAGCCGCAGGGCTCCCATGGGCGCAGATCGTAGTGGGCGAGGGGGCTCCGTGGGCCGAACGGGGTAGGGATTCCGGTGGTCCTCGGTTACCTGTGTCACACCCGAACAGGCAGTATGGGTGTGCAACGTGCGCGAAACCATGTGGTGGGATGCTCAGGTGCCCCCCGATGTGCCCGAGGCGGTGGGAGCAGGCGGCCTGACCAGCGAGGATGGGTGTGGAAATGGACAAGCAGCAGGAATTTGTGCTCCGTACGCTCGAAGAGCGCGACATCCGCTTCGTGCGCCTGTGGTTCACCGACGTGCTCGGCTTCCTCAAGTCGGTCGCCGTCGCCCCCGCCGAGCTGGAGCAGGCGTTCGACGAGGGGATCGGCTTCGACGGCTCCGCGATCGAGGGCTTCGCCCGGGTCTACGAGTCGGACATGATCGCCAAGCCGGACCCGGGCACCTTCCAGATCCTGCCCTGGCGGGCCGAGGCGCCCGGCACCGCCCGGATGTTCTGCGACATCCTCATGCCGGACGGCTCCCCCTCCTTCGCCGACCCGCGCTTCGTCCTCAAGCGGGCCCTCGCCAAGGCGTCGGACCTCGGCTTCACCTTCTACACCCACCCCGAGATCGAGTTCTTCCTGCTGAAGGACAAGCCGCTCGACGGCTCCCGGCCCACCCCGGCCGACAACTCCGGCTACTTCGACCACACCCCGCAGAACGTGGGCATGGACTTCCGCCGGCAGGCCATCACGATGCTCGAATCGATGGGCATCTCGGTCGAGTTCTCCCACCACGAGGGCGCTCCGGGCCAGCAGGAGATCGACCTCCGGTACGCCGACGCGCTCTCCACCGCCGACAACATCATGACCTTCCGCCTGGTCATGAAGCAGGTGGCGCTGGAGCAGGGCGTCCAGGCGACCTTCATGCCGAAGCCGTTCTCGGAGTACCCGGGCTCCGGCATGCACACCCACCTCTCCCTCTTCGAGGGCGACCGGAACGCCTTCTACGAGTCGGGCGCCGAGTACCAGCTCTCCAAGGTCGGCCGCTCCTTCATCGCGGGCCTCCTCAAGCACGCGGGCGAGATCTCCGCCGTCACCAACCAGTGGGTCAACTCGTACAAGCGCATCTGGGGCGGCTCCTCCCGCACGGCCGGCTCCGGCGGCGAGGCCCCCTCGTACATCTGCTGGGGCCACAACAACCGCTCCGCCCTCATCCGCGTCCCCATGTACAAGCCCGGCAAGACCGGCTCCTCCCGCGTCGAGGTCCGCTCCATCGACTCGGGCGCCAACCCCTACCTCACCTACGCGGTCCTCCTCGCCGCCGGCCTCAAGGGCATCGAGGAGGGCTACGAACTCCCCGCCGGCGCCGACGACGACGTCTGGGCCCTCTCCGACTCCGAGCGCCGCGCGATGGGCATCGAGCCCCTCCCGCAGAACCTCGGCGAGGCGATCTCCCTCATGGAGAAGAGCGAACTGGTCGCCGAGACCCTCGGCGAGCACGTCTTCGACTTCTTCCTGAGGAACAAGAAGCAGGAGTGGGAGGAATACCGCTCCGAGGTCACGGCCTTCGAACTGCGCAAGAACCTGCCGGTGCTGTAGGGCTGCCGCGGGGCGGTCGGCGCGACGGGAACTCGCTTGTCCGCCGGGCGGCGGGTGCCCACAATGGCGGCCGTGAAGATCGAATCCGTCGCCACCGAGCGGCTGCTCCTCCACGCCCTGTCCGTCGCCGAGGGCGAGCGTGTCGTCGCCCGGGAGCCCCTGCCCGGGGAGCGGTGGGCGGAGGGGTATCCGGGGGTGGGGGACCTCGCCTCCGTGGGCGCGTTTCTGCGGCGGTGCGCCGAGGACGGGGACCCGGGGGCGTACCGGACGTATCAGATACGGCTGCGGGACGGCGGGGTCGTCGTCGGCGGGATCGGGTTCCACGGGCCGCCCGGGGCGGACGGGGGCGTGACCGTGGGGTACGGGATCGTGCCCGGGGAGCGGGGGAAGGGGTACGCCTCCGAGGCGCTCGCGGCGGTGATCGGGATCGCCCGCGCGGCCGGGGCCGCCGTCCTGCGGGGCGACGCCGACCCCGCCAACGTCCCCTCCCACCGGGTGATGGAGCGGGCCGGGATGCGGCGCGCGGAAGCAGCGGGGGAAGGGGACGGCCTGGTGCGGTTCCTGGTGGAGCTGGGGCGGTAGCCGGTCAGCGTTCGGTGAGCTCCGAGGGGGCCTCCTGGACGATCCAGCCGTTGCCGTCCGGGTCCTGGAAGGAGAGGAAGGAGTTCCAGGTCTCGCCCTTGCCCTCCTCCCAGCCGTTCGCGCCGAGGCGCATCACGGGGGAGACGTCCACGCCGGTCTCGACGAGCGCGATCCGCGCCGCCTCGATGTCGGTGACGCACAGCTGGAGGCCGTGCAGGGAGCCCGGGGTCATCGTCGTGGTGCCGGGCATCGGCGGCATGCCGGAGAGCAGCGCGAGGGAACAGCGCGAGCCCGGCGGGGTCAGCTGGATGATCCGCGTCCCGGGCGCGACCTCGTCGTCCAGGTCGACGGCGAAGCCGCACCGCTCGGCGTAGAACTCCTTGGCCCGGTCCAGGTCGGTGACGGGGACGGGCACGACTTCCAGTGTCCAGTTCATGGGACCACCGTCCCGCATCCCCGCGACCGCCGCACCTCGCCGACCTGACGGACATGCGGATTCCCTCCGGCCGGGTGACCTGATCTTTTCGGTCGGAGTGTGAGACGGATCGCCGATGACCGTTCCGGCGTCACACAACCTCCCTATAGTGACCACCCGTTGGCCGCATGAGGCGCGCCGACGGCAGGTTCGCCACAGGAGACAGGACCGATGACGAGCTCCCCCTCCGCCGGGCCCGGACCCGCTCCGGCGCCCCCGTCCGGGTGCCCCGCGGCCGTCCCGCTCTCCGGACCCGGCTTCCACACCGACCCGCAGGCCCTCTACCGGTCCATGCGCCGCGAACACGGCCCCGTCGTCCCGGTGGAACTCCCCGGCGGGTTCCCCGCCTGGCTGGTCATCGGCTACCGCGAGGTCCACCAGGTCACCAGCGACCCCGAACTCTTCCCCCGGGACGTCGCCCTGTGGAACCAGTGGCCGCACGTCCCGGACGACTGGCCGCTCCTCCCCATGGTCGGACGCCCCCTCCCCTCCATCTACTTCAGCGCCGGAGAGGAGCACCGGCGGCACGTCCGGATGGTCGTGCCCGCCCTGGAGGCCGTCGACCCCTTCGAGATCCGCGGCCACTGCGAGCAGCTGGCCGACCGGCTGATCGACGGCTTCTGCGCCCGCGGCACCACCGACCTCGTCGCCGCCTTCTGCGAACCCCTCCCGGTCCTCGTCCTCGCCCGGCTCGTCGGCTTCCCCGACGACGAGGGCGCCGACATCGCCCGGGTGCTGAAGGACCTCGCCGACGGCGGGCCCGAGGCGCAGAGCGCCCACCAGCGGTTCGCCGGACACATGGCCCGGCTGGTCGCCGCGAAGCGCGCCGAGCCCGGCGACGACATCACGAGCCGGATGCTCGCCTTCCCCGAGGAGTTCACCGACGAGGAGTACATGCTCGACCTGATGGCCGTCACGGCCGCCGGGCACCTCACCACCGCCGACTGGATCGGCAACTCCGTCCGGCTGATGCTCACCGAGGACGACTTCGCCGACTCGATGGCCCGCGGCCGCCGCAGCGTCGCCGACGCCATGACCGAGGTGCTGTGGGAGGACGGACCCACCCAGATCCTCGCCGGCCGCTGGCCCGTCCGCGACACCCGCCTCGGCGAGCGCCGGATCAAGGCCGGCGACATGCTGCTGCTCGGCCTCGGCGCCGCCAACACCGACCCCGTGATCCGGCAGGGCGCCCCCGGCGCCACCCCGGCCGAACGCGGCGGCAGCGGCGCCCACCTGGCCTTCAGCCACGGCGAGTACCGCTGCCCCTTCCCCGCCCAGGAGATCGCCGAGATCATCGCGAGGACCGGCATCGAAGTCCTCCTCGACCGGCTGCCCGACCTCCAACTCGGCGTGCCGGCGGACACGTTGGTCCGCCGCCCGTCCGCCTTCCTGCGCGGCACCACCGCCCTGCCCGTCCGGTTCACCCCCGTACCCCCGACAGGAGACCCCTCGTGACCTGCCCGCACGCGGCTGCCGCCCAGGGCGGCCCGCCCGTCGTCGTCGACCCGATGGTCCAGGACCTCGACGGGGAGACCGCCCGGATCGCCGCGGCCGGCCCGCTGGCCCGCATCGACCTCCTCGGCGTGCCCGCCTGGGCCGTCACCCGGCACGCCGACGCCCGGCGCCTCCTGGTCGACCCCCGGCTGGTCAAGGACCTGAACGCCTGGTCCCTGTGGACCAACGGGACCGTCACCCACGCCTGGCCGCTCATCGGCATGGTCGACGCCGGACGGTCCATGTTCACCGTCGACGGCGACGAGCACCGCCGGCTGCGCGCCAAGACCTCGCAGGCGCTGACCCCGCGCCGCCTGGAGGCGATCCGCCCCGACATCGAGAAGTTCACCGCGGAACTCCTCGACGCCCTGGAGGAGGCCGGCCGGGACGGCGCCGTCGTCGACCTCAAGTCCGTCTTCGCGCAGCCGCTGCCCATGCGGGTCGTCGGCATGCTGATGGGCGTCGACCCCGAGGCGAACACGATGCTCACCCGGCAGTACAAGAAGTTCTTCTCGATGCTCACCCCGCAGGACGAGCGGCTCGCCCTCCTCGCCGACCTCGACGTCTTCTACACCGGCCTCGTCCGCGCCAAGACCGCCCTGCCCACCGACGACCTGACCTCGGCGCTCATCCTCGCCGAGGAGGGCGGCGAGCCGCTGACCGAGGAGGAGGTCGTCGGCAACCTGAAGGCGATGGTCGCCGCCGGCCACGAGACCACCATCGGCCTCGTCCTCAACGCCGTGCGCGCCCTCCTCGCCCATCCCGACCAGCTCCGCATGGTGCTGGCCGGCGAGGTCTCCTGGGACGCCGTGATCGAGGAGACCCTGCGCTGGGACACCCCCACCACCCACCTGCTGATGCGCTTCGCCACCGAGGACATCCAGGTCGGCGACGCCGTCGTCCCGAAGGGCGAGGGCGTGGTGATCTCGTACCGGGTCATCGGCCGCGATCCCGAGCAGCACGGCCCGGACGCCGACGCCTTCGACATCACCCGCCCGGCGCCCATCCGGCACATGACCTTCGGCCACGGCCCGCACATCTGCCCCGGCGCGGCCCTCTCCCGCGTCGAGGCGGGCATCGCGCTCCCCGCGCTCTTCGCCCGCTTCCCGCGCCTGCGGCTCGCCGTCCCCGACGAGGAGCTGCGCAACCTCCCGGTGATGACCCAGAACGACCTGGAGTCCTTCCCGGTCCTGCTCGACGCGTAGAACCCCCGTCAGGTCCGCGGGCTCGGCGCCGGGCCCGGGGTCCAGTGGAGGCGGCCGTCCTGACCGAGGGCGGCCACCCCGCCCGGTCCCGCCGCCGGGGCGCCCGCCAGCGGGAAGCCGGACAGCCGCCAGGTGCCGCCGCCCGGGAGCGGGGCCACGGCGAGCCGCCCGGTCCTGGAGCGGGCCGCGACCAGGCCGTCCGCCGCGCTCACCGGGCCGAAGCCCGCGATGCCGCCGGCCGGCGGGACGACCGGGGCCAGCCGGGCGGTGCCCGTGAAGTCGGCAGCCTGAGGCTCGCCGGTGGCGGGCACGCGCGACCAGAGCCGGATGCCGTCGCCGGTCGGCGCCGGGCCCGCGCTCAGCGCCAGCGTCGTCGCCGGCAGCCCGGTCGGCAGCGGACCGGCCACCGGGCCGCCGTCCGACGCGCCGGTCCACATCAGGACCGAGTGCGGGGTGCCCGCGAAGACGTACGTCCGCCCCCGGGTGTCCGTCGCCGCCACCGGGTCGCCGTGCAGATCGGCCCCGCCGAGGCTCCGCCACGGACCCCAGGCGCCGCCCGGCGTCCGCTCGCGCCCGGCGAGCCGGTGGTCGCCGTCGCGCAGGAAGAGCGAGACCCGGCCGGTGCCGTCCACGGTCACGGCGGGCGCGCTGATGTCCGGCGTCCGGTCGGCCTCGTCCCGCTGCCCGGGGGTGCCCAGCGAGCGCCACGCCCCGAACCGGCCGCCCGGCGCGGTCTGTTCGACCGCGACGACCTCGCGCCGGTAGCCGGCCGGACCCTCGAAGGAGGTCCGGGTGCCGAAGACCGCGATCCGCCCGTCGGGCAGCCGTACGGTGTTGACCCCGCCGTCCAGACCGCCGCCGGCCAGCAGCTCCGGACCCTGCCAGGCGCCGCCGGGCGCCCGGTGCCAGGTCGCGAGGCGCCCGTCCTGGACGCCGAAGGCCAGCAGCCCGCCGTCCGCGGCCGGCTGGAGCCAGCCGGTCGACGAGCCGCGCGCGTACCGCACGGTCCCCGTCCAGCCGCGCCCGCTCGGCCGCCCCGACGCCTTCAGGTCGCCGCAGCCCGCCGGGCTGCCGCAGTCGGCCCCGTCCAGCCAGGCGTACGTCTCCAGGCTGCGCAGCTTCTCCTCGGCGGTACGGCTGTCCAGGGCGCGGGGCAGATCCGTGTTCGGGTAGCCCATGTAGCTCTGCACCCCGAAGCGCGGGTTCCCCGGCCGCTCCGCGTACCGGGCCAGCGCCGCCTGCACGAACCGCGCCCCGTAGGCGTGGTCCTGGTGGTCCCGCAGCCGCCCGGTCTTCTCGTGGGTGCCGGGCGTCGGGTCCAGGGTGCGCACGAAGGTCGGCCGGAAGCGGTCGAGCAGCCCCGTCAGCGTGGCGACGACCTGCTCCTTGGAGTACGCGAAGTCCGCGCCGACCGGTGTGCCGGAGGAGAGCTGCGAGGGGAGCGCGGTGATCCGCCCGTGCCACAGGCCGCGCAGGCTCACCGGGCGGTCGGCGGAGGTCGAGCCGGCCTCGCGCAGCTGGAGCCAGACCAGCCGCACCTCGGGCCGGGCCCGCAGGGTGTCCAGCTCGGCCGCGCCGCCGCCGGCCGTGGGGATCACGCTCCGCACCCACGGGCTGGTGCGGTCGCCGGTGGCCATCTCGGCGTACGCGGCGCGTATGCCGTTCTGCCGGGCCTCGGCGAAGGCGGGCTTGTCCGGCAGGGTGGCGGCGGCGGCCTTGCCCGAGCGGGCGTTGACGCCGTTCGACTCGCCCGCGGTCATGTACACGGTGGTCAGCGGGACCCGGTCGGCCAGCGACTGCGCGGTGTCCGGGTTCATGAAGTACAGGTCGTCGTCGGGGTGGGAGACGAACTGGACGACGGCGAGCGGGGCGGCGGCGCGGTCGTCCTTCCCCGCCTGCCCGCGGCCGCCCCGGGCCGGCTCCTGGGCCACGCCCTGGACGGCCTGGCGGCTCGGCCGCGGGTCGGGGGCGGGCTCCCCGGCGGCGGTGGTGGACGACGGGGCGACGGCCGCGCCGTGCGCCTCCTCCGTGGCGGACGTCGCCGTGAGCACGCCCGCGAGGGTCCCGCCGGTCAGCACGGCGACCGTCGCCGCGGTCATGACGGACCGGCGGTGACGGAAGGGGCGTATGAGGCGGGAGGGACGGCGGACGGACATGGCGGGGGAGGGCTTTCTCTACCTGGGCGACGGGGGAGCGTCGGAGAGCGACGGCGGTTCGCGACCGCGACGGCGACGGGACGAACGACTCACATGGGTACAGGGCCGGAGCCGCCGAAGGGTTCCGAAAAGGGCCCGATGTGCCCGACGTCACGTGTGATCCGTACCGGATCCGGGCAGGTGAGAACGGTTTCCGGCCACCCCGCCGACCCCTCCCGTACGGGCCCGCCGACCCCTCCCGTACGGGCCCGCCGACCCCTCCCGTACGGGCCTGCCGATTCCGCCCGTACGGGCCTGCGGGCTCCTCCCGTACGGGCCTGCCGATTCCGCCCGTACGGGCCTGCGGGCTCCTCCCGTACGGGCCCGCCGATTCCTCCCCGTACGGGCCCGCCGGCTCCTCCCCGTACGGACCTCCCGGCTCCTCCCCGTACGGACCTCCCGGCTCCTCCCCGTACGGACCTCCCGGCTCCCCCCCGTACGGACCTCCCGGCTCCCCCCGTACGCCGGCCCCGCCCCTCCTTGCCGCTCCCTGCCCGTCGCGCACGCCCGGTCCGCTCGCTGCGGATAGGCTCGATCCGTCGGGCGTGCGGGGCTGGAGGGAGCGGCGGAGATGACGGTGCCGGGGCGCAGGAGCAGTACGTTCTCACGGCTGCTGCGGCACGGGTTCACCGATCCGTCCGGGGCCGAGCGGCTGCTCGACCTCCCCGAGCTCGCCGCCCTGCGCGGCGACCCGGTCCTGCTCGACGCGCTGGGCGCCACCGCCGATCCCGACCTCGCCCTGCGCGGCCTGGTCCGGCTGGTCGAGGCGCAGCCCGAGACCGAGCGGCAGACGCTCACCACCACGCTGCTCTCCGCCAAGCCCTTCCGGGACCGGCTGCTCGGGGTCCTCGGCGCCTCGGAGGCGCTCGCCGACCACCTGGCCCGGCACCCGGGGGACTGGGCGACCCTGGTCACCTACGAGGCGGCCGATCTGCACCCGGGGATCACCGAGTTCGAGCGGGGGCTCGCCGAGGCGACCGACCCGGTGTCCCTGCGGGTCGCCTACCGCCGCTGCCTCCTCGGGATAGCGGCCAGGGACGTGTGCGGCACCACCGACGTCGCCCAGACCGCCGCCGAGCTGGCCGACCTGGCCACCGCCACCCTGCGGGCCGCGCTCGCCCTCGCCCGGGCGGCGGCACCCGCCGACGCGGCCCAGTGCCGGCTCGCCGTGATCGCCATGGGCAAGTGCGGCGGCCACGAGCTGAACTACGTCTCCGACGTCGACGTCATCTTCGTCGGCGAGCCCGTGGAGGGAGCCGACGAGGCCAAGGCGATCCAGGCCGCCACCCGGCTCGCCTCCCACCTCATGCGGATCTGCTCCGAGACCACCGTCGAGGGCACCATCTGGCCGGTCGACGCCAACCTCCGCCCCGAGGGCCGCAACGGCCCGCTCGTCCGCACCCTCTCCTCCCACCTCGCCTACTACCAGCGCTGGGCGAAGACCTGGGAGTTCCAGGCCCTCCTCAAGGCCCGGCCGGTGGCCGGCGACCCCGAGCTCGGCGTCGCGTACGTGGACGCGGTCTCCCCGCTGGTCTGGCAGGCCGCCGAGCGCGAGAACTTCGTCACCGACGTGCAGGCCATGCGCCGCCGGGTCGTCGACAACATCCCGGTCGCCCAGGTCGACCGCGAGCTGAAGCTCGGCCCCGGCGGCCTCAGGGACGTCGAGTTCGCCGTCCAGCTCCTCCAGCTGGTGCACGGCCGCAGCGACGCCACCCTGCACAGCGGCTCCACCCTGGACGCGCTCGCCGCCCTCGCCGCCGGCGGCTACGTCGGCCGCGCCGACGCGGCCCAGCTCGACGAGGCGTACCGCTTCCTGCGCGCCATGGAGCACCGCATCCAGCTGTACCGGCTGCGCCGCACCCACCTCGTCCCCGAGGGCGAGGACGACCTGCGCCGCCTCGGCCGCTCGCTCGGCCTGCGCACCGACCCGGTCGCCGCGCTGAACAAGGAGTGGAAGCGGCACGCCTCCGTCGTCCGCCGCCTCCACGAGAAGATCTTCTACCGGCCGCTGCTCGACGCCGTCGCCCAGCTCGCCCCCGGCGAGATCCGGCTCAGCCCGAAGGCGGCGGGACAGCGCCTCGAAGCCCTCGGGTACGCCGACCCCGCCGCCGCCCTGCGCCACCTGGAGGCGCTGGCCTCCGGGGTCAGCCGCAAGGCCGCCATCCAGCGCCATCTGCTGCCGGTGCTGCTCGGCTGGTTCGCCGACTCCGCCGACCCGGACGCCGGCCTCCTCGGCTTCCGCCGGGTCTCCGACGCCCTCGGCAAGACCCCCTGGTACCTGCGGCTGCTCCGCGACGAGGGCGCCGCCGCCGAGAACCTCGCCCGGGTCCTCTCGGCCGGCCGGCTCGCCCCCGACCTGCTGCTGCGCGCCCCCGAGGCGGTCGCCATACTCGGCGACCCCGGGGGGCTGCGGCCGCGCGGCCGGGACCACCTGGAGCAGGAGGTCCTCGCCGCCGTGGGCCGCGCGGACGACGCCGAGCAGGCCGTGGCCGCCGCCCGGGGGGTGCGCCGCCGCGAGCTGTTCCGTACCGCCGCCGCCGACCTCATCGACTCGTACGGCACCGAGGACAGCCCCCGCACCTCCGACCCCGGCGCGCTGGTCGACCGGGTCGGCGAGGCCGTCACCGACCTCAACGCCGCCACGATCGCCGGCGCGCTGCGGGCGGCCGTCCGCGCCGAGTGGGGCGACGAACTCCCCACCCGTTTCACGGTCATCGGCATGGGCCGCTTCGGCGGCCACGAACTCGGCTACGGCTCCGACGCCGACGTCCTCTTCGTGCACGAACCGCGCGAGGGCGTCGACGAGCAGGAGGCCGCCAGGGTCGCCAACCGGGTCGTCACCGAGATGCGCAGGCTCCTCCAGCTCCCCACCACCGACCCGCCGTTGCTCATCGACGCCGATCTCCGCCCGGAGGGCAGGAGCGGCCCCATGGTCCGCACCCTCGCCTCCTACGCGGCGTACTACCGCCGCTGGTCGCTCGTCTGGGAGTCCCAGGCGCTGCTCCGCGCCGCCCCGATGGCCGGCGACGCCGACCTCGGGCAGCGGTTCATCGAGCTGGTCGACCCGCTCCGCTACCCCGCCGAGGGCCTCGGCGAGGACGCGGCCCGCGAGATCCGCCGCCTCAAGGCCCGCATGGAGTCCGAGCGGCTGCCGCGCGGCGCCGACCCCACCCTCCACGCCAAGCTGGGCCGCGGCGGCCTCAGCGACGTCGAGTGGACCGTCCAGCTGCTCCAGATGCGGCACGGCTGGTCCGAGCCGGGGCTGCGCACCACACGTACCCGGACCGCGCTCTCCGCCGCGCACGCCGCCGGCCTGATCCCGACCGAGGAGGCGCAGACCCTCGACGAGGCGTGGGTCCTCGCCACCCGGGTGCGCAACGCGGTCATGCTGGTGCGCGGCCGCCCCGGCGACACTTTCCCCTCCGACCCGCGCGAACTGGCCGCCGTGGGCCGCTACCTGGGCTATGGCCCCGGCCATGTCGGCGAGATGGTGGACGACTACCGCCGCATCACCCGCCGGGCCCGCGCGGTCGTCGACGACCTCTTCTACGGCGCCTGAGCCGACGGGGCCGGACCGTATCCGCCCGGGCCCTACGGCGCCTGAGCCGACGGGGCCCGGACCCGTATCCGTCCGGGCCCGGCCCGGCCCGGCCGGATACGATCGCGGCATGGCCCTGATCATGAGCGACGTGCACACGTTCGAGGTGGCCCGGCCCCGGCTGGAGGCCATCGCCTACCGGATGCTCGGTTCCTCGGCCGAGGCGGAGGACGCCGTGCAGGAGACCTTCCTGCGCTGGCAGGCCGCCGACACCGGGCGCATCGAGGTGCCCGAGGCGTGGCTCACCAAGGTGCTCACCAACTACTGCCTCAACCAGCTCACTTCGGCCCGCGCCCGCCGCGAGACCTATGTGGGGCAGTGGCTCCCGGAACCCCTGCTCGCCGGCGACCCGATGCTCGGCCCCGCCGACACCGCCGAACAGCGCGAGTCCGTCTCGTACGCCGTGCTCGTCCTCCTGGAGCGCCTGACGCCGGCCGAGCGCGCGGTCTACGTGCTCCGCGAGGCGTTCGGCTACCCGCACCGGGAGATCGCCGAGATCCTCGACATCAGCACCGCGTCCAGCCAGCAGATCCTGCACCGCGCCAGGAAGCACGTCGCGGAGGGCAGGGCCCGTACCGAGATCGACGGGGCCGCCGCCCGCAGGATCGTCGAGGAGTTCCTGGCCGCCGCGACCAGCGGTCGTACCGAACCCCTCATCGAGCTGCTCACCCAGGACGCGGCGGCCGTCGGCGACGGCGGCGGCAAGGTCCCCGCCCGCGCGAGGGCCTTCGAGGGCGCGGTCGCGGTCGCGACCTTCCTGCGCGGCCTCTTCAAGCCGAGCGACGCCAAGCGGGCGCTGGTCGGCGGCTCGCCCGCCTTCTACGCCTCCACCGCGAACGGCGGCCCCGCGCTCGTCGCCGTCGTGGACGGCCGGGTCGTCGCCATCACCTGCCTGGAGGTCACCCCGGGCGGCATCGCCGCCGTCCGCAGCCAGGTCAACCCCGACAAGCTGGACCGCGCCACCGAGCGCTGGGCCGCGGAGGAGCACGAGGCCCCGCTGTTCGTCTACTGACCCCCCACCGAGGGGTGTGACGCAGGTCACATCGGATTCCTGTCAGGGAACGCGGGGCCGCCTGGTTCAAGGGGCGAGACCACGCCGGAGAAACGGCGCGGACCCCGCGCAGACAGGAGTTCGGTCATGCAGCACCGCATCGTCGTCCTCGGAGCCGGCTACACCGGAGCCGTCGCCGCCGGCCGCCTCGCCCGCCGCCTGCGGCGCGACGGGGTGAGCATCGCGCTGGTGAACCCCGAGCCCGACTTCGTCGAGCGGGTCCGCCTGCACCAGCTCGCGGCCGGCCAGGACCTCACCCCCCGCCCCTTCGCCGAGATGTTCGCCGGGACCGGCGTCGAGCTGAAGCTCGCCCGGGTCGCCGCCGTCGACGTCGACCGCAAGGCGGTCACCGTGGACGGCGCCGCCGGACGCGAGGAGCTGGCGTACGACTCCCTGGTCTACGCCCTCGGCAGCGGCTGGGACGACGGCGGCGTCCCCGGCGCCGCCGACCACGCCCACGAGCTCGCGAGCCGCCCCGGCGCCCTCCGGCTCCGCGCCCGGCTCGCCGCCCTGGAGGCCGGCCGGACCGTGGTGGTGGTCGGCGGCGGCCTGACCGGTCTGGAGGCCGCGACCGAGATCGCCGAGAGCCGCCCCGACCTCGACGTGTCCCTGGTCGTCCGCGGCGCCCTCGGCGACTGGCTCGGCGAGAAGGGCCGCGCCCACCTGCGGAAGGTCGTCGCCGGGCTCGGCATCACCGTCCACGAGCACCGGACGGTCGCCGCCGTGGCCGCGGACCGGGTCACCACCGCCGACGGCACCGCCGTCCCGGCCGACGTCACCGTCTGGACCACCGGCTTCGCCGTCCACCCCATCGCCGCGGCCACCGGCCTCGAGCTCGCCGCCGACGGCCGGATCGCGGTCGACGCCACCATGCGCTCGGTCTCCCACCCCGACGTCTACGCCGTCGGCGACGCGGCCCTGGCCGCCGGGCCCGAGGGCAGGCCGCTGCGCATGTCCTGCGCCTCCGGCGTCCCCATGGCCTGGCAGGCCGCCGACGCCCTCGCCGCCCGGCTGGCGGGCGTCAAGGTGCCCCGGGTCGCGATCCGCTACTTCCAGCAGTGCGTCTCGCTGGGCCGCAAGGAGGGCCTGATCCAGTTCGTGACGGCCGGCGACCGGGCCAAGGAGAAGGCCCTGACCGGCCGCACCGCCGCCCGCTACAAGGAGCTGATCTGCAAGAGCGCCGTCTGGGGCGTCGCCCACCCGACCATGGGCCTGCCCTCCCGCCGCCGGCGACCGGCCCGGCGGGCGCTCGGGGAGGCCGTCCCGGCGGAGGCGACCGCCTGACGGCGGCGAGGCGTAACGGGCCCGTCCGGCACGAACCGTCCCCTACGGGCCTGCCCGGCGCGAACCGTCCGGCTCCGGGCCCGCCCGGCGCGAACCGTCCGCTACGGGGCCACCAGCCCCCGGACGTGCGCCAGATAACCCGCGAGCGCCAGCTCGAAGGCGTGGTCGGCGTGGCCCTCCGGGGCCGCGCCGAGGGCCGCGGCCAGGCGTGGGGTGACCGTCTCGTCGGCCACCTCCCACATCGCCTCCGGCGCGGCGAGGTCCAGCGCCGAACCCAGCACCAGGTTCTCCAGGCCGATGATGACCGGCATGACGTCCGGCAGCGCGAAGCCCGCGTCGAGCAGCAGCGTCACCGCCCGCTCGTACTGGCCGAGGACCATCGGGGCCCGCACCGGCGAGGTCATGAGCAGCGGGATCGCCCGGGGGTGCGCGGCGAACGCGGCCCGGTAGGAGCGGGCCCAGGCCGCCATGCCGGACTCCCACGGGCCCCGGGTCAGCGCCTCCGCGTCGATGGCCGAGGCCACCCGCTCGCGCATCAGCTCGATGATGCCGTCCCGCCCGTCCACGTGGTGGTAGACGGAGGCGGTCTGGACCCCGAGCCGCTTCGCGATCTGCGGCACGCTGAGATCGCCCAGCTCGTCGACGACCGCGAGCGCCGTGGTGGTGATCCGCTCCCGGTCGAGGAGGGGTCTGCGCGGCCGGCCCATGCGAGGTCACTCCCTGTTCAGGTTCCCGTCGGGTCTTCCCCCGCGGACGAGGCCGAGGTTACATTGCGGCAACCGAAAGCCTTTAGGTTTCGCTTCCCGCGGAACCCCCTGCCACGGAAGGGCTTCCCCCCGCATGCCCGGAACCACCCCCGACCAGCCGCCAGGACTCCGCACCGGCACGCTCACCACCAGCGACATCACCTTCTTCGTCGTCTCCGCCGCCGCCCCGCTCACCGTCATGGCTGGCGTCGCCCCCGTCGCCATCCTGCTCGGCGGCATCGGCGCCCCCGTCGGCTACCTCCTCGCCGGCGTCACCCTCACCGTCTTCGCCGTCGGCTTCACCACCATGAGCCGGCACGTCCGCTCCGGCGGCGCCTTCTACGCGTACATCACCCGCGGCCTCGGCGTCCCCCTCGGCATCGCCGCCGCCCTCGTCGCCATGCTCGGCTACAACGGCATGGAGATCGGCGTCTACGGCCTCCTCGGCTCCGCCACCTCCGACACCGCCGCCGCCTTCGGCCTCGACATCCCCTGGCTCCCGGTCTCCCTCGCCGGCCTGCTGGTCATCTGGTACGGCGGCTACCGCTCGATCGACTTCGGCGCCAAGGTCCTCGGCGTCCTCCTCGTCGCCGAGACCGGCATCCTCGTCCTGCTCGCCGGCGGCGTCCTCCTCGACGGCGGCGCCGACGGCCTCTCGATCGCCGGACTGGCCCCCGCCCACGTCCTCACCGGCGGCACCGCCGCCGTCCTGGCCTGCGCCTTCGCCGCCTTCACCGGCTTCGAGTCCACAGTCATCTACCGCCGCGAGGCCCGCGACCCGGACCGCACCGTCCCCCGCGCCACCTACCTCGCGGTCGCCTTCCTCGGCCTCTTCTACGCCTTCGTCGTCTGGACCGTCATCCAGGCGTTCGGCGAGGACAAGGTCGTCCAGGCAGCCGCCGACGACCCCGGCGGCCTCTTCTTCGCCGCCATCACCACCTACGTCGGAGCCTGGGCCGCCGACCTGATGCACGTCCTCATCGTCACCAGCGTCCTCGCCTCCCTCCTCGCCTTCCACAACGCCATCAACCGCTACACCCTCGCCCTCGCCGAGGAAGGCGTCCTCCCGAAGGCCCTCGGCCGGATCCACCCCCGCCACCGCTCCCCGTACCTCGCGGGGGCCGCGCAGACCGTGCTCGGCGCCGTCGTCGTCCTCGCCTTCGCGCTCGCCGGCGCCGACCCGTACCAGCAGCTGCTGCTCTGGGTGAACACCCCCGGCATGCTCGGCCTGATGGTCCTCCAGCTGCTCGCCGCGCTCGCCGTGCCCTGCTTCTTCCGGAAGACCCCGCACCAGGAGGGCGTCTGGCGCACCCTGGTCGCCCCGGTCGCCGCCTTCGTCCTGCTCGCCGGCGCGATCCTCCTGGTCACCGCCAACATCGAGCTCTTCACGGCGGCCTCCACCACCGTCAACACCGTGCTCGTCGCCCTCGTCCCCGCCGTCTTCGTCCTCGGCCTGCTGCTGGCGCGCCGGCTGCGCCGCACCCGCCCCGAGGTCTACGCCCGCTTCGCCGCCGAACCCACCCCCCAGGGAGAGACCCCCGCATGTCCGCCGACCTCGTCCTCCTCCACGCCCGCGTCCGCGATCCCGAGCTCACCGGCCACACCGCTGTCGCCGTCCGTGACGGACTGATCGCCGCCGTCGGCTCCACCGCCGACGCCCGCGACTGGACCGGACCCGGCACCGAGACCGTCGACCTGGCCGGCGCCACCCTCGTCCCCGGCCTCACCGACTCCCACAGCCACCCCGTCTGGGGCCTGGAGATGGCCACCGGCACCGACCTCTCCGCCGTCACCGACCTCGACGGGCTCCGCGCCGCGCTGCGGGACGCCGGGCGCCGCGAGGGCTGGATCCTCGGCTTCGGGCTCGACCACAACGTGTTCGGGGGCCGCCCGATCCACCGCGACCTCGTGGAGGACGTCCTCGGCGGCGCCCCCGCCTACCTCCGCCTCTACGACGGACACTCCGCCCTCGTCAGCGCCGCCGCCCTCACGGCCGCCGGCATCGAGGGCCCCCGGGCCTTCGACCAGCGCTCCGAGATCGTCTGCGACGCGCAGGGCCGCCCCACCGGGCACCTGATCGAGCACGCCGCCATGGACCTGCTGACCCCGGTCCTGCCCGTCACCCCCTACGCCGAGC
The DNA here is from genome assembly GCF_044541975.1 of Streptomyces sp. NPDC085460. Lineage (NCBI taxonomy): Bacteria > Bacillati > Actinomycetota > Actinomycetes > Kitasatosporales > Streptomycetaceae > Streptomyces > Streptomyces sp. NPDC085460. Next base: position 87,480 of record NZ_JBITTO010000005.1, read on the forward strand.
GCCGCGACCGGCTCGTCGCGCTGCTCTCCGCCATGGCCGCCACCGGCCTCACCACCGCCCACGTGATGGACCTCGGCGGCCACGACGTGCCCGGCCTGCTCGCCGCGATCGAGGAGGACGGCGACCTGCCGGTACGGCTCCGGCTCGCGCCCTGGTGCATGCCGGGCGCCACGGAGGAGGACCTGGCCGCCCTGATCGGGCTCCAGGAGCGGGCCGGCCGGAACTGGCGCGTCGGCGGCGTGAAGTTCTTCATGGACGGCACGGTCGAGGGCGGCACCGCCTGGCTGGAACACGCCGACTGCCACGGCCAGGGCACCGACGCCTTCTGGCCCGACCCGGAGGCGTACTCCGCCGCCGTCCGCCGGCTCCACCGGGCCGGCGTCGGCACCGCCACCCACGCCATCGGCGACGCCGCCGTCCGGCACGTCCTGGACACGGTCGCGACCCTCGGCGCCGGCGGCCCCCGCCACCGGATCGAGCACATCGAGACCGTCCCCGACGACCAGCTCGGCCGCTTCGCCGCCCTCGGCGTCGCCGCCTCGATGCAGCCCCCGCACACCGCGTACACCCGCGCCGACCACACCGACCAGTGGTCCGTGCGGCTCGGCGAGGAGCGGGCGGCGCGCGCCTGGCGCTGCCGCGACCTGCGCGAGGCGGGCGCCGTGCTCGCGCTCGGCTCGGACTGGCCGATCGCCCACTACGACGCCCGGCAGGTCCTCGCCACGGCCCGCGCCCCGCGCGGCGCCGCCTCGGCCCGCCACGGCCTCACCGGCCTGATGGCCCTGGAGGGCATGACGACCCACGCGGCCCGCGCGGCGGGGGAGGAGACGCTGACCGGGCGGATCGCCCCGGGACTGCGCGCCGATCTGACCGCCCTCGCCCTGGATCCGACGGAGGCCCCCGCCGACGAAACGGCGGGGGCCCCGGTCCAGCTCACGGTCAGCGGCGGCCGGATCACCTTCCGGAGCTGACGGGCTCCTCGCGGTCCGCGGGCTCGGGCGCGTCCGTCCCCCGCGCGGGGGCGGACGCCGCCGGCGCGACGGCGGTCATCGGCTCCACCCGCTTCGACAGGCGGTGCGGCCAGGTGCCGTACCAGAAGTAGGCGACGGCGAAGCCGAAGCCGAGGCAGATCCAGCCGCCGACCGCGTCCATCCAGAAGTGGTTGGCGGTCGCGACGATCACGACCAGGGTCGCCGCCGGGTAGAGCAGGCCCAGGATGCGGGCCCAGGGCGCCTTCGCCAGGAAGAAGATCGTCAGGCCGCACCAGGTCGACCAGCCGATGTGCATCGACGGCATCGCCGCGTACTGGTTCGACATGTGCTTGAGGTCGCCCGAGGCCATCGAGCCCCAGGTGTTGTGCACCAGGACCGTGTCGACGAAGTCCATGCTCTCCATGAGCCGCGGCGGCGCGAGCGGATACAGGTAGTAGCCGACCAGGGCCACGGCGGTGGTGGCGAAGAGGACCGTACGGAACGCGGCGTAACGGCCCGGCTGCCATCGGTACAGCCAGACGAGCACACCGATGGTGACGATGAAGTGCAGCGTCGCGTAGTAGTAGTTCATCGCCACGATGAGCCATGTCACCGAGTTCACGGCGTGGTTCACGGCGTGCTCGAAGGCGAGGCCGAGGGATTCCTCGGTCCGCCAGATCCAGTCCGCGTTCCTCAGCGCCTCGGCCTTCTGCTCCGGCACCGCGTTGCGGATCAGCGAGTACACCCAGTAACTGACCGCGATCAGCAGCAGTTCGAACCAGATGCGGGGACGCCGGGGGCTGCGCGCACGCAGCCACGCCCACCGGCCGTCGGCCACGATGGGTGACGACGGGGTCGTCCGGTCGTCCAAACTCTTCACGGTCGCTTCACCCATAGGCAGAGAGTTTGCCAGATCCACGCCCCCCGACCGATCATCCCCCGGTCGGGTGTGCGGCGCACCCTCTCCGACTCAGGGACGAGGTACCCGGGGACTACGCGCGGGCGGGCGCCGGGGCGGAGGCCGTGGAACCGCGGACCACCAGCTCCGGCATGAAGACGAACTCCGAGTGCGGGGCCGGAGTGCCGCCGACCTCCTCCAGGAGGGCGCGGACCGCCGCCTGCCCCATGGCCTGCACGGGCTGCCGGATGGTGGTGAGCGGCGGATCGGTGAAGGCTATGAGAGGGGAGTCGTCGAAGCCGACGACGGAGACGTCCCTCGGCACGTCGAGCCCCTGCTGCCGGGCCGCGCGGATCGCGCCGAGCGCCATCATGTCGGAGGCGCAGACCACCGCCGTGCACCCCTTGGCGATCAGGGCGGCGGCCGCCGCCTGGCCGCCCTCCAGGGTGTAGAGGGAGTGCTGGATCAGCTCCTCGGACTCCTCCGGGGTGAGACCGAGCCGGTCCCGCATCCCCTTCTGGAAGCCCTCGATCTTGCGGAGCACCGGCACGAACCGCTTCGGCCCGACGGCGAGCCCGATCCGGGTGTGGCCGAGGGCGGCGAGGTGCGTGACGGCCAGCTGCATCGCGGCCCGGTCGTCGGGCGAGACGAAGGGCGCCTGCACCTTGGGGGAGAAGCCGTTGATGAGGACGTACGGGACGCCCTTGCCGCGCAGCTGGTCGTAGCGGGAGGTGTCCGCCGTGGTGTCGGCGTGCAGCCCGGAGACGAAGATGATGCCGGCCACCCCGCGCTCCACCAGCATGTCGGTGAGCTCGTCCTCGGTGGACCCGCCGGGGGTCTGGGTGGCGAGCACCGGGGTGTAGCCCTGGCGGGTCAGGGCCTGCCCGATGACCTGCGCGAGGGCCGGGAAGATGGGGTTGTCCAGTTCGGGGGTGATCAGCCCGACGAGGCCGGCGCTGCGCTGGCGCAGCCGTACCGGTCGCTCGTAGCCGAGCACGTCGAGCGCGGCAAGGACGGATTCGCGGGTGGCGGTGGCCACACCGGGCTTGCCGTTGAGCACGCGGCTGACTGTGGCTTCACTGACCCCCGCCTGGGCTGCGATGTCGGCAAGCCGCGCGGTCATGAGAGTGGACTGTACCGGTCACAGCGCGTATTGCCCACCAGTGGGGGAGGCCCTCGCTCGCCGCAAGGCCGGCCGTCAGGACTCCGCAAGGTCTTGCAGGTCTTGCGGTGGGACGGGGGTGACGGTTGCTGCGGAAGGGGCCGTTCCGCGCGGTGGTGAGGGTGCTTGCCGGGCCGATCCGGGCCGCCGCGGGCCGGAGAATCCGGGCGAAAGGGAGGAAGGATCGCTTCCGCGCCGCTGTCAAGCGGCCCTACGGCAACCTTCGGGACACGCCGATGTAACGATCCCCGGCCCTTGCAGAAATTTCCAGCAAGGTCTTTCGGCTCGTTTTCATCCCTGTTACGTTCCTGGCAACCCGGAGCGCCGCGAGGGAGCGGTCGCAATGAGGAAGGTTCCAGCCCCTCGTCTCCCCGGGATCATGTTGAAGGAGTTCACATGCGGCGTGGCATAGCGGCCACCGCGCTGGTCGCGGCCCTGGGCGTCACCCTGGCGGCGTGCGGCGGGAGCGACAGCGGTTCCAACGGCGCCTCGAAGAGCTCGGGCGAGCTCTCCGGCACCGTGACGTGGTGGGACACCTCCACGGTCGGCTCCGAGGACAAGGTCTTCAAGAAGCTCGCCGAGGGCTTCACCAAGAAGCACCCCAAGGTCACCGTCAAGTACGTGAACGTGCCGTTCGGTGAGGCCCAGAACAAGTTCAAGAACGCCGCGCAGTCCGGCTCCGGCGCCCCCGACGTGATCCGCTCCGAGGTCGCCTGGACCCCCGAGTTCGCCGACCTCGGCTACCTCGCCCCGCTGGACGGCACCCCGGCGCTCAAGAACCAGGACGACTTCCTGGCGCAGGCCGCCGCCTCCACCAAGTACAAGGACAAGACCTACGCGGTCCCGCAGGTCATCGACTCCATGGGCCTCTTCTACAACAAGAAGCTGCTCAAGGAGGCCGGTGTCGAGGCCCCGAAGGACATCACCCAGCTGAAGGCCGCCGCCGCCAAGATCAAGGAGAAGACCGGCAAGTCCGGCCTGTACCTCCGCGGCGACGACGCCTACTGGTTCCTCTCCTTCCTGTACGGCGAGGGCGGCGACATGGTCGACGCCGAGAACAAGACGATCACCATCGACAACGAGGCCGGCGTCAAGGCGTTCAAGACGGTCAAGGACCTCGTCGACTCCAAGGCCGCGATCACGGACGCGACCAACGGCTGGGACAACATGCAGGCCGCCTTCAAGGACGGCAAGGTCGCGATGATGATCAACGGCCCGTGGGCGCTCGCCGACACGTACGCCGGCAAGGAGTTCGCGGACAAGGCCAACCTCGGCATCGCCCCGGTCCCGGCCGGGTCGGGCGGCCAGGGCGCCCCGCAGGGCGGCCACAACCTCGCCGTCTACGCCGGCTCCAAGAACCTGGACGCCTCCTACGCCTTCGCCGAGTACATGTCCTCGGCCGAGGTCCAGACCCAGGTCACCAAGGAGCTGAGCCTGCTCCCGACCCGCCAGTCCGTCTACCTGGAGTCCGAGGTCGCGGGCAACGAGAAGGTCGGCTTCTTCAAGCCGGTCGTCGAGAAGGCCGTCGAGCGCCCCTGGATCCCGGAGGGCGGCAGCCTGTTCGCGCCGCTCGTCACCGAGTACACCAAGGTCCTCACCGGCCAGACCACCCCGGAGCAGGGAGCGAAGACGGTCGGCGAGGGCTACCGCAAGCTCCTCAAGGACTGGAAGTAAGAGGAAGGCTGACCGGCTGATGGCTGTGGACACCCCCAGCCAGTCGGTGGCGAAGGCCGCGGGCGACAGCGTCGCCCGCGGCCGGAGCCGCGGGACTGGTCCGAAGCGACGGGCGCCGAAGCGCTCCCTCGCCACCCACTGGTACGCGTGGGCCATGGTCGCCCCCGTGGTGATCGTGATCGCCGTGATCATCGGCTACCCGCTGATCCGCGGCATCTACCTGTCGCTCACCGACGCCAACGAGCGCAACGTCGCGCGCAGCATCGGCGTCAACGAGATCCCGGCCACCTACGAGTTCGTCGGCCTGGACAACTACGTCACGGCCATCAACGGCAGCCAGTTCTGGGCCACGCTCGGCTGGACGGTCCTGTGGACCGTCGCCTGCGTGTCGATCACCTTCGCCCTCGGCCTGGCCCTCGCCAACATCCTCAACCGCAAGATCGCCGGCCGCTCCGCCTACCGGATGATGCTCATCCTCCCCTGGGCGGTCCCCGGCTTCGTCTCGGTCTTCGCCTGGCGCTTCCTCTACGACGAGCGCCGCGGCATGCTCAACCAGATCCTCTCCGGCGTCGGCATGGACGGCCTGCCCTGGCTGAACGACCCCACCTGGGCCAAGTTCTCCGTCATCGCCGTCAACGTCTGGCTCGGCATCCCCTTCATGATGGTCGCCCTCCTCGGCGGTCTCCAGTCCATCCCCGGCGAGCTCTACGAGGCGGCCGAGATGGACGGCGCCAACGCCTGGCAGCGCTTCCGGAACATCACCATGCCGGGGCTCCGGTCCGTCTCCACGACGGTGGTCCTCCTCTCCACCATCTGGACCTTCAACATGTTCCCGGTGATCTTCCTGCTCACCCGGGGCGGACCCGGCGAGGCCACCCAGATCCTCGTCACCCAGGCGTACAAGTTCTCCTTCGAGATCAGCCCGCGCGACTTCGCCCAGTCGTCCACGTGGGGCGTCCTCATCCTGGTGCTCCTGATGATCTTCGCCGCGATCTACCAGCGCGTCCTCCGCAAGCAGGGAGAAGTCTGGTGACCACCACGAACCCCGCCCCCCAGGCGATGAACGCCCCGATCCGGGGCCGCCGCTCGCCGCTCGCCTCGGTCGCGCTGCACCTCACCCTGATCGTCGCCTCCGTCATCGCCGTCTTCCCGGTGCTGTGGGTCCTGCTGACCTCGCTCAAGCCGGCGAAGTACGCGACCACCACGGACTTCTTCAAGGAGACGACGTTCGAGAACTACACGAACCTGCTGAGGGACACCCCGTTCCTCACCTGGTTCGGGAACTCGCTCCTCGTCGCCGGACTCACCACCGTCGTCGGCGTCTTCATCTCCGCCACCACCGGCTACGCGGTCAGCCGCTTCCGCTTCGCCGGCAAGCGCGGCCTGATGTGGACCCTGCTCATCACGCAGATGTTCCCGGTCGCCGTCCTCATCGTGCCGATCTACAACATCATGGCGTCGCTGGGGCTGCTCAACCAGTCGGCCGGCCTGGTCATCACCTACCTGACCATCGCCGTCCCGTTCTGCGCCTGGATGATGAAGGGCTTCTTCGACGGCATCCCGCGCGAGATCGACGAGTCCGGGTACGTCGACGGGCTCACCCCCTTCGGCACCTTCTGGCGGCTCATCCTGCCGCTCGCCAAGCCGGGCATCGCGGTCACCGCCTTCTACTCCTTCATCACCGCCTGGGGCGAGGTCGCCTACGCCTCCGCCTTCATGGTCGGCGACGAGAACCTGACGCTCGCCGGCGGTCTGCAGAAGTTCGTCAACCAGTACGGGGCCCAGTGGGGTCCGATGACGGCGGCCTCCGTCCTCATCGCCATCCCCGCCGCCCTGGTGTTCCTCTTCGCCCAGCGCCACCTCGTCACCGGCATGTCCGCCGGCGCCGTCAAGGGCTGACGGCGCTGGACGCCGATCCCGTACGCCCCTCCTTACCTCCCAGGGAAGACATGACCCAGCACCTCGCCACCCCCGCCGCCGCCCCGACCACCGGCACCGACACGGGCTGGTGGAGAGACGCGGTGATCTACCAGGTCTACCCGCGCAGCTTCGCCGACGGCAACGGCGACGGCATGGGCGACCTGGTGGGCATCCGCAGCCGGCTGCCGTACCTCAAGGAGCTCGGCGTCGACGCCGTCTGGCTCTCCCCCTTCTACGCCTCCCCGCAGGCCGACGCCGGGTACGACGTCGCCGACTACCGGGCCATCGACCCGATGTTCGGCTCGCTGCTCGACGCCGACGCCCTGATCCGCGAGGCCCATGGGCTGGGCCTGCGCGTCATCGTGGACCTGGTCCCGAACCACTCCTCCGACCAGCACGAGTGGTTCCAGCGCGCCCTGCGCGAGGGCCCCGGCTCCCCGCTGCGCGACCGCTACCACTTCCGCCCCGGCAAGGGCGAGAACGGCGAACTCCCGCCCAACGACTGGGAGTCCATCTTCGGCGGCCCCGCCTGGACCCGGGTCGAGGACGGGGAGTGGTACCTCCACCTCTTCGCCCCCGAGCAGCCGGACTTCGACTGGGACCACCCGGCCGTGCGCGACGAGTTCCGCTCGATCCTGCGCTTCTGGCTGGACATGGGCGTCGACGGCTTCCGCGTCGACGTCGCCCACGGCCTGGTCAAGGCCCCCGGCCTGCCCGACATCGGCGCCCACGACCAGCTGAAGCTGCTCGGCAACGACGTCATGCCCTTCTTCGACCAGGACGGCGTCCACGAGATCTACCGCTCCTGGCGGCAGATCCTCGCCGAGTACGACGGCGAGCGCGTCCTCGTCGCCGAGGCGTGGACCCCCACCGTCGAGCGCACCGCCAACTACGTGCGCCCCGACGAGATGCACCAGGCGTTCAACTTCCAGTACCTGGGCACCCACTGGGACGCCACCGAGCTGCGTACCGTCATCGACGCCTCGCTGGAGGCGATGCGCCCGGTCGGCGCCCCCACCACCTGGGTGCTCTCCAACCACGACGTCACCCGGCACGCCACCCGCTTCGCCAACCCGGCGGGCCTCGGCACCCAGCTGCGCACCCCCGGCGACCGCGCGCTCGGCCTGCGCCGGGCCCGCGCCGCGACGCTGCTGATGCTGGCGCTGCCCGGCTCGGCCTACATCTACCAGGGCGAGGAGCTGGGCCTGCCGGACGTCACCGACCTGCCCGACGAGGTCCGCCAGGACCCGTCCTTCTTCCGCGCCACCGGCCAGGACGGCTTCCGCGACGGCTGCCGGGTGCCGATCCCGTGGACCGCCGAGGGCTCCTCGTACGGCTTCGGCGACGGCGGCTCCTGGCTGCCGCAGCCGGCCGCATGGGGCGGGCTGAGCGTCGAGGCCCAGACCGGCGACCCCGGCTCCACCCTGGAGCTGTACCGCAGCGCGCTCGCCGTCCGCCGCGAGCGCCCCGAACTCGGTGCGGGCGAGGCCGTGGAGTGGCTGGAGGCACCCGAGGGTGTGCTCTCCTTCCGCCGCGACGGCTTCGTCTGCACCGCCAACACCACCGGCCGGGCCATCTCCGTCCCGCTGCCCGGCCGGTATCTCCTCTCCAACGAGGAAGTCCGCACGGTGGACGACGAGGTGGAGATCCCCGCCGACACCACCGTCTGGTGGGCGGTGTGACGATCCCCCCGCCGCGGGGCACCGGCAACGGCGCCCCGCGGCTCGCGGACATCGCGGCCCAGTCCGGGGTCAGCGAGGCCACCGTCAGCCGTGTCCTCAACGGCAAGGCGGGGGTGGCCGGCGCGACCCGGCACAAGGTCCTCGCGGCGCTCGACGTGCTCGGCTACGAGCGTCCCGTCCGGCTGAAACGCCGGAGCGCGGGCCTCGTCGGGCTCGTCGTGCCCGAGCTGACCAACCCGATCTTCCCCGCCTTCGCGCAGGTGGTCGAGCAGGTCCTCGCCGGGCACGGATACACGCCCGTGCTCTGCACCCAGATGCCCGGCGGCGCCACCGAGGACGAGCTGGTCGACCAGCTCGTCGAGCGCGGGGTGGCCGGCATCGTCTTCCTCTCCGGGCTGCACGCGGACGCCTCCGCCGACCCGGCGCGGTACGCCCGGCTGACCGAGCGGGGCGTGCCGTACGTCCTCATCAACGGCTACCACGAGCGGATCGACGCCACCTTCGTCTCCCCGGACGACCGCGCCGCCGCCCGGATGGCCGTGCGGCACCTGGCCGAGCTCGGGCACGAACGCATCGGCCTGGCCATCGGCCCCACCCGGTACGTGCCCTCGCGCCGCAAGGCGGAGGGCTTCGCCGCCGAGCTCTACGAGGTGCTCGGCGTGGAGCGGGCGGAGGCCGAACGCTTCGTGCGGCCCACCCTGTTCGGCGTCGAGGGCGGGCACGCCGCCGCCGAGATCCTCCTCGACGAGGGGTGCACCGGCATCGTCTGCGGCTCCGACCTGATGGCGCTCGGCGTCGTCCGGGCGGCCCGCGCCCGGGGCCTCGACGTGCCCCGGGACGTCTCCGTCGTCGGCTTCGACGACTCCCCGCTGATCGCCTTCACCGACCCGCCGCTGACCACCGTGCGCCAGCCCGTGCAGGCCATGGCGACGGCGGCCGTCGGCGCGCTCCTGGAGGAGATCGAGGGCAGCCCGGTGCAGCGCACCGAGTTCGTCTTCCAGCCGGAGCTGGTCGTGCGCGGATCCACCGCGCAGCCGCCGCAACTCCTTGCGTAATCCCTTGCGATCGCGGTGCCGGAAGTATTGACCGCACGCCTGTACGCCCCTACGGTCGCGGCTGAAAACAGTTGCTGAGAATTTCGGCAACTTCTTGCGAACAGCTCTCGCACGCGACAGGGACGTCGTACAGGAGGAAGCATGGCAAGAAGGACCGTGGCCGCTGCACTCGCCCTCGTGGCGGGAGCCGCTGCGGCCGTCACGGTGAACGCCCCGGCCCAGGCCACGCCGCCGGGGACCAAGGACGTCACCGCGGTGATGTTCGAGTGGAAGTTCGCCTCGGTGGCCCGGGAGTGCACCGACCGCCTCGGACCGGCCGGCTACGGCTACGTCCAGGTCTCCCCGCCCCAGGAGCACCTCCAGGGCTCGCAGTGGTGGACCTCGTACCAGCCCGTCAGCTACAGGATCGGCGGCCGGCTCGGGGACCGCGCCGCCTTCAAGAGCATGGTGGACACCTGCCACGCGGCCGGCGTGAAGGTCATAGCCGACTCGGTCATCAACCACATGGCCAACGGTTCCGGCACCGGAACGGGCGGGACCCCGTTCTCCAAGTACGACTACCCCGGCCTCTACTCCGGCTCCGACATGGACGACTGCCGGGCCACCATCTCGAACTACCAGGACCGCGGGAACGTCCAGAACTGCGAACTGGTGGGCCTCCCCGACCTCGACACCGGCGAGGAGCACGTCCGAGGGAAGATCGCCGGCTACCTCAACGACCTCCTCTCGCTGGGCGTCGACGGGTTCCGCATCGACGCCGCCAAGCACATGCCGGCCGCCGACCTCGCGAACATCAAGACCCGGCTGACCGACCCGGACGTCTACTGGAAGCACGAGGCCATCTTCGGGGCGGGCGAGGCCGTCTCCCCGAGCGAGTACCTCGGCAGCGGCGACGTCCAGGAGTTCCGCTACGCCCGCGACCTCAAGCGGGTCCTCCAGAACGAGAAGCTCGCCTACCTCAAGAACTTCGGCGAGTCCTGGGGCTACATGCCCTCCGGCCGGTCCGGCGTCTTCGTCGACAACCACGACACCGAGCGCGGCGGCGACACCCTGAGCTACAAGGACGGCGCGAACTACACCCTCGCCTCCGTCTTCATGCTCGCCTGGCCCTACGGCTCCCCGGACGTCCACTCCGGCTACGAGTGGACCGACAAGGACGCCGGACCGCCGGGCGGCGGTCAGGTGAACGCCTGTTACACCGACGGCTGGAAGTGCCAGCACGCCTGGCGCGAGATCTCCTCCATGGTCGCCTTCCGCAACACCGCCCGCGGCGAGGCCGTCACGAACTGGTGGGACAACGGCGGCAACGCGATCGCGTTCGGCCGCGGCTCCAAGGCGTACGTGGCGATCAACCACGAGTCCTCCGCGCTCACCCGCGCCTTCCAGACCTCCCTGCCGGCCGGCACCTACTGCGACGTCCAGTCGAACACCCCGGTCACCGTCGGCGCGAACGGCCAGTTCACCGCCACCCTCGGCGCCAACACCGCGCTCGCCCTGCACACCGGCGCCACGAGCTGCGGCGGCGGCACCACCCCCACCACGCCGCCCACCACCCCTCCCACCACGCCCCCCGCCACCGCGGGCGCCGCCTTCCACGCCACCGCCACCACGGTGATGGGCCAGAACATCCACGTCGTCGGCAACCGCCCCGAACTCGGCAACTGGGCCCCCGCCGCCGCCCCCAAGCTCGACCCGGCCGCCTACCCCGTCTGGAAACTGACGGTCGCCCTGCCCGCCGGGACCGTCTTCGAGTACAAGTACGTCCGCAAGGACGCCGCCGGGAACGTCACCTGGGAGTCCGGAGCCAACCGCACCGCGACCGTCCCCGCCTCCGGCCAGATCGTCCTGAACGACACCTTCCGCAGCTGAGCCCCCTCGCTCCGCAGGGCCGCCCCGACCGGGGCGGCCCCCTCTTCCCGTACCTCCAGGGAGCCCCCGTGACACCCAAGAGAACGGCGGTGGCGCTCGCCGCCGCCCTGTGCGCGGCCCTCGTGCCCGCCCTCCCCGCCACCGCCGCGCCCCGCCCGCCCGCGCCCCCGTCGGACCGGGCGCTCGCCGCCGAGCCGGCCCGCCAGGACCTCACCCGCGAGCAGTTCTACTTCGTGCTCCCGGACCGCTTCGCCAACGGCGACACCTCCAACGACCGGGGCGGCCTCACCGGCAGCCGTACCGCCACCGGCTTCGACCCCACCGACAAGGGCTTCTACCAGGGCGGCGACCTCAAGGGCCTCACCCAGCGCCTCGACTACATCAAGGGCCTCGGCACCACCGCCATCTGGATGGCGCCGATCTTCAAGAACCGGCCCGTGCAGGGCGAGGGCAAGGACGCATCGGCCGGCTACCACGGCTACTGGATCACCGACTTCACCCAGGTCGACCCGCACTTCGGCACCAACGACGACCTGAGGAAGCTCATCAGGGCCGCCCACGCCAAGGGCATGAAGGTCTTCTTCGACGTCATCACCAACCACACCGCCGACACCGTCGACTACGCCGAGAAGAAGTACGGCTACCGCCCCAAGGGCGCCTACCCGTACCTCGACAAGGACGGGCGCCCCTTCGACGACCGCACGGCGATCGGCAAGGTGGACGCGGACTCCTTCCCGTACACCCCCGTCGAGAAGGCCGGCACCAAGGTCCCGGCCTGGCTCAACGACCCGGAGATGTACCACAACCGCGGCGACTCCACCTGGCAGGGCGAATCCGCCGAGTACGGCGACTTCGTCGGCCTCGACGACCTGTGGACCGAGCGCCCCGAGGTCGTCGAGGGCATGCGGAAGATCTACGAGACGTGGGTCCGCGACTTCGACATCGACGGCTTCCGCATCGACACCGTCAAGCACGTCGACCTCGACTTCTGGACCCAGTGGGCCACCGCCCTCGACGCCTACGCGAAGAAGCGGGGCCGCGAGGACTTCTTCATGTTCGGCGAGGTGTACTCCGCCGACACCGCCGTCACCTCCCCCTACGTCACCCGCGGCCGGCTCGACGCCACCCTCGACTTCCCCTTCCAGGACGCCGCCCGCGCCTTCGCCTCCCAGGGCGCCGGCGCCGACCGCCTCGCCAAGGTCTTCGCCGACGACTACAAGTACGCCGCTCGGCACGCCAACGCCTACGAGCAGGTCACCTTCCTCGGCAACCACGACATGGGCCGCTTCGGCACCTTCCTGAAGCAGGACAACCCGAACGCCTCCGACGCCGAACTCCTCCGCCGCGCCACGCTCGCCAACGAGCTGATGTTCCTCTCCCGCGGCAACCCGGTGATCTACTCCGGCGACGAGCAGGGCTTCACCGGCGCGGGCGGCGACAAGGACGCCCGCCAGACCCTCTTCGCCTCCCAGGTCGCCGACTACCTCGACGACGACCAGCTCGGCACCGACCGCACCCACGCCACCGACGCGTACGACACCGGCCACCCCGTCTACCGGTCGATCGCCGCCCTGTCGAAGCTCACCCGCGAGCACCCCGCCCTCCGCGACGGCGTCCAGCGCCAGCGGTACGCCGAGGGCTCCGTCCACGCCGCCTCCCGCACCGACGCGAAGCAGCGCGTCGAGTACCTCGTCGCCGCCAACAGCGCCACCGAGGCGAAGACCGTCACCGTCCCCGTCGACTCCGCCTCCTTCCACACCCTGTACGGAGGCCAGGGCGCCGTCACCGCCCGGAACGGCGCGGTCACCGTCACCGTCCCCGCCCTCTCCACCCTGGTCCTCAAGGCCGACCGGCCCCTCCCGCCGGTCACCGCGAAGCCCGCCGTCACCCTCGACGCCCCGGCCGCCGGCTCCACCGGCACCGTCGAGATCAGCGCCGACGTCGACGGCGACGGGCTGAACCGGGTCGTCTTCGCCGCCCAGGTCGGCAACGGACGCTGGCAGACCCTCGGCACCGCCGACCACGCCCCCTACAAGGTCACCCAGCACGTCACCGCCCCCGCCGGCACCCCGCTGCGCTACAAGGCCGTCGTCGTCGACTCCGCCGGACGCACCGCGAGCGCCACCGCCGCCACCACCGCGGGCGCGCCCCCGGCCCCCGAGAAGCCGGTCGCCGTCGAACGCCCCTACGCGATCGTCCACTACCAGCGCGAGGACGGCGACTACGACGGCTGGACCCTCAAGGCCGCCGGCCAGGAGGCCGCCTTCACCGGCCGCGACGCCCACGGCGCCTTCGCCTGGGTCAAGCTCCCCGAGGGCGCCTCCACCGTCCCGTACACCGTCGAGAAGGCCGGCACCGCCGACGGCCCGCAGCGCACCATCAGCCTCGGCCGCACCGGCGAGGTCTGGATCACCCAGGGCCAGGACGGCCAGTCCGACACGAACCCGGCCCCCGCCCCGCAGGACAAGACCAAGGCCGTCCTCCACTACCAGCGCGAGGACGGGAACTACGACGGCTGGGGCCTCCACCTGTGGACCGGCGCCGCCCAGCCCACCGACTGGTCCAAGCCCCTGATGCCCACCCGCGTCGACGCCTACGGCGCCGTCTACGAGGTGCCGCTGGCCGAGGGCGCCACCTCCCTCTCGTACATCCTCCACAAGGGCGACCAGAAGGACCTCCCCACCGACCAGTCCCTCGACCTGGCCGCCACCGGCCACGAGGTCTGGCTCCTCGCCGGGCAGCCGAAGTACCTCCTGCCGACCTCCGGCGGCGCCCCCTCCCTCGACCTCGGCAAGGCCGAGGCACAGTGGATCGACCGCGACACCGTCGTCTGGAAGGTGAAGACGAACGACTCCACCAGCCAGCAGCTGGTGTACGCCCCCGACGGCGGCATCACCGTCACCGACGGCGCCCTCAGCGACGAGGGCCGGTGGCTCCGGCTGAACCAGGCCGCGCTCACCGAGGCCCAGAAGGCGAAGTTCCCCCACCTGAAGGACTATCCGGCCTTCACCGTCGACCCGCGCGACGCCGACCGCGTCCGCTCCTCCCTGCGCGGCCAGCTCCTCGCCACCCAGCGCGCCGCCAACGGCGCCCTGCTCGCCGCCACCGGCGTCCAGACCGCCGGCGTCCTCGACGACCTGTACGCCGAGAAGGCCGTCAAGGCCGACCTCGGCCCGGTCTTCGACCGCAAGGGCCGCCCCACCCTCTCCCTGTGGGCGCCCACCGCGCGGACCGTCGCCCTGGAGATCGACGGCCGCACCGTGCCCATGCGCCGCGACGACGCCTCCGGCGTCTGGACGGCCACCGGCTCCAGGTCCTGGACCGGCAAGCCGTACCGGTACGTCGTGAAGGTCTGGGCGCCCACCGTCCAGAAGCTCGTCGAGAACCGCGTCACCGACCCCTACTCGACCGCCCTCACCGCCGACTCCGCCCGCAGCCTCGTCGTCGACCTCACCGACCCGAAGCTCGCCCCGGCCGGCTGGAAGACCCTCCGGAAGCCGGCCGCCGTGCCGCTGCGCGACGCCCAGATCCAGGAACTCCACGTCCGCGACTTCTCGATCGCCGACCCCACCGCGAAGGCCGCCCACCAGGGCACCTTCCTCGCCTTCACCGACAAGGACAGCAAGGGCTCGAAGCACCTCAAGGCCCTCGCCGACTCCGGCACCTCCTACGTCCACCTCCTCCCGGCCTTCGACATCGGCACGATCCCCGAGAAGAAGTCCGACCAGGCCGTCCCGGCCTGCGACCTGAAGGTCTACGCCCCCGACTCGGAGGAGCAGCAGCGCTGCGTCGCCGAGGCCGCCGCGAAGGACGCGTACAACTGGGGCTACGACCCGCTGCACTACACCGTCCCCGAGGGCTCCTACTCCACCGACCCGAACGGCACCCGCCGCACGGTCGAGTTCCGGCAGATGGTCCAGGCCCTCAACGGGCAGGGCCTGCGCACCGTCATGGACGTCGTCTACAACCACACCGTCGCCGCCGGACAGTCCGACAAGTCGGTGCTCGACCGGATCGTCCCCGGCTACTACCAGCGCCTCCAGGCCGACGGCTCCGTCGCCACCTCCACCTGCTGCGCCAACACCGCGCCCGAGAACGCCATGATGGGCAAGCTCGTCGTGGACTCGGTCGTCACCTGGGCCAAGGAGTACAAGGTCGACGGCTTCCGCTTCGACCTCATGGGCCACCACCCGAAGGAGAACATCCTCGCCGTCCGCAGGGCGCTCGACGCCCTGACCGTCGCGAAGGACGGCGTCGACGGCAAGGCCATCGTCCTCTACGGCGAGGGCTGGAACTTCGGCGAGATCGCCGACGACGCCCGCTTCGTCCAGGCCACCCAGAAGAACATGGCCGGCACCGGTGTCGCCACCTTCTCCGACCGGGCCCGCGACGCCGTCCGCGGCGGCGGCCCCTTCGACGAGGACCCCGGCGTCCAGGGCTTCGCCTCCGGCCTCTACACCGACCCCAACCCCTCGGCCGCCAACGGCACCCCGGCCGAGCAGAAGGCCCGCCTCCTGCACTACCAGGACCTCGTCAAGGTCGGCCTCAGCGGCAACCTCGCCGGTTACACTTTCACCGACACCTCCGGCCGCACCGTCAAGGGCTCCGAGGTCGACTACAACGGCGCCCCGGCCGGCTACGCCGCCGCCCCCGGCGACGCCCTCGCCTACGCCGACGCCCACGACAACGAGACCCTCTACGACGCCCTGGCGTTCAAGCTGCCCGCCGGCACCTCCGCCGCCGACCGGGCCCGCATGCAGGTCCTCGCCATGGCCACCGCCACCCTCTCGCAGGGCCCGGCGCTCTCCCAGGCCGGCTCCGACCTGCTCCGCTCCAAGTCCCTCGACCGCAACTCCTACGACAGCGGCGACTGGTTCAACGCGATCCACTGGGACTGCCGGGCCGGCAACGGCTTCGGCATCGGCCTCCCGCCGGCCGCCGACAACAAGGCCAAGTGGGGCCACGGCAAGCCGCTCCTGACCAACCCGAACCTGACGGCCGGCTGCGCCGAGATCGACGGAGCCTCCGCCGCCTACCGGGACCTCCAGAAGATCCGCACCACCGAGCCGGTCTTCTCCCTGGCGACCGCGGGCCAGGTGCAGTCCGCCCTCTCCTTCCCGCTCTCCGGCAAGGACGAGACCCCGGGCGTGATCACCATGCGCCTCGGTGACCTCGTGGTCGTGTTCAACGCGACCCCGGGCGAGGCGAAGCAGACGGTCACGGGCCTGGCCGGCACGGCCCACGCCCTCCACCCGGTCCAGGCGAACGGCTCCGACGCCGTCACCAGGACGGCCTCGTACGACACCGGTTCGGGCACCTTCACGGTCCCGGCCCGCACGGTCGCCGTCTTCGAGGCCACCGGCTGACGCTCCTCCTCAGGGGCGCGGGCCCCGGCCGCCCCTTGTGCGGCCGGGGCCCGCGCCGTAAAGCTGTGGCCCGACATCCCGTACCAGCAGGAGACACCGTCATGCCGCAGATCACCGTCGACTACTCCGCGCCCCTGGACCGGGCTGCTTTTCGGCCGCACCGACGCGACCCAGGCCCGGCTCTCCACGGCCGTGCTCGACCTGCTGCCCCGCCATCTGAAGACGACGGACGGGGTACGCCTCTCGGTCGAGGTGCGCGACCTGGAGAACTCCTACCGCAAGCGCTGATCCGGTACGGCGGGGGCGGACGCGGGGGCGGGCGCGGGGCCCGGTGCCGGGGCGGGTGGCGGTGCCAGTTCGAGCAGCCGGCCGACCAGCTCCGCGAACGGCCCGTCCGCCGGCTCCTCCGCCAGGATCGCCGCCAGCACCTTCGCCGCCTGCTCGTCGTAGACCGCGCTCACCGCCGTCAGGGCGGCGAAGTCGTGCACCAGCTTCTGCTCCAGCTCCGCGCGCGGCACCCGCCGCCCGTCCAGCCACAGCAGCGCCGTCGACTCGGCGAGCGACACCCAGGACCGCACGACCAGTTCGAGCCTCGGCGAGGGCTCCGCCACCCCGAGGTGCGCGACGATCTGCTCGTACGCGGCCTGCCGCACCTCGTCGATCATCGCGTTGGTCGTCGACGAACCCACCGCAGGGCCGCCCCGCATCAGCGCCGCGAACCCGGGGCCGTGGTCGTCGACGAAGTCGAAGAACCGGCCCATGACCCGCAGCAGCCGCGCCCCCAGCGGGCCCTGCGGCGGCTCCAGGAAACGGGCCGCGAGCTCGTCCGCCGCGCGCCGCAGCGCGGCCTCGTACAGGCTCTGCTTGCCGGGGAAGTAGTGGTAGACCAGCGGCCGGGAGATCCCCGCGGCGGCGGCGATCTCGTCGATGGAGACCTCGTCGGGGGAGCGGCTGCTGAAGAGTTCGAGGGCCACCCCGATCAGCTGTTGCTTGCGCTCCTCGACGCCCATCCTGCGCCGTACACCGGTCGTCATACGAACAGCCTATCGGGGTCCGTTACGCTCCTCGTTCATGAGCGCTTCCGACCGGTCCACCCCGGCCGCCGAGAAACAAGAGACGGACGAGCCCGGACCCGAGGCCACCGAGGCCGAAGAGGCCGAAGCGGGCGCGGAGTCCGAGGAGGCCGAGGAGGCCGAAGCCGGCGCGGAGTCCGATGAGACCGGCGAAGAGGCTGATGAAGAGGCCGGCCAAGAGCCCGACGAAGACGCCGGCGAAGAGACCGGCGAGGAGCCCGGCGAGGAGCCCGGCGAAGAGGCGCACGAAGAGGCCGGCGAGGAGTCCGGAGAGGACGTCGACGAGGCCGCGGGGGAGCCCGGCGACGGCATGACCCCCAGGCAGGCGAGACGGCTGCGCGTGGCGGCCGCCTCGGTCCTGCTCGTCGTGATGGGCGTGGTCCTGGTGATCCGCCTGGCGAGCCGGACCTCCGTGCTCGTCGTCGGCGTCTACGGCCTGGCGATGATCCTCTGCGGGATCGTCATCGAGCTCGCCCGCAACGGCCGCACCCGCCTCGCCACCTGGCTCCTGGTGGGCGGCCTCGGGGCCGCCCTCGCCTTCGACTGGCTGATCCTTCCCTGACGTTCAGAGGTCCAGGACGAGCTTCTTCCCGGCGCAGCGCGAGACGCAGATCAGCATCGAGTCCGCCCGCTCCGCGTCGGTGAGGAGTTCGTCCCGGTGGTCGACCTCGCCGTCCAGGACGGTCTGCCGGCAGGTGCCGCAGAAGCCCTGCGTACAGGAGTACATCAGGCCCGGCACCTCCTCCCGCACCGCCGCGAGCACCGACTGCCCGGCGGCGACGGTCACCGTCCGCCCGGAGCGCCGGAGTTCGACCTCGAAGGGGGTGCCGCCGGCCGGGGCGACCGCCGAGAAGCGCTCCAGGCGCGGGGTCCGGCCGGCCGGCATCGCGGCGGCGACGGCGTCCATCAGCCCGTCGGGGCCGCAGCAGTAGACCAGCGTCTCGGCCGGCACCTGCGCCAGGAACGACAGGTCCGGATACCCGACCTCGTCCTCCGCGACCACCGTCACCCGGTCCGCTCCGAGCCGGAGCAGATCCGCCAGGTACGGCATGGTGGCGCGGGACCGTCCGCAGTGGACGAGCCGCCAGTCCGCGCCCGCCGCCTCGGCGGCCCGCACCATCGGCAGGACCGGGGTGATCCCGATGCCGCCGGCGACGAAGACGTACGCGGGGGAGGGGACCAGCGGGAAGCGGTTGCGGGGGCCCCGGATCTCGACCTCGACGCCCTCGTGGAGCCGTTCGTGCACCTCGCGGGAGCCGCCCCGGCCACCGTGCTCCTCCTCGATGATCCGGGCCGCGATCCGGTACACGTCCTTCTGGGCGGGATCGCCGCAGAGCGAGTACTGCCGGACCTGCCCGGAGGGCAGGACGAGGTCGAGG
The DNA here is from genome assembly GCF_044541975.1 of Streptomyces sp. NPDC085460. Lineage (NCBI taxonomy): Bacteria > Bacillati > Actinomycetota > Actinomycetes > Kitasatosporales > Streptomycetaceae > Streptomyces > Streptomyces sp. NPDC085460. The sequence goes on from NZ_JBITTO010000005.1 coordinate 106,529, forward strand.
TGGGCGCCGGGCTCCCAGGACGGCAGCCGCTCGCCCTCCAGGCGCAGTTCGACGACCCCCTCGGCGGGGACGGCCCGCCCGGTGACGAGCACCCGGCGCGGGACGGTCGCCCCGCGCCCGTACCCGGAGACGGGCTCCTCCAGGGAGGGCATCGGCCACAGCGGCGCGCTCGTCATCCGGGAGCGGACCGCGCGGCGCACCAGGAGCGCGGCGCCGGCGGCGAGGGCGAGGGTGGTGAACCGGGGCATCAGCGGCCTCCGTTGGCGCCGGGGGAGGAGGCGAGGTAGGCCACGGCCTGCGCGGTGTCGCCCTCCTGGGAGGGGTGGTAGGCGCGGCTCAGGTAGCGGGGTATCGAGCGCAGCATGGCCGGGGTGGACGGCAGCACGCCCTCGCGGCCCCTGCGGTAGAAGTCCGCCCAGGACGCCTTGGGGTCGAGCAGGGTGGGGTCGTTCTCCAGGAAGAAGCGGACCCCGCGCTGCCAGAGGAAGACCAGTGCGGAGAAGGCGAGCGCCCAGGTGCGGGCGCGCCGCCGGTAGCCGCCGTCCAGGTGCGTGAAGAGCTCGAAGGCGACCGCCCGGTGCTCGACCTCCTCGGCGCCGTGCCAGCGGAGCAGGTCCATCATCATCGGGTCGGCCCCGCGCCGGTCGAGCTCCTCGGCGTTGAGCACCCAGTCGCCGAGGAAGGCGGTGTAGTGCTCGATCGCGGCGATCAGCGCGACCCGTTCCATCAGCCACCAGCGGCGCGCCCGGCCGGGCGGCAGCGTCCGGTCGCCGAGCAGCTTCTCGAAGAACCAGTCGACCTGGGCGGTGTACGGCGTCGGGTCGAGGCCCTGCCGGCGCAGGTGCGGCAGGACGTCGTCGTGCGCCTGCGAGTGCACGGCCTCCTGCCCGATGAAGCCGATGACGTCCTCGCGCAGCCGGTCGTCGGTGATGTACGGCAGGGCCTGCTGGTAGACGTGGACGAACCAGCGCTCGCCGGCCGGCAGCAGGAGGTGCAGCACGTTGATCGTGTGCGTGGTGAAGGGATCGCCGGGTACCCAGTGGAGCGGGGTCTCCTGCCAGTCGAAGGCCACCTTGCGGGCCTTGAGCTCGACGTGTTCCGACGCCACCGGGGCAGGCTGCGTATTAGACATGCCGTCAATGTACTGAGGAGTAAGCACAGGCGACAGAGCCGTGCGCCGCCTTTTTCGCCCCGTGGATCCGCCGCGGCCGCGCGCGGCCGGCGCACCTGTCCCGTCACTGCCTCAGCGCGGGCATCCGGCGGCCGTCGTCCAGGGTGGCGCTCAGTTCGGCGCGGGCGCCCGCCTGGGCCGGCGCGGCGAGGACCGGGCCCTCGGCGCGGGCCCTCACCCCGCCCCTCACCTCCACCGAGGCCACGTCGGGGCCGCCCGCCGCCAGCACGTACCAGCCGCCGCCCGGCGCCTGCCACAGCGCCCCGGCCAGCACCCTCGGCTCCCGCGCCCCGCACGCCGGGGCGTCCTGCGCGCGGGCGGCGAGCGAGGCGGGCACCTTCCGGTCCGGCGGCAGGAACTGCGCGAGGACCCGGCTGCCGGTGCCCCGCCAGGTCTCCGCCCGGGTGCACACCCAGGTCGCCCGGCCCGCGCCCTCGGGCAGCGTCTGCCGGGCGAACTGCCACGCCTGCGCCGACCGCACGCCCTGCCCGAGGAGCGTGGTCAGCTGGCAGGCGGTCCGCGCCCACGCCGCCCGCGCCTCGCGGCCGGTGGCGTCCACGGGCGCGTCGGGGGCGCCCCAGAGCAGCCGGGCGGGGACCAGCTCGCCGAGGTCGCCGAGGAGCCGGCTGCCGGAATCGTCCCTCAGCTGAAGGGTGTTCCACCGCGCGCACTCCTTCGCCTGCGCGGGGCTGGGCAGGGCGTCGGTCACTCCGCGCGCGTCCCGTCCGAGCGGCCACGGCTCCTTGCCGGGCATCAGCAGGTCCCGTACGGAGGCGCCGGTCACCCAGGGCGCGGTCAGATAGCGCACGTTCCCGGCCGCGCGCGTCAGCACGACCGCGGCGGCGCCGGGGCCCTCGGCGGCGTCGGTCCGGGCGAAGTCGAGCCCGGCGCCGGCCGTCCCCTCCACCGGCTCGGCGTACCGCACGATCCGCAGCCCGTCGTGGAACAGCACCACCCGGGCCGCGTCCACCCGCCCCGCGAAGAGCAGTTGGGGCGGCCCCATCGGCGGCCCGACCGGGGTCCCCGGCGTCGCCGAGGACTCCACGGCCCCGCCGGGGCGCGCCCACACGGCCAGCGCCCGCCGCAGCAGCTCCGTGTCCCCGGCGAGTTCCCCGCGCGCCGGCCACACCGAGAAGTCCCGCCGTACGGCCCCGGGCCACACCGCCGCGGTCACCCGCTTCACCTTCGCCGGGTCGAGCGCGGCCTCGGCGGCGGGGTTGCGGGCGTAACTCGGCGCAGCAGCACCGTTTCTGCCCCAGCCGTCCCCCGGCAGCCCGAGCAGGGCCCCGCACACCAGCAGCGCCACGACCCCGACCAGAGCGGCCCGCCCGTGCTGCCGGCGCCGCAGCAGGTCCCCGGGCCGTGCCTGGAGCGTGCAGGGATCGAACTCCGCCGACTCCAGCAAGGCGGCCCCGCTGATCCGGCGCCCGGAGGAACGCGCCGGCCCGGCCGGGGCTTCGGGCTCCGCCGGGTCGCCGGGGGAGCGTGGCGTGCCGTCGGGGGCCGGCCCGCCGGTCCGGGTCCGGCCGGGCCCGGCCTGTTCGGCCACCCGTCCCGGGCGCTCGCCGGGGCGCGGGGCCTCCGGGGCCTCCGGCGCGGGGCGCGGCCGGTGCCGGGCGCCGTGCTCCGGGCCGTCGCCGGGTCCGGCCTGCGGCTCGTCCTCCAGGGCGGCCAGTTCGGCGAGGGCCGCCTCCGGGTCCTCGGCCCCGGCCGTGGCCAGCACGCGGAGGACCTCCGCGTCGCCCTGGCGCTCCAGGCCGCGCAGCACGTACGCGGCGCGGGCCGGCGCGGAGAGGCCGGCCAGCAGCTGGTCCAGGGCGAGCTCGTCCGCCCCGCCCGCGCGGGGGAACAGCCGCAGCCCCCACACCTGCGGCAGCAGCGGCGGCAGCTGGGCCCGGCGCGGCACCGCGAGCCGCCGCAGCGGCAGCGCGGCCACCAGCGCCTGCCGCAGCACCTCGCCCCGTACGTACGCGTACCCGGGATCCACCGCGTCCTCCGGCCGCCGGGCCTCCGGCACGCGGGGCCCCGGTACCCGCCGGCGCGGCAGGGCGCGCTGGACGAGCGCGTGCGCGGTCAGCACCCGCCGGTTGCGGCCCATCGTCGGCGGCAGGACCAGATAGGCGATGCGCACGAGGCGCGGATAGCGCTCGACGAGGGCGGCCTCGGCCTGCTCGACGTCGACGGGGCCCACGGGCGACGGAACGAGATCCTGGGTGGTCACGTTCAGCAGAACGAGCGATTCTTCCGATGGTCACCCCGGAGCCCGGAGCCCGGAGCCCGGAGCCCGGAGCCCGGAGCCCGGAGCCCCGTCGCGCGGGGAGCCCCGCGCTCCGAGCTCGCGTCTCACACCGCGTACACCGTCAACCGCTCCCGCATCAGCGCGACGACCTCGCCGGGGACGCCGAGGCCGTCCCGCGCGTACGCCTCCATCGAGCCGTGCCGCTCCGCGACCTCCTCCAGCGCCGCGTCCAGGTACTCCGGCAGGACGCCGATCATCGCGAGGACGAGGTCGGGGTCGCCGCCCTGGGTGATGAACCCCTCGATCATCGGGGCGAACGCCTGCCGCACCGCCGGATTGACCGCCAGGTACTCCGCCCGCACCGTCGCCTCGTCCGCCCCGAGCAGCGCGAGGACCACCGTCGCGGCCCAGCCCGTGCGGTCCTTGCCGGCGGTGCAGTGGAAGAGCAGCGGCCCCGCGCCGGGGGTTCCCAGCTCGGTGAGGAGGGTCCGGTAGGAGGCGCGGGCCGACTCACTGGTCACGAAGGCGCGGTACGTGCTCCGCATCGCGTCCAGGATCCGCCCGCCGCCGAGGTGCCGCTCCGCGAGCGCCGGGTCGGAGAGCAGGTCCTTGAGCCGCGCGGCCGGCGGCAGCCCGCTCGCCGCCAGATGGTCGGCGAGCACGTCCGCGACGACCGTCCGCGCCCCGTCCGGGAGCCGGTCCGGCCGGTCGGCCCGCTCGGCGGCGGTCCTCAGGTCCACGACCGTGCGGATCTTCAGCCCGCTCACGGCCTCCTCCTCCGGCTCCAGCCGGTCGAGCTGCGCCGAGCGCAGCACCAGCCCGGCCCGTACGGAACGCCCGCCGCCGAGCGGCAGACCGCCGAGGTCCCGCAGATTGGCGACGGAGGTGGCGGCGATCGCGGCCATGGACTGGGTCTCCTCCCGTGACAAGGCCCCCTCCGACCGTAACGGCCCCACCCCACCCCGGCACCACGTGCCCGCCCGGCCGCCGGACCACCCACCGGAATCGCCGGCCCCACCCTGGCATCCCGTGCCCGCCCCGCCGCCCGCCGGAATCGCCGGCCCCACCCCGGCATCCCGTGCCCGCCCGCCGCCCGGCCACCCCGCCGGAAACGCCGGTCCACCCCGCCCCGCGAAGACGTCGACCCCACCCCGCCCCCTCCGGAATCGCCGGTCCCACCTGCCCCAGTGGGCCCAGAAAGTAGTCCGTTCCGTACCAACGGGAGCCGCCCCAGGGGCGTCCCGGGGCGGGTGACAGCATGTCCCCCGATGACGCATCCCCTGTCGCCGCTGCGCGCCCTGCGAGCCGCCCTTTTCGCGGTTGTGTGCGTCGTACTGACAGCGGTGGGGCATTCGTCCATATCTGCGCACCAGCTCGACCCCCTCACCCTCCTCACCGCCTTCGCCGCCACCGCCGCCGTCGCCTGGTGCGCGGCCGGCCGCCGGCGCGGGCCCGTCGGCTGCGCGGGCGGCATCCTCGCCGCCCAGGGCGTCCTCCACCTGGCCTTCTCGCTCACCGGCGCCCACGCCGCCGCCCCGCCCGCCCCCGTCGCACCGCACCAGGGGCACGCCGGACACTCCACCCACATGTCCCACGGCGCCGGCGAAGCCGCCGTCACCGCCACCACCGCGACCACCACGGACGGCCTCGCCGCCCTCCTCGCCCCCGTCGCCGACGGCGGCCCCGGCATGCTCGCCGTCCACCTCCTGGCCGCCCTGGTCTGCGGGGTGTGGCTGGCCCGCGGCGAGGCCGCGTTCTTCGCGCTCGCGGAGGCCGCGCTCACCCCGCTCCGGCACCTGCTCGCGATCCCGCTCGGCCCCGCCGCCGTCCCCGCCGACCCGCGCCGCCCGGTCCGGCGGCCCCGCCGGAACGCCCGGCGCCCGCACGTCGTCGTCCTCGCGCACGTCCTCTCCCGGCGCGGTCCGCCCCGGCCGTCCGTCCCCCGCGCCATGGTCCTCGGTCCGCTCGTCTGACGCCGGGGGCCGCTTCCCCCTGCCCGACGGCAGACACGTCACGAGACACCTCACGAGACACCGAGGACGCACCGTCATGACCATCGACGATCCCGCACGCCCAGACACGCCCGAAGCACCCCCGGCGGCACCGGCGGCACCGGCCACCGCCACCGCCCCCACGACCGCCCCCTCGACCGCCACCACCCCCCGCCGCCCCGGCGCCTGGAGCGCGCTCCGCCCGCTCCTCCTCCGGCTGCACTTCACCGCCGGCCTCCTCACCGCCCCCTTCCTCCTGGTCGCCGCGCTCAGCGGACTGCTGTACGCGCTCTCCTACCAGGCCGAGAAGGTCGTGTACGCGCACGAACTGGAGGTCCCGGTCGGCGACACCGTCCTCCCGCTCGACCGCCAGACCGAGATCGCCCGCGGGGCGAACCCGGACGGCACCGTCACCGCCGTCTGGCCCGCCGCCGAGCCCGGCGCGACCACCCGCGTCCTGATGGCCGACCCCGAGGCCCCCGAGGGCACCTCGATGGCCGTCTTCGTGGACCCGTACACCGGCGAGGTCCGCGGGCAGCTGCCCAGCTACGGCAGCAGCGGCGCCCTGCCGCTGCGCACCTGGATCGACGGGCTCCACCGCGACCTGCACCTGGGCGAGCCCGGACGGATCTACAGCGAGCTCGCCGCCAGCTGGCTCTTCGTGCTGGTCCTCGGCGGCCTGGCGCTCTGGTTCGCCCGGCGCCGCACCAAGCGGCGGGCGCTCCTGCTGCCGGAGGGCGGCCCGAAGTCCCGCCGCCGCACCCTCTCCTGGCACGGCTCCGTCGGCCTCTGGGCCGCGCTCGGCCTGCTGCTGCTCTCCGCGACCGGTCTGACCTGGTCGCAGTACGCCGGGGAGAACATCGGCACCCTCCAGGACCGGCTCGGCGGCGCCACCCCGACCCTCTCGGCGGGTGCCGCCGGCGGCGCGGGCGGCGAACACGCGGGCCACGGCGCCGGACACCAGCCGGCCGACCCGGCCCCCGCGACCGCCGACATCGGCGTCGACCGGGCCGTCGACGCCGCCCGCGCCGCCGGTCTCGACAGCGCCTCGATAGCCGTCACCCTGCCCGCCGAGGGCAACGGCTACGTCGTCAAGGAGACCGACAAGCAGTTCCCGGTCCAGCTCGACTCGGTCGCGCTGAACCCGGCCGACGGCACCGTCGTCGACCGGCTCGCCTTCGCCGACTACCCGCTCCTCGCGCAGCTGACCCGGATCGGCATCGACGCCCACATGGGCGTCTTCCTGGGCCTGTTCAACCAGCTGGCCCTCGCCGTCCTCGCCCTGGCGCTCGCCCTGATGATCCTCTGGGGCTACCGCATGTGGTGGCTGCGGCGGCCGCGCCGGCCGGTGGGCCGGGGCGCCTGGCGGAAGGTGCCGGTGACGCTGCTGCTGCCGCTCGCCGCGGCGACCGCGCTCGTCGGCTGGTTCGTCCCGCTGCTCGGCGTCAGCCTGCTGGTGCTGCTCGCCGCCGAGGTCGTCCTCGCCCTGGTGTCCAGGGCGAGGACGAAGCGGACCGCCGCCTCCTAGGAGCCGGTCAGGGCACGTACTTGTAGCCGACCCGCCGCACGGTCTGGATCGTGCGGCGGTGTTCGGCGCCCAGCTTGCGCCGCAGCCGGGCGACGTGGACGTCGACCGTCCGCCCGTCGCCGACGTGCCCGTACCCCCACACCGTCTGCACCAGCCGGTCGCGGGTGTGCACCCGGTGCGGGTGGGCCACGAGATGGGCGAGCAGCTCGAACTCCAGATACGTCAGGTCGAGCGCCCGCCCGTCGACGGTGGCGATCCGCCGCTCCCCGTCGATCCCGACCGGCCCCTCGGCCTCGGGACCCGGCGGCGCGGGCGCGAGCGGTTCCTCCTCGGCGGGGAGCAGCACCAGATAGCCGACCATCGGCGGCCGGCCCGGCAGCGTGGGCAGGGCGTGCGGCGGGGCGGGGAGCAGCGTGGCGCCCGGCGGCAGGAAGTCGGCGACGCGGGCGAGGCCGGCGGCCTCGTCGGGGGCGACGGCGCGCAGCCGGGGGCGGGGGGCGGTGAGCGGGGCGGCGGCGGTCTGGGTGTGGGCCATGGGAGGACTCGGCTCTCTTCGCGCGAAGGAACGGACGGACAGGCGTCGTACGTCACTGCGCGTCGGCCGAAGGCCGCGGACCGGACAGGTCTCCGGTCGGGGTTTTAGAGGGCCGACGCGTTCCTCACGCGCCGACAGCACCGGTCGTAGTCGTGGTGCTGACGGGAAGGCCAGAACGGTTCGAGGTCGTGGCGACCCCGCGCGCTGTCGTTCCGGATGCTGGCCATATCCCTATTAAAGCAGCAGGGAACCAGGGAGCGAAGCGGGATGCCCGCGGAAATCAGGGAGACCGCGGAACACCGGACGTGCCCGAGGGACGCGGAACGCGGAAGTGCCCGCCGGTTCAACCGGCGGGCACTTCCCCGTGTCTGGCGGACGGTCAGACCTGACCGGCCTTGGCGAGCGCCTCGCAGCAGGTGTCCACGAGGAGGCGGGTCACCACGTACGGGTCGACGTTCGCGTTCGGACGGCGGTCCTCGATGTAGCCCTTCTGGTCCTGCTCGACCTGCCACGGGATGCGGACCGAGGCGCCGCGGTCCGAGACGCCGTAGGAGTACTGGTCCCACGGGGCGGTCTCGTGCAGACCGGTCAGACGGTCGTCGATGCCGGCGCCGTAGTTCTTGACGTGGTCGAGCGGCTTCGAGCCCTCGCCCAGCGACTCGCAGGCGGTGATGATCGCGTCGTAGCCCTCGCGCATCGCCTTGGTGGAGAAGTTGGTGTGCGCGCCGGCGCCGTTCCAGTCGCCCTTCACCGGCTTCGGGTCGAGCGTCGCGGAGACGTTGAAGTCCTCGGCCGTGCGGTAGAGCAGCCAGCGGGCGATCCACAGCTGGTCCGAGACCTCCAGCGGCGCCAGCGGGCCGACCTGGAACTCCCACTGGCCCGGCATGACCTCGGCGTTGATGCCGGAGATGCCCAGACCCGCCTTGAGGCAGTTCTCCAGGTGCGCCTCGACGATCGGACGGCCGTGGATCTCGTCCACGCCGACGCCGCAGTAGTAGCCGCCCTGCGGGGCCGGGAAGCCGTTGACCGGGAAGCCGAGCGGGCGGGTGCCCTCGAAGAAGGTGTACTCCTGCTCGATGCCGAAGATCGGCTCCTGGGAGGCGTACGTCGCGGCGACCTCGGCCAGCGCGGCACGGGTGTTGGACTCGTGCGGCGTCATGTCCGTGTTGAGGACCTCGCACAGCACCAGGACGTCGTTGCCGCCGCGGATCGGGTCCGGGCAGGAGAAGACCGGCTTGAGCACGCGGTCCGAGGCGTGGCCCTTGGCCTGGTTGGTGCTGGAACCGTCGAAGCCCCAGATCGGCAGCTCCGCCAGCGGCAGACCCTCACCCGCGATGATCTTCGTCTTCGAGCGAAGCTTCGCGGTCGGCTCGGTGCCGTCGATCCAGATGTACTCAGCCTTGAAGGTCACGGGGTCATCCTTAGGGCGTGGCGAACTGCTGCGGGTGTCCGCGGCGGCTCGCGGCGCTGCGAGAAGCTGCGGGGTCGGCGCCGGACGCCGGGCCGGGCGGGCCCGCGGTCTGAGCGCCTTTCGTGTGACCGCAGCTTCGCAACACGGGATTTCCCTTCGGTTGCCCGTTTGTGAACCCCGTGTTACTCAGCCTTCCTGCGCATTCCGGGCCGCCTGTGCGAGCCCGTGCGCGTCGAGGAGCGCGCCGAAACCCGCCGCCCGGATCCGCCGCACCAGCTCGTTCGGCGAGACCCCCAGCTCCTGTGCCGTCCGGCCCGGGTGCCAGTCGCAGGCCGCGAGCCGGCGGAGCAGGTACCCCCGTCTGACCTGCGCGTCCGAGAGGCGGAAGGTCTTCAGATAGGCCGTCCGCCCCTTGTGGTCGGTGATCAGCTCGCCGATGTGCTGCTCCCGCCCGTCCCGCAGGAACGGCGGCAGGAACCGGTACAGCGCGAACGACCCCATCCGGTACACCCGCTCGAAGGCGTACGGGGTCTCCAGGAGGTCCCGCGCCATCAGCCCGTCGTGCGCCACCGCCCAGCGCCGCTCCTGATCGAGCGCCGCCGCCCGCAGGTCCGCGAGGTCCCGGATGCCGCCGGCGCCGTCCCGGATCCGGGCCCCGAACGCGGGCACCGGGCCGCCGTAGTACGCGTACTGGTGCACCAGCTCGCCGTACAGGTCCTCCACCAGCGTCGGGTGCAGCAGCCGGTAGTCCTCCGGGTGCGGCACCACGAAGGCCGCGGCCAGCGCGTCCGCCACGTACACGAGCACCCCGCACTGCCCCGGGTGCAGCTCGAAGATCCGCAGCGCCTCCGCGAGCCCCGGCACGTCGACGCCCGCGTACGCCGCCTCCGCCCGGGGGGACAGACCCCGCCGCAGCGCCTCCCGCGACCACTCCTCCCACAGCACCGGCGGCCCGCCGAAGTGCAGCGCGAGATAGCCGTCCAGCGCGAGGTGGAGCGGCAGGAACCGCAGCCGGCGCTCGCCGTGCCGCCGCTTCGCCAGCCGGTGGTGGGGGGCCCGCAGCGGCACCCCGGCCCCCGGCGCGTCCCCGAGCCGCGTCCCGTACGCCGCCTCCTCGCGCTCCGCACCCGACCAGTCCGCGACGAAGCCGTGCGGGATGTACGAGGTGTAGACGGTGCCGTCGCCGACGTCGACGGAGGACCGGGGGTCGTACCCGTACCCCTCCGCCCGCGCGTACACCTCCCGGTGCAGCCGCAGCCCCTCGACCGGCTCGGCCCGCACCAGCGGCACCAGCCGGACCCCGCCCCACACCTGCGACGGGCGCACGACGAGCCCGGTCAGATCGATCCGCGTCACGACCCCGCCCCCTTCGCGTGCGCCGCCAGGAAGTCCGCCACCCGCCGGTCCAGATAGGCGCGCAGCTCCGTCAGACCGGTCCGCCCCTCGGCGAAACCGGCGATCTCCACCAGCGCCGGCAGGTCCTCCGCGTCCCGGATCCCGACCGCCGGCACCGAGGGCCCGAGCCGGCGCACGTCGAACACCCCCGCGTCGTATACGGGGTTCACATGGACCGCCGCCGTCCGCCGCTCCGGGTCGAGCCGCGACCGCCAGACCCGCAGCACCTCGCCCGCGAGCCCCGGCGGGGCGTTGTCCCAGCCGTCCGAGACGATCACCAGCCGCTCCGGCCCGCCGTCGAGCGCGTCCAGGATCCGCAGCCCCAGCGGCGTCGGCCCGTACGGCCGGACCAGCAGCGGATCCGTACCGCCCGAGGTCCACCGACCGGTGTACGCGCCCGGCGCCGCCAGCGCCTCCAGGAGGAAGTGGCAGCCGAGCGCCACCGCCAGCGGCCGGCGCCGCTTCACCGCCGAACCCGACGAGGAGAAGCTGTCGTCGAGCACCGCCGCGACCCGCCCCCAGCTCCCCGCGTACGGCCCCGCCGCCCGCCGAGCCGAGGCCCGCAGCGCCCCCGTCAGCTCGCTCCGCCGCGCCGCCCGCTCGGCGAACGGCAGCGCCAGCACGTGCAGCGCCAGCCGCGTCAGCGGCATCACGGACAGGTCCGAGGCCCCGGCGCCGCGCCCCGCCGCCCGCTCGCTCCGCAGCCGCTCCAGGCGGGTCATCCGGGGCGCGATCCGCTCCAGGAACACCTTCCGGTCCACCCCGTGCCGCGCCGCGAACCCCTCGGCGACGGTGTACGGAAGGCCGTAGAGCGCGCTCTCGTCGTAGTGCGCCCGCCGGTACGCCTCCAGCGTCGGGTGCTCGTACCGGACCCGGCGCGCGGGCGCGAAGAGGAAGTCCCCGGTTTCGGCGTCCGCGGCCTGCACGTGCGCGTGCTTGAGGGCGGCCTTCACCCCGGCCCGGTATTTCACGGCGTCGAGCGCCGGATCCGGCCGGGCCGCCAGCCACTCCCGCACGATCGCGCGCGTGCGCCGGTTGTTCACGCCGGCCGCCCGCAGCCCGCGGAACAGCCGGTACACCCGCTGCGGCGCCATCCGCGCGAGCCGGGCCGCGATCAGCCGCCCCTCGTCGCCCGCGGCCTCGCCGGGCGTCCGCAGCAGCTGCTCGACGACGAGGGCGGCGTTGTGGTCGTTGATGTCGAGCGCGAGGGAAGCCGCGTACAAGGGGCGGTAGTTGACCCGTACGTACTCGTGGACGAAGGCGAGCGACAGCCGCTGCTCCGCGGCGGACGAGCGGAACTCCCGCTGCCCGGTGGCGGTCACGGCCGCGTTGACGAACAGCAGCACGTCCTCGGCGGCGACGAGATCGGACACGGCGGCCCCCTTCTCGCGTGTCGGCGTGCCGGCCGGGGAAGGGGAGCGCGAACAGCGAAGACGTTGCTTTACGAGGCAGGTTCCGGAAGTCGCGCCGAAGTCCCGCGGCCGGCACCCGTGCACGCTAACACCGGCCCCGGGGAGCGCGGCCACCGGATATCCGGCCGGGACCCCGCGCGCCCGGGCGGGCAGACTGGTCCCATGGCTCTCCTCCCCGCACACCAGCGCCCCCGTATCGGACTCCTCGGCACCGGCCCGTGGGCCGCCCGCACCCACGCCCCCGCGCTCGCCGCGCACGAGGGGGTCGAGTTCGCCGGGGTGTGGGGCAGGCGCCCCGAGGCAGCCGCCGAGCTGGCCGCCGCCTCCGGCACGCGCGCGTACGAGGACCTGGACCTGCTCCTGGCGGAGTGCGACGCCGTGGCGGTCGCGCTGCCGCCGGACGTCCAGGCGCCCGTCGCCGTCCGGGCGGCCCGGGCCGGCTGCCACCTCCTCCTCGACAAGCCGCTGGCGACCACGGTCACCGGCGCCCGCGAGGTCGCCGAGGAGGCGGAGAAGGCCGGCGTCGCCTCGGTCGTCTTCTGCACCCTGCGCTTCGCCCCCGAGACCGCCCGCTGGATCGAGGAGCGGCGGACGGCGGGCGGCTGGTACGTCGCCGAGGCCCGCTGGCTCGGCTCCCTCTACGCCGCCGGCTCCGAGAGCCCGTACGCGGCCTCCCCCTGGCGCCGCGAGAAGGGCGGGCTCTGGGACGTCGGCCCGCACGTCCTCTCCGTCCTGATCCCGGTCCTCGGCGACGTGACCTCCCTGTCGGCCGTGAAGGGCCCCGAGGACACCCACCACCTGACCCTCCGCCACGCCTCCGGCGCGAGCAGCACCGCCACCCTCACCCTGAGCGCCCCGCCGGCGGCGGCCGGGGCGGCCATCACGCTGTACGGCACGGAGGGCCGCGCCGCCCTGCCCGCGTGGAACGGGGCGACGGAGGCGTACGGCCACGCCGTCGACGCCCTCCTCGCGGCGGCCCGCACCGGCACGCCCCACCCCTGCGACGCCCGCTTCGCCCTCCGCCTCACCGAACTCCTCACCGAGGCGGAAGCCCGTGCCGCGGCCCACTGACGCCCCCGTCCTGCGGACGCTGACGCCGCGCGACTGGCCGCTCTGGCGCGAAACCCGGCTCGCCGCGCTCACCGGCTCGCCCGAGGCGTTCCGGACGGACCTGGCGGACTGGCACGCCGGCGGCGAGACCCGCTGGCGCGCCCGCCTGGACGACCCGACGGCGCTCGCCCTCGTCGCCCTCCTCGCGGACCGTCCGGCCGGCCTCGCGGGCGGTCTCCTCGCTCCCGACGGCGTCCCCGAGCTCCGCTCGCTCTGGGTCGCGCCCGCGGCGAGGGGGCACGGTCTCGCGACGCGGCTGATCGCGGCCGTCGAGGAGTGGGCCCGGCGGACCGGCGCCCCCGAGATCCGGCCGGCCGTCCGCACGGAGAACACCCCGGCCCTCGCCCTCTACCGGCGGCTCGGCTACCGCCGCACGGGCGACCGCCCCGGCGAACACCTCATGACCCGGCCCCTCGGGCTCCGCTAGCCCCGCCCGAACACCTCATGCCCCGGCCCCTAGGGCTCCGCTAGCCCCGCCCGAGCGCGTCCCGCACGGCCTCCTCCGAGCGCCCGACGACGGCCGTGCCGTCGTCGGCGGTGATGATCGGGCGCTGGATCAGCTTCGGGTGCGCGGACAGGGCCTCGATCCACCGCTCCCGGTCCTCCGGCGTCCGCCCCCACTCCTTCACCCCGAGCTCCTTGGCGACGGCCTCGCCGGTCCGTGTGATGTCCCACGGCTCCAGACCCAGCCGCTCCAGAACGCCCCGGATCTCCTCCGCGGAGGGCACGTCCTCCAGGTACTTGCGGACGGTGTAGTCGGCCCCCTCCGCGTCGAGCAGGGTGAGGGCGCCGCGGCACTTGGAACAGGCGGGATTGATCCAGATCTCCATGCCCCCAAACTACCCCCGAACCCCGTCCTACCAGGGCCGATTGTCAGTGGCAGCCACTAAAATGAGAGCTGAAGGCAAGGGCCCCGGGGAGGGCCCCCGCCACCGTTCGCCAGGAGGTAGCCCATGGCAACAGCCGTGATCCGCAGGCCGTCCATCGAACCCTTCACGCCGCTCCTGAAGAAGCCGCTCCCGGCCGGCCGCCCGCGCGAGTGGTACATCTCCCACAACCGCCGCCTCAAGGCCATGCGCCTCGCGATCGCCCTCCTCGACGCCGGCGTCTACGTCCCGTCGAAGGCCACGAACGCGACGATACGCACGGCGGCCGAGCGCGTCGGCATCCACCCGCCCTCGGACACGACCTGCCGCCTGGTCCGCACCTTCATCCGCCAGAACCGCTGACGGCCGGCGCGGTGACGGCCTGACGACGGCGAGGGCCGCCGTCCCGGAAGGTTCCGGGGCCGGCGGCCCTCAGCGGTGCGTCTGGTGCGCCCTCGCGGTTTAGAGGTCGTAGTAGAGCTCGAACTAATCAGCCATCGCGGCGACCTGCGGAAACGTCTGCCACACCCCCGTTGACCTGCGGTTTCCCTACCCGTCAGTGCCGACTGTTTCCCAGCGTTTTTCACTGTCCTGCGGACTGTCTGCGGACCGCTGCCCGGGCACCCCCTCATGGTGCCGACGCAGCGGCGCCGCCCGGTGTCCTACCACCGAACGGCGCCTTGATCCGAACCCTTCCTGATCAAGGAGTCCAGACCATGAGCAAGACCGTACCGTCCGCCGCGCTGTGCGGCGCCCGCCGCCCTGGATGGGAGCGCGGGCCCGCGATCGGCATCAACCGCATCCCCTGCGTCCAGCCCGCCGGCCATGCCGACGACCACGCCAACGCCTTCGGTCAGACCTGGACCGCACAGCCCGGCGCGGCCGAGTTGCTGCTCGGCATCGCCGACAGGCTCGACGCCAAGCACCCCACCAAGCCCGTCACGCAGGCCCTCGTCCTGGCTCAGGCCCTCGTCGTCGCCGAGGAGGTCCACGGCCCGACCGAGGACGCCGAGGACGCCGAGCACGCCATCCTCCCCCTGCTGCCGGCCGTCACCGGACAGACCCGCGGCGAGTACGCCGTACAGCTCCGCCTCGCCGCGCAGGGGGTGACCCTGTGACTCGCCACATCGACCTCACCACCATCGACCACGAGACGGTTCGTCTCGTCGAGCCGGAGTGGTGCACCGGACACGCCGACCACACCCCGTGCCACCGTGTCGACCTCACCCACACCGGGGCCGAGCACCGGCTCGCGTTCGGCAGCGACGACCTCCTCGTCGCCATGCTCGCCTGGGACCCGCACGCCACGGACCCCGAGCGGCGCCGCACGGGCCTGTACGTCGAGCAGACCGGCTGGGCCGCCACCCTCGACGCGGACGGCGTCCGGCGCCTGGCGGCCACGCTCACCGTGCACGCCATGCACCTGCGGCAGCTCGCCGACCAGCTCGCCCGCATCGCCGACGAGGAGGCCGGCCAGTGAGCACCCCGCCGAAGGCCGGCAAGCGCATGTCCGTCCGCGTCGACACGGCCCTGTCCGACGACCTCGCCGCCCTGATGCGGACCGGTATGACGGCGTCCGACGCCGTCCGGCTCGCGGTCGGGTTCCTCGCCCACGGCTACCGCGACCTGTGGACCCAGGGCGTCTACCCCGAGGGGGTCGCCCCCTCCCGAATGCGGCTCACCTCGCCGCCGTACGACACCCGTCCGACGCCGACTGACTGACGTCGGACAGGGAAAGGCCCCCGAGAGCGGACGCATGAACGCTCTCGGGGGCCGTCTGCTGCCCGCGGCCGATCGGCGACACCCGCGGACAGGGGTTCAGCGGCGCGCGGCCTCGGGGATACGCGTGGCCGGCCGACCGCAGGCGAGTGGGTCGGCGTGCACCGTGGCGTCCGGCCGGGCGCCGGAGTCGGAGAACCGAGGGATCGTCTTCACGCGGCCGACGATCGGCTGGGCGCAGCGGTCGCAGTAGGTCGGGCCGTACGCGTAGCTCATGACGAGCCTCCTCGAACGCGCTTGGTGATCAGGTCGGTTGCCGCGAACTCGCGGTAGAGGGTGTGTCCGGTGCGCCCGCTGTGCGTCATTGCCCACAGGTCGCTCTCCGCCTGCACCGGGGTCACGGGCGACTTCTCCTCGCACTCCCGGCACTGCACGTACCGGGCGGGAGGCCGGCGCGCGGGGTCCGGCAGAACCCGCCACAGGACGTGCCGCAGGATCGTCGTCATGCGACCTCACCCACTCGGGCGTCCTGGTCAACGAACACGTACAGCGTCCGCACGCCCCTGGCTGCGGCACAGCCGCGGTGGGCGAAGACGTGGGCTCCGCCGTGAGCGAGAGGCTGCACCCGTACGCACGCGTCGGCGCCGGGGTCCAGACAGTAGTTGCAGGCCCGTGGCCTGCGGGTTCGCGTCGCCATGGGAGGGACGGTAGGACCTGCAATTGCAGGGCGAGGGGGCGATTGCGCCGGATTGCGCACGGCGCGGAGGCGGGTGCGCGGGATTGTTCAGGAGGCGGTGAGGGCGGCCCGTACGCGGCCGATGAGGCGCTGTGCCTGCTCGCCGTAGACAGCGGACTCGGTCAGCCACTCCCACGACCGTTCGTAGAGCTCGACGGACGTCTCGTCCTCCAGCCACATCTCGGTGTTGATGGTCTCGACGATGACGAGCCGCCGATCGTAGATCCAGAACCCGTGCGAGGGAGCGCGGCGCAGACGGGCGCCGAGAGGGATGATGCCGAGCTTTACGGTATCGAGGCCGATCACGCCCACGAGCCGGTCGAGTTGGGCGGCGTGCACGGGGGCAGGGCTCGTGCGGGCGTGCAGGGCGGGCTCGTAGATCAGGAACTCGAACCGCTTGTCGGGGTCGTAGAGCGCTTCCTGACGCCGGATCCGGGCCCGTACGGCGGCCTCGACGTCCCGGGGCGTCTGCCGGAACTCGGCGTTCTGCTCGAAGACGTACCGGGCGTACTCCGGAGTCTGGAACAGGCCGGGGATCCGGACGACCTCGACGCCCCGGATGCGGCTGGTGGCGGCGGTCTCGGCGATGCCCTGTTCCTGGCGGGGGCGGTGGCCGGCGGCCAGCTGGCGGCGCCAGGACCGGTAGGTGGTCTCCAGACCCGAAAGGCGGCCCTTCAGCTCGGCCAGGGCCTCGGGGCGCCCTGCGGCGGCGGCCCACGCCTCCAGGTCGGCGACGCTCGGGGTCTGCTTGCCGTTCTGGAGGCGGGACACCTTCGACGCGGGCCAAGACAGGAGCGCGGCGAAGTCCTTGCCGTTCAGGCCGGTGTCGGCGCGCAGCTCGCGCAGGCGGGCTCCGAGCGCCTCGCGGCCGGCCTGAAAGTCCGTGCTCACGCCGAGGAACGTACCCGTTCCGCGTACTGGGCGGTCGGGATGGCGTGGTGCCATGCGGCGTCGCGGGCCTGGCAGGCGGCGGCAACCTCGGCCGGGTCCTCGGACAGGATGACGCCGAGGGTGGTGTCGTCCTCGTCGAAGACGAAGCGGGCCACGAGCCGGGAGTCGAACAGCCAGAAGTCGTAGTCCGGCAGCCCGAGCCGATGGGCCTGGCCGCGGGTGAGGTTGCGGATGTCCTCGCCCGCCGCGACGTTGCCGAGGCCGGACGCGAGGAGGTACGCCTGGCCCTCAGCCAGGGGCTCGTCGACCAGGCGGACCCGCCCGAACCGCTTCCCGGCGGCGGTCTGCCGCTGGACGTTCTCCCGCCAGGCGTCGACCGGCTCGGCGGCGATGTCGGCGCCGGCCTTCCACCGCTCCCACTTCGGACTGTTGCGGTCGGTGGCGTAGCCGCGGCGGGTCTCCAGGCGCCAGGCGGTGTGCTTGAAATCGGCGAACAGGTCACGGATCTCGGAGAACGGCACCATCTCGCGGGCCTCGGCGCGCGGAGCGAAGCGGGTCAGGAGCTCGCGCGGGACGGTCACGAACGTCTCGGACTCCTTGACGTCACGGAGCCGAGCGAGCTGGGCGGGATCGGTGACGCGGTCGCCCTGTACGAGGATGTCGCCCGTGGCCTCGACCTCGTACAGGGTGGGGCAGTCGCCATCATCGCTGGTGGTGCCGAGGAACCTGAGCGGCATGTCCGGGCCTCCCGTATCTGGTGGTTGAGGCACCAGGATGCGCGGTCGTGCGGCGCCGTGAGAGCAAATTGCGCGGGATTGCTGGGATGGCATCGACAGCACATCAGGGTGCTTCGTCACGATCCGTGACAGCCGGGAACCCTTTGAACCCGCCTGACCCCCTCGCGCCCTCCCCCGCGTCGTCCGTCCCCTAGGCGGGTGGGGGTGCCCCCCTGGGCGGTCGCGACTGTGTGTGAACATGCGAGGGCCCGCCGCGCCAGGAGGTGCGCGGCGGGCCCGGTCGGTTCACCAGCTGTTGGTGCCGGTGTCGTCCATGCGGGTGTGAGCCTTGGCGTCGTTGCGCATGGCGCTGAACGTGCCGTCGTCGATGCGAGTGATGGGGCCGGTCTTGAGCACGATGGCGTCGAGCTCGCCAACGCCCGCTATGGCGTTCCCTTCGGCGCTGAGGTGGGACCAGAAGAAGCGCAGGCCGACGGCTCGCAGGTAGTTGCGTCGTGCCGTCGCGGCCTCCTCGATGGCGTCGACGTATGCCTTGTGTGTGGTCTCCAGTTCCTCGCTGGCCTGGGCGGCACCCTGGGGGGCGGCCTTGCTCAGGGCGCGCATGGCGGTCAGGTACTCCTCGCCGATCAGCTGCTTGTAGGCGTGGGCCTCCTGCCTGGCATGGGTGAGGGCTTCCTGCTTGGCCTGGGTGTCGGGACGTTCGTAGGTCTCGGCGGTGCCGCCGGCGCGCAGGTGGGTGAGGAGTCCCTTCTGCTCGGCGTCGTTGGCCGTGGCCAGGGCGCGGGCTGCGGTGTGCATGGCCTCCTCGGCGTCGGACAGTTTGACGCGCATGTCGAGGAAGGCGTCGAGCGCGGGCCGTGCTTCTTCGGGGATGTACTGCATGGCCGGGAAGGTTGCGTGGGTGTGGTCGGACTTGACGGGCCAGGGGACTCGGGTTGCCATGTCAGATCTCCTTACGGGCGCCGCAGGTGAGGCAGTGGTAGGCGACGGCGTCGCCGAGGCGGATGCTGCTGGTGGCTTCGCGCTGGACGTCGGGCTTGGCGCAGCCGTTGCGGTGGTCGACGGTGGCGTCGGGGTCGCGGCCGTCGGTGAGGGCGTCGAGGTGGCCGGCGTCGGCGGCGGCCGCGATCTCCTCGGGGGTCATGTGCTTGAGGTCGGCGGTGCCGTACTGCTGGACGGGGCGCTCTCGGCGGAATCGGGGGGCGGTGGACATGGTGGGCTCCTTCGTGTGTCAGCAGTTGGGGTGTGTCGTCTCGCCGGTAGCGGCGTGTACGGGGTCGAGGGGCGTCCGACAGACCGTGCAGAGGGACGGTCCGGGTGTCACGGGCAGTGACTGACTGGGGGAAGGTGACGGCGAAGATGACGAAGGAGACGAAGAAACCGAGCTCGGTACGGGCGTCATCTTCGTCATCTTCGGGTCGTCTTCGGTGCCGTCAGTCACGTTGAGTGCCCAGACCCATCCCTTGCCGAAGCCGGATTTCTGGGAGGTGACGCCGGCCTTGGTGCGGGCGCGCTGGATGGTGTGCTTGGCGAAGCCGTCCTTCTCGGCGGCCTTGATGACGTCCCCCGCGGACGCCTCGCCGCCGTTGTCCCGCATGTAGTCGACGAGCCAGGCGACGGCCTCGTCGCGCTCGCCGCGGTCGGGTTCGCTGCCCTGGGCGAGGATGTCCTGCACGCTGCGGGTGGACTGGCCGAGGAAGACGAACCGGCCGACGTGCGCCGGGCCCTTCTTCGTGGGGACCTCGGCGGACTCGATGTTGTAGGCGAGCGACGGGAGGTCGGAGCGGCCCAGGCTGTTCTTCGCCTGCGTCATGACGCGGCAGTCGTTGTCGTCATCGCGGGCGAACCCGAACACGGCCCGGGGCACGTTCTTGAACGCGCCGGATCCGGTGATGAGCGAGGCGGGGTCGGTGCCCGCGCCCTTGCCGAAGTGGGCGATGCCGAGAAGGACGGCGCCGGTTCGGTCGGCCATGCGGGCGAGCGGGTCGAGGGCGGTGCGCACGTCGCGTTCGCGGTGGGTGTCGATGCCCTTGCCGATGCACGACATGAGCGGGTCGAGGACGACCAGCGCCACGCCGTGTTCCTTGATGGCGGCCTCCATCAGGGAGTTGTCCTGCGGAAGGCTGAGCGTGGTCTCGCCGTACTCGGCCTCGACGGCCTCGACCCGGTAGACGAGATCGAGGTCGGCGCCGGCGCCGATGAGGCGGGGAACGATCGTCTGCTTCCACGAGTCCTCGACGGCCACGTAGAAGACGGCCCGGGGCTTGCCGTGGAAGTTGCCGGGCAGGGTGCCGCGGGTGATGTGTGCGGCCATCCACATGCCGAACGACGACTTGCCGGTGCCCTCGCGGCCGGCGGCGACGGACAGAGCGCCGGCGGGTACGCGGCCCTCGCCGTCGTCGAGCCACGCCCACACGACGGGTTCGGGCTCGATGTCTGATGCGCGGGTGAGGCGGAGCGTGCGGCGGGGTGCCGCGGGGGTGTCGAGGTCGGACCAGTCCACGCCCTCTGAACCCTGTGAACCTGTTTCGGGGAGGCCCGAGAGCCCTGCCGCCAGGATGCTGGCGGGCGGCAGGGTCTCGGGGTTGTACGAGGTGGTCACGCGGTGGCCTCCTGGCCGAAGACGAGGTAGCGGCCGGGCTGCCCGGGGATGCGGATGGGCGGCCATCCCCGGGTTGCGCGGAGCTGATGGGGCTGGCGGTTGCTGGCCCGGTCGGCGGCGACCCGTCGCTCTTCGGCGGTCCGGCGGGCTGCGAGGGAGCGGCCGAGGGTGGCGGCGTGCGCGTTGGCGTCTGCGGTGATCTCCCGCCACCAAGCCTCGGGGTCGTTGTCCATGAGCCAGTCGAGCCGGTGCTGTTCGGCCTTCGCGCGACGGTGCAGTTCGGCGGCCTCCAGGGTGGCCGCGTAGCACCGCGGGTCCTTGGGGTTGAGCTGCAACCACTCGGCACTGCCGTAGGCCGGCCACGTGTCGACGCCGAGGGCGGCCACCTGCGTCTCCGCGCGGAGCGCCGTGACGTCGCCGGGGGTGATGCCCTCGGGTACGGCTCGCAGGGGGCGCCCCCGCCCGGTGTCGACCAGGCGGAGGCGATCCTGCGGGCGGGTGGTCACTCGCCCGCCTCGGTCATGACCTGGCGGAACAACTTCTCCGCGCAGGTGAGGACGGCCGTCACGTCGCCGTGCACGTCGATCTGGTCGAGGAGGATGGTGAAGATCTCGCGGACGAAGTTGTCCTCGGCGTTGCGGCCGAGCTCGCGGAGCTTGTCGACCTTCTCGCCCTCGGTGTAGTCGGCGACCATGCCGAGCGCCAGGCGGACGTCGAGCGCGCCGATCTTCGCCGGGTCGTACCCGACGTGAAGGGTGTCGCCGTCCTTGCGGTAGACGAACTTCACGCCCTCGTCGAGGGGGGTCTGCTCGATTCGGGCGGTGTGCCGGCTCCGGGTGAGCACCGATGCCTTGGCGCAGTCGTCGCAGAGCCAGTAGGTGTGGCCGGTGGTGGTGGTCTGGCGGTTGAGCGCCGGCTGCTTGCAGTACCCGCAACGCTGGCCGGAAGCCGGGCTGGCGGCCGAGCTGACTATGGCCTTACGCTGGTTCAAGACGTTCTCCTTCGAAGGAGACGAGGGGCCCGGGACTTGCTTGGTAGGCGACCCGGGCTCTCGTCATGTGGCGGACGTTGTGGCCCTCAGCCGGATTGCCGTCCAGCTGGGGGCTGTTTCATGCAGCGGTCGCGTGTGACTTCTGGGCCGTGACCCACTTCTCGACGTCATCCCAGTCCCACTTCAGGTAGCGACCGACCTTGAACGCGAGGGCACCGACACCGGTCCCGGCGTGGACCTGGTGGTAGATGGACTTCTCGGGCAGGCCGGTGTACTCGGAGATCTCGGAGAGGCCGGCGAGGGGGCGGGGAACCATGAACCCTCCAGGTGAATTGAATTCACCTCTAGTTGGGTGAATTCGCTACTGCGGCCGAGTATGCCCGGCGGTTGCCTGTTAGTGCAACCGCTCGCTAAGGTGGATTCATGTCACCTACTGAAGCAGGGGCTCCACTGGCCCCCGTCGCCGTCATCGCGAAGCGCGTGAGGGAGATCAGGCGCAGCCGCGGCTATACCGCTGCGCGGTTGGGGGAGCTGTTGTCTGAAAGGGGGATCCGCTGGGACCGCTTCACGGTGTCCAGCCTTGAGAGTGGTAAGCGCCAGAACGTCACGGTGGACGAGTTGCTAGCCCTCGGAACCGTGCTCAACGTCGCCCCGGTGCATCTGCTACTCCCTATCGATGACGATGAGGCGGAGTACCAGATCACCGCAGGAAGTAAGCCAAAGGTGGCCAAGGTGGCCGATGCTCGTTCGTGGGTCCGGGGTACGGCCTCTCTCGGCAACGGGCCGCATCGGGACTTCACGGCACAGGCGCCGGAACGTGAGTGGGTGAGCTTCGATACAACCTCGCCTGAAGGGCAACGCGCAGCCATCGAGTGGGCGAAGCAGTCCGGTCTCGGAACGGTAGCCGAGGGGGAATAGAGGCGTGGCGAGCATCAAGAAGCGCCCCAACGGTAAATGGCGGGCCCGGTACCGGGACGCCGCCGGCCGTGAGCACGCGCGGCACTTCGACCGGAAGGTCGACGCTCAGCGCTGGCTCGACGAGGAGACCGCGAGCATCGTCACCGGTCAGTACGTCGACCCGAAGGACCGGAAGGTCACCGTCGACGAGTGGTGCGACACATGGATCGAGGGCTACGGCTCACGCCGGGAGTCGAGCGTCCGCCAGGCAAAGGTGCACCTTGCGCGGATCCGGCAGGAGTTCGGCCCGCTGCCGTTGGTTGCGGTGCAGCCGAGCGCGGTCCGGAACTGGCTTGCGCGGCTGCGGAAGGAAGGGCTGTCGGCGTCGTACCTGTTCGCGCTGCACTCGCGTCTCTCCCAGGTCATGCGCGATGCCGTCCTCGACAAGAAGGTGCCGGCGAACCCGTGCTCGCGCCGTACGTCGCCGGGGGCGGGGAAGCAGCGGGCGTACGTGGCGACCGAGGCGCAACTGTGGGCCCTGTACGGGCAGGCTGAGGAGAAGTACCGGCCCGCTCTGCTGCTCGGCGCGTTCGTCGGGCTGCGTGTCGCCGAGGCGTGCGGACTACGGCCGGAGGATGTCGACCTCGACGGCCGAACGATCACGCCGGCGGTGCAGTACCCGGCGGTGCCGTTGAAGACGGAGATGAGCGGCGAGACGGTGCCGATCCCGGACAGTCTCGTCTCGGCGTTGAAGCCGCTGTGCGCGGACCGCTCGCACCTGCTCGTCGACGAGAACGGCGTGCAGATCGGCCCGTGGCAGATTGACCGGGAGATGCGGCGTATCCGCGGCAAGGTCGAGGGCCTGCCGGCCGGGTTCCGGTTCCACGACCTGAGGCACTTCTACGCGTCGCTGCTGATCGCGTCGGGCGCGGACGTGAAAGTGGTCCAGCACCGTCTCCGCCACGCTTCGGCGAAGACGACGCTGGACACCTATGGGCACCTGTGGCCCGACTCTGACGAGTCGACGCGGACCGCTGTCGAGCGCGTCATGAGCGGCAAGATCGAAAATCTTGCGGACTCTGTGCGGACTGGGGGTGCATCGGAGTGACGAACCCCCAGCTCACAGGGTGGGTACGGCTTAGAGGTCGTAGTAGAGCTCGAACTCGTGCGGGTGCGGGCGGAGCTGGATCGGGGCGATCTCGTTGGTGCGCTTGTAGTCGATCCAGGTCTCGATCAGGTCGGAGGTGAAGACGCCGCCGGCCTGGAGGTACTCGTTGTCCTCCTCCAGGGCCTTGAGCACGGCCTCCAGGTTGGTCGGGACCTGCGGGACGCTCGCGTGCTCCTCGGGGGCGAGCTCGTACAGGTCCTTGTCGATCGGCTCCATGGGCTCGATCTTGTTCTTGACGCCGTCGAGGCCCGCGAGGAGCAGGGCGGAGAAGGCGAGGTACGGGTTCGAGGACGGGTCCGGCGCGCGGAACTCGACGCGCTTGGCCTTCGGGTTCGAGCCCGTGATCGGGATGCGCATGGCGGCGGAGCGGTTGCGCTGCGAGTAGACCATGTTGACCGGCGCCTCGAAGCCCGGCACCAGACGGTGGTAGGAGTTCACCGTCGGGTTGGTGAAGGCGAGCAGCGACGGGGCGTGCTTGAGGATGCCGCCGATGTAGTAGCGGGCGGTGTCCGAGAGGCCCGCGTAGCCGGCCTCGTCGTAGAACAGCGGGTCGCCGTTGGCCCACAGCGACTGGTGGACGTGCATGCCCGAGCCGTTGTCGCCGAAGATCGGCTTCGGCATGAAGGTCGCGGTCTTGCCGTTCCGCCATGCGACGTTCTTGATGATGTACTTGAACAGCATCAGGTCGTCGGCCGCGGCGAGCAGCGTGTTGAACTTGTAGTTGATCTCGGCCTGGCCGGCGGTGCCCACCTCGTGGTGCTGGCGCTCGACCTGGAGGCCGACCTTCTCCAGCTCCAGGGACATCTCGGCGCGCAGGTCGGCGAAGTGGTCGACCGGCGGGGCCGGGAAGTAGCCGCCCTTGTAGCGGACCTTGTAACCGCGGTTGTTCTCCTCCGCACCGGTGTTCCAGGCGCCGGCCTCGGAGTCGATGTGGTAGAAGCCCTGGTTCGCCGAGGTCTCGAAGCGGACCGAGTCGAAGACGTAGAACTCGGCCTCGGGGCCGAAGTACGCGGTGTCCGCGATGCCGGTGGAGGCCAGGTACGCCTCGGCCTTCTTCGCGATGTTCCGCGGGTCACGGCTGTACTGCTCGCCCGTGATCGGGTCGTGGATGAAGAAGTTGATGTTGAGCGTCTTGTCGCGGCGGAACGGGTCCAGGCGGGCCGTCGAGAGGTCGGCGCGCAGCGACATGTCGGACTCGTGGATGGCCTGGAAGCCGCGGATCGACGAGCCGTCGAAGGCCAGCTCCTCGGACGGGTCGAAGGCCGTCGCCGGGATCGAGAAGTGCTGCATCACGCCGGGAAGGTCGCAGAAGCGGACGTCGACCATCTTGACGTCCTCGTCCTTGATGAACTTCGCGACCTCTTCGGCGTTCTGGAACCCCTGCTTGGACATCCAACTCCTCCTACTCCCGGCCCGGGGAGGGGCGGGGTTGCAGCTCGGTGATGCGGCCAGTGCGGTGGCGCACGCTCGGACCCGACCCTAGGCAGTCGGGATTTCTCAAGCATGACCCATTTGTTTCGTGGAAGTTAACCGGGGCGGGTGGCGGCCCTCCGTGTCGCGCCCCATGCGCACCCGGACCGAAGTGATCGAAAACGGGCGCAGTACGGTGGTCGGGTGGACAACAGGCAAGCACTCGGATCGTGGCTCTCCGGCCCCCGCGCCGCGGCGGAGCAAGCAGGCGTGGACTTCGGCCACCGGGGCAAGCAGCTGGGCCTGCCCGAGGAGGGGCCGGGCTCGATCGCCCGTCCCGGGGCGCGGCTCGGGGCGCTCGCTGTGGACTGGGGCCTGTGCCTGCTGATCGCATACGGTCTCCTCACCGACGGCTACAACCAGGCGACCGCCAACTGGGCCCTGCTCATCCTGTTCGTCCTGAACGCCCTGACCGTCGGCACCGTCGGCGCCACCCCGGGCAAGCTCCTCTTCCGTCTGCGGGCCGTCTCGGTCCGCGGCGGGCGGCTCACCCTGCCGCGCGCGGTGCTCCGCGCGGCCCTCACCTGCCTGGCAATCCCCGCCCTGATCTGGGACCGGGACGGCCGCGGCCTGCACGACCGCCTCTCGGGCGCCGTCCAGGTGCGCGTCTGACCCGCGCCGCCCACCGGACGCGAATCGGCGCGCCGCCCACCGGACGCCGAATGGCGCGCCGCCCACCGGACGCCGAAACGGCGGTGCCCCGGACCTCGCGAGGTCCGGGGCACCGCCGTTCTTCCGTTCTCGTGCGCGTCAGCGCATCTTCCCGCCGCGAGGCATCTTCATGCCCTTGGGCATCGGGCCCTTCGGGAGGGGCATGTTGGACATGAGGTCGCCCATCGCCCGGAGCCGGTCGTTGGCGGCCGTCACCTGGGGGCCGCTGAGCAGCCGGGGCAGCTTCAGCATCTTGGTGCGGACCTTCTTGAGCGGGACCTGGCCCTGCTCCTCGTCGTTGCCGACGACGAGGTCCGTCACCGGCACGTCGACCAGGACGCGGGCCATCTTCTTCTTCTCGGCCGCGAGGAGGGGCTTCAGCCGGTTCGGGTTGCCCTCGCCGACCAGGACGATGCCCTGGCGGCCGACCGCCCGGTGCACGACGTCCTGGCTGCGGTTCATCGCGACCGCGGGGGTCACGGTCCAGCCGCGCCCGATGTTCTGCAGCACCGCCGCGGCGGCACCCGGCTGCCCCTCCATCTGCCCGAAGGCCGCCCGCTCGGCGCGCCGCCCGAAGACGATCGCCATCGCCAGGAACGCCAGGACGAAGCCCAGGATGCCCAGGTAGACCGGGTGTCCGATCAGGAAGCCGATACCGAGGAGGACACCGAGTACGACGATGCCCACGCCGGCCACGACGAGCCCGACCTTGGGGTCGGCCTTCCGGGTCATCTTGTACGTGAGGGCGATCTGCTTCAGTCGCCCGGGGTTCGCGGCGTCAGCGCCGCCCGTGTTTGCCTTCCTCGCCATGCCTTGAAGTCTACGTGGCCCGCGACGTCCGGCCAGACGCGGCCTCCAGGACGTGCTGGGCCTCGACGCGGTCCTTGGCGCGGCGGCGGTCCTCCAGGACGGAGGTCCAGGCGTTGCGCCGGGCGGTGCGCTGTCCGGCGCCCAGGAGGAGTCCCTCGACGACGCGGAGGGCGTCCGTGACGGACGGGAGGGCGGCGGCCCGGACGTGGGTCGATGCGGCCGGCATGAGGGGTCCTCTCTCGGAAGCGGATGAGACGAGGTGGGGGAGTGAGCGGATGGTGGCGTTGTGTGGATCCATGCTCACAGAACGGTGTTACCAGGGCATGACCCGGCGGTCAAACACTGATGAAACGCTGACGCCGCCCCTCCGAACGGCGGAGCGGCCCGTACGGCCCCGCTGAACTGCGGGGTGGTACGGGCCGCTCTCCCACCCGACCTACCTGCGGGTAATCACTTGTGCGGCGACTCACACCGCCTGAACGGCCTCCACCGTCGTCCCGCGCTTCTCGATCGCCTGCTGGTACAGGCGGCCGGCCCGGTACGAGGAGCGGACCAGCGGGCCCGACATGACGCCGGAGAAGCCGATCTCGTCGGCCTCCTCCTTCAGCTCCACGAACTCCTGCGGCTTCACCCAGCGCTCCACCGGGTGGTGGCGGAGCGAGGGGCGCAGGTACTGGGTGATCGTGATGAGCTCGCAGCCGGCGTCGTGCAGCTGCTGGAGCGCCTCGCTGATCTCCTCGCGGGTCTCGCCCATGCCGAGGATCAGGTTGGACTTCGTGACCAGACCGTAGTCACGGGCCCGGGTGATGACGTCCAGCGAGCGCTCGTAGCGGAAGCCCGGACGGATCCGCTTGAAGATCCGCGGCACCGTCTCGACGTTGTGCGCGAAGACCTCGGGGCGGGAGGCGAAGACCTCCGCCAGGAGCTCGGGCACCGCGTTGAAGTCGGGGGCGAGCAGTTCGACCTTGGTGCGGCCGGCGGCGCGCTCGGCGGTCTGCTGGTGGATCTGGCGCACGGTCTCGGCGTACAGCCAGGCGCCGCCGTCCTCCAGGTCGTCGCGGGCGACGCCGGTGATGGTGGCGTAGTTCAGGTCCATCGTGACGACCGACTCGCCCACGCGCCGCGGCTCGTCGCGGTCGAGCGCCTCCGGCTTGCCGGTGTCGATCTGGCAGAAGTCGCAGCGCCGGGTGCACTGGTCGCCGCCGATGAGGAAGGTCGCCTCACGGTCCTCCCAGCACTCGAAGATGTTGGGACAGCCGGCCTCCTGGCACACCGTGTGCAGGCCCTCGCTCTTCACGAGGCTCTGCATCTTGGTGTACTCGGGCCCCATCTTGGCGCGGGTCTTGATCCACTCGGGCTTGCGCTCGATGGGGGTCTGGGCGTTCCGGACCTCCAGGCGCAGCATCTTGCGTCCGTCGGGTGCGACTGCGGACACATCGGCTCCTGTAGCTTCGATTCTTCGGCGCACACCAGGGTACGCCCGTTGCTTCCATGCCTTGCTACGTCTGGCCAACCCGTGGCCAGAGCCAGGCATTCCTAGGCCGAGGCCCGTTCCGTCTCGCGCGCGATCTCGCGCGGCCTGAGCTCCGCGTTCTCCAGGACGTCCCGCAGGTGGCGCTCGGCCACCGGCAGCACCTCGTCGAGGGTCACGTCCCGCCCCAGCTCGTTGGCGAGCGAGGTCACGCCCGCGTCCCGGATGCCGCACGGGATGATCCGGTCGAACCAGGCGTTGTCCGGGTTCACGTTGAGCGCGAAGCCGTGCATGGTGACGCCCTTGGCGACCCGGATGCCGATGGCGGCGAGCTTCCGGTCCTCGCGCCGCTGGCCGGCGTTGGAGGGGGCGTACTCGGGACCGTTCAGGCGCGGGTCGAACTCCTCGTCCGTCAGCCGCGGGTCGAAGTCCAGCGACAGCCCGCCCAGCGACGGCCGCTGCTCGACCGGGTCGCCCAGGACCCAGACGCCGCTGCGCCCCTCGACGCGGCTGGTCGCCACGCCGAACTCGGCGGCGGTGCGGATCAGGGCCTCCTCCAGGCGGCGCACGTGCGCGACCACGTCCACCGGGCGGGGCAGCTTGAGGATCGGGTAGCCGACGAGCTGACCGGGGCCGTGCCAGGTGATCTTGCCGCCGCGGTCGACGTCGACGACCGGGGTCCCGTCGAGCGGCCGCTCGTTCTCGGCCGTGCGCCGGCCCGCCGTGTAGACCGGGGGGTGCTCCAGGAGCAGACAGGTGTCGCCGGTCTCGTCGGCGAACCGCGCGGCGTGCACCTCGCGCTGCTTGTCCCAGGCCGCCTGGTACTCCACGGCGTCCTCGCCGAAGCCCAGGCGGACGAATTGCAGCTCACTCACGGCCATGCCTCCTCCTGGGTGCCCGCGGCCGGGTTCCGGGGATCGTCCCGGGGCGGGAGCCGGCCCGGCACCCTGCGTCATACGCGCCCCTGCCACTGTACGGCGACACGCCGGGAACCCTTCGGGGGGCCCGGCGCCGCCCCGGAAGGGTGGGCTCCGGTCAGCGTGGAGTGGCAACGGGGGTTCCGGTTCCTCACACGATCGGATGAATGTGGGGCGAAGCTGGCGGTACGGGCCGGGATGACCGCTACATTCACGCCGTTCCATGAGGGTCGAAACGGGCTGCCACCTGCGCCCGAAGGCAGGAGACCGCACAGCCGATGACGGAACGACCACCGCAGCGCGTCCCGAACCGCCAGCTCGCCGCGCTCATCGCCGAAGCCGGGTTCTCCAACGCGGGGCTCGCCAGAAGGGTGGACCAGCTGGGCCTGGAGCACGGGCTCGACCTGCGGTACGACAAGACCTCCGTGACCCGGTGGCTGCGCGGGCAGCAGCCGCGCGGCACCACGCCCGCCCTCATCGCCGAGGTCTTCACCCGCAGGCTCGGCCGCCGGCTCTCCGCCCAGGACCTCGGCCTCGACGCCTGCGCCCCCGTCTACGCGGGCCTGGAGTTCGCCGCCACCCCAGAGGAGGCCGTCGACATCGTCAGCGGACTCTGGCGCAAGGACTCCGGCAGCCACGCCGAACTCCGCAAGATCGCCTTCACCCCGGCCGGCCTCGTCGTGCCCAGCCGTGACTGGCTCATCGGCCGCGCCGACGACCGGGTCGCCCGCGGCGAGCCGGCCGCCCCCGTGCCGGTGGTCCGCCCCGGGAGCGGCGGGCCGGTCCGCGCCATCGGCACGGACCCCCGCGTGCCCCCGCAGGGCCGCTTCTCCGTCCCCCGCCAGCGCGGTACCGAACGCGGCCCCGGCCAGCGCGTCACCGGCGGCGACATCGCCGCCCTCCGCTCCGTCGGCGACCTCTTCCGCACCCTCGACCACGCCTACGGCGGCGGCCACGCCCGGCAGGCCCTCGTCCGCTACCTGGAGCACGAGACCGAGCCCATGCTCCGCGGCACCTACGGCGAGACCACCGGCCGGCGGCTCTTCGCCGCCGCCGCCGACCTCACCCGGCTCGCCGGCTGGACCTCGTACGACATCGCCGCCCACGGCCTGGCCCAGCGCTACTTCGTCCAGGCGCTGCGCCTCGCGCAGGCCGCGGGCGACCGGGCGTACGGCTCCTACGTGCTGCTCACCATGAGCTGCCAGGCCGTCTACCTCGGCCACGGCCGCGAGGCCGTGCAGCTCGCCCGGGTCGCCCAGCAGGGCGTCGGCTCCGCCGCCCCGCCCGTCGTCCAGGCGATGCTGCACGCCGTCGAGGCCCGCGGTCACGCCGTGCTCTCCGAGGCCCGCGCGTGCAGCGCCTCCCTCGTCCGCGCCGAGCGCGCCCTGGAGGCCGCCCGGCCCGGCGACGAGGTGCCCTCCTGGGCCCGCGCCTTCGACGAGGCCCAGCTCGCCGACGAGCTGGGCCACTGCCACCGCGACCTCCAGCAGTACCGCCCCGCCGCCCAGCACGCCGAGCGGGCCCTCCAGCTCCGCGCCCCCGGCTACGCCCGCAGCCGCCTCTTCTGCCGGGTCGTCCTCGCCACCGCCCGGCTCGCCCTCGGCGAGCTGGACCAGGCGTGCGCGCTCGGCGCCGAGGCGGCCCAGCAGGCCGCCGAGATGCGCTCGGCCCGCGCGATCGAGTACGTCCGCGACTTCGAGCGCCGCCTGGAGCCCTACCGCGACGCCCCGCCCGTCCGCACCTACCGCGACCGGGTGGCCGCCTTCGGCTGACCCGGGGGTCTCAGGCCGCCGCCTCTGGCCCGCCGGGGGGGTCTCAGGCCGCCGCCTCTGACCCGCCGGGGGTCTCAGGCCGCCGCCTCCTCCTCCGCCTCCTCCAGGACCGGCGCGCACAGGCCCAGGTCCGCCAGGACGGCGCCGGCCGCACGCTCCCCGGTGGCCAGCGTGGAGCGCAGGGTGCCCGCCCCGCGGTGGTCGCCGCACACGTACAGGCCCGCGAGCAGCCGCACCGAGCGGCACGGGTCGTGCGCCGGGGGCGTCGCCAGGACGGCGTCCCGGGTGTGGTGCAGCGCCAGCAGCTCCCACTCGTCCGTGGAGGTGCCGTACAGCGCCGCCAGGTGCTTGCGGACCCGCCGCTCGGTGTCGTCCGGCGGCGTCCCGAGCACCGTCGAGGTGATCAGCGGCCGGCCCGCCGGCGCCCGCGTCGGGTCCACCGCGCTCATCACGGCGGTGTGCGCGACCGGCCCGCCGGGGTCCGCCTCCAGGAGCAGCGTCGGATCCGCCGCGGGCGCCACCGGCGCCGTGTGGTGGAGCACCGTCACCGGGTGGTACGCCGGGACCCGCAGCCCCGGCAGCAGTCCGGCCGCCGTCCGCGCCCCCGTCGCGAGGACCACCGCCCGGCAGCCGACCGTGCCGTGCTCCGCCGTGGCGACCCGCGCCGCCGACACCTCCGTCACCCGGACCCCGGTCCGCACCGTGCCCTCCGGCAGCGCCGCCGCGAGCCGCTCCGGAACCGCCGCCGAACCGCCCTCCGGCACCGCCACCCGGCCCCGCGCGAAGGCCCGCAGCGCCAGGTCGGCGCGCCGGCTCGACACCGCCAGGTCCGGATCGGCGAGGAGCGCCGCGAGCAGCGGCCGCAGCACCGCCTGCACGGTCCTGGCCGGCAGCCGGCCGGACAGCGCCTCCCGCGCGGTCCGCTCCGGCCGGGCGAGCAGCCGCTGCGTCGGCGTCGCGGCGAGCCGCACCAGCGAGGCGCCGAGCCGCGCCTGGTCCAGCGAGGCCGCCGGATGCCGGGGGGCGCTCGCCAGGGCGCGTGCCACGGTGAACGCGCCCCGCCGGGTGCGCGGGTGCGGGGCGCCCCAGCGCGCGTACCGCCCGTCGGAGTGGATCAGCACCCCGGGCGCGAAGGGCCGCGGCACGACGCCGTCGAGGCCCGGGAGGGCCCGCAGCTCCTCCGGCGCGAGGGTGAGCAGCCGGCCCACCCGGTCGAGCCGGAAGCCGTCGGTCTCCCCGGTGGCGTGCCGGCCGCCGAGGAACGGCTCGGCCTCCAGGACGGCGACCGAGAGCCCCGCCCCGGTCAGCCGCCGGGCCGCCGTGAGCCCGGCGATTCCCGCGCCCACGACGACGACGTCGACGTCCTCGATGGCGTCGTCGTGCTGTGCCTGCTGTGCGCTGCGTACGGTACTGAGCACGTGCCCCTCCCCAGGTCTGCGCCGCCTGTTGGTGGCCTATGCCCCCAACGGGCCCCCGGAATGCCCGAGTTCGCGATCCGTGTCGACTGGTGGGCACCGAGGTTAGGCAGCGCTCCCACGGTGGCGGGCCCGCGCGCGGCGGGCTCCCCGGAGCACGGGGGAGCGCAGGGGGCGCGGGCGGCCGCTCAGCGGGTCGCCGCGGCGCGGATGGAGGCGTCGATGGTGGGGAAGGCGAAGGTGAAGCCGGAGGAGAGCAGCCGGCCCGGCAGCACCCGCTGGGAGCCGAGGACGTCCGCCGCGAAGTCGCCGAGGACCAGCCTCAGCGCGGGCGCGGGGACGGGGAAGGGCGTCGGCCGCCGCAGCACCCGGCCCATCGCCGCGGTGACCTCGCGGTTGGTGACCGGTTCGGGGGCGGTCAGGTTCACCGGGCCCGACAGCGACGGAGTGTCCATCAGATGCCGCAGCGCGGCCACCTCGTCGTGGAGCGAGATGAAGGACCAGTACTGGCCGCCGTCGCCCATCCGCCCGCCGAGCCCGGCCCTGAAGACCGGGAAGAGCCGTCCCCAGGCGCCGCCCTGACGGGCCACCACCAGGCCGGTGCGGGCGTACGTCACCCGGATCCCGGCCTCCTCTGCGGGGGCCGCCGCGGCCTCCCACTCGACGCACACCGAGGGCAGGAAGCCGGTGCCGGCCGGGGCGCTCTCGTCCACCGCGCGGCTGCCGGTGTCCCCGTACCAGCCGAGCGCCGTGCCGCAGACGAGCGCCTCCGGAGGCTCGGCGAGTCCGGCGAGGGTCCGGGCGATCGCGGTGGTGCCGAGCACCCGGCTGTCCCGGATCTCCTTCTTGTACGCCTCGGTCCACCGCCGCTCGCCGACCCCGGCGCCCGCCAGGTGCACGACGGCGTCGACGCCGACGAGCCCGGCGCCGTCCACGTACAGCCGCTTCGGGTCCCACTCGACCTCGTCGGCGGTCCTGGCCGGGCGGCGGACGAGTCGCAGGACGTCGTGCCCGTCGGCGCGCAGGGAACGGACGAGGGCGGCGCCGATGAGCCCGGAGGCTCCGGTGACGGCGACCCGCTTGCGGAGGGCGGAAGGCTGCATGCGCCCATCCTGCCCGCGGACGCCCCGCCCATCCGACTCCGGGGCATGGCAGAGTGGCGGCATGACCGTGCCGGAGACCTTCGTGATCCGAGGCGCCCTGCGGGGCGACGCCGAGCCGCTGGGCGTGCTGGACCGGGCGACCTGGTCCCCGCTGCACGCGGTGCTGCCGCCGCCCTCGGAGCCGTACGAGCCGTTCTTCGACGACCGCCACCGGCCCGAGGACTTCCTCGTCGCCGAGCGGGCCGGGGTGCTCCTCGGGTACGTCCGGGTGGTCCCGCCGACGCCGCTCGCGTCCAACGCCCACGTCCGGCAGATCCAGGGCCTCGCCGTCGCCGGAGAGGCCCGGGGCCAGGGGGTGGGCCGCGCCCTGCTGCGGGCCGCCCTGGCGAAGGCCCGCGCCGACGGGGCGCGCCGCGTCACGCTGCGGGTCCTCGGGCACAACGCGCCCGCCCGCGCGCTCTACGAGGCCGAGGGCTTCACGGTCGAGGGCGTGCTTCCCGGCGAGTTCCTCTTCGACGGCGAGCCGGTCGACGACGTCCTGATGGGCCGGCCGCTCAGCTAGGGCCTGTCCGGGCGCCGGTACTCCACAGCGCCACCCCGCCCATCAGCTCGCGCAGGCAGCGCAGGGCGAGGGCGGCGGGGGAGCCGGGGCCGTCGACGGGCGCGTCGGACTCCGCCCAGCTCTCCAGCGCGATGCGGATGGCGTCGGTGGCCGCCGCCGCGGCGAGCCGTACCTCCAGCGGGTCGGCCGCCGGGCCCGCCAGCCCGGCGAGGACCTCGCGGAGGCGTTCCTCCGACTCCTGGTTGACCCGGTACCAGACGGCCCGCAGGGCGGGGTCCTCGGCCGAGGCGCGCAGCAGCCCGCGGGTCCAGCGCAGCCCCTCCGCCGCCGCCTCGTCCTCCGGGGTGAGCGAGGCCGTGATCGAGCCCTCCAGCGCGGCCGGCAGCGGTGTGCCGGGAGCGGTGGCGGCGAGCGATGCCCGCCAGCGGTCGGCGCCGCCCGCGAGCAGCGGGGCGACCGCGTCCTGCTTGGAGCGGAAGTAGCGGTAGAAGGTGCGCAGCGCGACCCCGGCCCGCAGGGCGACGGTCTCGGCCGTGGTGCCGTCGGGCCCGTGCTCGGTGAACAGCTCGGCCGCCGCGCGGGCGATGTCCAGCTGGGTGGCGGCCTTGCGGCGCTGGGTCAGGGAGGGCGTCGCGGGCGCCGGCTCGGGTGGCTTGGTCACCGTACGAGGGTACGCCTCCCGCCTCCCTGAGTGCACGAGATGCAGCGGTGGCAAAACGTGCCATCTAGGCGTACGGTGGCACGCGAACAAGGAAGCTTGACATCGAGAGGTTGCCGCCATGAACCAGCTCACCCGCTACGAAGGACGCCGCGCGCTCGTCACCGGCGGCGGCTCCGGCATCGGCCAGGCCACCGTCCTGCGCATGCTCGCCGAGGGCGGCCGGGTCGTCGCCGCGGACATCAGCGAGGACGGCCTGAAGGACACCGCCGCCAAGGCCGGCGAGGCCGCCGAGCGCCTCACCACCGTGGTCGTGAACGTCGCCGACGAGGAGTCCGTACGGGCCGGGGTCGCCGCCGCCGTCACCGCCCTCGGCGGCCTCGACGTCCTGGTCAACGCGGCCGGCGTGCTCCGCTCCTCGCACACCCACGAGACCAGCCTCGACTCCTTCGAGCAGGTGCTCCGGATCAACCTGACCGGCACCTTCCTCATGATCCGCGAGGCGATCCCGGCGCTCCTGGAGGGCGACGGCTCCGCCGTCGTCAACTTCTCCTCCACCTCCGCGCAGTTCGCCCACCCCTACATGGCGGCCTACGCGGCCAGCAAGGGCGGCATCCAGTCCATGACCCACGCGCTCGCCGCCGAGTACGCCAAGCAGGGCATCCGCTTCACCGCCGTCCAGCCCGGCTCCATCTCCTCCGGCATGACCGACGGCTCCGGCGCCAGCAGGCAGTCCATGGGCCCCGGCCTCCCCGCCGACGCCGACATGTCGCTCTTCATGAAGCTCGCCCCCGCCCTCGGCCAGGGCTTCGCGGGCCCCGAGACCGTCGCCGGCGTCGTCGCGATGCTCGCCTCCGAGGACGGCACGTTCATCACCGGCACCGAGATCCGCATCGACGGCGGAACCCACTTCTGATCCGGGAGCCCTCCCGGGGCGGTTCGGGTCTAGGCAGGCCCGAACCGCTCCCACAGCCGGGGCAGCCGGGCCGCGAGCGCCGCCTCGTCCGACACGTCCAGCGGCGAGCCCTCCGGAGCCCCGTCCGGCATCGCGAGCCCCAGGTCCGGGGTCTCCGTGCCGGTCAGCGTCTCGTACGCCTCGTCCGCCGCGAAACCGATCTCCTCGCCGTCCCCGTCCAGCTCCGGATCGAACTCCTCCAGGAGCTCCGCGAGACCGTCCGGATCGTGCACACCGCCCTCGTACACCTCCCGGCCCTGGCCGATCAGCCAGCAGCGGAACGCGTCGAAACCCTCCTCGGCCGCCCCCGCCCCGTCGAGCAGCACCGCCGCCGCGCCCCACACGTCCCAGTGGTACGCGCGGTTGAAACGGGCCTCGAAATGGCGCGCGTAGTCGAGCACCGTGTCCGGATCCAGCCTGGTCAGCCGTTCCACGAGCAGATCCGCCTGCTCCTCGGGGTCGCCCTCGGCGTCCTCGCGGGCGGCGTCGATGAGCTCCCAGAACTCGGTCTCGTCCATCACGGCACCAGCATCCTGTCTCCGCGTCCGCGACGCACCCGGAAAGTCCGGATTCCATCCGGACAGAAGATGTCGGGTATTGCTGTCAGCCTGAGGGACATGACCACCAAAACGAAGCCGCTGCACGGACGGATCTGCCTGGTCGCCGGAGCCACCCGGGGCGCCGGACGGGCCATCGCCGTCCAGCTCGGCGCCGCCGGAGCCACCGTCTACGTCACCGGCCGCACCACCCGCGAGAAGATCAGCGAAGTCGGCCGCGCCACCGAGACCATCGAGGAGACCGCCGAACTGGTGACCGCCGCCGGCGGCGAGGGCACCGCCGTCCCCACCGACCACCTGGAACCCGAGCAGGTCCGCGCCCTCGTCGCACGGATCGACCGCGACCACGGCCGGCTCGACGTCCTCGTCAACGACGTCTGGGGCGGCGAACACCTCCTCGTCGACACCTTCGGCAAGCGGACCTGGGACATCGACCTCGCCGCCGGCCTCAGGATGCTCGAACTCGGCGTGCGGACCCACCTCGTCACCTCCCACACCGCCCTGCCGCTGCTCAACCGCCACCCCGGCGGCCTCGTCGTCGAGGTCACCGACGGCACCACCGCGTACAACGGCACGCACTACCGCGAGAACCTCTTCTACGACCTCGCCAAGAACGCCCCCATCCGGATGGCCTTCGGCCTCGCGAAGGAACTCGCCGACAGCGGCGGCACCGCCGTCTCCGTCAGCCCCGGATGGCTCCGCTCCGAGCAGATGCTCGCCCACTTCGGCGTCACCGAGGAGAACTGGCGGGACGCCACCGCCCAGCTCCCCGACTTCGCCGTCTCCGAGTCCCCCGTCTACGTCGGCCGCGGCGTCGCCGCTCTCGCCGCCGACCCCGACCGGGCCCGCTGGAACGGGCGGTCGCTCGACAGCGGACAGCTCGCGAAGGAGTACGGCTTCACCGACGAGGACGGCTCCCGGCCCGATTCCTGGGGCTTCATCCTGGCCAAGGAGAGCGACCCCGGCACCCGGGTGGAGGACTACCGGTAGCGCTCCGCCGCCGCCCGCGCCGCCTCGGCGAAGCGGGCGCGCAGGGAGGCGGGGGACACCACCTCCGCCTCCGGACCGAGCCCGAACAGCTGGCCGAAGGCGACCTCCTCGCTCTCCACCCGGAGCGTCGCCGTCACCCGGCCCTCCCCGTCCGGCACGGCACCCGCGAGCGCCTCCTCCGCCGCCGCACGGTCCGTCACGTACGGCAGCCGGCGTGCCCCCGCCTCCGTCAGCCGCACCACCACCTCGGCCCGCAGCAGCGAGCGCGCGAACTCCGCCGCGCGCTCCGCCCAGAAGGCCGCCAGATCGAAGCCGGGGTCCCGCTCGAAGCGCTCCCCGCCGACCGCGACCGCCGTGAACCGGTCCACCCGGTAGGTGCGGTACGCGCTCCCCGCGCGGGCGCACACGTACCAGACCCCCGCCTTCAGGACGAGCCCGTACGGCGCCAGCTCCCGCTCGACCTCCTCGCCGTCCCGCCGCCGGTAGCGCACGGACAGCAGCCGGTCGTCCCACACGGCCTCCGCCACCGCCGGCAGCAGCTCCGGCGTCACCGGCTCCTGGTACCAGCCCGGCGCGTCCAGATGGAAGCGGCGGGCCGCCGAAACCGGCGCGTCCGCCAGCGAGGGCAGCAGCGCCGCCGACACCTTCAGCCGGGCCGCCGAGGCCGCGTCCTGGAGCCCCATGTCCCGCAGCGCCCCGGGCAGCCCGGACAGGAACAGCGCCTCCGCCTCGTCCTTCGCGAGCCCGGTCAGCCGCGTCCGGTACCCGCCGACCAGCCGGTACCCACCGGCCCTGCCCCGCTCCGAAAACACCGGAACCCCCGCCTCCGAGAGGGCGAGGGCATCACGGGTGACGGTCCGCTCCGACACCTCCAGCTCGGCGGCGAGCTCGGCCGCCGTCATGGACGGGCGGTTCTGGAGGAGCAGGACCATCTTGATGAGTCGGGCGGCGCGCATGAGGCAATCATGCGCGCCGGTACCGACAGTCGGCCCTTACAGGCCGTAGCGCTCGCGCGCCTCCTTCACCGCGGTGGCCGGGACCTCGCCGCGGCGGGCGAGCTGGGCCAGGGACGCGGCCACGATCGACTGCGCGTCGACACCGAAGTGGCGGCGGGCGGCGGCGCGGGTGTCCGAGAGGCCGAAGCCGTCGGCGCCCAGCGACGAGTAGTCCTGCTCGACCCACTGCGCGATCTGGTCCGGGACCTGGCGCATGTAGTCGGAGACCGCCAGGACCGGCGACTCGACGCCCGCGAGGGCCTGGCGCACGTACGGGACGCGCTCTTCGCCGCGCAGCAGGGCGGCGTCCGCCTCCAGCGCGTCGCGGCGCAGCTCGGTCCAGGAGGTGGCGGACCACACGTCGGCGGCCACGCCCCACTCCTCGGCGAGCAGCTTCTGCGCCTCCAGGGCCCAGTGGATCGCGGTGCCCGAGCCGAGCAGCTGGATCCGGGGGGCATTGGCCGGCACGGTCACCCCGGCCGACTCGGCGGTGTTGAAGCGGTAGAGGCCCTTGACGATGCCCTCGTCGACGCCCGCGTGGCCCGGCTTGGCCGGCTGCGGCATCGGCTCGTTGTAGACCGTCAGGTAGTAGAAGACGTCCTGGTCCTCGCCCGGCGCGGCCTCGCCGTACATCCGGCGCAGACCCTCCTTGACGATGGCCGCGACCTCGTAGGCGAACGCCGGGTCGTAGGTCAGCGCCGCCGGGTTGGTGGCCGCGATGACGGGGGAGTGGCCGTCGGCGTGCTGGAGGCCCTCACCGGTCAGGGTGGTGCGGCCGGCGGTGGCGCCGACGAGGAAGCCGCGGCCGAGCTGGTCGCCGAGCTGCCACATCTGGTCGGCGGTCCGCTGCCAGCCGAACATCGAGTAGAAGATGTAGAACGGGATCATCGTCTCGCCGTGCGTGGAGTACGCGGTCGACGCGGCGATGAAGTCGGCCATCGAGCCGGCCTCGGTGATGCCCTCGTTCAGGATCTGGCCGTTGACGGCCTCCTTGTAGTACATCAGCTGGTCGCGGTCGACCGGCTCGTACGTCTGGCCCTTCGGCGAGTAGATGCCGAGCGAGGGGAAGAGGGACTCCATGCCGAAGGTGCGGGCCTCGTCCGGGACGATCGGGACCCAGCGCTTGCCGGTCTCCTTGTCGCGGACCAGGTCCTTCACGAGCCGGACGAAGGCCATCGTGGTGGCGACCGACTGCGAGCCGGAGCCCTTGTCGAAGGAGGCGAACGCCTTCTCCGGCGCCGCCGGGAGCGGGGCCACCGGGTGGACGCGGCGGGCCGGGGCGGGGCCGCCGAGGGCCGCGCGGCGCTCCTGGAGGTAGCGGACCTCGGGGGAGTCGGCGCCCGGGTGGCCGTACGGCACCACGCCGTCGACGAACTGCGCGTCCGAGATCGGCAGCTCAAGAAGGTCACGCATGTTCTTGAACTCGTCCGTCGTCAGCTTCTTCATCTGGTGGTTCGCGTTCTTCGACGCGAAGCCCTCACCCAGGGTGAAGCCCTTGACGGTCTGCGCCAGGATCACGGTCGGGGCGCCCTTGAACTCCAGGGCGGCCTTGTACGCGGCGTACACCTTGCGCGGCTCGTGGCCACCGCGCGAGAGGTGGAAGCACTCCAGGATCTTGTCGTCGGAGAGCAGCTGCGCCATCGCGGCGAGCTCCGGGTCCTTGCCGAAGAAGTCCTGGCGGATGTAGGCGGCGTCGCGGGTCTGGTACGTCTGGACCTGCGCGTCCGGCACCTCGCGGAGGCGGCGGACCAGGGCGCCGGTGGTGTCGAGCGCGAAGAGCTCGTCCCAGGCGTTGCCCCAGAGGCTCTTGACGACGTTCCAGCCGGCGCCGCGGAACTGGGCCTCCAGCTCCTGCACGATCTTGAAGTTGGCGCGGACCGGGCCGTCGAGGCGCTGCAGGTTGCAGTTGATGACGAAGGTCAGGTTGTCCAGACCCTCGCGGGCCGCGAGCGCGAGTGCCGCGGTCGACTCGGGCTCGTCCATCTCGCCGTCGCCGAGGAACGCCCACACGTGCGAGGCGGAGACGTCCTTGATGCCGCGGTTGGTCAGGTAGCGGTTGAAGCGCGCCTGGTAGATCGCGGAGAGCGGGCCGAGGCCCATGGAGACGGTGGGGAACTCCCACAGCCAGGGCAGGCGGCGCGGGTGCGGGTAGGAGGGCAGGCCGTTGCCGCCGGACTCCTGCCGGAAGTTGTCGAGGTGCGACTCGTCCAGGCGGCCGTCGAGGAAGGCGCGGGCGTAGATGCCGGGGGAGGCGTGGCCCTGGATGTAGAGCTGGTCGCCGGAGCCGTCCCCCTCCTTGCCGCGGAAGAAGTGGTTGAAGCCGGTCTCGTAGAGCCAGGCCGCGGAGGCGAAGGTGGCGATGTGGCCGCCGACGCCGTGCTTGGAGCCGCGGGTGACCATCGCGGCCGCGTTCCAGCGGTTCCAGGCGGTGATCTTCCGCTCCAGCTCCTCGTCGCCGTCGATGACGGGCTCGGAGGAGGTGGGGATGGTGTTGAGGTAGTCCGTCTCCAGCAGCTTGGGCAGGGCCAGGCCCGCGCCCTCGGCGTGCTGGAGCGTCCGGCGCATCAGGTAGGCGGCCCGGTGAGGGCCGGCGGCCTTGGTGACGGCGTCCAGGGAGGCCGCCCATTCGGCGGTCTCCTCGGTGTCACGGTCCGGGAGCTGGTCGAGCTCGCTCGGAATCTTGCCTACGGGATCGGTCATGATCGCCGCCTTCCGGACAGATGGGGGTGGAGATAAAAACGAGTGCCTTGTCTGGCAGGACAGGGCGGAGGGCCGGGTGGCGGCCCGTCGAAGACTGTAAACCGCCGATCGATGATCGATCAAAGGGTTGAAGCCGGAAACCTCTTCAGATCGAGAAAGTCGGCACAGGGTGCCGCGAAAGAGGGCACCGGGTGCCGACTTTTCGAACGGTGCGAAAACGACCGAAGCCCCGCCGCAGCGGGGCTCTGACCTGCGAGAACGACTAGGCGCGGGGCGCGCAGCCCAGCACGTGGGCCTTCACCAGAGCCCCGATGTTCGGATCGCTCCGGCGGAACGCCTCCACCAGCTCCTGGTGCTCCTCCGCGTACGACTTCTGCACCGTGCCCAGCCACCGGATCGACAGGGCGGTGAACACCTCGATGCCCAGGCCCTCCCAGGTGTGCAGGAGCACGCTGTTGCCGGCCGCCTTCACCAGCTCGCGGTGGAAGGCCACCGTGTGCCGGACCTGCGCGGTGCCGTCGGAGGTCGCGTCCGCCTCGTACAGCGCCGCCACGTGCGGTTCGAGGGTCGAGCAGTCGGCCGAGAGCCGGGGCGCGGCCAGCTCGGCGGCGATCTGCTCCAGACCGGCCCGGACCGGGTAGCTCTCCTCCAGGTCGGCCGCGGTCAGATTGCGGACCCGGACGCCCTTGTTCGGCGCCGACTCGATCAGCCGCAGCGACTCCAGCTCGCGCAGCGCCTCGCGGACGGGCGTCTGGGAGACCTCCAGCTCGGTCGCGATCCGGCGCTCGACGATCCGCTCTCCCGGCTTCCAGCGGCCGCTGACGATCCCCTCCACGATGTGCTCGCGGATCTGCTCGCGCAGCGAGTGGACGACGGGGACGGTCATGGAACGGCTCCTCCGGGAGTTTCGTGACCCTTAGACAATACGGCGGTGCCCCCGCCCGGACACACATCCGGACGGGGACACCGCTGGTGAGGCTCGTTACGTTGCCTCCGAGGCGGAAAGCCTCATCGCGCCTTACAGGCCGAGGTCCACCTCGAACTCGCCGGCCTCCAGGATCGCCTTGACGGCCGTCAGGTAGCGGGCGGCGTCGGCGCCGTCCACCAGACGGTGGTCGTACGAGAGCGACAGGTAGGTCATGTCGCGGATGCCGATGACCTGGCCCTCGGCGGTCTCGATGACGGCCGGACGCTTCACCGTGGCACCGATGCCCAGGATGGCGACCTGGTTCGGCGGGACGATGACGGTGTCGAACAGCGCACCGCGCGAGCCGGTGTTGGAGATGGTGAAGGTGGCGCCGGCCAGGTCGTCCGGGGTGATCTTGGAGGCGCGCACGGCGGCCGCCAGCTCCGCGGTCTTCTTGGAGATGCCGGCGATGTTGAGGTCGCCCGCGCCCTTGATGACCGGGGTCATCAGACCCTTCTCGGAGTCCACCGCGATCCCGATGTTCTCGGAGTCGAAGTAGGTGATCGTGCCCTCGTCCTCGTTGATCCGGGCGTTGATGACCGGGTGGGCCTTCAGCGCCTGGGCCGCCGCCTTCACGAAGAACGGCATCGGGGAGAGCTTGACGCCCTCACGGGCGGCGAAGGCGTCCTTGGCACGGCCGCGCAGCTTCATCAGCTTGGTGATGTCGACCTCGACGACCGAGGTCAGCTGGGCCTGGCTGTGCAGCGCCTTCATCATGTTGTCGCCGATGACCTTGCGCATGCGGGTCATCTTGACGGTCTGACCGCGCAGCGGGGAGACCTCGAGGGCCGGGGCCTTCGCGGCGGCGGCCGGAGCGGCGGCGGCGGGGGCCGGGGCGGCCTTCTTGGCCTCGGCGGCGGCGATGACGTCCTGCTTGCGGATGCGGCCGCCGACGCCGGAGCCCTTCACGGTCGCCAGGTCGACACCGTTCTCGGTGGCGAGCTTGCGGACCAGCGGGGTCACGTAGGCGCCGTCCTCGGCCGGGGCCGGGGCGGCGGCCGGAGCCGGGGTGGCCGGGACCGGGGTGACGACCGCCGGGGCGATCGACGGGGCGGCCGGAGCCACCGGAGCCGGAGCGGCGGCGGGCGCGGCCGGGGCGGCCGGCGCGGGGGCCGGGGCCGGAGCGGCGGGCGCGGCCGGAGCCGGAGCGGCGGCCGGAGCCGGAGCGGCGGCGGGGGCGGCCGGGGCCTCCTGGGCCGGGGCGGCCGGAGCCGCACCCGCGGCGCCGATGACGGCCAGCTTGGCGCCGACCTCGGCGGTCTCGTCCTCGCCGACGACGATCTCCAGGAGAACGCCGGAGGCGGGGGCGGGGATCTCGGTGTCGACCTTGTCGGTGGACACCTCCAGGAGAGGCTCGTCGGCCTCGACCGTCTCGCCGACCGACTTCAGCCAGCGGGTGACGGTGCCCTCGGTGACGGACTCGCCGAGCGCGGGCAGCACGACGTCGGTGCCCTGGGCGGCACCGGCGGGGGCGGCGGCAGGGGCCTCGGCGGCCGGGGCGGCCGGGGCCTCCTGGGCCGGAGCGGCGGCGGGGGCCTCGGCGGCGGCCGGAGCCGGAGCGGCCTCGGCGGCGGGCGCCGGGGCGGCGGCGGGGGCGCCGGAACCGTCGTCGATGATGGCGAGCTCGGCGCCGACCTCGACGGTCTCGTCCTCGGCCACCTTGATGGAGGCCAGGATGCCGGAGGCGGGGGCGGGGATCTCGGTGTCGACCTTGTCGGTCGAGACCTCGAGCAGCGGCTCGTCCGCCTCGACGCGCTCGCCCTCGGCCTTGAGCCAGCGGGTGACGGTGCCCTCGGTGACGCTCTCGCCGAGCGCCGGCAGGGTTACGGAAACCGACATGGTTTCAGTTGCTCCTAACGAATTGCGGAAGTTGGTCGTCGCGCCCTGTGAGTGACGTGAGCGTCAGTCGTGGGAGTGCAGAGGCTTGCCGGCCAGGGCCAGGTGGGCCTCGCCCAGCGCCTCGTTCTGCGTCGGGTGGGCGTGGATGAGCTGCGCGACCTCGGCCGGCAGCGCCTCCCAGTTGTAGATCAGCTGCGCTTCGCCGACCTGCTCGCCCATGCGGTCACCGACCATGTGGACGCCGACCACGGCACCGTCCTTGACCTGGACGAGCTTGATCTCGCCCGCGGTCTTGAGGATCTTGCTCTTGCCGTTGCCCGCGAGGTTGTACTTGAGGGCGACGACCTTGTCCGCGCCGTAGATCTCCTTGGCCTTGGCCTCGGTGATGCCGACGGAGGCGACCTCGGGGTGGCAGTACGTCACCCGGGGCACGCCGTCGTAGTCGATCGGGACGGTCTTCAGACCGGCCAGGCGCTCCGCCACCAGGATGCCCTC
This sequence comes from Streptomyces sp. NPDC085460, assembly GCF_044541975.1. Lineage (NCBI taxonomy): Bacteria > Bacillati > Actinomycetota > Actinomycetes > Kitasatosporales > Streptomycetaceae > Streptomyces > Streptomyces sp. NPDC085460. The sequence continues at coordinate 150,255 of NZ_JBITTO010000005.1, forward strand.
GGCGAAGCCGACGTGCGCCAGCTGGAGCGTCGGGACCAGGTCGCCGACGGCGGAGACCGTGGGCACGTTGGTCCGCATGTACTCGTCCACCAGGACGTAGCCGCGGTCCATCGCGATGCCCTGCTCCTCGTAGCCGAGGCCGGCCGAGACCGGGCCGCGGCCGATGGCGACGAGCAGCACCTCGGCCTCGAAGGTCTTGCCGTCGGCGAGGGTGACCTTCACGCCGTTCTCGGTGTACTCGGCGCTCTGGAAGAAGGTGCCGAGGTTGAACTTGATGCCCCGCTTGCGGAAGGCGCGCTCCAGGAGCTTCGAGCTGTTCTCGTCCTCGACCGGGACGAGGTGCTTCAGGCCCTCGATGACCGTGACGTCGGTGCCGAAGGACTTCCACGCGGAGGCGAACTCGACGCCGATGACACCGCCGCCGAGGATGATCGCCGACTCCGGGACGCGGTCCAGGGTCAGGGCGTGGTCGGAGGAGATGATCCGGTTGCCGTCGATCTCCAGGCCGGGCAGGGACTTCGGCACGGAACCGGTGGCGAGCAGGACGTGGCGGCCCTCGACCCGGCGTCCGTCGACGTCGACGGAGGTCGGGGAGGACAGGCGGCCGGTGCCCTCGATGTAGGTGACCTTGCGGGAGGCGACGAGACCCTGGAGACCCTTGTAGAGGCCCGAGATCACGTCGTCCTTGTACTTGTGCACGGCCTTGATGTCGATGCCCTCGAAGGAGGCCCTGACACCGAACTGCTCCGCCTCGCGCGCCTGGTCGGCGACCTCGCCGGCGTGGAGCAGGGCCTTCGTCGGGATGCAGCCGTTGTGCAGGCAGGTGCCGCCGAGCTTGTTCTTCTCGATGAGTGCGACGTCCAGGCCCAGCTGCGCTCCGCGCAGCGCCGCGGCGTAACCGCCGCTACCGCCGCCGAGGATCACTAGGTCGAAAACGGTGCTGGCGTCGTTCGCCACGTCACGTCCTCCATGCATGTGCGCTCGTCGCCGGTCGTCGATGACCGGGCGGCGGCTCCGGTGTCCGGCCGCATTATTTCGGCCCTGTGGTGGGGGCCCTGTCCTGCCGAGAACCCATCTTCGCACTTGTTGACGGATGGCGGGACGCGGGGCCGGTGGATGAGACCGGGCGATCGTCCGTCCGGGCGCCCACCAGGGCGTACGAACCTACGGATTTCGTCGGCAGCGAACAGCGGCGCGGGCACGGGGAAGGCCCCGGAGCCGAGGCGTCCGGGGCCTTCCTGGGGTGCGGGCGGGCTCAGAGCTCGCCGGCCGCCGTCAGCTCGGCGAGGCGCACCAGGGTGCGGACCGAGGAGCCGGTGCCGCCCTTGGGGGTGTAGCCGTACGGGGCGCCCTCGTGGAAGGCCGGGCCCGCGATGTCCAGGTGGGCCCAGGTGATGCCCTCGCCCACGAACTCCTGGAGGAACAGGCCGGCGACCAGGCCGCCGCCCATCCGCTCGCCCATGTTGGCGATGTCGGCGGTGGGGGAGTCCATGCCCTTGCGCAGGTCGGCGGGGAGCGGCATCGGCCAGGACTGCTCGCCGACCTCCTCCGCGACCTCGTGCAGCGAGGTACGGAAGTCCTCGTCGTTGGCCATGATGCCGAAGGTGCGGTTGCCGAGCGCCAGCATCATCGCGCCGGTCAGGGTCGCCACGTCGACGATCGCGTCCGGGTGCTCCTCCGACGCCCTGGTGATCGCGTCGGCGAGGACGAGCCGGCCCTCGGCGTCGGTGTTGAGGACCTCGACGGTCTTGCCGCTGTACATGCGCAGCACGTCACCCGGGCGGGTGGCGGAGCCGGACGGCATGTTCTCGGCGAGGGCCAGCCACGCCGTGACGTTGACCTCCAGGCCGAGGCGGGCCGCGGAGACGACGGCGGCGAGGACGGCGGCGGCGCCGGCCATGTCGCACTTCATCGTCTCGTTGTGGCCGGCCGGCTTCAGGGAGATGCCGCCCGAGTCGTAGGTGATGCCCTTGCCGACCAGGGCCAGGGACTTCTCCGCCTTCGGGTGGGTGTAGGCGACCTTGACCAGGCGCGGCGGGTTCTCGGAGCCGGCGCCGACGCCGAGGATGCCGCCGTAGCCGCCCTTGGCGAGCGCCTTCTCGTCGAGGACCTGGACCTTCAGGCCGTGGTCCTTGCCGGCGGCCTGGGCGATCGCGGCGAAGCCGGCCGGGTTGAGGCCGTTCGGCGGGGTGTTGACGAGGTCGCGGGCGCGGTTGATCTCCTCGGCCACGGCCAGGGCGCGGTCCGCGGCGGCCTTGTGGGCCTTGTCGCGCGGCTTGGCGCCGAGCAGCGCCACCTCGGCCAGCGGCTTCTTGGCGTCCTTGACGTCCTCCTTCCAGGCGTCGAAGGAGTAGGCGCCGAGCAGCGCGCCCTCGGCGATCGCGCCGGCGTCCTCGGCCGAGGCGATCGGCAGCGCGAACGCGGCCTTCTTCGAGCCGAAGAGGACGCGGGCGGCGGTGCCGGCGGCGCGCCGCAGGGTCTCGGAGTCGTACGACTCGCCGTCCTCGGGGGCGGAGCCGAGGCCGACGGCGAGCACGACGGGGGCCTTCAGGCCGGCGGGCGCGGGCAGCTTGGTCGCCTCACCCTCTCCACCCGAGGCGCCCAGGGTCTCCAGGACGGCGGCGAGCCGGCCGTCGAACGCCTTGTCGACGGCCTCCGCGCCCGGGGCGACGACGAGCGTCTTCCCGGACTTCGCGACGCCGACGACGAGGGCGTCGGCACGCAGCGTCGCCGCTCCGGCAGTGCTGAGAGTGAGAGCAGTCACGGTGGTGAATTCTCGCTTCCATTGAGTTCTGTGGCGGTCGAGGGGTGGGCCGACCGAGCCCGCCGCATCGTATTTCGGCCCGATGAGCGCCGAGAACGAGCCTACGCTCGCTCACCCGGTTCGCTCACCGCGGCTTCGATTCACTCATCCGTGGTGTCTCTTTCATGTTTGTCCTTCCGGCTCCCGCGCCGCCGCCACACTCGCCTCGTTCACGCAAGGGCGGCACTCGCGCCCGCGCTTCATCTCCACAGGTCCTCCCCCGTCCGGAGACCTGCCGAGGGGGGACACCACACCATGCCCGCGAACAGATCCCGCATGCCCGCGACCGCGCCGAGGAAGTCCGGAAACAAGGGGGTGCCGCGCCGGGCCGGCCGCACCGCCGGGGCGCTCGCCGCCGCCGCGCTCCTCGCCACCGTCGTGCCGTCCGCGCAGGCCGCCGCCGCCCCCGCGCCCCGGATCGACCTCACCGTCCTGGTCGTCGACGACGGCGGCAGCGCGGTCGAGGCGATCACCGCCGAGCTGAAGGGCTCCGGCGTCCCGTACCGCACCCTCGACCTGAACGACCCGAACCGGCCCGTCCTCACCGCCGGCTTCCTCAGCGACACGGTCGACGGCCGGCCCCGCGCCAAGTACCAGGGCGTCGTCCTGCCCCACGAGACCGCCTTCGGCCCCGACTCCGCCGAGCACACCGCCCTCCAGGCGTACGAGCGCGCCTTCGGGATCCCGCAGGTCGACGCGTACACCTGGTCCCACCCCGGCGTCGGCCTCGACTACACCAGCGAGGGCGGCTGGTCCGGCGTCCTCGACGGCGTCACCGCGGGTGTCACCGCCGCCGGGAAGGCCGGCCCCTTCGGCTACCTCGCCGGCAGCCTGGCCTTCGAGGACAACGACCCGGCGATCTCCGAGAGCTACGGCTACGCGGGCCGCCCCCGGGCCGGCTTCACCAGCTACGTCGACATCCCCGTCGACAGCGCCGGCTCCGGCGGCCGGGCCAGCCTGGTCGGCGAGTACGCGGCCGACGGGCGCCGCGAACTCGTCGTCACCTTCGCCTACAACCAGCACCAGCGGCAGTTCCGCGCCCTCGCCCGGGGCATCGTCGACTGGCTCACCCAGGGCGTCCACCTCGGACAGTCCCGCAACTACCTCTCCGTCCACGTCGACGACGTCTTCGCGCCCGACGCCCGCTGGGACACCGTCCGCGACTGCACCCCCGGCGACTTCGACTGCGTGGGCGGCGACGGCGAGGCCGAGAACCCCATCCGGATGACCGCCGCGGACGCCGTGTACGCCGCCGCCTGGCAGAAGTCCTCCGGCTTCACCCTCGACATGGTCTACAACGGCGGCCAGGGCGAGCAGTGGAAGGTCGAGCACGGCGGCAGCGACCCGCTCGCCGCCCGGCTGATCGCCGACCGCGCCCAGTACCGCTGGATCAACCACACCTACACCCACCCCTACCTCGGCTGCGTCCAGGACAACACCACCGTCCCCTGGCAGTGCGCGAAGAACGCCTCCGGCGCCACCCTCTGGGTCAGCCGCGCCGAGCTGTCCGCACAGATCCGCGACAACCTCGACTGGGCGGCCCGCAAGGGCATCTCCGTCGACCGCTCCGAACTCGTCACCGGCGAGCACTCCGGCCTCAAGACCCTGCCCCAGCAGCCCGCGGACAATCCGAACCTCGCCGGAGCCCTCGCCGACAACGGCGTCAAGGCGATCGCGAGCGACAACTCCCGCGAACCCCGCCAGCGGGCGGTCGGCGCCGCGAAGACCGTGCCCCGGCACCCCATGAACGTGTACTACAACGTCGGCACCGCCGCCGAGATGACCGACGAGTACAACTGGATCTACACCTCCCGCGCCCAGGGCGGCAGCGGCGCCTGCGAGACCAACCCCGCCTCCACCTGCCTGCCCGCCCCGCTCGACCCGGCCACCGGATACGCGGAGTACATCGCCCCGCAGGAGGCCCGCATCGCCCTCGGCCACGTCGTCGCCAACGACCCGCGCCCGCACTACGTCCACCAGTCCAACCTGGCCGAGGAGCGCCTCCTCTACCCGGTCCTCGACCGGATCCTCGCCGACTACCGGGGCCTCTTCGCCGCGAACACCCCGATCGTGAACCCCCGCCAGAAGGACGTCGGCACCGAGCTGACCCGCCGCGACGCCTGGGACGCGGCCCTCGCCGCCGGCAAGGTCACCGCGTACCGCGTCGGAGACACCGTCACGGTCAAGGCCCCCGCCGGCGTCCAGATCCCCGTCACCGCCCCCGAGGGCACCCGCAAGCGACTCCTGCTCGGCACCACCGCCTTCGGCACCGCCTACGCCGGCAGCCGCTCCGCCTGGACCGCGCCGGAACTGCTCCAGACCTCCGTCACACTCCAGCTCCCGACCGCCTGACCAGCACGTCCTGGGGGGAACACACACCATGCCGAGCAGTGGCCGTCACGTCACCATGCTCACCGAAGGCACCTACCCGCACGTCCACGGCGGCGTCAGCACCTGGTGCGACCAGCTCGTCCGAGGCATGCCCGAGGTCACCTTCGAGATCCTCGCCCTCACCGGCAGCGGCCGCGAACCCGTCACCTGGGAGCTGCCGCCCAACATCACCCGGCACACCGCGTTCCCCCTGTGGGGGCACCCGCGGGGACCGGCCGCGCCCCGCCGCGCGCCCCGGCCCCCGCGGGGGCGCGAACGCCGCCGCTTCCTCGCCGTCTACGAGCACTTCCTGCTCGCCCTGCTCGACCCGGACGCCGGCCACGACCTCGCCGGCAGCCTCTACGAGCTGGCCGCCCTCGCCCGCGAGGGCCGGCTCACCCCGGCCCTCCGCTCCGAGGCGGCCCTCCGCTCCCTCATGTGGATCTGGACCATGCCGCACCTGCCGACGCGTGCCGCCGGGCCCACCGTCCACGACGCCCTCACCGCCACCGACCTGCTCGAACACGCCCTGCGGCCGCTCGGCGCCCGGATAGCCGACGGCAGCGTGGCGCACGCCGTCTCCAGCGGCCTCGCCACCCTGCCCGCGCTCGCCGCGCAGCACTTCGAAGGGGTGCCCTTCCTGCTCACCGAACACGGCATCTACCTCCGCGAGCGCTACCTCGGCTACCGCACCGAGGCCCAGCGCTGGCCCGTCAAGGCCCTCCTGCTCGGCTTCTACCGCGAGCTGAACTCCCTCGGCTACCGGCAGGCCGACCTCATCACCCCCTGCAACCAGTACAACCGGCGCTGGGAGGAGCGCGGCGGCGCCCCCGCCGACCGCATCCGCACCGTCTACAACGGCGTCGACCCCGCCCTCTTCCCCGAGGCGGGACCCGAACCGGAGACGCCCACCCTCAGCTGGTGCGGCCGGGTCGACCCGATCAAGGACCTGGAGACCCTGATCCGGGCGTACGCGATCTCCCGCGCCGAACTCCCCGAACTGAGGCTCCGGCTCTTCGGCCCCGTCCCCGCCGGCAACGAGGACTACCGCACCCGTCTGGAGAAGCTCGCCGCCGAACTCGGCGTCGCCGACGGCGTCTCCTTCGAGGGCCGCGTCACCGACGTGCCCTCCGCCTACGCCGCCGGCAGCGTCGTGATGCTCTCCTCCATCAGCGAGGGCTTCCCCTTCTCCCTCATCGAGGCCATGTCCTGCGGCCGGGCCACCGTCTCCACCGACGTCGGAGGGGTACGGGAGGCGGTCGGCGACACCGGCGTCGTCGTCCCGCCCCGGGAACCGGCCGTCATGGCCGCCGCCGTCTCCGCCCTCCTTCGCGACGACGCCCGCCGCGCCGACCTCGGCCGGCGCGCCCGGCAGCGGGTCATCGACGAGTTCACCCTGCACCGCTCGGTCGACGGCTTCCGCCGCATCTACCGCGAACTCGCCGCCCCCCGCGTCCCCGGGCCCGCCGTCGCCGCCCCGCCGCTGCGCGTCTCCATCCCGTCCCCGCGCCGCGGCGCGCCCCGAGTCCCGGAAGGCACCCCGGCATGAGCGGCTCCCTCTGGCTGAAACCCCCGACCACCTCCCCACCCCTGCCGTCCCCGCCCCGCCCCCGACACCAGGCCCCACCACCGTCCCCCGCCGACCCCCCGCCGCCCGGCACGGCGTCCGCGTCGCCCGGCACGGCGTCCGCCCCCGCACCCGCGTCGCCCGGCACAGCGTCCGCGCCCAGTACGACGCCCGCCGCGCCACCCGCCACCGCCGCCGACCCCCTCGACGAACTCGCCCTCCGGCTCGACGCGTTCGTGGCGGCGGCCGTCCATCCCGACGAGATCGCCGCGCTCCTCGAAGCCGACGGCATGACCGACGACCACATCCGCCTCGCCTACGGGCGGAACGATTCCTTCGCCCTCGCCGAGGACCTGTACGCGCGCGGAGAGCGGCGCCACCCCGAACCGCCCCGCCCGGAGCCGCGCGGCCCCGGCCGCCTCGCCGGGCTCGCCGGGCTCGGCGGCTGTCTGCTGCGCGGTCTCGTCTTCGCCCTCCCCGGCCTCGCCTACCTCCTGGCCGGCCCCCTGCTCGCCGGCGCCCCCGGACCGTACGGGCTGCCCTCCGGCACCCTCCCGCTCCTCGCCGGAGCCGTCACCGGCTGGGTCTGGAACCAGGCCCTCTCCCACCGCGCCCACACCTGGCTGGGCCTCGGCGACCGGGCCGCCGCCGCCCGCGCCCTGCTCACCGGCGCCCCCGCCGGCGCGCTCGCCGGCACCGCCGTCGCCGTCGCCGCCGCCCGCGACGGCGAACTGCCCGCCGCCCTCTTCGCCGCCGGCCAGTCCCTCTACCTCGCCGCCGCCACCGTCCTCCTCGTCCTCGGCCGCGAACGGGCCCTGCTCGCCGCCCTGCTGCCGCTGCTCGGCGCCCTCCCCGCCCTCCGCTGGGACCTGCCCGACCCGCTCCGCGTCGCGCTGCCCGCCGTCTCGCTCACCGCCGCCTGCCTGGTCGCCGCCCGGACGCTGCGCCCCGGCGCCGCGCGGGGCGCCGCCGGACGCGGCGGACCGCCGCTCGCGGCCTCCGTCCCGTACGGCCTGTTCGGCCTCGGCAGCGGGGTCCTCGTGCTCCACGCCGGGCTCGGCGACTCCCTGGCCACCGGCACCGGCGCGGTCATCGCGCTCACCCTCTCCATGGGGCCCGCCGAATGGCTGCTGCACCGCTTCCGGGGCGGCAGCCTCGCCCGGCTGCGGACCCTCACCACCGCCCGCGCCTTCCGCCGCGCCGTCACCGGCACCCTGCTCGGCTGCCTCGGCGGCTATCTGACCGCGCTGCTCGCCCTCACCGCCGCCGCCACCCTGCTGTGGCCCGGCACCCCCTGGCCCACCCCGGACCGGCTGCTCGCCCTGCTCCTCATCGGCACGGTGCTCTGGCTGGGACTGCTCCTCCAGGCGTTCGGCGCCGTCCTCGGCGCGGCGACCGTCTGTCTGCTGGCCGCCGCCGCGCAGACCCTCCAGCCGGCGGCGGGCCCCCTCGCCGCCGGGGGAGCGGCGGCCGTGCTGGCCGTCCTCAGCCATGTTCTGCTGGTACGACCCACCGCCCACCGCGCTTAGGAGACACGGCGAGTGAAACGTTCCCTCCTGGTGCCCTTCTACGAGCACCCCACCGACCGGCCCGAGGAGTGGGCGGCCCTGGTCGCCGCCGCACCCGCCCTCCACGGCGTCGTCCTCAACCCGGCGAACGGCGCGGGGGAGGCCGCCGACCCGGCCTTCGCGGAGGTGGCAGGACGGCTGCGGGCCGCGGGCGTCCGGATCCTCGGCTACGCGGACACCGCCTACGGCCGCCGCCCGCACGCCGAGGTCGTCACCGACCTGCTCCGCCACCGCGACTGGTACGGCGCCGACGGGGCCTTCCTCGACCAGGTGGCCACCGCGCCCGACGCCCTGCCGCACTACCGGCGGCTCGCCGTCGCCGCCCGCGCCGCCGGCGCCAAGACCCTGGTGCTCAACCACGGCACCCGGCCCGACGAGGGATACGCCGAACTGGCCGACCTGCTGGTCACCTTCGAGGGCCCCTGGGACAGCTACCGCGCCCCCGACCCGCCGGCCGCCCCGCACCACTGCCACCTCGTCTACGCGGCCCCGCCCGGCTTCCGCCCCGCGACCGAGGTGCACTGCGCGGTCCCCGGCGCCGGCGCCCACCCCTGGGGCACCCTGCCGCACGGACTCCCGGAGCCCGCCCGATGAGACGCCTCCTCCCGCTCCTCGCGGCCCTGCTCCTCCTCGCCACGGCCTGCACCACGGGCTCCGCCCCCGACCCCAAGCCGGACGGCGAGCGCTGGCGCCCGAAGGCGGGGCTTGCCTGGCAGTGGCAGCTGAGCGGGAAGCTGGACCCGACCGTCGACGTCCCCGTCTACGACATCGACGGCTTCGACCACTCCGCCGACACCGTCGCCGACCTGCACCGGCGCGGCCGGAAGGTGATCTGCTACCTCTCCACCGGCGCCTGGGAGGAGTTCCGCCCCGACGCGGGACGCTTCCCCGCCGCCGTCCTCGGCGAGGGCAACGGCTGGGAGGGCGAGCGCTGGCTCGACATCCGCCGCACCGACGTCCTCGAACCCCTGATGGCCGAACGGATCGAGATGTGCCGGGCCAAGGGCTTCGACGCCGTCGAACCCGACAACATGGACGGCTACGCCAACCGCACCGGCTTCCCGCTGACCGCCGCCGACCAGCTCCGCTACAACCGGCTGATCGCCCGCCTCGCCCACGACCGCGGTCTCGCCGTCGGCCTCAAGAACGACCTCGACCAGATCCCGGAGCTGCTCGGCGACTTCGACTTCGCGGTCAACGAGCAGTGCGCCCAGTACGACGAGTGCCACCGCCTCGCCCCCTTCGTCGCGGCGGACAAGCCGGTCTTCCACGCCGAGTACGAGCTGTCCGCCGCCGCCTTCTGCGCCCGCAGCCGCGAGCTGGGCCTGAGCTCGATCGAGAAGAAGTACGAGCTGGGGGCCTGGCGCCGGGCCTGCTAGCCCAGCGTCAGCGCCACCAGCGTCGCCGTGGCCGCCGTCTCCTCCACCGCCCCGAAGACGTCGCCGGTCACACCGCCGAGGCGGCGGACGCAGCGGCGCAGCAGGAGGGCGGCGGCGGCGAGTCCGGCGCCCGCGGCGAGGACCGCGTGGACGGCGTCGTACGAGGAGAGCAGCAGGCCCGCGCCGGCGGCGAGGAGGAGGACGGCGGCGGTGCAGAGGGTCGCGGACCGGACCGGCACCGTGGAGGCGACGATCGCGCCGAGCCCCTCGGGGCGGGCCGCCGGCACCCCCTGCCGGGAGGCGTGGGTGAGGGCGAGCCGGGCGACCGTGGCCGCGAGGACCACGGCGAACGCGCCGTGCGCCCAGCCCTCCCCGTACAGCTCGTACACGGCCGCGACCTGCGCGAGCAGGACGAGGACCAGGGCGATGACGCCGAACGGGCCGATGTCGGACTGCTTCATGATGCGCAGCGCCTCGTCGGCGGGCCTGGCGCTGCCGAGCCCGTCGGCGGTGTCGGCGAGGCCGTCGAGGTGGAGCCCGCGGGTGAGCAGCGCGGGGACGGCGACGGTGACGACGGCGGCGGTCAGCGGCCCGGAGCCGAGCGGCAGGAGCACTCCGCCGGCCGCCGCGGCGACGAGACCGACGGCGAGTCCGGCGAGCGGGGCGCAGAGCATGCCGGCGCGTGCCGCGTCCCGGTCCCAGCGGGTGATGCGGGTGGGGAACACGGTGAGGGTCCCGAAGGCGAAACGCAGGCCGTCCATCCGGGCAGGGTAATCGCCGGTCGCGGACGGTAGATTGCGCATGTCGATACGTATGGGTGCGTATGGGTCATATCGGAACGGGGTGGCATGGGTCACTGGTTCTCCCGCAACATCCTGGAGCCGGGGAAGCTCCCGATGCTGCTCGCGCTGACCTCCTTCGTCCTCACCTTCCTCATCACCCGGACGGTCACCCGGCTCATCCGCGCGGGCAAGGGCCCCTTCCGGAACGTCTCCTCCGCCGGCGGGCTGCACATCCACCACGTGGTGCCCGGCGTGGTCCTCACCGTGCTCGGGGGCTTCGGCGCGGTCGCCAGCGGCCGGCACGGCTTCGGCGCGGCGGCCTTCGCCGTCGTCTTCGGGATCGGCGCCGGACTCGTCCTGGACGAGTTCGCGCTCATCCTCCATCTGGACGACGTGTACTGGTCGGAGGAGGGGCGGCAGAGCGTCGAGGTCGTCGTCCTCACCGCCGCCCTCATGCTGCTGCCGCTCAGCGGCTTCTCCCCGCTCGGCGTCAACGACGTCACCGAGGAGGAGCGGCAGGACCGGGTGAGCTTCATCCTCACCCTGGTCCTGAACTTCCTCCTCATCCTGGTCACCCTGGTCAAGGGCAAGCTGCGGATGGCGCTGATCGGCGTCTTCGTGCCCTTCGTGGCGATCGTCGGCGCCGTCCGGCTGGCCCGCCCCGGCTCCTGGTGGTGGCGGCACTTCTACCGGCGCCGCCACCGCTCCCGGGCCCGCGGCACCGTCCGCGCCTACCGGCACGACAAGCGCTGGACCCGGGTGCGGCGGAAGGCTCAGGACCTGATCGGCGGCTTCCAGGAGCGCGTCCCCGGCCGGGGCTCCACCCGGTCCTGACCGCGCTCCCGCCACTTCAGCACCGCCATCAGCACCAGGACGCCGGCGATGGCCGCCAGATGCTCCTTGCCCGCGAGGTTCGGCTTGACGATCACCTCGATCACCATCGCCAGGACGACCGCGCCCCCCGTCCAGTACGCCCGCTGCCGCCAGCAGACGTAGACGGCGAGGCCCACCACGGCCGCCGACGGGCCGGTGTCCACCACGTGCGCGTCGGAGGCGGGGAGGCCGAGCGGGGTGCCGGGGCCCAGCGCGATGCCCACGCGCGCGTACAGCGTGCCGCACAGGGTCGCCAGGTAGGCGATCCCGAGCGTCCGCCACCGGCCCAGACAGAGCTCCGCGATCCCGAAGACCAGAAGCACCTGGGCGAGCGCGCCCCAGACGGGCAGGTCGAGCGCGGGGACGAAGAGCGAGAGCGGGGTACGCAGCAGGGCGAGCCAGAGCGGGTCCTCGGCCCGCACCGCGCCGATCGCCTGCACCGGCCCGTACCCCCAGTCCTGGTTCTGTACGAACTGGAAGAGCGCGGTGAGGCAGACCGCGGTCAGCGTCAGCGGGACCGCCGCCCACCGGCGGGCCGTCAGCTCCCGCCGCAGGGTGCCGAACAGAGGCCCCCACTCGCGGTGGGCGAACCGGCGGACCGCGCCGCTCACCTCCCGCTCTCCAGGTGCTTGCGGTGCATCCACTTGGGAAGCCCCGGGGCCTCCAGGAAGCCCTCGGCGCGGCCGGCGGCGATGCCGATGCGCGGCAGGTCGGCGCTCTTCTCGAAGAGCATGAAGCGGGGCTCCCAGATCGGTCGGTACTTGGCGTTGGCGCGGTACAGCGACTCGATCTGCCACCAGCGGGAGAAGAAGCTGAGCAGCGAGCGCCACATCCTCAGCACCGGGCCGGCGCCGAGCTTCGAGCCGCGTTCGAAGACGGACCGGAACATCGCGAAGTTCAGCGAGACCTGAGTGATCCCGATCTCCTTCGCGCGCTGGAGGAGCTCGATCACCATGAACTCCATCAGCCCGTTCTCGGAGTCGCGGTCCCGCCGCATCAGGTCCAGCGAGAGCCCCTTAGGCCCCCACGGCACGAAGGAGAGCAGCGCCCGCAGCTCTCCGGTGCCGTCGGTGCACTCCAGCATCACGCACCGCCCGTCGCGCGGGTCCCCGAGCCGGCCGAGCGCCATCGAGAAGCCGCGCTCGGTGGCCCCGTCCCGCCAGTCGTCCGCCTTCCGCAGCAGTTCCGCCATCTCCTCGGCGGGAATGTCCTCGTGACGCCGGATCCGCACCTCGTACCCGGCCCGCTTCACCCGGTTGAACGCCTGTCGGACCGTCCGCATCGCCCGCCCGTCCAGGGTGAACTCGTCGGTCTCCACGATCGCCTCGTCGCCCAGCTCCAGGGCGTCCAGGCCGTGCCGGGCGTAGATCACCCCGGCCTCCTCGCTCGCGCCCATCACCGCCGGGATCCAGCCGTGCTCGCGGGCCTCGGCCAGCCAGGGCTCGATCGCCCCCGGCCACGCCTCCGGGTCGCCGATCGGATCGCCGGAGGCCAGCGAGACCCCGCCGACTACCCGGTAGGCGACGGCCGCCTTCTCGCTCGGCGACCAGACCACGCTCTTCTCGCGGCGCAGCGCGAAGTAGCCGAGCGAGTCCCGGTCCCCGTGCTTGTCGAGCAGCGCCCGCAGCCGCTCCTCGTCCCCCTCGGTCAGCGGGTCCACCGCCCGGCGGGACCGGAAGGCGGCGAACAGCACCGCGAAGAGCAGCAGCGTGGACATCACGTTGATGACCACGTCGACCCAGCCCGGGGTGGTGATCGTCGGGAACCGCGAGTCGTCGGCGGCCAGCGTGATCAGCCGCATCACGCCGTACCGCCACCGCTCCAGGAAGGTGGCGTGCCCGGCGGCGGTGTTGGTGACGGTGACGAGCAGGGCGGCGAGCAGCGAGGTGACGAGCAGACCGCCGACCGCGACCACCGCGGCGAGCAGCGGGTTGGAGCGGTCGCCCTTCGCGTAGAACTCCTTGCGGCCCAGCATCAGGGAGACGAAGAAGGCGGCGGTCAGGACCAGCGAGATCCAGTTCTGGGCGTGCTGCCGAACCTCGGGGAAGAACATCACCAGCGCGAAGAGCAGCAGGAAGACGCCGCACAGCACGGTGTTGAGGATCCAGGCGGCCCGCTTGCGGCGGCGCATGGTGACCGCCAGGAAGAGGGTGAAGACGCCGGAGGCGAAGCCCGCCGTGAGCATGTACGGCGTGAAGTAGTCGTCCTCGTTGTGCCGTCGCAGGTCCTGCCCCAAGGAGACCCAGACGGCGCTCAGGAGGTTGATGAACGTGACGACGCGGAGGTACCAGACGGCGAACGCGGCACTCCGCCGCGAGCGGTCGGTGCCCTGGGGCGTTCCTTCGGCGGACAAGCGGACCTCTCCCATGAAAAGCGATCATATGGGGCATCGCTTCCCGTGCGGCGACGCCGGAGGCGGCCACCCGCGCGTCGCGGGCGGCCGCCTCCGGGCCTCACCGATGGAGTCGCGCCGTCCCCTCAGACCGCCCCGGCCGGGACGGACTCGTCCGGAGTGGTCGGCTCCGGACGCTCGGGCAGCTCGGCGGCGAGTGCCGCCGCGGCCCGGACGAGGGGAAGCGCGAGCAGTGCCCCGGTTCCCTCACCCACCAGGACGCCCTGATCCAGCAGGGGGTTGAGCGCCATCCGGTCCAGCGCCTTCGCCTGCGCCGGCTCCCCGGACACCTGGCCCGCCAGCCACCAGTCCGGCGCCCGGAACGCCGCCCGCTGCGCCACCAGCGCACAGGCCGCGCCCACCACCCCGTCCAGGATCACCGGCATCCGCCGCACCGCCGCCTGGAGCAGGAAACCGGTCGCCGCCGCCAGGTCCGCCCCGCCGACCGCGCCGAGCAGCGCCAGCTGGTCGCCGAGGACCGGCCGCGCCCGCCGCAGCGAGTCGCGGATCGCCGCGCACTTGCGCATCCACGCCAGGTCGTCGATCCCCGCGCCGCCGCGCCCGGTCACCACTGAGGCGTCCGTCCCGCACAGCGCCGCGATCAGCGTCGACGCCGGGGTCGTGCCGCCCACGCTCAGATCGCCGAGCACCACCAGATCGGTGCCCGAGTCGGCCTCCTCGTCGGCGATCGCGATGCCGAGCCGCACCGCCGCCTCGGTCTCCTCCGGCGTCAGCGCGTCCTCGACGTCGATCCGGCCGCTGCCGCGCCGCACCCGGTGCCGGGTCACCGCCTCCGGAAGCAGCCCCGGGTCGCAGTCGAGCCCCGCGTCCACGACCCGTACCGGCACGTCCATCGAGCGGGCCAGCACCGCGAGCGGGCTCGCCCCGTCGAGCAGCTCCCGCACCAGGACGTGGGCGGTGCCGGCCGGACGGCCCGACACGTCCGAGGCGGCGATGCCGTGGTCCCCGGCGAAGACGACCACCTTCGGCTGCTCGATCGCCCGCACCCGCACCGCCGACTGGGCCGCGGACAGCCACTCGCCCAGTTCGTCGAGGCGCCCGAGCGCGCCCGGGCGGACGGCGAGCCGCTCCCGGCGCTCCTCGGCGTCACGCCGGATCCCGCCGTCGGGGCGCTCGATCAGATCGGAGAAGTCGTCGAGATTCAGGGAGTGCAGCTGGTCGTCCATCGGGGTTCCGCCTTGTGACATCAGCGAGATCGGGCAGGGGCCATCGGGATCAGCACCCTACCCGCGCAGCACCAGCGCCTGACCGGCGACCACGAGGACCACCTGCTCGCACTCCTCCGCGAAGGACGCGTTCAGCCGCCCCAGCTCGTCCCGGAACCGCCGCCCGGCCGCCGTCGCCGGCACCACTCCCGAACCGACCTCGTTCGTCACCGCCACCACCGTCCTGCGGGTCGCCCGCAGCGCCGCCACCAGCTCCGCCGTCCGCTCCCGCAGCGCCGCCCGCCCGCTCTCCTCCCAGACGCCGTCGTCCCAGGCACCCACCCGGTCCATGACGTCGGTCAGCCACAGCGACAGGCAGTCGATCAGCAGCGCCGGACCCTCCCCGGCGAGCAGCGGCACCAGGTCGGTGGTCTCCTCGGTACGCCACGAGCCCGGCCGCCGCTCCCGGTGCAGGCCCACCCGCTCCGCCCACTCCGGGTCGCCCTCCCGGGTCCCGCCGGTCGCCACGTACACCACCTCGGGGAAGGTCTCCAGGCGCCGCTCGGCCTCCACCGACTTCCCCGACCGCGCCCCGCCGGTCACCAGCGTCCGCCGCGGCACCTCCGGCAGCTCGTGGTACTCGCCCAGGTACAGCACCGTCCCGTCCGGCACCGCCCGCGCCCCGGCCGCCGCGAGCCGCCGGTCCAGCTCGGCCCCGGTCGGCGCGTCGTGGTCCAGATGGACGGCGATCACCTCCGTGCCCGGCCCCACGGCGCCGGTCGCCCGCAGCCGCGCCAGCGCGTCCGGCCGCCCCGTCACGTCCGCCGCCACCAGGTCGTACGGCTCCTGGTGGTTCTCCGGCAGCCCGGCGGGCGCCCCGCCCGGCGGCAGGTACAGCAGCCGCTCGCCGTCCGCCGACACCACCTCGTACCCGGTGCCGGGCGAGTCCATCGCCACCGCCCGCACCCGGTGCCCGCTGATCAGCGTCAACTCCCGTCCGTCGGGCACCCGCCCGGCCGTCGGCAGCCCGGCCGGCACCTCCACCGCGGGACCGTCGTGCGGATGGGTCAGCAGCACCTGCCGCACCCCCACCAGCGAACGCCCCGCGCGGGCCGCGGCGAGCGCCGCCCCCGGGGTGAGGTCGAGCAGCAGAGCGCCGTCCACGAGCAGCGCGGTCGCCGCACGCGCGCGCGTGCCGCGGGAGCGCGCGCACACCGCGCAGGGGCAGTCGGGGCGGGGCAGGCCGAGCGGGGAGCCGGTGCCGAGCAGAGTCAGTTCCACGCACTGATCCTCCCGCGCCCCCGCGCGCGGTGCGCGCCCGGCTACTCTGCGGGCAGGAAACCGATCATCCGGTGAAGCCCAGGAGGCGGACATGGCATGGACGTGGCGTTTCGAGAAGTCCGACGGCACGGAGGTCGCCCCGGTGGTGACGCCGGAGGAGTTCACCACCCAGGGCGACGCCGAGAGCTGGCTCGGCGAGCACTGGCGCGACCTCCTCGCCGGCGGCGCGGACCAGGTGACCCTCTCCGAGGACACCACGAAGATCTACGGCCCGATGCCCCTGAACGCCGAGGGCGCCTGACGCTCGGCGCTCGACGGGACCGGGCGCCCGACGGCGAAGGCCGCCTGAGGAAACGTGGCACCCGAGGCCGCCGCCCGCGCCCGCCGGCGCGTTCGCCCGCGGGCGGCGGTCCCGCCTGACGGCACGCTCGTCCGAGGCAGCGCGCGTGCCTGACGGCGTGGTCGTCTGAGGGGCGGTCGTCGAGGGCGCCGCCCGACGGCATGGCTGCGCCCGACTGCGTCGGTTGTCTGACGGCATCGGCCGTCCAAGGGCAGTGGTTGCCTGACGGCGTCGGTCGCCCGATGGCATCGGCCGCCGGCGGGCGGGGGCGGGACCCACCGGGTCTCGCCCCCGCCCGCGCGCCGCCCCTTCCCCGTACCCCGCCCCCTCCCTCCGCCCCGTCACATCTCCCCGAGCGTCACCTCCGCCTTGCGGGTCTCGGTGCCCCGGACGTACGAGACGGAGACGACGTCGCCCGGGCGGCGGGCCGCCAGGGACTCCGCGAGGGAGGTGATCGTCGTGATGTCGTCGTCGGCGAGCCGGGTGATCACATCGCCCGCCCGCAGCCCCGCCTCCGCCGCCGCGCCGCCCGCCTCGGCCTCCACCACCGCCACGCCGGCCGGCTCGTAGTCGTCGTTCAGGACCGTCCGGCCGGTGATGTCGAGGGCCGCCCGGCCCGAGTCGGTCACCTTGCCGTCCTTGATGATCTGGTCGGCGACGGTCTTCACCATCGACGCCGGGATCGCGAAGCCGATGCCGGGCGCGGAACCGCCGCCCATCGCCGGGTCGGTCGCCGCGAGCGTCGGGATGCCGATGACCTGCCCGTCCAGGTCCACCAGGGCGCCCCCGCTGTTGCCGGGGTTGATCGCCGCCGAGGTCTGCACCATGTTGGCGATCGTGGCGCCGGTGCCGCCGCCGTTCCGGCCCTCGCTGACCGTGCGGCCGGTCGCGGAGACGATGCCCTGGGTGACGCTGCCGGACAGGCCGAGCGGCGACCCCATCGCCAGCACGATGTGCCCCATCTCGACCGCCGCCGAGTCGCCGAAGCGGGCCGGCTTCAGCCCGTCGGGCACCGACTCGAGCCGGATCACCGCGAGGTCCTGCTCCGGATAGGTGGCGACCAGCCGGGCCGCCACCGGCTGCCCGCCGGTGGCGGCGGTGACCCGGAAGGCCCGCTCCTCGCCGACCACGTGCGCGTTGGTGACGATGTGCCCCCGGTCGTCGTAGACCACCCCGGAACCCAGCCCCTCCGAGGCGTCGATCTGCACCACGGACGGCAGCACGTCCTTGATCACGGCCTGGTAGTCGTCCTGGAGCTCGTTGGCGGCGCGCGGCGCCGCCTGCGCGGTGGTCCGCCCGGCCGCGGCGGACGGCCCGGAGTCCGCGGAGCAGCCGGCGGTCAGTACGGCGGCGGCGCAGACGCCCGCGGCGAGGGGAAGGGCGAGACGGCGGGCACGACCCCGAGGGGCGCGGGAGACATCCATGTCCGGAGTATCCGTTCCGCACCTTTCATCCGTCCCGGCGGGCGCCGCCGATCAGGCGTACCCCGCACCGGACGGGGCAGGGGAGGGGCCGGGGAAAGAAACGCGGGGGCCAGCGCGCCGCGTCGGCGCCCCGGCCCCCGGCCGTAGGGGAAGTGTCGTACGTGCGCGAAGCGCACGCGTCGCGCTCCGGGCTCAGCCCCGCACCCCGCACAGGTGCAGCAGCGCCGCCACCCGCCGGTACGGATCGGTCCGGCCCGCCCGCTCCTCGGCGGCGAGCAGTCGCTCCAGCTCCTCCGCCGCCGGCAGGCCCGCCTCCGCGGGGACGCCGTCGGTGAAGACCCGCACCCCGTACCAGGCGTGCAGCGGCGCCGCGATCCCCGCGAGCGTCGCCATCAGGGAGTCCAGCCGGTCGGCCCGCACCTTCACGCCCTCGTCGTCCTGGTAGACGTCCGTGTCGAAGCCCGCCAGCGCGCCCGTCCAGTCCCCGGCGAGCCCCGGCCGCATGGCGAGGGCGTCCGCGTTCCGTACCACCAGGGAGAGCAGGCCGCCGGGGGCCAGCATCCGGGCCAGACCCGCGAGCAGCGCGTCCGGCTCGTCGGCGTACATCAGCACCCCGTGGCACAGGACCACGTCGAAGCTGCCCGGCAGGAAGTGGACGCCGGTCTCGCGCCCGTCGCCCTCGATCAGCCGGACCCGCTCCCGGATCCCGGCCGGCTCGGTCGCCAGCGACTCCCGGGCCGCCTTCAGCAGCTCGGGATCGGACTCCAGGCCCGTGACGGTGTGCCCGGCCCGGGCCAGCCGCAGGGCCTGCGTACCGGCCCCCATCCCCGCGTCGAGGATCCTCAGCCGCTGCCCCACGGGGTAGCGGCCGGTTATCTGCTCGTCGACCTGCCGGGCGACGATCTCCTGCCGGATGGTGTCGCGCAGCCCGCCGTGACCGGCGGGCCAGTGGACGACGGCGGGCAGCACAGGACCACCCGTCCCGGTGGCGTCCGTGCCGAAGGCATGGCCGCCGGAGGCCGAGCCGTCCGCGCTCAGGGCCGCTCTCCGCGCTTGACCTGCGGCTTCGGCAGCCGCAGACGGCGCATCTGGAGCGTGCGCATCAGGCCGTACGCGATCGCGCCGCGCTTCGACTCGTTCGGGAAGCGCTGGTTGAGCTGCTTCTTCAGCCGGATCCAGATGCCGATCGAGTCGATGATGATCAGGACGATCACACCGAGCCAGAGCAGCAGCGAGATGTTCTGGAGGGCGCGGTTGGCGTTGCCGAAGAGCGACAGCACCAGGATGACCACGGCCATCGGCAGGAAGAACTCGGCGATCGCGAAACGCGAGTCGACGAAGTCGCGCACGAATCGGCGCACCGGTCCCTTGTCACGGGCCGGCAGATAACGCTCGTCACCGCTGTTCAGCGCCTCGCGCTGTCGCGTCAGGTCGGCTCGCCGCGCCTCACGCTGGCGCTTGGCGGCCTCCTTGCGGTCGAGCGGGACGGACTGCGCACGACGACGCTGCGTCTGGGCCTCACTCCGCTTCGGGGTCGGGCGGCCCTTGGGGGCCTCGGGGTCGCGGGGCTGCTTGGAGAGGTCCGCCGTCACCTTCTCGGTGGGGGCCTTCTCATCCTTCGAACGGCTACGGAACACAAAACCCAAGGGTACGGGGTGGCGGGCATGGAACCCCAGTCCGGGAGGGAACGATCCGCTCACAGCCGGCGTCGTAACCGGTACGCACACGGGGACACACGGGATCCGGTACCGGATCCGGGGGGAATCGAGCAGACGGGGACGGCCGCCGCCAGGGTCTCCCGGAGATCCGTCTACTCCTCCCGCCGGAGACGGGAGGACCCCCAAGTCGTCCTTGGGGAGGAGCGCATCCCGCTCCGAACAGTGCGGTAATGGAGGCAGGGACCGTACTGTGGATCCTGACGAAGAGCTGGTGCCAAGTCCGTCAGAAGGGGGCGCGCGAAGCCCATGAGCGGTGTCATGAAGCGTATGGGGATGATCTTCCGCGCGAAGGCGAACAAAGCCCTTGACCGGGCCGAGGACCCGCGCGAGACCCTCGATTACTCCTACCAGAAGCAGCTGGAGCTGCTGCAGAAGGTGCGGCGGGGCGTCGCCGACGTCGCCACCTCCCGCAAGCGGCTGGAACTCCAGCTGAACCAGCTGCAGGGCCAGTCCTCCAAGCTGGAGGACCAGGGCCGCAAGGCGCTGGCGCTCGGCCGCGAGGACCTCGCCCGCGAGGCGCTGTCCCGCAGGGCCGCGCTCCAGCAGCAGGTCAGCGACCTCGAAGTGCAGCACCAGACCCTCCAGGGGGAGGAGGAGAAGCTGACCCTCGCGGCGCAGCGCCTCCAGGCCAAGGTCGACGCCTTCCGCACCAAGAAGGAGACCATCAAGGCCACCTACACGGCCGCCCAGGCCCAGACCCGGATCGCCGAGTCCTTCTCCGGCATCTCCGAGGAGATGAGCGACGTCGGCCTCGCCATCCAGCGGGCCGAGGACAAGACCGCCCAGCTCCAGGCCCGCGCCGGCGCCATCGACGAGCTCCTCGCCTCCGGCGCGCTCGACGACCAGTCGGGCCTCGCCAAGGACGACATCCAGGCCGAGCTGGACCGCCTCTCCGGCGGCACCGACGTCGAGCTGGAGCTCCAGCGCATGAAGGCGGAGCTGGCCGGGGGCCCCTCGGCGCAGCAGCAGGCCCTGGAGGGCGGCGCCACGGGCACCGCGCAGCAGGACCAGCAGCAGCCCCACCCCCGCTTCGACAAGCAGTAGGCAAGGACGGCGTCATGATCGTACGGATCATGGGGGAGGGCCAGCTCGAGCTGGCCGACAGCCACTTCGTCGAGCTGAACAAGCTCGACGACGAGCTGCTGAACGAGATGCAGTCGGGCGACGAGGAAGGCTTCCGGCGCACGCTGGGCGCCCTCCTCGACGCCGTCCGCCGTCTGGGCACCCCCCTCCCGGACGACGCCCTCGAACCCTCGGAGCTCATCCTCCCGTCCCCCGACGCCTCCCTCGCGGAAGTCCGCGAGATGCTCTCGGACGACGGCCTCATCCCGGGCTGACACGGATCCGGCCCCTCCGCCCCACGGGACGGAGGGGCCGCCCGGACGGCGCCCGCCGCCCGATCACCCGGCACCACGCCGTACCGTTTCGGGGTGACCCGCACCGGACCAGGCTTCGCAGCACCCTTGTGCGAACGTTTCCGCGACCACCCCCTCGCCTTCGACGCCGTCCTGGCCCTCGGCGTACTCCTCGCGATGATCGCGGCCTCCTTCACCGACCCCCACGGCAGCGCCACGGGGCCGACCTTCGGCGACCGCGCCCCCACCCCGCTCGGCGTCGTGATGATGACCGCCGCCGCCGTCGCCCTGGTGCTCCGCCGCCGCCGGCCCTTCGTCGTCCTCGCCTTCACCGCCGGGCTCACCCTCGTCGAGCTGCTCGGCGAGACCCGGCCCGCCCCGGTCACCATCAGCGCCGTCGTCGCCCTCTACACGGTCGCCGCCCGCACCGACCGCCCCACCACCTGGCGGGTCGGCCTCGCCACCATGACCGCCCTCGCCTTCGCCGCCATGGCCTTCGGCCCCACCCCCTGGTACTCCCAGGAGAACCTCGGGGTCTTCGCCTGGACCGGCATGGCCGCCGCCGCGGGCGACGCCGTCCGCAGCCGCCGCGCCTTCGTCGACGCCATCCGGGAGCGCGCCGAGCGCGCCGAACGGACCCGCGAGGAGGAGGCCCGCCGCCGGGTCGCGGAGGAACGGCTCCGGATCGCCCGCGACCTCCACGACGTCGTCGCCCACCACATCGCCCTCGTCAACGTGCAGGCCGGGGTCGCCGCCCACGTCATGGACAAGCGCCCCGACCAGGCCAAGGAGGCCCTCGCCCACGTCCGCGAGGCCAGCCGCTCCGCCCTCGACGAGCTGCGCGCCACCGTCGGCCTGCTCCGCCAGTCCGGCGACCCCGAGGCGCCCACCGAGCCCGCCCCCGGCCTCGCCGTCCTCGACGGGCTCCTCGACAGCTTCCGCAAGGCCGGCCTGCCCGTCTCGCTGGCCCGCTCCGACGGCGGGCGGCAGCTCCCGGCGGCCGTCGACCTCGCCGCGTACCGGATCGTCCAGGAGGCCCTGACCAACGTCCGCAAGCACGCGGGACCGGACGCCCGCGCCGAGGTGAGCGTCGTCCTCGTGGGCCGTACGGTCGAGATCACCGTCCTGGACGACGGCGCCCCGTCCGCGGGGCCGGTCTCCGAGCCCTCCGGCGGCCACGGCCTGCTCGGCATGCGCGAGCGGGTCACCGCCCTCGGCGGCGGGCTCACCGCCGCACCCCGCTACGGCGGCGGCTTCCGGGTCCAGGCGATACTGCCGTTGCCCTTCGGGACGGTCTGGGAGGCACGGGAGGACGACAGATGACGATCCGGGTACTGCTCGCCGACGACCAGGCCCTGCTGCGCAGCGCCTTCCGGGTGCTCGTCGACTCCGAGCCCGACATGGAGGTGGTCGGCGAGGCCGCCGACGGCGCCCAGGCCGCCGCCCTCGCGCGCGCGGAGCGGCCCGACGTCGTCCTCATGGACATCCGGATGCCCGGCACCGACGGCCTCGCCGCCACCCGCATGATCACCGCCGACCCCGAGCTCGCCCAGGTCCGGATCGTCATGCTCACCACCTTCGAGATCGACGAGTACGTCGTCGAGTCGCTGCGCGCCGGCGCCTCCGGCTTCCTCGGCAAGGGCGCCGAACCGGACGAACTGCTCGGCGCGATCCGGATCGCGCACGCGGGCGAGGCACTGCTCTCCCCGGCCGCGACCAAGGGCCTGATCGCGACCTTCCTCGCCCAGAGCGCCGCCCCGCCGCCCGTCGCCGGGGGCGGCCCGACGGACGCCGGACGGCTCGCCGCGCTCACCGCCCGCGAGCGCGAGGTCCTCGTCCTGGTCGGCGGCGGACTCTCCAACGACGAGATCGCCGAACGGCTCGACGTCAGCCCGCTCACCGTGAAGACCCACGTCAACCGCACGATGGCCAAGCTCGGCGCCCGCGACCGCGCCCAGCTGGTGGTGACCGCCTACGAGACCGGCCTGGTCCGCCCGAGGGGGGAGTGACCCCGCCCGGCGGCGTACTGCGGACGCGGTACGCGCCCCGGCGCAGACCCGCCCCGGGGCCGACGCGATCCGCCCGCCGGTGGCCGATGCTGTGGGCTGGGGGGCGCTCCTGGCTGCCCGCCGCCTGCCGACGAGTACGCCACAGAAGAGAGACCCCATGTCCTGGCTGTCCAGATTCAGCCTCGCGCAACGGGCCCTGATCGGGCTGATGTCCATCGTCGCCATCGTCTTCGGACTGATCGCGATACCCCAGCTGAAGCAGCAGCTGTTCCCCTCGATCGAGCTCCCGATGGTCTCGGTCATCGCCCCCTACCAGGGCGCCTCTCCCGATGTGGTCGAGAAGCAGGTCGTCGAGCCGCTGGAGAACAACCTCAAGGCCGTCGACGGCATCAAGGGCATCACGTCCACCGCCTCCGAGGGCAGCGCCGTCATCATGGCCTCCTTCGACTTCGGGGACGAGTCCACCAAGCAGCTCGTCGCCGACGTCCAGCAGGCCGTCAACCGCGCCCGGGCCATGCTGCCCGAGACGGTCGACCCGCAGGTCGTGGCCGGCTCGACCGACGACATCCCGACCGTCGTCCTCGCCGCCACCTCCGACAAGGACCAGCAGGCGCTCGCCGACCAGCTGGAGCGGACCGTCGTCCCCGCCCTGGAGGACATCGACGGCGTCGGCCAGGTCAGCGTCGACGGCGTCCAGGACCTCCAGGTCTCCGTCACCCCCGACCAGGCGAAGCTCGCCGCGGCCGGGCTGACCACGGTGAACCTCGCCCAGGCCCTCCAGTCCGGCGGCGCCGTCATGCCCGCCGGATCCTTCTCCGAGGCCGGCAAGAGCCGCACCGTCCAGGTCGGCGGCGGCTACACCTCGCTCCAGCAGATCCAGGACCTGCGGATCAAGCCCGCCCAGGGCAAGGCGGTCCGGCTGGGCGACGTCGCCACCGTCACCCAGGAGGAGTCCGCCCGGGTCTCCCTGACCCGCACCAACGGCAAGCCCAGCCTCGCCGTCATGGCCACCATGGACAAGGACGGCAGCGCCGTCGCCATCTCCGAGGCCGTCGAGAAGAAGCTCCCCGAGCTGCGGAAGCAGCTGGGCGCGGGCGCCGAGCTGACCGTCGTCTCCGACCAGGGCCCGGCCGTCGCCAAGTCGATCTCCGGCCTCACCACCGAGGGCGCCCTCGGCCTCGTCATGGCCGTCCTGGTGATCCTGGTCTTCCTCGCCTCGATCCGCTCGACCCTGGTCACCGCGGTCTCCATCCCGCTCTCGGTCGTCCTCGCCCTGATCGTGCTGTGGACCCGCGACCTCTCCCTCAACGTGCTGACGCTGGGCGCGCTCACCATCGCCATCGGCCGGGTCGTCGACGACTCGATCGTGGTCCTGGAGAACATCAAGCGCCACCTCGGCTACGGCGAGGACCGCCAGTCCGCGATCGTCACCGCCGTGAAGGAGGTGGCCGGCGCGGTCACCTCCTCCACCCTCACCACCGTCGCCGTCTTCCTGCCGATCGGTCTGGTCGGCGGCATGGTCGGCGAGCTGTTCGGCTCCTTCAGCCTCACCGTCACGGCCGCCCTGCTGGCCTCGCTGCTGGTGTCGCTGACGGTCGTCCCGGTGCTCTCGTACTGGTTCCTCCGCGCCCCCAAGGGCACCTCGGGCGACCCGGAAGAGGCCCGCAGGCTCGCCGAGGAGAAGGAGGCGAAGAGCCGGCTCCAGCGCGCGTACGTGCCGGTGCTGCGGTTCGCCACCCGCCGCCGCCTCACCAGCGTGGCCATCGCCCTCGTCGTCCTGGTCGTCACCTTCGCCATGGCGCCGCTGATGAAGACCAACTTCTTCGACCAGGGCGACCAGCCGGTCCTGACCGTCAAGCAGAAGCTGGCCCCCGGCACCAGCCTGGACGCCTCCGACGAGGCCGCGAAGAAGGTCGAGAAGGTCCTCGCGGACACCGAGGGCGTCAAGGACTACCAGGTCACCGTCGGCTCCTCCGGCTTCATGGCGGCCTTCGGCGGCGGCACCGGCGCCAACCAGGCGTCCTTCCAGGTCACCCTGGACGAGTCCGCCTCGTACGAGAAGACCCGGGACGCCATCGAGGCGGGCCTCGGGAAGCTCGACGGCATCGGCGACACCTCGATCGCGGCCGGCGACGGCTTCGCGAGCCAGGACCTGAGCGTGGTCGTGAAGGCCGGTGACCGGGAGCTGCTCCAGAAGGCGTCCGACCAGGTCCAGAAGGCGGTCGCGGAGCTGAAGGACGTCAGCGACGTCCAGAGCGACCTCTCCCAGTCGGTGCCGAGGATCTCCGTGAAGGCCAACGCGAAGGCGGCCGACGCCGGCTTCGACAGCGCCTCCCTCGGCATGATCGTCGCCCAGGCCGTCCGCGGCACCCCGGCCGGCAAGGCGACCCTCGACGACGCCGAGCGGGACGTCCTCATCACCTCGGCCGCCCCGGCCACCACCCTCGCCGAGCTGAAGGCGCTGCCGCTGGGCCCGGTGAAGCTGGGCGACATCGCCACCGTGGAGCTCGTCCCCGGCCCGGTCTCCATGACCCGGATCGACGGGGCGCGCGCGGCGACGATCACGGCCAAGCCGACCACGGACAACACCGGCGCCGTCGGCACCGCGCTCCAGGCGAAGATCGACAAGCTCGACCTCCCGGAGGGCGCCTCCGCCTCCATCGGCGGTGTCTCCGAGGACCAGGACGAGGCGTTCGTCAACCTCGGCCTGGCGATGCTCGCGGCCGTCGCGATCGTCTTCATGCTGCTCGTCGCGACCTTCCGGTCGCTGATCCAGCCGCTGATCCTGCTGGTCTCCATCCCGTTCGCCGCCACGGGCGCCATCGGTCTCCTGGTCGCCACCGGGACCGCGATGGGCGTGCCGGCGATGATCGGCATGCTGATGCTCATCGGCATCGTGGTGACCAACGCGATCGTGCTGATCGACCTGATCAACCAGTACCGGGCCCAGGGGTACGGCGTCGTCGAGGCGGTGATCGAGGGCGGCCGGCACCGGCTCCGCCCGATCCTGATGACCGCGCTCGCGACCGTCTTCGCCCTGCTCCCGATGGCCCTCGGCATCACCGGTGAGGGCGGCTTCATCGCCCAGCCGCTCGCCGTGGTCGTGATCGGCGGTCTGATCACCTCGACCGTGCTGACCCTTCTCCTCGTCCCGACGCTCTACGCGATGGTCGAACTCCGCAAGGAGCGCCGCGCGGCGAAGAAGGCGGCGAAGAGGGCGGGGAGCGCCGAGGTCCCGCCGCAGAAGGAACCGGTGAACGCCTAGCACGCGCGCAGGGGCGCCCCCACGGTGGTGGGGGCGCCCCTTCGGCGTACGGACCGGTTGGGCGTACGCGGCAGCGCGGCGTACCGCTCCGGGGAACCGTTACGGCAGAGCCAGCATCCGCTCCAGCGCGAGCTTGGCGAACGACTCCGTCTCCTTGTCGACCTCGATCCGGTTGACCAGGTTGCCCTCGGCCAGCGACTCCAGCGTCCACACCAGGTGCGGGAGGTCGATCCGGTTCATGGTCGAGCAGAAGCAGACCGTCTTGTCGAGGAAGACGATCTCCTTGTCCTGGTCGGCGTAACGGTTCGCCAGACGCCGGACCAGGTTCAGCTCCGTACCGATGGCCCACTTGGAGCCGGCCGGGGCCGCCTCCAGGGTGTTGATGATGTACTCGGTCGAGCCCACGTGGTCCGCGGCGGCCACGACCTCGTGCTTGCACTCGGGGTGGACCAGCACGTTCACGCCGGGGATGCGGGCGCGCACGTCCTCGACCGAATCCAGCGAGAAGCGGCCGTGCACCGAGCAGTGACCCCGCCACAGGATCATCTTGGCGGCCCGCAGCTGCTCGGCGGTGAGCCCGCCGTTCGGCTTGTGCGGGTTGTAGACCACGCAGTCGTCCAGGGACATGCCCATGTCGCGGACGGCGGTGTTGCGGCCCAGGTGCTGGTCCGGCAGGAAGAGGACCTTCTCGCCCTGCTCGAAGGCCCAGTTCAGCGCCCGCTCGGCGTTGGACGAGGTGCAGATCGTGCCCCCGTGCTTGCCGGTGAACGCCTTGATGTCGGCCGAGGAGTTCATGTACGAGACGGGCACGGTGATGTCCGCGATCCCGGCCTCGGTCAGCACGTCCCAGCACTCGGCGACCTGCTCGGCGGTGGCCATGTCGGCCATCGAGCAGCCGGCCGCCAGGTCCGGCAGCACGACCTTCTGGTCGTCGCCGGTGAGGATGTCGGCCGACTCGGCCATGAAGTGCACGCCGCAGAAGACGATGTACTCCGCCTCCGGCTTGGCCGCGGCGTCACGCGCGAGCTTGAAGGAGTCACCGGTGACGTCGGCGAACTGGATGACCTCGTCGCGCTGGTAGTGGTGGCCGAGGACGAAGACCTTGTCCCCGAGCTTCTCCTTGGCCGCGCGGGCACGCTCCACCAGGTCGGGGTCGGAGGGAGAGGGCAGATCGCCGGGACACTCCACGCCGCGCTCGCTCTTGGGGTCGGCCTCGCGGCCGAGCAGCAGGAGGGCGAGCGGCGTCGGCTGGACGTCCAGGGGGGTCTGGGCGGTGGTCACGTCACGCACCCTTTCTTCGGGGAACCTTTTCGTCTAAATGACGCTATCTATCATAACCCCTTCACGTCATCCTGACGATGGCCATAGTGTCGATGTGACGAATTCGCCTTCCGCGTCTCTGGACAGGGTGTGCGAGCATGAAGGAGGGAATCCCGCGGGAAATCCCACTCGACCCGGAATGAATCCGGGGCACCGCCGGTTTCAACCGTCGGCAAGCAGTCTCCGTACCAACCCGGGAGAGATGTAGATGTCCGTATCGGACGAGACCAGCACCGTCACCGACGGCATCCTTCTGAGCGACGCCGCCGCGGCCAAGGTCAAGGCTCTGCTCGACCAGGAAGGCCGCGACGACCTGGCCCTGCGCGTCGCCGTCCAGCCCGGCGGCTGCTCCGGCCTGCGCTACCAGCTGTTCTTCGACGAGCGCTCGCTCGACGGTGACGTCGTCAAGGACTTCGACGGCGTCAAGGTCGTCACCGACCGCATGAGCGCCCCGTACCTGGGCGGCGCCTCCATCGACTTCGTCGACACCATCGAGAAGCAGGGCTTCACGATCGACAACCCGAACGCCACCGGCTCCTGCGCCTGCGGCGACTCGTTCAGCTAGGCCGTCGCGCCAGCGGCGACCGGAGGGCGATGGCCCGGGAGACCGACCTCCCGGGCCATCGCCCTTTTCCGTACCCCTGAGCCCTACCGGCGCGGCAGCGCCTCGTCGCTCACCGCGTCCACCACCGGCCGGTCACCCAGCGGAGCCTCCAGCTCCACCTCCACGGTGACCTCCTTCGCGACCAGGATGCACACCCGGTCCGGATCGATCGGCTTGTCGTCGATCCGCACCCGCACCTGGCGCGCGTCCTCGGCCGCGTGCGCCGTATAGGTGCTGCACACCCCGCCCCAGAAGGTCAGCGCCAGCGTCCGCCCGTCGGGCCGCACCGTGAACGACTCGATCCGCCGCACCGGCTCCGTCCCCTCGGCCGGCTCCTCCACGCTGGGCGTGGGCACCGGGGACGGCGTCGCCGGCGGCACCACGTACTCCGGCGCCACCGCCGTCGACGTCACCGTGTACGGCGCGGAGTCCGCCGGGTCGGCGGTGAACAGCCACGCCGGCACGAGCGCCCGGCCGTCCGCCGTGTCCGTCGCCGCCAGGCCGAGCACCGCACTCGTCACCGGCACCTCGCGCGGCGCGGCCAGGTCCACGACCGTCTGACAGGGCGCGTCCTTCCCGGGCTCGCCCGGCGCCTGCGGCTCCCCGGCGGGCGGCGCCGTCGCACAGCCGCCGATCCCGATCGGGCCGGTCCCCTTCGACTCCTCGTTCAGCTTCGCCAGCGCCCGCTCCGCCGATACCACCGGGTACGTCTCCGTCTTCACCGGCTCCTTCAGCGTCCCGCTGCCCGCGACCGGCCGCCCGTCCGGACCGATGTGCAGCCCCGTCGACCAGCCGTAGGTGGGCAGCCCGCCGACCACCGGCTCGGCGTTCACCACCCGCACCGAACCGTTCATGACCTGCGTCGCCGACACCTTGGCGTCGTCCTGCCCCAGCACCTTCAGCACCGGCGCGGCGGCCGCCCGCGCCGCGGCCTCGCTCACCGGGCTGCCCTTGGCCGGCGGCTTCGCCTCGCCCGGCGGCGGGCACGCCCTGCCCTTCAGACAGCTGTCGCCGGCCGGACCGCCGTCGTACCAGGAGTACGTCCAGCTCCCCGGCGCCTGCCGCGACACGTCGAGGCGCGGCCCCTGGCCGTCCTTCTCGGGCCGGATCGTCCACACGTCCCCGACCAGCGCCGGGCGCCCCTCGACCCCGAGCACCGCGGCCAGCCTGGTCACCTCTTCCGAGGTGACCAGGCCCTCCGGCCGGTGGACCGCGGCCGACGAGGGCCCCTGGGGGAGTGGGCCCTCGGCTCTGTAGACCGTCCCGCTCGGGCCGCCGCCCGGGTCCGGTTCGCCCGGCGCGATCCCCGCGTCCGGGCCCGTGCCACCGCTCCCGCCCCCGAGCCGCAGGGGCGGCGGCACGGGCGCGCCCGCGGCCCGCGACGCGGTACCGGCCCCCTCGTCACCCGAGGCGGTCAGATACAACCCGCCGCCGCCGGCCAGCACCACACCCGCCGCCACCGTGGCGACGAGCGCGGTCCGCCGTCCGCGTCCGCGTCCGCTCTCCGTACCGCTCACCGCAACGCTCCCTCGTGTCGATCGGACACCGGTGGGACGGGGCGGGGGCGCGGACGGTTCCGTCCGTCAGCCGCCGTACTCGGCGGTGGCCGCGATCAGCCGCGCCGAGGCGTCCGGGACGACCACCCCGTGGATCGAGGCGGGCGAGACCGGGGCGGGCGCCGGATCGGCCGGCGTCACCCAGTGCGGGACCATCCGGGCACTGGCCCCGCGCAGCTCGGCGAGGCTCAGATCGGACTCGTGTCGCTCGCGAGGAGCGGGGTACGTGGTCATGGGCGCACCGTATGCACCACCCGCCTCCGGAGAAAAGCCCTACTCTGGGGTAGTTTCCACTGTTCGGCAGCGGGCCCCGCAGCGGATACCGTGGAACGTCAGCCCCCTCTTGATTCCGCAGGAGCGCCCAGCCGTGCGTATCGCAGTCACCGGCTCCATCGCCACCGACCACCTCATGACCTTCCCCGGCCGGTTCGCCGACCAGCTGGTGGCCGACCAGCTCCACACGGTCTCCCTGTCCTTCCTCGTGGACAACCTGGACGTCCGCCGCGGCGGCGTCGGCCCCAACATCTGCTTCGGCATGGGCCAGCTCGGCGGCAACCCGATCCTGGTCGGCGCGGCCGGCTACGACTTCGACGAGTACCGCGCCTGGCTCGACCGGCACGGCGTCGACACCGGCTCCGTCCGCATCTCCGAGGTCCTGCACACCGCGCGGTTCGTCTGCACCACGGACAAGGACCACAACCAGATCGGCTCCTTCTACACCGGCGCCATGAGCGAGGCCCGCCTCATCGAGCTCAAGGCCGTCGCCGACCGCGTCGGCGGCCTCGACCTCGTCCTCATCGGAGCCGACGACCCCGAGGCGATGCTGCGCCACACCGAGGAGTGCAAGGCCCGCGAGATCCCCTTCGCGGCCGACTTCTCGCAGCAGATCGCCCGCATGGACGGCGAGGAGATCCGCGTCCTCCTCGACGGCGCCACCTACCTCTTCTCCAACGAGTACGAGAAGGGCCTCATCGAGTCGAAGACCGGCTGGACCGACGAGGAGATCCTGTCCCGCGTCGGCCACCGCGTCACCACGCTCGGCTCGCGCGGCGTCCGCATCGAGCGCGTGGGCGAGCCCGCGATCGAGGTCGGCTGCCCGGAGGAGGAGGCCAAGGTCGACCCCACCGGCGTCGGCGACGCCTTCCGCGCGGGCTTCCTCACGGGCCTCCAGTGGGGCGTTTCCCTGGAGCGGGCGGCGCAGGTCGGGTGCATGCTGGCGACGCTGGTCATCGAGACGCTCGGCACGCAGGAGTACACGCTGCGCCGCGCCAACTTCATGGACCGCTTCACGAAGGCGTACGGCGAGGAAGCCGCCACAGAAGTCCACACCCACCTCTCCTGACGGCCCCGCCCCCGCGCCCCCGTGCGGGCAGGCGTCCCGCAGGGCGGAGCCCCACCCCCAGGT
The DNA here is from genome assembly GCF_044541975.1 of Streptomyces sp. NPDC085460. Lineage (NCBI taxonomy): Bacteria > Bacillati > Actinomycetota > Actinomycetes > Kitasatosporales > Streptomycetaceae > Streptomyces > Streptomyces sp. NPDC085460. Next base: position 181,432 of record NZ_JBITTO010000005.1, read on the forward strand.
CCGGCCTACGCCCGGGCGCGGCCTGCGGGACGGCGCGCTGTGCTGCCGCCACACCCCCCCGTGTGGGCAGGCGTCCCGCAGGGCGGAGCCCACCCCCAGGTCCGGCCTACGCACCGGGCGCGGCCTGCGGGACGGCGCGCTCTCCCGGCCCCCCGTGTGGGCAGGCGTCCCGCAGGGCGGGACGGGTGGGCACACGGGACGGCGCGCTCGGCCGCGCCCAGGCTTTCCGCGCCTGAACCCGCACCCCGTGCGACGCCGCCGTACCGGTGCGGGTCCAGGCTCGGAAGCGGAGGCACCCGCGAACGGTGCCGTTCCGTTGTGCCCACCCTCCCCCAAGCTCTCGGCTTCGCTCGAGCAGGGGGGACCCCCATCGCCCCAGCGGAACGATTGCCCACAACGAAACGGCGGGCGCGGCGGGCGCAGCACGCGACGAAGCGGCGGCGCGGCGCGCAACGGTGCGGCGGGTTACGACTCGCGGCGGACGACGTACGCGTGCCCCCCCGACGGCTCCGGCGACACCCCCTCGTACCGCTGCCCCCGCATCTCGCACCACGCCGGAATGTCCAGCCGCGCAGCCTCGTCGTCCGAGAGCACCGTCACCGTCCCCCCCACCCGCACCGTCCCGATGACCTTCGCCAGCTCGATGACCGGGATCGGGCACCGCTTCCCCCGCGCGTCCACCACCAGCTCCCCGCCCCCGTCCGGCACCGCGGCGCCGGACGACGGCACGCCCAGCCGCTCCCGTACCGTCGCGACCACCCCCGGCAGCACCGCGAGGAAGCGGTCCACGTCCTCCTCCGAGGTCCCGCCGGGCAGGGAGACCCGGACGTTCCCCTCGCTCAGCACCCCCATCGCGCGCAGCACATGGCTGGGCGTCAGCGTCGAGCTGGTGCACGACGAACCGGACGAAACGGAGAAACCCTCCCGGTCCAGCTCGGACAGCAGCGTCTCCCCGTCGACGTACAGACAGGAGAAGGTGACGAGGTGGGGGAGGCGCCGCACCGGGTCGCCCACCACCTCCACGTCCGGCACCAGCTCCGGCACCCGCGCCCTGATCCGGTCGACGAGGGCCCGCAGCCGGGCGCCCTCCGCCGCCGCCTCGGCCCGTACCGCCCGCAGCGAGGCCGCCGCCGCGACGATCGCCGGAAGGTTCTCGAAGCCGGGCGCGCGGCCCGACTCCCGCTCGTCGGACGGGCCTTGCGGAGCGAACCGCACGCCCTTCCGCACCGCGAGCAGCCCCACACCCGCGGGCCCGCCCCACTTGTGCGCGCTCGCCGCGAGCAGCGACCAGCCCTCCGGCACCGGCCCCCAGCCCAGCGACTGGGCCGCGTCCACGAGCAGCGGCACCCCGGCCGCCCGGCACGCCTCACCGACCTCGGCCACCGGCTGCTCCGTACCCACCTCGTGGTTGGCCGACTGGAGGCAGGCGAGCGCGACGCCCTCGCCGAGCTCCGCCGCGAAGGCCGCCGGGTCCACCGCGCCGTTCCGGCCGACCGGAACCTCCGTCAGCGTCCCGCCGGCCGCCGCGTGCGCCTCGCCCGCGTGCAGCACCGAGGAGTGCTCGACGGCCGAGACGACGAGCCGTCCGCCGACCCGCCGGCGCCCGGCGAGGGCCCCCGACACGCCCGAGTGGACCGCGCGTGTCCCCGAAGGGGTGAAGACGAGTTCGTCGGGGCGGCAGCCGACCGCCTCCGCGGCCGCCTCCCGTGCCGCGTCGAGCAGCAGCCGGGCCCGCCGGCCCTCCCGGTAGAGCCGGGCCGGGTCGGCCCACCCCTCGTCGAGGGCGGCGAGCAGCGCCTGACGGGCGACGGGATGGAGAGGAGCGGCGGACGCGGCGTCGAAGTACGGCATCCGCCCACGGTAGAGCCTGCACCCCTCCACCCCTCCGCCCCCCGCCCGCCGTCCGGGGAAGGCAACCCCCACCCCGGCCCAGGCCGCGCCCCCACCCCGCCCCCGCCCCCCCGCCCCCCCCCACGGATGAGGCCACGTCAGATCGCCGCCCCCAGCCACCCCCAGACCCTCGAACGGGGGCTTCCGGTGGGTCTCCGGAACGATCGCGTCCACCCCTTCGGGGACTCGGACGGCGCGTTGGGCACCCTCCCCGCGCGACCCCAAATAGCGTCCAGTAGGGTTTGGTCCGCATAAACATCCAAACCCCTGCCCGCGGCCGGGGCGGCGACCGACCAGCGAGACGGACGGCCGTGGCCGACCAACGCGGGCCGAGACTCTCGGGAAGGCGCTACGTGAGTCCCAACGGCTCCGACCGCTCGTCGCGGCGCCCGATGCGGCGGAAGCTGCCGCAGGTGCTGACTGCGGGCCTGATCCTGGCGACAGCCACCGGCTGCTCGTACAACTGGGAAGACTTCCCCCGCCTTGGCATGCCCACCCCCGTCACGGAAGAGGCGCCTCGGATCCTCTCCCTGTGGCAGGGCTCGTGGGCCGCCGCGCTCCTCACCGGCATCCTGGTGTGGGGCCTCATCCTGTGGTCGGTCATCTTCCACCGGCGCAGCCGGACCAAGGTCGAGGTACCTCCGCAGACCCGCTACAACATGCCCATCGAGGCGCTGTACACGGTCACCCCCCTCATCATCGTCTCGGTGCTCTTCTACTTCACCGCGCGCGACGAGTCGAAGCTCCTTGCCCTCTCGGACAAGCCGGCCCACACGATCAACGTGGTCGGCTACCAGTGGAGCTGGGGCTTCAACTACATCGAGGACGTGCCCGGCGTCGAGGGCGACGCGAAGACGGACAAGAACCTCGCGTCCATTCCGGACAAGTACATCAAGCAGTTCCCGGAGAACGCGGGTGGCGTCTACGCCGCCGGCATCCCCGGCGACCGCAACCCGCAGACCGGCAACCCGGGCCCGACCCTGTGGCTGCCGAAGGGCGAGAAGGTCCGCTTCGTCCTCACCTCGCGTGACGTCATCCACTCCTTCTGGGTGGTGCCGTTCCTCTTCAAGCAGGACGTCATCCCGGGCCACACCAACGTCTTCGAGGTCACCCCGACCCAGGAGGGCACCTTCCTCGGCAAGTGCGCCGAGCTGTGCGGTGTCGACCACTCCCGGATGCTCTTCAACGTCAAGGTCGTCTCCCCGGAGCGCTACCAGGCGCACCTGAAGGAGCTGGCCGAGAAGGGCCAGACCGGCTACATCCCGTCCGGCATCGAGCAGACGGACCCGGCCAGGAACGCGGAGAAGAACCAACTGTGAGCATCCCCAACGAAACCAAGGGTGCCGCGGCTGAGGACTCGTACGAGAACGAGCTGCCCGTCCGCCGCAAGCAGCCCGGCAATGTGGTGGTGAAGTGGCTGACCACCACCGACCACAAGACCATCGGTACGATGTACCTGGTCACCTCGTTCGTGTTCTTCATCATCGGCGGCCTGATGGCGCTCTTCATGCGCGCCGAGCTGGCCCGTCCGGGCACGCAGATCATGTCGAACGAGCAGTTCAACCAGGCGTTCACGATGCACGGCACGATCATGCTGCTGATGTTCGCGACGCCGCTGTTCGCCGGATTCGCGAACTGGATCATGCCGCTGCAGATCGGCGCGCCCGACGTGGCGTTCCCGCGGCTGAACATGTTCGCCTACTGGCTGTACCTCTTCGGCTCGATCATGGCGGTGGCCGGCTTCCTCACCCCGCAGGGTGCGGCCGACTTCGGCTGGTTCGCCTACTCCCCGCTGTCGGACGCGGTCCGCTCGCCGGGCGTCGGCGCCGACATGTGGATCATGGGTCTGGCCTTCTCCGGCTTCGGCACGATCCTCGGCTCGGTCAACTTCATCACCACGATCATCTGCATGCGCGCCCCGGGCATGACGATGTTCCGCATGCCGATCTTCACCTGGAACGTGCTGCTGACCGGTGTCCTGGTCCTGCTCGCCTTCCCGGTCCTGGCGGCGGCGCTCTTCGCCCTCGAGGCGGACCGCAAGTTCGGTGCCCACGTCTTCGACGCGGCCAACGGCGGAGCCCTGCTCTGGCAGCACCTCTTCTGGTTCTTCGGACACCCAGAGGTGTACATCATCGCGCTGCCGTTCTTCGGCATCGTCTCCGAGGTCATCCCGGTCTTCAGCCGCAAGCCGATGTTCGGCTACATCGGTCTGGTGGCCGCGACCATCGCGATCGCCGGTCTCTCCGTGACGGTGTGGGCGCACCACATGTACGTCACCGGAGGCGTGCTCCTCCCGTTCTTCTCCTTCATGACGTTCCTCATCGCCGTACCGACCGGCGTGAAGTTCTTCAACTGGATCGGAACGATGTGGAAGGGCTCGCTGTCCTTCGAGACCCCGATGCTCTGGACGATCGGCTTCCTGATCACCTTCACCTTCGGTGGTCTGACCGGCGTCATCCTGGCCTCGCCCCCGATGGACTTCCACGTCTCCGACTCGTACTTCGTCGTGGCGCACTTCCACTACGTGGTGTTCGGCACCGTCGTCTTCGCGATGTTCGCCGGCTTCCACTTCTGGTGGCCGAAGTTCACCGGCAAGATGCTGGACGAGCGCCTGGGCAAGATGACCTTCTGGACGCTGTTCATCGGCTTCCACGGCACCTTCCTGGTGCAGCACTGGCTCGGTGCCGAGGGCATGCCGCGTCGTTACGCGGACTACCTGGACGCCGACGGCTTCACCGCGCTGAACACGATCTCGACGATCTCGTCGTTCCTCCTCGGCCTGTCGATGCTGCCGTTCTTCTACAACGTGTGGAAGACCGCCAAGTACGGCAAGAAGGTCGAGGTCGACGACCCGTGGGGCTACGGCCGTTCGCTCGAATGGGCGACGTCCTGCCCGCCGCCGCGGCACAACTTCCTCACGCTGCCGCGGATCCGTTCGGAATCGCCCGCGTTCGACCTGCACCACCCTGAGATCGCGGCTGTCGACCAGCTGGAGAACAAGCCGCACGAGGCCGCGGCCCTCACGGGCAGCAAGGAGGCCGGCAAGTGAAGATCCAGGGCAAGATGTTCATCTGGCTGAGCGTCTTCATCCTTGCCATGGCGGTCCTCTACGGCGTCTGGAGCAAGGAGCCGGTCGGTACGACGGCGCTCTTCCTGGCCTTCGGCCTCTCCATCATGATCGGCTACTACCTGGCCTTCACGGCCAAGCGTGTCGACGCGATGGCCCAGGACGACAAGGAGGCCGACGTCGCGGACGAGGCCGGCGAGGTGGGCTTCTTCGCCCCCCACAGCTGGCAGCCGCTGTCGCTGGCCCTCGGTGGAGCGCTCGCGTTCCTCTCGGTCGCGATGGGGTGGTGGATCATGTACTTCTCCGCCCCGCTGATCCTCGTCGGCATCTGGGGCTGGGTCTTCGAGTTCTACCGCGGTGAGAACCAGAACCAGTAGTGGCACCCGCAACACCCCCGAGGGGCCCGGTCACTTCGTACGCGAAGCGGCCGGGCCCCTCGTTTGCGCCGCTCGGCGCGCCACGGCGCGGAACTGTCCTTAGCGTGAGGTCATGAACGACACGCCGCGCATTCGGACTGTTCTGAGCTGCACTCTTCTGGCCCTCACCGTCACCGCGGGCGTCGTGGCGTGCGCGGGCGGCCCGGACGGGCACCCGCTGTCGGAGACCCCGTACGACGCGGCCGACCAGATCACGTTCGCGGCGGCCGACGGGACCCGTCTCGACCCCGAGAAGCCGCTGGAGATCACCGCCAAGGGCGACGAGGGACGCCTCACCGACGTCACCGCCGTCGACGCGGCCGGCCGGCACCTCGCGGGCGAGCTCACCGCGGACGGCCGCACCTGGCGCTCCACGGGCTCGCTGGCCGCCGGGACCCGTTACACCGTCAGAGTGGCCACGGAGGACGAGGACGGGGCCCCAGGCGCCCGTACGTACACGTTCGAGACGGCTCCGGCGAAAAGGGCCCTGACCGCCACCTTCGGGCCGGAGGCGGGCACGTACGGCGTCGGGCAGCCGATCACCGCCGACCTCAGCCTCGCCGTCAAGGACCGGGCCGCGCGCGCCGTCGTCGAACGGGCGCTCAAGGTCCGCTCCACGCCCGCCGTCGAGGGCTCCTGGTACTGGGTGGACGACAAGAAGCTGCACTTCCGGCCCAAGGAGTACTGGCCGGCCGGCACGCTCGTCTCCGTCACCGCCAACCTCGACGGGCTCCGGGTCGGCGACAAGCTCTACGGCGGCCCGTCCGCCCCGCTGCGGCTGAAGATCGGCGACCGCGTCGAGGCCGTCGCCGACGCCTCGACCCACTACATGACCGTCCGGCGCAACGGAGAAGTGATCAACACCATTCCGGTGACCACCGGGAAACCGGGCTTCTCCACCCGTAACGGGATCAAAGTGGTGCTCGGCAAGGAGTACTACGTCCGGATGCGCGGGACCAGCATCGGCATCGCCGAAGGCAGTTCGGAGTCGTACGACCTGCCGGTGTACTACGCCACCCGGGTCACCTGGAGCGGCGAGTACGTGCACGCCGCCCCCTGGTCCGCCGGCTCCCACGGCGTCGCCAACGTCAGCCACGGCTGCGTGGGCATGTCCACCGGCAACGCCGCCTGGTTCTACGAGACCGTCCGCCCCGGCGACATCGTCAGGACCGTCAACAGCTACGGCGAACTGATGGACACCTTCGGCAACGGCTTCGGCGACTGGAACATGGAGTGGGACAAGTGGCGCCGGGGCAGCGCCCTGGTGGCCGAGAAGGGCGACCCCTCGGCCACCGAGGTCACCAGGGCCCGCCTCCGGCCCTCCCTCTGAGAGCGGGGCCGGCCCGCCGGACCCGCGCCGTCACGCGTCCAGCGACAGGCGGGAGCGGAGCAGGGCGGCCAGGGACGCCGCGAACTCGACCGGTTCCACCGGAAGGGTGACCGCGGCGTCCGCGCGGCTCCAGGTGGCCAGCCAGGCGTCCTGCGGGCGGCCGATGAGCAGCAGCACCGGCGGGCAGCGGAAGACCTCGTCCTTGATCTGCCGGCAGACGCCCATGCCGCCCGCGGGGACGGCCTCGCCGTCCAGGACACAGACGTCGATCCCGCCCTCGTCGAGCCGCTTCAGCACGGCCGGGAGCGTCGCGCACTCCACGAACTCCACCGGGGGCACGTCCGCCGCGGGCCGCCGCCCGGCGGCGAGCCGGACCTGCTCCCGGGTGTTCGCGTCGTCGCTGTAGACCAGGACCGTGGCACTCGACTGCATCGTTCCTCCGTCCGGAAGGCGGGCCGGTCGTCCTCGACCGGTGCGCGGGATGCTACTCCGCTCCACACCCCGTCAACACCCGTTCAACACCTGTTCGAAGGGTGCCGGGGGGCCCGCGCGATGGGCCGTTCGGGCTGGACACACCCCCCTGACACTCCGAACGGCACCCCCCGGAGTGAGGGCGGGATAAGCGACCGACATAATGTCGGTCGTGGCGACAGTAACGACAGTAGATACCGGGCACGCGCACCCGTCGGTCAATCGACCGAACCTCACCAGCGTCGGAACCATCATCTGGCTGAGTTCCGAGCTGATGTTCTTCGCGGCCCTCTTCGCGATGTACTTCACCCTGCGATCGGTGACCGGTCCCGAGTTCTGGACGGAAAAGGCCGACGCCTTGAACTTCCCGTTCTCGGCGACCAACACCACGATCCTGGTGCTCTCCTCCCTCACCTGCCAGCTCGGCGTCTTCGCCGCCGAGCGCGGTGACGTGAAGAAGCTCCGGACGTGGTTCATCATCACGTTCGTGATGGGTGCGATCTTCGTCGGCGGCCAGGTCCTGGAGTACACCGAGCTGGTCAAGCACGAGGGCCTCTCGCTCTCGTCCGACCCGTACGGCACGGTGTTCTACCTGACCACCGGCTTCCACGGCCTGCACGTGACGGGCGGTCTCATCGCCTTCCTGCTGGTCCTCGGCCGGACGTACGCCGCCAAGAGGTTCACTCACGAGCAGGCAACCGCCGCCATCGTCGTGTCCTACTACTGGCACTTCGTCGATGTCGTCTGGATCGGCCTCTTCGCCACGATCTACATGATCAAGTAGTCGGCCACCGCCCGTCGCGGCGGACCGACATCCAGCAAGCATCGACGCAGAAGATCCTGACACCGGGGTAATCCGTGAAAAAGCTCTCCGCACGACGACGCCATCCGCTGGCGGCGGTCGTCGTCCTACTTCTCGCGCTGGCGGCCACGGGGGGGCTGTACGCCGCGTTCGCGCCCGCGGGCACGGCGAAGGCCGATGAAACCGCCCAGTCCCTCGCCATCGAGGAGGGCAAGAAGCTCTACTCCGTCGGCTGCGCCAGCTGCCACGGAACCGGCGGTCAGGGCACCACTGACGGCCCGTCCCTCGTCGGCGTGGGCTCCGCCTCCGTGGACTTCCAGGTCGGCACCGGCCGCATGCCGGCGCAGCAGCCCGGCGCCCAGGTGCCGAAGAAGAAGGTCATCTACACGCAGGCCGAGATCGACCAGCTCGCGGCGTACGTGGCCTCCCTCGGCGCCGGCCCGATCACGCCGAAGGAAAGCCAGCACGACCCCGCGGGTGCCGACGTCGCCAAGGGTGGCGAGCTGTTCCGCACCAACTGCGCGCAGTGCCACAATTTCACCGGCGAGGGCGGCGCGCTGACCCACGGCAAGTACGCCCCGACCCTTGAGGGCGTCAGCACGAAGCACCTCTACGAGGCCATGCAGACCGGCCCGCAGAACATGCCTTCCTTCCCGGACAGCACCATGCCGGAGAAGGAGAAGAAGGACATCATCGCGTACGTCCAGGCCGTCAACGGCGAGAAGACCGCCAGCCCGGGCGGCCTCTCGCTCGGTGGCCTCGGCCCCGTCTCCGAGGGCCTGTTCGCCTGGATCTTCGGTCTGGGCGCCCTGATCGCAGTTGCCATCTGGGTCGCGGCCCACACCGCTAAGGCCAAGAAGTCATGAGTACCCAAGAGATTCCAGAAGAGAACCTGCCGGCAGGGCAGGACACCGCGCACGGCGCGGTGAAGGTCGCGGACAACCCGTTCGTCGACCCGGGCCTTCCGCCCCACAAGCCGCGCATCCAGGACATCGACGAGCGGGCCGCCCGTCGGTCCGAGCGCGCGGTCGCCTTCATGTTCGTGCTGTCGATGCTGGCCACCGTCGGCTTCATCGCCTCGTACGTGATCTTCCCGGTCGACAAGAACGTGTACATCTGGCCCTTCGGTCACGTGTCCGCGCTCAACTTCGCGCTCGGCTGGACGCTCGGCCTCGCCCTCTTCTTCATCGGCGCGGGCGCGGTCCACTGGGCCCGCACCCTGATGTCCGACGTCGAGATCGCGGACGAGCGCCACCCGATGGCCGCGACGCCCGAGGTCAAGGCGAAGGTCATGGCGGACTTCGCGGCCGGCGCCGCCGAGTCCGGCTTCGGCCGCCGCAAGCTCATCCGCAACACCATGTTCGGCGCGCTGGCCCTGGTGCCGCTCTCCGGCGTCGTGCTGCTGCGTGACATGGGCCCGCTGCCCGAGAAGAAGCTCCGCACCACGCTGTGGGCCAAGGGCAAGCTGCTCATCAACATGAACACGCACGAGCCGCTGCGTCCCGAGGACGTCGCCGTCGGCTCGCTGACCTTCGCGATGCCCGAGGGCCTCTCGGAGCACGACCACCACTTCCAGGTCGAGATCGCCAAGGCCGCCCTGATGATCGTCCGGATCCAGCCGGAGGACATCAAGGACAAGCGCGAGCTCGAGTGGTCGCACGACGGCATCGTCGCCTTCTCGAAGATCTGCACCCACGTCGGCTGCCCGATCTCGCTGTACGAGCAGCAGACCCACCACGTGCTCTGCCCGTGCCACCAGTCCACCTTCGACCTGTCCGACGGCGCCCGAGTCATCTTCGGCCCGGCCGGTCACGCCCTCCCGCAGCTGCGGATCGGCGTGAACGACGAGGGCTTCCTCGAAGCGCACGGCGACTTCGACGAGCCCGTCGGTCCCTCTTTCTGGGAGCGCGGATGAGCACTGTGACCCACACGGACAAGAAGGCGCCCGCCGGTGAGCGGATCGCCGACTGGGCCGACGGCCGCCTGGGGATCTACACGCTGGCCAAGGCCAACATGCGGAAGATCTTCCCGGACCACTGGTCCTTCATGCTGGGCGAGATCTGCCTCTACAGCTTCCTCATCATCATCCTGACGGGCGTCTACCTGACGATGTTCTTCCACCCGTCGATGAACGAGGTGGAGTACGCCGGACCGTACGTCCCGCTCCAGGGACAGCTGATGTCCGAGGCGTTCAACTCGACCATGCACATCTCCTTCGAGGTGCGCGGTGGTCTGCTCATCCGGCAGATCCACCACTGGGCGGCGCTGATCTTCCTCGCCGGCATGTTCGTGCACATGATGCGCGTCTTCTTCACCGGTGCGTTCCGCAAGCCGCGTGAGATCAACTGGCTGTTCGGCTTCCTGCTGTTCTTCCTGGGCATGTTCACCGGCTTCACCGGCTACTCGCTCCCGGACGACCTGCTCTCCGGCACCGGTGTCCGCTTCATGCAGGGCGCGATCCTGTCGGTGCCGATCGTCGGCACCTACCTGTCGATGTTCCTCTTCGGCGGCGAGTTCCCCGGCGGCGACTTCGTGGCCCGGTTCTACTCGGCGCACGTGCTGCTGCTCCCCGGCATCATGCTGGGCCTGGTGGTCGCGCACCTCATCCTGGTGTTCGTCCACAAGCACACGCACTTCGAGGGCCCCGGCCGGACGAACAAGAACGTCGTCGGCATGCCGCTGCTCCCCGTGTACATGGCGAAGGCCGGAGGCTTCTTCTTCCTGGTCTTCGGCGTCATCACGGTCATCGCGGCGATCGCCTCGATCAACCCGATCTGGGCCCTCGGCCCGTACCGCCCGGACCAGGTGTCCACCGGCGCCCAGCCCGACTGGTACATGGGCTTCGCCGAGGGTCTGATCCGCGTCATGCCGGGCTGGGAGATCAACCTCTGGGGCCACACGCTCGTCCTGGGCGTGTTCATCCCGCTGGTGATCTTCCCGCTGGTCCTCGCGGCGATCGCGGTCTACCCGTTCATCGAGTCCTGGATCACCGGCGACAAGCGCGAGCACCACATCGCGCAGCGCCCGCGCAACGCTCCGACGCGCACCGCCTTCGGTGTCGCCTGGATCACCGCGTACATGATCATGCTCGTGGGTGGTGGAAACGACCTCTGGGCGACCCACTTCCACCTGTCGATCAACTCGATCACCTGGTTCGTGCGGATCTTCTTCTTCGTCGGCCCGGTCATCGCGTTCATCGTCACCAAGCGGATCTGCCTCGGCCTCCAGCGCCGGGACAAGGACAAGGTGCTGCACGGGCGCGAGTCCGGCATCATCAAGCGCCTGCCGCACGGTGAGTTCGTCGAGATCCACGAGCCGCTCAGCCAGGGCGAGCTGTACAAGCTCACCGCGCACGAGCAGTACCAGCCCGCCGAGCTGCCGCCGGCCGTCGACGAGAACGGCGTCGAGCGGAAGGTCGGCGCGGTGGAGAAGCTCCGGGTCAAGCTCAACAAGGGCTACTACGGCGACGACAACCAGGTCGCCAAGCCCACCCTGGAGGAGTACAAGGAGATCCAGAGCGGCCACGGCCACCACTGATCCCTCCTGACCTCCTGACGTAGGTCGCCACGGCGAGAGCCCCGTCCATTCGATGGACGGGGCTCTTTGCCGTACCGGCGGCTCGATAGGCTGGACCCGTATCCGACACACGATCATCAGGAGCTGCCATGAGCGCTGTGACCCCCGCTGGAGGACCGACCACGGCGGGCCGCTCCTGGCCCGTCCTCCTGAACGGCCTCCTGGAGGGGAAGGACCTCTCCGCCGACGACACCGCCTGGGCGATGGACCTCATCATGAGCGGCGAGGCGACGGACGCCCAGATCGCCGGCTTCATGGTGGCGCTCCGCGCCAAGGGCGAGACCGTCGAGGAGATCAGCGGGCTCGTCCGGACGATGTACGCGCACGCCAACACGATCGAGGTGCCCGGCCCGGCCGTCGACATCGTCGGCACCGGGGGCGACGGCGCCAAGACCGTCAACATCTCCACGATGGCCTCGATCGTCGTCGCCGGCACCGGCACCAAGGTCGTCAAGCACGGCAACCGGGCCGCGTCCTCCGCCTCCGGCTCCTCCGACGTCCTGGAGAAGCTCGGCATCAACCTCGGGCTCACCCCGCAGCGGGTCGCCGAGGTCGCCGAGGAGGCCGGGATCACCATCTGCTTCGCGGTGAAGTTCCACCCCTCGCTGCGGCACGTGGCCGCCGCCCGCGGCCAGCTCGGCATCCGCACCACCTTCAACGTGCTCGGCCCGCTCACCAACCCGGCCCGGGTGAAGGCCCAGGCCGTCGGCGTCGCCGACCCCCGGATGGCGCCGATCGTCGCCGGAGTCCTCGCCGAGCGCGGCAACTCCGCGCTGGTCTTCCGCGGCGACGACGGCCTGGACGAGCTGACCATCACCGGCACCTCCCGCGTGTGGGTGGTCCGGGACGGCGCGGTGCGCGAAGAGGTCTTCGACCCCCGGGACGCGGGCCTCGACCTCGCGCCCCTGGAGGCGCTGCGCGGCGCCGACGCCTCGTACAACGCCGACGTCGCCCGCCGTCTCCTCGCCGGCGAGACCGGACCGGTACGGGACGCGGTGCTGCTCAACGCGGCGGCGGCGCTCACCGCGCTCGACCCCGGCGAGGGCACCCTCGCGGAGCGGCTGCGCGCCGGCATGGCGCGGGCCGCCGAGTCCATCGACTCCGGCGCCGCCCGCGCGGCCCTGGACCGCTGGATCACCGCCAGCAACGCGTGACGACCGCCGCGCGGTCCGCGTGACACCCGCCGCGACACCCGTTCCGGAATGCGGACGGGGTTGCGCGGACCGCGAGCGGTGGCATACGTTCGGCAACAGGTCATGAGTGACAGCCCTCAAGCCCCGGCTGGCTGTCCGGCAACCCTCCGTCCGTGGCGGGGTGCCCCGGGTGAAGACCAGGCCGTGGACAGCAAGGTCCTCGGCAAGCGCGGACCCCTGCGCCATCCCTGGGGTCCTGGTCCTCGAGGGAGCGGTCTCGTGAGCAAGCGAATGCGTTAGGGCCTCCGGCCCCTTCTTCCCACCTCCGCACGGCCCCCTTCTCGCCGCGCGTCGAGGTCACCACCCGTACACGGCACGCCGTCGCGCGTCGCCCCGCGGGTCCTTCACGCCACTCGCCTGTCCTGCCGGGAGATACCGCCATGTCCGCACGCCCGAACGCCGCCGCCACCACCGCCGAGACCGCCGCCTCCGACGCCGACGCCTGCTGCACCGGCCCGCTGCCCGTCCTCGGCCGCGACGTCACCGTCCCGCTCGTCACCGGCGGCGAGGTGACCTACGCGGCCCTCGACTACGCCGCCAGCGCCCCCGCCCTCCAGCGGGTCTGGGACGACGTCGCCGCCTACGCCCCGTACTACGGCAGCGTCCACCGCGGCGCCGGCTACCTCTCCCAGCTCTCCACCGACCTCTTCGAGCAGAGCCGCGCCACCGTCGCCGAGTTCCTCGACTGCCGCGAGGACGACCAGGTCGTCTTCACCCGCTCCACCACCGACTCGCTCAACCTCCTCGCCCAGGTCGTGCCCGCCGACTGCCAGGTCTTCGTCTTCGAGACCGAGCACCACGCCTCCCTGCTGCCCTGGCGCGACGCCCAGGTCACCTACCTCAACGCCCCCCGCACCCCCGCCCAGGCCGTCGAGACCCTGGAGCGCGCCCTCGCCGACCGCGACCCTCACGGCCCCGCCCTCGTCTGCGTCACCGGCGCCTCCAACGTGACCGGCGAGCTGTGGCCGGTCCGCGAACTGGCCGCCGCCGCCCACGCGCACGGCGCCCGGATCGTCCTCGACGCCGCCCAGCTCGCCCCGCACCACCCGGTCTCCGTGCGCGAACTCGACGTGGACTGGGTCGCCTTCTCCGGGCACAAGCTCTACGCGCCCTTCGGCTCCGGCGTCCTGGCCGGCCGCGCCGACTGGCTCCAGGCCGCCGAGCCGTACCTGGCCGGCGGCGGCGCCTCCCGCACCGTGGCCCGCCGGGCCGACGGCGGCGTCGACGTCCAGTGGCACACCACCGCGGCCCGCCACGAGGCCGGCTCCCCGAACGTCATCGGCGTCTACTCCATCGCCTCCGCCTGCAAGGCGCTGACCGAGGCCGGCTTCGACACCCTCGTCGCCCGCGAGCGCCACCTCATCGACACCGTCCGCGCCGGCCTCGCCGAGGTGCCCCAGGTCCGCGTCCTCTCCCTCTTCGGCGACGACGCCCCCCGGGTCGGCGTCATCTCCTTCGTCGTCGACGGCTGGAACAGCTCCCACTTCGCCGCCGCCCTCTCCGCCGAGTACGGCATCGGCGTCCGCGACGGCCTCTTCTGCGCCCACCCGCTCGTCCGCACCCTGCTCGGCTCCGACGCCCAGGACCCGGGCGAGTGCGGCGCCCCCGAGCCGGCCGCTCCCGGCGAGCGGTCCCTCAACGCCATCCGCGTCAGCTTCGGCGCCGGTACGCCGGACGAGCACGTCGAGCGGTTCGTCGGCGCCGTGAAGGAACTCGTCCGCGACGGCGCCCAGTGGAAGTACCGCACCGAGGACGGCCGCTGCGTGCCCGACCGCGGCTGAGCGCCGGGGTTCAGGCCGCGAGCCGGGTGCCGACCAGCACCATCCGCAGGGCCCGCTCGGCGGCGTCCGCCAGGAACTCGGCGCCCCGGTCGAGCGCTTCGGGCAGCGCCACCGGCGCGGGCAGGATCGAGCCGTAGGCGTCGACCCCGACCGCCCGCACCTCGTGGGCGCCCTGCCCGAGCGTCCCGGCCAGCGCCAGGACCGGCACCCCGTGGGCCTTGGCCCGGCGGGCCACCTCCGCCGGCACCTTGCCCCGCACGGTCTGCCCGTCCAGCGCGCCCTCCGCGGTGATCACCAGATCGGCGCGGGCCAGCCGGGCGTCCAGGTCGACGTGGTCGAGCAGCACCTCGAAGCGGGGGAGCAGCCGGGCCCCGAGCGCGGCGAGTCCGGCGCCGAGCCCGCCCGAGGCCCCGGACCCCGGGGCCGTACCGAGTCCGGCGGGCGCGCCCAGGTCCCGTACGAGCAGCGCGGCCCAGCGGTCCAGGGCCGCCGCCAGCTCCTCGACGCTCTCCGGACCCGCGCCCTTCTGGGGGCCGAAGACCCGGGCCACGCCCCGCTCGCCGCCGAGCACGTTGTACGGATTGCAGGCGACGAGCAGCTCGGCGGTCGCGAGCCGGGGATCGAGCCCGGCCGGGTCGATCCGGTCCAGCCGGTTCAACGCGGCACCCCCAGGCGGGAGTTCGGCTCCCTCGGCGTCCAGGAGCCGGGCGCCGAGGGCCTGGAGCGCCCCCGCTCCGCCGTCCGAGGTTCCGGAGTCGCCGCAGCCGACGAGGACGCGGCGGGCTCCGGCGTCCAGCGCGGCCCGGATCAGTTCGCCCACCCCGTACGTGGTCGTGGAACCCGGGTCTCGGCGGCCGGCCGGCACCAGGGAGAGGCCCGCGACGGCCGCCATCTCGACCACCGCGGAGGAGTGGTCGAGCAGCGCGAAGTGGGTGCGCACCGGGATGCCGAGGGGGCCCGTCGCGATCCGGGGCAGCAGCCTGCCGCCGGTCGCGGCGGCCAGTGCCTGGGCGGTGCCCTCACCGCCGTCGACCAGGGGTATCAGGTCGACGACGGCGTCCGGGCGGACCCGGCGCAGCCCCTCGGCGATGGCCTCGGCGGCCTCGGGGGCGGAGAGGGACTCCTTGAAACCGCTGGGGGCGACGGCGATGTGAAGGCTCACGGCTGGGACTCCAGGAGGACGGGCACGCCGAGCAGCGGCCAGACGACGAGGGCGAAGAGCAGCACCAGGGCGGCGCTGAGCGGGGCGAGGACGGCGGAGAGCCGCAGCAGGTCGCGGGGGGCGAAGGTGGGGACGCCGTCCGGTGGTTCGGCGAAGAGGGCGACCGGCTTCGCGGAGGCCGGCAGCGTGTGGCAGAAGCCGGCGGCGGCCGTGGAGGCGAGCGCGGCGGCCACCGGGTTCACCCCGGCGCCGGCCGCCGCGGCCACGACCAGCGGCACCAGGACGGAGGAGCGGGCCGAGCGGGACTGGAGCACCAGGTGGGCGGCGGTGCTCACGGCGACGACCACGGCGAGGAAGGCCCACGGGGGCACCCCGCCCGGCATGCCGCCGACGAGCCAGCCGGCGGCGCCGGAGTCGACCAGGGCCACGCCCATCGCGGTGGTCGCCGCCATGAAGAGCAGCATCGGCCAGGGCACCGACCGCAGCCCGTCCTTCATCCGGACGGTGCCGAGCGCGGGGGAGGAGGCCACCACCGCGCCGATCAGCGCGACCACGGCGGGGGAGACCCCGTGCAGCGGTTCGGCGCACCACAGCACCACCACCGTGCAGAGCAGCAGCAGACAGCGCTGTTCGGGAGGGGAGAGCGGGCCCGACACCGGGGTGGCGGAGTGCTCCTGGAGCGCGTCGAGGGTGATCTTCACGGGTCCGCGCCGGTCCTCGCGCCGGGTGGTGGTGAGCAGCACCGCCTCCGCCGCCAGATGGGAGGAGACGACCGCGAGCGGCAGGCCGAGGACCAGCCAGCGGGCGAAGCCGATGGACTCGCCGGTCTGCTCCAGGAGCACCCCGACGGTGATGAGGTGGGCGCCGGCGCCGATCAGGGTGGCGACGGCCGACAGCAGGATGACGGTGGGGAAGAGCAGGGCCAGCATCACCACGAGCCGGCGCCGGTCGGCGAGCGAGCGGGCGAGGGCGAGGAAGACCGGCAGGGCCAGGGCGGCCCGACCCGAGGTGGCCGGGACGGCGAAGGCGGTGACGACGAGCGCGGCGGTGGTGAGGTGGACCAGCTGGCGTACGGACCGGGCCCCGGTGACGAGGAAGGCGGCCGCGCGGCCCGCGAGGCCGGTCCGGGTGACCGCCGCCGCGAGGACGAAGGCGCAGATCAGCAGCCAGACGGTGGCGTCGCCCAGGGTGGCGAAGAGGGTGTCGGCGCTGAGCACCCCGGTGACGGTGAGGGCGAGACCGGCGCCCAGGGCGATGTAGGTGTCGTCGACCGGGGCGGCGATCCAGGCGCAGGTGGCGAGGGCGAAGACGGCCAGGGTCAGCCGCGCCTCGCCGCCCAGGCCGGGGGCGGTGCCGGGGACGGCGAGCACCGCGCAGGCGCTGAGCGCGAGGCAGAGCCACACCGTCTGTCGGAGGGAGAGGTTCACAGGAACCACCCTCCGGGCGGCCGGTGAGCCGTCGATGAGCCCTCCATGAAGGAAGGTTCACGCGTCCACCGGCCCGGTGCGTCAGGGCATCCGGTACCCCATGCCCCGCACCGTTTCGAGCCGCTCCGCGCCCAGCTTCTTCCGCAGCGCGCGGACGTAGACGTCCACGATGTTGGAGCCGGGGTCGAAGTCGTACCCCCACACGTGGGAGAGGATCTGCTCGCGCGAGAGCACCTGCCCGGGGTGGCGCAGGAAGAGTTCGAGGAGCACGAACTCACGGGCGGTCAGGTCCACCGTCCGGTCTCCGGAGCGGGCCCGCCGGGTGCGCAGGTCGAGACCGAGGTCGCCGCTGCGGAGCACGGTCACCTCGGGGGCGCGGGCGGCGGTGCGCAGCCGCAGCCGGATCCGGGCGAGCAGCTCCTCGAAGCGGAAGGGCTTGGTCATCCAGTCGTCGGCGCCGCCCTCCAGGCCGGCCACCGTGTCGCGGACCGAGTCACGGGCCGTCAGGACGAGGACGGGCAGGGTCACCCGGGCCTCGCGCAGCTCCCGCAGGACGGTGAAGCCGTCCCGGCCGGGCAGCCCGATGTCCAGGACCATCAGGTCGAAGCCTCCGGTGAGCGCCCAGGCGAGCGCGGTGTCGCCGTCGGCGGCGACGGAGGTGGTGAAGCCGTTGGCGCGGAGGCCCTTCTCCACGAAGGAGGCGATGCGCTCCTCGTCCTCGGCGATCAGGACGCGGTTCATGGTGTCTCCTCTGACAGCACCGAGGATTCACTCCTCGAAGACAAGTACGAAGGTGGCTCCGCCGCCTTCGGTCGGGCGGAGCTCGACGGAGCCGCCCCGGTGCCCCTCGGCGATCGCCCGGACGATGGCCAGCCCGAGCCCGGCACCGCTGGTGCGCGCTCCGCGCCGGGCGGTGCCCCGCCGGAATCGCTCGAAGATCACGGCGGCGTCCGCCTCCTGCACACCGGGGCCCCGGTCCGCCACGTACAGCTCGATCCGTCCGGCCCCGGTCCGCGAGCCGATCGCGATCCGCGCGCCCGGCACCGTGTGCTGGACCGCGTTCTGCGCGAGCTGCACCATCGCCTGGGTGATGCGCTGGGCGTCGAGGGACGCCTCCCGGTCGGCGACGCCGTCGAGCACCCAGTCGCGGTCGCCCAGTGCCCGGGCCTTCACGAAGACGTCGGCGGTCAGCTCGGCCAGCTGCACCGGTTCGGTCCGCACGAAGTCGGGCCGCTCGGCCTTGGCGAGCAGCAGCAGGTCCTCCACGATCCGGCTCATCCGGTCGAGTTCGTCGGTGACGAGGCGCACGGTCTCCGCCCGCTCGGCGGGGTCGTCGCCCATCAGCTCCAGATGTCCGCGGACGATGGTGATGGGGGTCCGCAGCTCGTGCCCGGCGTCGTCCACGAACTGCCGCTGGCCCGCGAAGGCCCGCTCCAGCCGGTCGAGCATCGCGTTGAAGGTCTCGGCGAGCGCGGCGATGTCGTCCTTGCCCTGCACCGGGATCCGCTGGGTGAGGTCCCGCTCGGTCAGCTCGGCGGCGGTCGTCCGCACCACCCGTACGGGGGCGAGGATGCGGCCCGCGACCACCCAGCCGATGCCGGTGGTCAGCAGCAGGGCCACGCCGGAGATGGCGAGCAGGATGCGGAACGCCTCGTCGGCGATGGCCTGCTGCCGGTCGGCGTGGAAGGCGACGACGAACGCCGACGGCGGCCCGCCGGTCTCGATCGGCACCTTCGCCCACCGCACCTCGCCCTGCTTCCGGTCGATCCGGCCCGAGGGCTCCGGGGCGGCGGCGATGGCGTCGAGCGCGGGCCGGTCGAGGTGGAGCGGCAGGGCGCTCGGTATGTCACGGGACTGCCGGACGACCCTCGGGCCGGGCCCGCCGGTGCCGACCAGGCCGAGGAGTTCCTCGTCGGGGTCGGAGTACTGGCGCTGGAGGAAGACCCGCAGCAGCGTCTCGGGGTCGGTGAAGCGCCGGCCGGTCGCCGGGTCGACGCCCTGGGTCACGAAGGTGGCGAACTCCCCGGTCTCCTGGGTGAGCAGCTGGTTGATGCGGTGGTCGGCGTCCCGCAGCAGCAGGGTGCGGGTGACCACGGCGACCGCGGCGAGCGCGACCGCCATGACGAGCAGCAGCCACAGCAGGATGCGGACGCGGGCGGAGAGACGGTGTTCGGTGCGCTTCACTCGTGATCGTCATCGTCGTCGTCGCCCGTGGTGGAGGGGCCGGGCACGACGGAGTCGGAGGGGGTCGTCGAGGGGGCCGTGGGGGCGGTCGGCGCGCTCTCGGCGGGCGTCGGCGCGGTGGGCGTCGGCGTGGGGGGCACCGGCGCGGTGGGCGTCGGCGTGGTGGAGAGGTGCACGGCGGGCGGGACCCGCGGCGCCTCCGGCTCGTCGGTCAGCGCGTAGCTGGTCGCGGCGATGCCGAGCGGGACGGCGACCACGGCGACGAGTCCGGCCATGCGGTGGGTGAAGGACATGCCGCCCAGGGTCGGGCGGGAAGCCGGGGCCCAGGATGAAGCCCGGATGAGGATTCCTTCATCCGGGCGTCACGGCGGCACGGGATCCCGGGTCAGGACTCCAGGCCGATGGCGAAGGCCGCCTCCAGGTCGTGCTGCGAGTAGGTGCGGAAGGCCACGTGCGTGTCGGTGCCCTCGACACCCGGGATCTTGCTGATCCGGCCGGGGATGACCTCGGCCAGGTCGTCGTGGCGCGGCACCCGGACCATCGCGATGAGGTCGTACGTACCGGTCACCGAGAAGACCTCGCTGACGTTGTCGAGCGCGGCGATCGACTCCGCGATCTCGGGGATGCGGTCCACGCTGGTCTTGATGAGGACGATCGCGGTGATCACGGCTGGCTGTCTCCCTCGGTCGCCGCTGCTGGGGTTTTCACTCTATCCCCACCCCGGAACCGCACCCAGGCGTAGAGGAAGCCGGCCGCGAAGCCCACGACGTGGGCCAGGTAGGCGACCCCCGGGCCCGCGCCCGCCGCCCGCGCGGCCAGCCACTGGAGCGTGAACCAGAAGACGAGCACCGCCCAGGCAGGGAAGCGCAGCGGCAGGAAGAAGAGGAAGGGGAAGAGGCTGGTCACCCGGGAGCGGGGGAAGAGGAAGAGGAACGCGCCGAGCACCGCGGAGATCGCCCCCGACGCCCCGACCAGGGTCTGCGCGCTGTCGGCGTGCGCCACCGCGTAGCCCGTCAGGGCGATGTAGCCGGTGCCCAGGTAGAAGAGGGCGAACTCGACGTGCCCCATCCGCTCCTCGGCCATCGCCCCGAAGACCCAGAGGAAGAGCATGTTGCCGAGCAGGTGGAGCCAGCCGCCGTGCACGAAGAGGGCGGTGAAGGGGGTGAGCAGCGCGCCCGGATCGCCCCGCGTCAGCTCGGCCGGCACCACGCCCCACCGGCGGAAGTACGCGCCCTGCGCCGCGAGCACCTCGTCGCCCGTCCCGTACGCCGGGTTGAGTCCGGAGACCGGGCTGACAATGAAGAGGAGACAGCAGGCGGCGATCAGCCCGTAGGTTACCGCGGGTCCGGTACGGACGCCCTGGTACGCGCCCAGGGCCGTGGCTCGCCAGTCGATCATGGACAGATCATGGCCCAGAAGGGACGAAGTGGACAGAGTGCCTCGCCGGGCCGGGGGCCCTCCGGTGAGGCCGTAGGGTTACGGGATCGAGCACCGCAGTCCGACGGCGCACCGCGGCTCCGCACCTGGTTCCACCACGACAGGAAGAAGGACGGCAACGATGACGACGGTTCCCCTGCCGACCGCCGAGACCCGCTGGCGCTGCACCCTCTGCGGCAACCTGACCCGTTTCGACGTGACGCGCTCCTCCAAGGTCGTGGAGTACGTCCATCTGGACCTGGCCGGTGAGCCCAAGGTCGAGGAGCGCGAGGTGCTCAGTGAGACCATCGAGTCGGTCCGCTGCCGCTGGTGCAACGCGGTGGACCAGATCGAACTCGTGGACAAGCCGGGCGCCGAGTCCTGACGGACGGCGCCGAAGACAGTAGGGGTGACGGATCGTGGAGCAGCCCGCGCACGGTGACGAACCGGCCGGCGCGGCAGGTGACGCTGCCGAGACGCTCGACCATCCCCTGCCGGAGGGGGTACGGCGGCGGGTGATCGCGCTGGTCGCCGACGCCTTCGGCGGCCTCACCGTCGCCGAGCTGCCCGCCCCCCTGCGCCAGTACGCCCGCTTCACCGCCAGCCGGCGCGCCAAGTTCGCCGGCAACGCGATGGCCGCCGCCCTGGAGGGCGACCCGCTCTTCCGGCAGCGGATCGGCGAACGCTTCCGGCAGGCCCAGCCGGAGCTGGCCGCGGCCGTCGAGACCGGCACCCCGCCCGCCGCCGCCGACCCCGTCGACGTGGCCGCGGCGGCGTACGTGCTCCGCCCGCCGGGCTGGGTCAAGCTGGTGGCCGCCGCCGGCGAGGAGGTCCAGCGGGCCGACGCCGAACGCGCCGACGAGGCGGGCCGGCGCGAGGTCGAGCGGCTCCGCGAGGAGCTCGCCGCCGCCCGCGAGCGGACCCGGGGCGAGACCGAACAGCTCCGGCACGACCTGGAGGCCACCCGCAAGGAAGCCGAATCGCTTCACCGCAAGCTGCGCGGCGCCCAGAGCGACGTGAAGCGGGGCGAGGCGGCGCTGCGCCGCGCCCAGGCCGAGTTCGAGACCGCCCGCTCCGAGGCGGCGGCGCAGGTGTCCGCCGCCGAGAGCGAGTCGCGGCGGCTCAAGGCCCGGCTCGGCGAGGTCGAGGCGGCCCTGGAGGCGAGCCGCCGGGCCGCCCGCGAGGGGCGCTCGGTGGAGGACATGCGGCTGCGGCTGCTGCTCGACACCGTCCTCGACGCGGCGCAGGGGCTGCGGCGCGAACTCGCCCTGCCCCCGGCGTCGATGCACCCCGCGGACACCGTGGACGCCGTGGAGCCGGGGCGGATGTCCCCGAAGGACATCGCGGCCCGCGCCCTGTCGGAGACCGATCCGGCCCTGCTCGACCAGCTGTTGGAGCTGCCGCAGGCCCATCTCGTCGTCGACGGCTACAACGTCACCAAGACCGGCTATCCGACGATGCCGCTGGAGAAGCAGCGGCTGCGGCTGCTCGGCGGGCTCTCCGCCCTCGCGGCCCGCTCGGGGGCCGAGGTCACCTGTGTCTTCGACGGGGCGGAGCTGGCCGCGCCGGTGCTCCTGGCGCCGCCGCGCGGGGTGCGGGTGCTCTTCTCCAAGCCCGGTGTGACGGCCGACGAGTTGATCCGCCAGCTGGTACGGGCGGAGCCGCCGGGCCGGCCGGTCGTCGTGGTCTCCACCGACCGCGAGGTCGCGGACGGCGTCGCCAAGGCCGGCGCGCGTCCGGTGGCGTCCGCTCTGCTCCTCAAGCGCCTTTCGCGGCTCTCGTAGCGACTCGCCCGGCTCGCAACTCTTGGGTTCTATGCCCGATTTCTGGAAGGCGTAGGGTCAAGTGCCGGTCACGGGCCGTGTGATGCTGGTAAATAAAGTGGTGCGTGAGCGAGATTTTTGCCATCGGGATTTGAACTGATCACAACTTGGTCACTAGGGTCATGGCTCGAACCTTCGCGCGGTTGATCACCCATCAGGGCGGTCCGTGGAGGAACCGCCTGCCCCTGACCGGCCGGCGGCTCTGAGGAAGAAGGAGCTCGCCTTCGTGGCGTCCCACCGTCGACCCAAGCAGCCGAGCCGCACCCGTGTGACCGTGCTCACCGCGACCGCGGCCGCCGCCGTCGCGTTCTCCGCCCAGACCGGAGCCCAGGCGGCCCCCAAGCCGAAGATCGACGAGGTCAAGGCGAAGGTCGACGACCTGTACCACGAGGCCGAGGAGGCCACCGAGCAGCACAGCCTGGCCGAGGAGCGCCGCGGCAAGCTGCAGAAGGAGATCGGCCAGATCCAGGACCGGGTGGCCCGTGGTCAGCAGGAGCTGAACACCCTCCGGGACCAGATCGGTTCGGTCGCCAGCGCCCAGTACCGCTCCGGCGGCATCGACCCGGCGCTCCAGCTCTTCCTCTCCTCGAACCCGGACGACTACCTGGAGAAGGCGTCCGCCATCGGCCGGGTCACCGACCAGCAGGCCGACGTCCTCGCCACCATCCAGGACAAGCAGCGCACCCTCGCCCAGCAGCGTGCCGAGGCCACCGCCAAGCTCGCCGACCTCGAAGAGGTCCGCAAGACGCTCGGCGAGAAGAAGCGCAAGGTCCAGAGCAAGCTCGCCGACGCCCGCAAGCTGCTCGGCACCCTCACCGCCGAGGAGCGCGCCCGCATCCAGCAGGAGGAGCGGGAGAAGGCGGAGAAGGCCGAGCGCGCCAGCCGTGCCGCCGGCGACCGCGTCGAGCTCGGCAACGAGGTCCCGGCCAGCGGCCTGGGCGCCGCCGCCCTCGCCAACGCCGCCACCCAGGTCGGCAAGCCGTACCAGTCCGGCGCCGAGGGCCCGTACGCCTACGACTGCTCCGGCCTCACGCAGTGGGCCTACGGCAAGGCCGGCGCCAGGCTCTCCCGGGTCACCTACACCCAGCAGAACGACGGCACCAAGATCGGCCGCAGCCAGCTCCGGCCGGGCGACCTGGTCTTCTTCAACGGCCTGTCGCACGTCGGCCTCTACGCGGGCAACAACACGATCCTGCACGCCCCGAAGCCGGGCGCCTCGGTCCGCTACGAGTCGATGAACTACATGGGCACGTTCCAGTTCGGTGTCCGCATCGGCGGCTGACCCGCCCGGCATGCCGCCCGAACGGGTGGTTCGCCGCACTCCGTGCTGACCTGACGCCCCGCCGGTGACCTCGTGATCTCCGGCGGGGCGTCATTTTGTGTGCCCGGCGTCCTCGTTGGACGCGACCGGGGGAGCGGCTACTGTCTGCGGCGCCAGTCCGCACACGAGCCGAACGGAAAGAGCGCGAGCCGTGGCCTCCCACCGCCGACCCGCCCGGGTCACCGTCCTGACCGCAGCCGCCGCGGCCACCGCGGCGGCCTCCCTCGGCGCCGTCCCCGCGAGCGCCGACCCGGGCGCCGGCACCGAGGCCACCCGCGCCAAGGTCGACCGCCTCTACGAGGAGGCCGAGCGCGCCGCCGAGGGGTACAACCAGGCGGACGAGAAGGCCGACGCCCTGCGCCGCAAGGTCGGCCAGGCACAGGACAGCCTCGCCCGCGGCCAGGAGCGGATCAACCGGATGCGCGGCGCGCTCGGCGCGCTGGCCGGTGCCCAGTACCGCTCCGGCGGCCTCGACCCGACCCTCGTCCTGCTGCTCTCCTCCGACCCGGACAGCTACCTCTCCCGGGCCTCCGCCCTCGACCGGGTCACCGCCCGGCAGACCGCCGCCCTCACCGAACTCCGGCGGGAGCGCCGCCGGCTCGACCAGGAGCGCGCCGAGGCCCGCACCGCCCTCGGCGAACTGGAGCGCAGCCGCGCCGAGGTGGCCCGCCACAAGCGGTCGGTGGAGCGGAAGCTCGCCGAGGCCCGCCGGGTCCTCGCCTCCCTCACCGCCGCCGAGCGCGCCGACTACGAGCGGGCCTCCCGCTCCGGCGGGCGGGCCGACGGGCCGGGCGAGGAGCTGCCGCCGCCCGCCGACCTCGGTCCCGCCGACTCGCGGGGCGCCGCCGCGGTCCTCGCCGCCCGCAGCGCCGTCGGCAAGCCGTACGTCTGGGGCGCGACCGGCCCCACCGCCTTCGACTGCTCGGGGCTGATGGTCTGGTCGTACCGGCAGGCCGGGATCAGCCTGCCGCGCACATCGTCCGCGCAGCGGTACGCCGGCCGGCAGGTGCCGCTCTCCCAGGCGCAGCCCGGCGACATCGTCACGTACCGCGGCGATGCCAGCCACGTCGGCATCTACGCCGGGAACGGGCAGGTCATCCACGCCCCCTACCCGGGCGCCCGGGTCCGCTACGACCCGGTGAACATGATGTCCCACGTGACGGTGACCCGGCTCTGAGCCCGCCCCGGGCGGCTCCTGAAGGCGTGCCCCGGCCCTGAGCCCGACCTCGGGCGGCTCCGGAGGGCGTGCCCCGGCTCTGATCCCGGCCCCGGGCGGCTCCGGGAGGCGTGTTCCCTTCACTCTTCCGTACCATCTGAGGCGTGGTGGAACGGGTGTGCGGCGCGCGACGGCCGGGCGGAGCGCTGCTCGCCCTGCTGCTCGCCCTCGCCGCCCTGGCCGCCCTTTTCGGCTGCTCCGCCGGCGTCCGGCCCGCCGACCCGGCCCTCCGTGAGGTCCAGGCCGTGCTCGACCGGCAGGCCCGTGCGCTGCTCGACCGCGACGAGACGGCCTGGCTGGCCGCCGCCGACCCCGCGCACCGGGCGGCCGCGCGGACCGAGTTCCGCCGGCTCGCCGAGGTCCCGCTGGCCGGCTGGAGCTATCGCGTCACCGGCGTGGACCGGACCGGCGAGGGCCGGCTCACCGCCCGCGTCGAGCGCGGCCACCGGATCGAGGGCTTCGACCGCGGCCCCCTCGACGCGGGCCGGGTCATGGAGTTCGCCGAGCGGGACGGACGCTGGTACGTCACCGCCGAGCGGCCCGCCGACGGGGCCCCGCGGCGGCTCTGGGAGCAGGGCGAGGTGGCGGCGGTGCGCGGCGCCCGCTCGCTGGTCCTCGGGGTCGGGCAGGACCGGGACCGGCTCGCCGAGATCGCCCGCCTCGCCGACCGGGCGGTGCCCGCCGTCGACGCGGTGTGGGGGCCGGAGTGGGCCCGCCGGGTGCTCGTCCTCGTCCCCGCCTCCCTCGACGCCATGGGCGGGCTGCTCGCGACGGACGGCTCCCGGTACCGGGGGATAGCGGCGGTCACCACCGGGGAGACCGAGCGCTCGGCCGCGTCCCCCGCGGACCGGGTGATCGTCAACCCCGAGGCGTACGGGGTGCTCGGCGCCTTCGGCCGGGAGGTGATCCTCACCCACGAGACCGTCCACGTCGCCACCCGCGCCCACACCTCGCCGTCCACCCCGGTCTGGCTCTCCGAGGGCTTCGCCGACTGGGCCGCCTACCGGGGCGGCGACCGGACCCCCGCCCAGGCCGCGCCCGAACTGCGCCGGGCGGTGCTGGCCGGGGAGGTGCCCGCCGCCCTGCCCGAGGACGGGGACTTCGCCTTCACCGGTGACTCCGAGGCGCTGGCCCGGGCCTACGAGTCCGGCTGGCTGGCCTGCGCGATGATCGCCGACCGCTGGGGCGAGGAGCGGCTGACCGCCTTCTACCGGGAGGTGGGCGCCCACCCGGGCCGGGACGGGGCGGTGGAGAGCGCCCTGCGGAAGGTGCTGGACACGACGCCGGAGGAGTTCACGGAGGACTGGCGGGCCTCTCTGCGGGAGCGGCTGGCCTAGGGCCTGTCCGGCGGATCAGGGAGAGGCGTCCGCCGCGCGGGCGTCGAGTTCGGCGAGGGTCTCGGCGAGCCATGCCTTCTCCTCGGTGCCGGTCGCGCGGGCCACGCGGAGCATGCCGCGGCGGAAGAGGTCGGGCTCCCGCTCGACGGTGGCCGGGGCGCCGTCCTCGTAGAAGAAGCTGGCCGGGGTCAGCAGGAAGCTCTGGCGGCGGCGGAGCACGGCGGCCTGCGCGGCGGGGTCCGCGAGCAGGCCGAGGAAGGTCAGCACGGTGAAGAAGCGCCGGCCGTCGGTGATCTCGGCGTCCTTGGGGGAGCGGAGGCGAGCGAGCAGCGCGGCCCGGCCCTCGGGGGTGAGCGAGAGGGTGCGGCGGGGGGCGGCGGAGGCGCCGGGCTCGGCGTGGCTCTCCACCAGGCCCTTGTCGACCAGGCGGTTGATCGCCGGGTAGAGGGCGCCGTCGCTGACCGGGCGGACGTGGCCACTGAGCGCCTGGATGCGCTCCTTGAGCTCGTAGCCGTGCAGCGGGCGCTCGTACAGGAAACCCAGGATCGACAGTTCCAGCACCGGTCGTGCTCCCCTTCCGCTTGTCCTCGCTCCTCGCCGCATGCTACCTCTTTTCGAGGTGCCTCGAATCGAGGTACATCGAAAAGAGGGGGACGTGTGGAGTCGCAGCGGAGCCATCGGCGTACGCTCGTCCGGCTCGGCGGGCCGGTCTACCTGGAACTGCTCGCCGGAGTCGCCGCCGGCATCATCAACATGGTCTGGGTCGCCCGGCTCGGCGGGGACGCCGTCGCCGCCGTCGCCGTCGCCACCAACGTCGAGAACCTGCTCCTCGGCGTGATCCTCATGGCCGGATCAGGCACCACCGTGCTCGTCGCCCGGGCCCGCGGCGCCGGGGACCCCGGCGCCGTCCGCACCGCCGTCCGGGGCGGCGCCGCCCTCTGCGCCCTGCTGATCCCGCCGGTCGCCCTCGGCGGCTTCCTGCTGCGCGACCCGCTGGCCACGCTGCTCCTGGGCGGCGCCACGGGCGGCGCGCACGACCTCACCGTCGCCTACCTCGCCGTCTCGCTCCCCGGCACCGCCGTCTTCTTCGCCGGGAACGTCGTCGACTCGATCCTCAAGGGCGCCGGTGACACCCGCACCCCCATGCGGCTCGCCTTCCTCGCCAACGGCCTGATCCTGGTCCTCGACCCGCTGCTCATCCACGCGTACGGGGTGCCGGGCGCCGCCCTCGCCACCGTCATCGGCCGCACCGCCGCCCTCGCCGCCGGGCTGGCCGCCCTCCGCCGCCGGCCGCTGCTCAGGGCCGCCCGGACCACCGCGCCGGCCGGGAGCACCGGCGCGGCCGTGCGCCGGACCGCCGCCACCGGACTGCCCATGGCCGCCGACTTCACCGTGCGGATGGCCGGGGCGCTCGCCCTGGTCGCCGTCGTCGCCCGGCTCGGCGTCACCGAGACCGCCGCCTACGGGATCGCCACCAAGGGCATGTACGTCGCCACCATGGCGCTCTACGCCGTGCGCCAGGCCGCCGCCATCCACACCGCCCACCTGCTCGGCGCCGGCACGGACGGACGCGGGGCCGTCGCCCGCGCCGCGACCCTGCTCGGGGCGGCGCTCGGCGCGGGCTTCGGCGCGGTGCTGTGGGCCGGCGCGGACGGCGTGATGCGGCTCTTCGGGGCCGGGCCCGAGGTCGCCGACGCGGGCGCGCTCTTCCTGCGCTGCCTCGGCGGCTACCTGCCCCTCATGGGCGCCTGCATCGCCGCCGCCGGCGTCTTCGAGGGCGCGGGGGCGAGCCCTCACCTGGCCAGGATCACCGTGGCCGGCGTCCTGCTCCAGCTGCCGCTCGCCCTCGCCCTGTCGGGGCTCGGGCTGCCCGGCGTCTGCCTGGCCATGACGCTCGCCATGGCCGCGCAGGGCGGCGCGCTGGCGGTGCTGCACCGCCGCACCGCCGCCGCGCGGGTCAGGACGAGCCCGTCAGCACCTTCTCGCGCTCCGGCCGGCCCTCCGGGACGGGGATGACCGTGCCCGCGTCGGTGACCGTGTGCTTCCACAGGATCCGGCAGGCCATCAGGGTCGCCGCGATCAGCAGGCCGTTGCGCAGGAACAGCACGCCGATGCCCAGCCAGTCGCTCTGCGTCACGTGCGAGAACCAGACCGGGAACTCGAACTGCGTCACCGCCGTCGCCCAGAGGATCAGGTACGCGGGCGTCCGCATCCGGCTCGACCGGTAGACCAGGCAGACGGCGGCGAGACCGACCAGCCAGATCATGTACTGGGGGGAGATCACCCGGCTCGTCGCGGTGAAGAGCAGCACCGCGACGAAGGCCGCGTCGGCCACCGTCGAGGAGGTGAAGCGGCGCGCCTTGAACCGCCACAGCAGCAGCCAGGCGAAGGCGGCCACGGTCAGCGCCATCGCGCCCTTCGACACCCAGGAGACGTACGGGCCGAGGAACTCGATCGAGCCGTAGTTCATCCGCGCCTCGCCGTCCCAGCCGAAGTGCCGGGCCACGTGGAAGACCATCGCGCCCAGCGACTCGACCTCGGTGCCCCGCTCGCTCTGGAAGGAGAGGAACGCGAGGCCGCCCGGCATCCAGGCCATGCACAGCGCCAGCACGCCCACCGCCGTACCGGCCGCCACCGGCCAGGAACGCCAGGTCGCCCGGCCCTTCGGGGTGCCCGCCAGGATCAGCGCCGGCCACACCTTCAGGACCGCGCCGAAACCGGCCAGCGCGCCCAGCACCCGCGGGCTGCGGATCGCGGCGAGCAGACCCGCCACGGCGACCGCGGTGACCATGATGTCGTAGCGGGCGTACGCGGTCGGGCCCATCAGCGGCACCGCCGCCAGCCACAGCCACGCGCCCCGCATCGACCGGCCCGGACGGCGGCCCGTGTAGACGAGCAGCCCGAAGACCGCGGCGTCGCAGAGGAAGGCCAGCACGAAGAACGCGGCCGAGTAGTTCAGGAAGGGCAGCAGGACGGGCGAGAGGATCGCGAGGGCCGCGGCCGGCGGGTACTGCCAGGTGACGTCGTCCTGCGGGTACGTGCCGGTCTTCAGGACCTCGTACCAGCTCTGGTAGATCTGCTCGACGTCACTGGTGACGTCCGGGCCCGGAACCACCACGATCTTGAAGACGCACACCAGGAGGATGATCCTGGTCAGTGCCCAGAGGCCGAGCGGAAGACGCAACTCCCGCAGCCGCGTAGCCGTGCGCGAGCCGATCCCCACTGCGCCCGTCATTACCTGTCCTGTTCCTGTCCTGTCGGTCCGCTCGCGCGGAGAGGGGTGGTGCCGGGCGTAGGGTGCGATCGCGCGCCATGACGTACAGCCATCACGTACTGTCAATCACGATGCACAAGACCCTGATCGTAACGAACGATTTCCCGCCGCGTCCCGGCGGAATCCAGGCATTCCTGCACAACATGGCGTTGCGACTGGACCCCGACCGGCTCGTGGTCTACGCCTCCACCTGGAAGCGAGGCCGCGAAGGGGCGGAGGCCACCGCTCTGTTCGACGCGGAACAGCCTTTCACGGTTGTCCGAGACCGCACCACCATGCTGTTGCCTACGCCACGTGTGACCGCCCGGGCCACCGCGCTGCTGCGCGAGCACGGCTGCGAGTCGGTCTGGTTCGGCGCCGCCGCGCCGCTCGGTCTGATGGCCCCCGCGCTGCGCAGGGCCGGTGCGAAGCGGCTGGTGGCGACCACCCACGGGCACGAGGCGGGCTGGGCGCAGCTGCCCGCCGCCCGGCAGCTGCTGCGGCGGATCGGCGAGGGCACGGACACGATCACGTACCTCGGCGAGTACACCCGCTCCCGCATCGCGTCCGCCCTCACCCCGGCCGCCGCGGGCCGCATGGTCCAGCTGCCGCCCGGCGTCGACGAGAAGACCTTCCACCCCGGCTCCGGCGGCGACGAGGTCCGCGCCCGCCTCGGCCTCACCGACCGGCCGGTCGTGGTCTGCGTCTCCCGGCTCGTCCCGCGCAAGGGCCAGGACACCCTGATCCGCGCCCTGCCCCGGATCCTCCGGCAGGTGCCCGACGCCGTCCTGCTGATCGTCGGCGGCGGTCCGTACGAGAAGGACCTGCGCCGGCTCGCCGCGGAGACCGGCGTCGCCGCCTCCGTACGCTTCACCGGCGCCGTCCCCTGGTCCGAGCTGCCCGCCCACTACGGCGCCGGCGACGTCTTCGCCATGCCCTGCCGCACCCGCCGCGGCGGCCTGGACGTCGAGGGGCTCGGCATCGTCTACCTGGAGGCGTCCGCGACCGGCCTCCCGGTCGTCGCCGGCGACTCCGGCGGCGCCCCCGACGCCGTCCTCGACGGCGAGACCGGCTGGGTCGTCCGCGGCGAGTCCGCCGAGGACACCGCCGACCGCGTCACCACCCTCCTGCTCGACCCGGAGCTCCGCGCCCGCATGGGCGAGCGGGGCCGGGCCTGGGTGGAGGAGAAGTGGCGCTGGGACCTGCTGGCGGAACGGCTCAGGGAACTGCTGTAGGCGGGCAGGGACCTGCTGGAGGCACGGCGGAGGGGCCCGGCGCACGCGCCGGGCCCCTCCGCCGTGACCGCTCACTTGCTGTAGATCGCCTCGATCTCGTCGGCGAAGTCCTTCGCCACCACGTTCCTCTTCAGCTTCAGCGACGGGGTGATGTGGCCCGCCTCCTCGGTGAACTGCGAGGCCAGGACGCGGAACTTGCGGACCGACTCCGCCTTGGACACCGCCGCGTTGCCGTCGTCGACCGCGCGCTGCACCTCGGCCAGCAGCTCGGGGTCGTCGCGGAGCGCGGCGGCGGTCGTACCGGCCGGCTTGCCGTGCTCGGCCGCCCAGCGGCCCAGGAACTCCTCGTCGAGGGTGACGAGCGCGCCGACGAACGGGCGCCCGTCGCCGACCACCATGCACTCCGCCACCAGGGCGTGGGCGCGGATCCGGTCCTCGATGACCGCCGGGGCGACGTTCTTGCCGCCGGCCGTCACCAGGATCTCCTTCTTCCGGCCGGTGATCGCGAGGTAGCCGTCCTCGTCGAGGGTGCCGATGTCACCGGTGTGGAACCAGCCGTCCGCCAGCGCCTCGGCCGTGGCCGCCTCGTTGTTCCAGTACCCCGTGAAGATGTGCTCGCCGTGCAGCAGCACCTCGCCGTCGTCCGCGATCCGCACCACCGAGCCCGGCAGCGGCTGGCCGACCGTGCCGATCTTCGGGCGGTCCCACGGGTTGAAGGCGGTCGCCGCGCACGACTCCGTCAGGCCGTAGCCCTCCAGGACGGTGAAGCCGATGCCGCGGAAGAAGTGGCCGAGGCGCTCGCCCAGCGGCGCGCCGCCGGAGATCGCGTACTCGCCCCGCCCGCCGAGCACCGCCCGCAGCTTCGAGAAGACCAGCTTGTCGAAGACCTTGTGCTTCAGCCGCAGCCCGAGCGACGGGCCCTGCGGGGTCGCGAGGGCGCGGCTGTAGGCGATCGCCGTGTGCGCGGCCTTGTCGAAGATCTTGCCCTTGCCGTCGGCCTGGGCCTTGGCGCGCGCCGAGTTGTAGACCTTCTCGAAGACGCGCGGCACGCCCAGGATCAGCGTCGGCCGGAAGGAGGCCAGCTCGTCCGTGAGGGTCTTGATGTCCGGGAGGCAGCCCAGCCGGATCGGGGCCATCACCGAGGCCACCTCGATCAGCCGGCCGAAGACGTGCGCCGCCGGGAGGAAGAGCAGCACCGAGGACTCCCCGGTGCGGAAGAGCGGCTTCAGGCGCTCCACCACGTTGCCGCACTCGGCGAAGAACGCCCGGTGGGTCAGGACGCAGCCCTTGGGGCGGCCCGTCGTGCCCGAGGTGTAGACGATGGTCGCCGGGTCGTCCGCGTTCGCCGCCGACATCCGGGCGTCCAGGGTCTCGTCCGAGACCTCCGCGCCGGAGGCCGTCAGCCGCTCGACCGCGCCGTCCTCGATCTGCCAGACGCCCTTCAGTGCCGGCAGCCCCTCGCGCACGGACTCCACGGACGCCTGGTGCGCCGCGGACTCCACCACCGCCAGCGAGGCGCCCGAGTCGCCGAGGATCCACTGGATCTGCTCCGGCGAGCTGGTCTCGTACACCGGCACGGTCACCGCGCCCGCGCTCCAGATGGCGAAGTCGAGGAGCACCCACTCGTAGCGCGTGCGGGAGAGCAGCGCGACCCGGTCGCCCACCCCGACCCCGGCCGCGATCAGGCCCTTGGCGGCCCCGCGGACCTCGGCGAGGAACTCCTTGGCGGTGACGTCCGTCCACACGCCGTCGGCCTTGCGGCCCATCACGGCGACGTCTGGGTGCTGGGAGGCGTTGCGGCGGATGAGATCCGTCAGGTTGCCGTCCGAAGGGACCTCGTACAGGGCCGGAAGGCTGAACTCGCGCAAGACTGCTGCTCCTCATCGGGCTCCGGTGCCACGGCTCTGTGTGACGCACCGGTGCGGTCCATGATCGGGCAGGTGCTCGTGGGGGTGAGCACGACTGTGGACTGCCCGGACGTTACCCATCAGTACGTGGTTCCCGATAGGGGGTCCCGGCGAGATGTTCCGTGCGTCACACCAGCGTGACGGCCCTCCGCGCACAGTAATCCACAGCTTTCCCGACTCCCAAGTAACCGCAGGTCCGACGCCCTAAGGTGGGCACATGCGAGTCCACGTGGTCAGCGACGTGCACGGCAACACCGGCGCCCTCGCCCGGGCGGGGGACGGCGCCGACGCCCTCATATGCCTCGGCGACCTGGTCCTGTTCCTCGACTACGCCGACCACAGCCGGGGCATCTTCCCCGACCTCTTCGGCGTGGCCAACGCCGACCGGATCGTCGAGCTGCGCACCGCCCGCCGCTTCGACGAGGCCCGTGACCTGGGCCGCAGCCTCTGGGCCGGACTCGCCGTCGACCGCGAGACCGCCATCGAGGCCGCCGTCCGCCGCCAGTACGCCGAACTCTTCGCCGCCTTCCCCGCGCCCACCTACGCCACCTACGGCAACGTCGACATCCCCACCCTCTGGCCCGAGTACGCCGGCCCCGGCACCACCGTCCTCGACGGGCAGCGGATCGAGATCGGCGGCCTGACCTTCGGCTTCGTCGGCGGCGGCCTGCGCACCCCCATGAGGACCCCGTACGAGATCGGGGACGAGGAGTACGCCGCCAAGGTCGAGGCGCTCGGCGAGGTCGACGTCCTCTGCTCCCACATCCCGCCCGAGGTCCCCGACCTGACCTACGACACCGTCGCCCGCCGCTTCGAGCGCGGCAGCCGCGCCCTCCTCGACGCCATCCGCCGCACCCGCCCCCGCTGGTCCCTCTTCGGCCACGTCCACCAGCCGCTCGCCCGCCGGATGCGGATCGGCGCCACCGAATGCGTGAACGTCGGACACTTCGCCGCCACCGGCCGCCCCTTCGCCCTGGAGTGGTGACGGGCGCCCGAGCGGGGCGCGATAGCCTTCCGTCGGCACGTGTGTGCCCTTCGTACGTCCGCCGGACCGCACAGTGGAGGAGCCACCGCGATGGCCGAACACACCAGCTCCAGCATCACCATCGAGGCGGCGCCGGCCGACGTCATGGGTGTGATCGCCGACTTCGCCCGCTACCCCGACTGGACCGGCGAGGTCACCCAGGCCGAGGTCCTGTCGACCGACGACGCCGGCCGCGCCGAGAAGGTCCGGCTCGTCCTCGACGCCGGCGCCATCAAGGACGACCACACCCTCGCCTACACCTGGACCGGCGACAACGAGGTCAGCTGGACCCTGGTCAAGTCCCAGATGCTGCGCTCCCTCGACGGCTCCTACCTGCTCAAGCCGCTCGCCGGCGACCGCACCGAGGTCACCTACCAGCTCACCGTCGACGTCAAGATCCCCATGCTCGGCATGATCAAGCGCAAGGCCGAGAAGGTCATCATCGACCGCGCCCTCGCCGGCCTGAAGCAGCGCGTGGAGTCCACGGCGTGACCACCGGGCCGGGAGCCCCGCGCGCCGCGCGATAGCGTCGGGCGCATGCGGATCATCCTCGTCACCGGAGCCGGCGGCGCCGGGCGGACCACGGTCGCCACCGCGACCGCCCTCGCCGAGGCCCACGCCGGCCGGCGCGTGCTGCTCGTCCCCGGCGACACGGACCCGGCGGGGACCGCACCCGCCGAGGACGCGGCCGGCGCCGGCCCCGGGACCCTCACCGTCCTGCGGCCCGACCCCGCCGGCGACTTCCGGCGCGAGTTCCTCGCCCTCCAGGCCCGCTCCGGCACCGTCCTCGACCTCCTCGGCGCCGCGCCCTTCGAGGACGCCGAACTCACCGAGCTGCCCGGCAGCCGCCAGTTCGCCCTCCTCCGGGCCCTGCGCGAGGCCGCCGCCGGCGACCACGACGTCGCCGTCGTCGACCTCCCCCCGCTCCGCGAGGCCCTGACCGTCCTCGCCCTCCCCGAGCAGCTCCGCCGCTACCTGCGCCGGCTGCTGCCCCCCGAGCGGCAGGCCGCCCGCGCGCTGCGCCCGATGCTCGCCCAGCTCGCCGGCGTCCCCATGCCCGCCCAGTGGCTGTACGAGACCACCGCCCGCTGGGAGCACGAGCTCGCCGCCGTCCAGACCGTCGTCGAAGCCCCCGGCACCACCGTCCGGCTCGTCCTCGAACCCGGCCCGACCGCCGCCGCCACCCTCCGCGAGGCCCGCCTCGGCCTCGCCCTCCAGGGCCTCGCCCTCGACGCCGTCGTCGCCAACCGGCTGCTCCCCGCCGCCTCCGACGACCCCTGGCTCGCCGCCCTCACCACCGAACAGCACCGCCACCTGGAGACCCTCCGCGCCGACGCCGGCGACGTCCTGCACGAGCTGCCGCACCTCGGCCGCGCCCCCCGCGGCCCCGAGGACCTCGCCCTGCTCGCCGTACGCCCCGGCCTCCCGCCCGTCCCCGCGCCCGCGCCGGCCGTCGAGGACCGCCGCGAGCGGGACGGCGTCCTCGTCTGGCACCTCCCGCTGCCCGGCGCCGTCAAACAGGACCTCTCCCTCGTCCGCAGGGGCGACGAACTGCTCCTCGGCGCCGGACCCTTCCGCCGCACCCTGCCCCTCCCGCCCGCCCTGCGCCGCTGCACCGTCACCGGCGCCGGCCTCGTCGACGGCGACCTCGCCGTCCGCTTCGCCCCCGACCCGGGACTCTGGCCCAAGGACTCCTGACCGCTTCCCCCGGCGTGTACCGTCGAAGGAAGGGAAGCGACGGAGGAGTACGCCATGAACAGCGATCCGGACGCCTGGGCCAAGGCGTGTGCCGAGGACCTGGAGGCGGAGAAGGCCCGCCGCCGCGCGGAGCACGGCGCCGAGCCCGGCTCGCCCGCCGAGGAGTTCCGCAAGCTCTTCGAGGCCGTCGCCGACAAGCTCACCGGCGGACTCGGCGCCGCGGCCCCGCTGTTCGGCGGGCAGAACGCCGCCGGCGCGGCCGCCCAGGCCGCCGAGACCGTCAAGGGACTCGTCAACCAGGCGAAGGCCGCCGTCGAGCCGGTCATCGAGCGCAACCCGCAGGTCTTCGACCACCTCGCCGCCGCCGGCAGCGAACTCCTCGCCGCCTACCGCTCGGCCGTCGAGGGCCACGAGACCCGCTGGACCCGAGGCTCCGGCCTCGCCGAGGACGACCCCCGCCGCGCCGCCGATACCCCCCGCGAGCCCGAGAGCCACGACTCCGGCGACCCCGAGGACCCCAAGGAGGGCGGGGAAGGCCCCACCACCGGCCGCCCCATCGACCTGGACTGATCAGTAGCGCCCCTCCCCTCGGGTACGGTGGGCCCTAGCGGGGCTCGACCGAAAACTGAGGGACACATGGGACTCACCATCGGCGTCGACATCGGCGGCACGAAGATCGCGGCCGGCGTGGTCGACGAGGAGGGCAACATCCTCGACACGCACACGGTGCCCACCCCGCCGACCCCCGACGGCATCGTCGACGCCATCTGCGCCGCCGTCTCCGAGGCCGGCAAGGGCCACCGGATCGAGGCCGTCGGCATCGGCGCGGCCGGCTACGTCGACGACAAGCGGGCCACCGTCCTCTTCGCGCCGAACATCGACTGGCGGCACGAGCCGCTGAAGGACAAGGTCGAGCAGCGCGTCGGCCTCCCCGTCGTCGTCGAGAACGACGCCAACGCGGCCGCCTGGGGCGAGTACCGCTTCGGCGCCGGCCAGGGCCACGAGGACGTCATCTGCATCACCCTCGGCACCGGCCTCGGCGGCGGCATCATCATCGGCAACAAGCTGCGCCGCGGACGCTTCGGCGTCGCCGCCGAGTTCGGCCACATCCGGGTCGTCCCCGACGGCCTGCTGTGCGGCTGCGGCAGCCAGGGCTGCTGGGAGCAGTACGCCTCGGGCCGCGCCCTCGTCCGCTACGCCCGCCAGCGCGCCCACGCCACCCCCGAGCGGGCCGAGGTCCTGCTCGGCCTCGGCGACGGCACCCCGGAGGGTGTCCAGGGCAAGCACGTCAGCGAGGCCGCCCGCGCGGGCGACCCGGTCGCCGTCGACTCCTTCCGCGAGCTGGCCCGCTGGGCCGGCGCCGGCCTCGCCGACCTCGCCTCGCTCTTCGACCCGTCGGCGTTCATCGTCGGCGGCGGCGTCTCGGACGAGGGCGACCTCGTCCTCGACCCGATCCGCAAGTCCTTCCGCCGCTGGCTGATCGGCGGCCAGTGGCGCCCGCACGCCCAGGTCCTCGCCGCCCAGCTCGGCAACAAGGCCGGCCTGGTCGGCGCCGCGGACCTGGCCCGCCAGGGCTGACCCGGCCCCCGGCACGCCCCATCCGGTCGATGCCCGCCGCGCCCCCTGGGGCGGGGCGGGCATCCGCCTTATGTTTGGGCCCATGGCCCTCGACGCGACCGGCGCGCTGCCCGCCTCCCGTACCGAGCCGGACGGCTCGGCCGTGGTCCGGATCCTCAGCTACAACCTGCGCTCGATGCGCGACGACGAGGACGCCCTCGCCCGGGTGATCCGCGCCTGCGACCCCGACATCGTCCTCGCCCAGGAAGCCCCGCGCTTCTTCCGCTGGCGCAAGCACGCGGCCCGGCTCGCCGCCAAGAGCGAGCTCCTCGTCCTCTCCGGCGGGGCCACCGCCGCGGGGCCGCTGCTGCTCTGCTCGCTGCGCGCCACCGTCGAGCGGACCGAGGACGTGCTGCTGCCGCTCACCCCGGGACTGCACCGGCGCGGCCTCGCCACCGCCGTCGTCCGCTTCGGCGCGGTCCGGCTCGGGCTGATCAGCTGCCATCTGAGCCTGCGCGCGGACGAGCGGTACGCCCAGGCCGGACTGGTCCTCGACCAGGTCGCCGCCCTCGGCACCCCCTACACGATCGTCGCCGGAGACCTCAACGAACCGCCCGGCGGCCCGGCCTTCACCCGGCTCACCCGCACCCTCCGCGACGGCTGGGAGGTCCGCCCCCTCGGCACCGAGCACACCCACCCGCCCACCGCCCCGCGGCAGCGGATCGACGCCGTCCTGGCGACGGACGGCGTCGAGTTCCTGGGCTGCGGCGTCCCCACCGGCCTCGACCCCGCCGACCTGACCGCCGCCACCGACCACCTCCCGGTCCTGGCGGCGGTCAGACTCCAGGCCGCTAGCCCGGCCTCGGGCCCGGCCTGAGCCGGGCCCGCGACGGCGTCACACCACGGCGCCGCGGCCCGGGTCGTCGTACCCGTCGTCGTCCTCGTCGTCGCCCTTCATCCGGGCCACCAGGGTCACGAAACCGCCCAGGAAACCGCCGATGCACACCGTGGTGAGCCACCAGGTCATGTCCCACTGGAGGAGGACGGCGAGCAGCATCAGCACCGGCCCGCCGACCACCCCGAGCCAGGCGAACTTGGTGGTGGTGTCCGCCTCCGGCAGCGGCGGCGGCTCCGGCGGCACGAAGTGCCCCTCGTCCGAACCGCCGGGTCCCTCCTCCGGCTCCGCCAGGCTGTAGTCGCGCGGGCCGCCGCTCGGCCGCACCCCGGGCGCGAAGACGATCGAGCTGCCGAGCGCCGGCTTCTCGTCCCCCTCGTCGCCCGAGTCGGGGCCCGGCTCCGGCTCCGGCGACAGCGGCGTCGGCGCCTCCCGCTTCGGCTCCGGATCCCGCTCCGGATCCCGCTTCGGATCCGGCTTCGGCTTGTCCGGCTTCGGCACGTCGCTGCCCGAGGCCGCCCGGGCCTCACGGGCCTCCAGCTCCTCCGGCTCCGGCAGCCTCAGGGTCTCGATCGGCCGGAACGGCCGCGTCCCCGGAGGGTCCGCCGGCTCCTCGCCGTACCCCGCGACGATCGCGGCCCATGCCGCCTCCTCGTCGATGGGCTGCGGCTCCCGCTCGCCGCCGTCCTGCTGGTCAGCCACCGCTCCTGCTCCCCTTCCCGCCCACGAGTCCCGGGGCGAGACGCTCGACGAACGCCAGACTCTCCTCGAAGATCCTCTCCGCGTCATGGTCCAACGTCGCCACGTGGTAACTCTGTTCCAGCAGGACCTCCCTGACGTCCGTGGAGGAGACCCGGCCGAGCACCCGCGCCGAGTCGGCCGGCGGCACCACGTGGTCCTGCGGGCTGTGCAGCAGCAGGAGCGGCTGGGTGACCTGCGGCAGCTCGCCGTCGACCACCTGGAAGAAGCGGCGCAGCGAGTGCGCCGCGTGCAGCGGCACCCGGGTGTAGCCGAGCTCGGTCACGCCCTCCTTCGCTATGTCGTTCGCGACGCCCTTCGTCGTCGGCACGAGGTGCCGCACCAGGGGGAGGGCGTGCGCGGCGAGGCCGTGCACCTTGTTCCCGGGGTTGACGAGCACGAGGCCCCGCACCGCGTCGCCGTGCTTCGCCGCGAGCCGCAGGGACAGCGCCCCGCCCATGGAGAGGCCGAAGACGAAGACGGCCGAGCAGCGCGCGGTCAGCTCGCGCAGCGCCCGGTCCACCTCCGCGTACCAGTCGTGCCAGGTGGTGAGCTGCATGTCCTGCCAGCGGGTGCCGTGCCCCGGCAGCAGGGGCACCGACACCGTCAGGCCGCGGTCCGCGAGGTACTCGGCCCACGGGCGCATCGACTGCGGGGAACCGGTGAATCCGTGACAGAGAAGGACGCCGACCTCTCCGCCCTCATGGCGGTACGGCTCGGCTCCGGGAAGGACCGGCACCGGGGTCTCCTGTTCGGTTGCGGCTCCGGCGCGTCGGGGGCGCCGGAGTCGTACGGCGATGGGGGAAGGACCTTCACGGTACGCGACCGGACCGACACCCGACCAGGGCCGCAGCGGGGGCGGCACGCCGGTACGGGATAAAGTCGTGACGACGGCACACGGAAGGCATGGCGAGTTGATCTACGGCGCAATGAAGTTCTCCCTCGGAGGGTCCCTGAAGCTCGCCTTCCGGCCCTGGGTGGAGGGCTTGGAGAACGTGCCCGCCGAGGGCCCCGCGATCCTCGCCAGCAACCACCTGTCCTTCTCCGACTCCTTCTTCCTGCCCGCCGTCCTCGACCGCAAGGTCACCTTCATCGCCAAGGCGGAGTACTTCACGACGCCCGGTGTGAAGGGCCGGCTGACCGCCGCCTTCTTCAAGGGCGTCGGCCAGCTCCCGGTGGACCGCTCGGGCGCCCGCGGCGCCGGCGAGGCGGCCATCAAGGCCGGCATCGAGGTCATCGAGGGCGGCGGCCTCTTCGGCATCTACCCCGAGGGCACCCGCTCGCCCGACGGCCGCCTCTACCGCGGCAAGCCCGGCGGGCTCGCCCGGGTGGCGCTGGCCACCGGCGCCCCGGTCATCCCCGTCGCCATGATCGACACCGAGAAGATCCAGCCGCCCGGCAAGGTCGTCCCGAAGCTGATGCGCCCCGGGATCCGGATCGGCAAGCCGCTGGACTTCTCCCGCTACCACGGCATGGACGGCGACCGCTTCATCCTGCGCTCGGTGACCGACGAGGTCATGTACGAGATCATGAAGCTCTCCGGCCAGGAGTACGTCGACATCTACGCGACCGCCGCCAAGCGGCAGATCGCCGAGGCCGAGAAGGCCGCCAAGGAGGCCGTGAAGGCGGAGATCGCCGCACGGGAAGAGTCCGGCGCCTGACGCTTCCCCCAGGGGAGCGCCGGTGGGGGTGGGGGAGATGGCCAAGCGCGAGCGTGTCGTGCGCATGTCGGTCGAGCAGCCGCTGTGGCGCGCGCTGACCGGATACCGCGTCCTGACGATGGTCTACGCGGTGCTGATCTTCGCCACCGGCCGGGACCGCTACGAGCGGCCCTGGATCGCCGTCGTCTACCTGGCGGTGCTCTGCGTCTGGACCCTCGCCACCCTCCCCAAGGTGGCGAACGCGGCCAGCTGCACCAAGCGCTTCCTCGTCGCCGACCTCACCCTCGCCCTCACCGGCATCCTCCTCACCCCGCTCGCCGACGCCCACGCCCAGACCGTGGACGGGCCGACGCTGCCGACGATATGGACCGCCGGATCCGTCCTCGCCTACGCCATCAAGGGCGGCTGGCGCTGGGCCGGTCTCGCCTCCTCCCTGGTGGCCGTCGCCAACATCGTCGAGCGGGCCCACCCCACCCGGGACACCGTCCACAACGTCGTCCTCGTCTGGGTCGCCTCCATCGCCATCGGCTACGTCGTCGAGGTCGCCCGCGCCTCCGAGCGCACCCTCGCCCGCGCCCTGGAGATCGAGGCCGCCACCCGCGAGCGCGAGCGGCTCGCCCGCGACATCCACGACAGCGTCCTCCAGGTCCTCGCCATGGTGCAGCGGCGCGGCACCGCGCTCGGCGGGGAGGCCGCCGAGCTGGGCCGGATGGCCGGCGAGCAGGAGGTCGCCCTGCGCACCCTGGTCGCCGGCGGACTCACCCGTACCAGCCACGTCTCCGAGGACGAGTCCGAGGGAGCGGTCGTCCGGGTCGTCGAGGTCGACGACGATCCCCACGACGACACCCCCGTCGACCTGCGCACCCTGCTCGCCCCGCGGGCCGGCGCCCGGGTCACCCTCGCCGACCCCGGGGTGCCCGTCCCGCTGCCCTCCGGCGCCGCCCGGGAGCTGGCCGCCGCCGTCGGCGCCGCCCTGGACAACGTCCGGGTCCACGCGGGCGCGGACGCGCGCGCGTGGATCCTGGTCGAGGACTGGGACGACGAGGTCATCGTCACCGTCCGGGACGACGGGCCCGGCATCCCGGAGGGCCGGCTCGCCGAGGCGGAGGGCGAGGGCCGGATGGGCGTGGCGCTCTCCATCCGGGGGCGCCTGCGCGACCTGGGCGGCACGGCCGAGCTGATCTCGGTCCCGGGCCAGGGCACCGAAGTCGAACTGAAGGTCCCGCGACCGGCGCGGGACGCACGGGGGAAGGCAGGAGAGAAGTGAACGAGGCACACCGCGAGGCGGAGCAGGCGCGGCCCATCAAGGTGATGGTCGTCGACGACCACCCCATGTGGCGCGACGCCGTCGCCCGCGACCTGGCCGAGGCCGGCTTCGACGTGGTCGCCACCGCCGGCGACGGCGAGCAGGCCGTCCGCCGGGCCCCGGCCGCCGCACCCGACGTCCTCGTCCTGGACCTGAACCTGCCCGCCAAGCCGGGCGTCCAGGTCTGCAAGGAACTCGTCGGCACGCTGCCCGGACTGCGGGTCCTGGTCCTCTCGGCGAGCGGCGAGCACGCCGACGTCCTGGAGGCGGTGAAGTCCGGCGCCACCGGCTACCTGCTGAAGTCGGCCAGCACCGAGGAGCTG
Organism: Streptomyces sp. NPDC085460; assembly: GCF_044541975.1. Taxonomy (NCBI): domain Bacteria; kingdom Bacillati; phylum Actinomycetota; class Actinomycetes; order Kitasatosporales; family Streptomycetaceae; genus Streptomyces; species Streptomyces sp. NPDC085460. The sequence continues at coordinate 223,441 of NZ_JBITTO010000005.1, forward strand.
ACCGACGCCGTCCGCCGCACCGCCGCCGGCGACCCCGTCTTCACCCCGGGCCTCGCCGGCCTGGTCCTCGGCGAGTACCGCCGCCTCGCCTCCGAACCCGCCCCCGCCACGGGCGCGGGAGAGCCCGAGGCGCCGCGCCTGACCGACCGCGAGACCGAGGTCCTGCGGCTCGTCGCCAAGGGCCTCAGCTACAAGCAGATCGCCGAACGGCTCGTCATCTCGCACCGCACCGTGCAGAACCACGTCCAGAACACCCTGGGCAAGCTCCAGCTGCACAACCGCGTCGAGCTGGTCCGGTACGCGATCGAGCGCGGGCTCGACGAGGGCTGACCGGCCGCGTGGCCGAGCGGGGCGCCGACACCGGCCGTATATTCGGGCGCATATGCGGCCTTTCGGCGGGAGGACTGGCGTGGAGATCCTGGCATTCGGCGTGCAGGCGGACGAGAAGCCGATGATCGAGAAGGCGTTCGAGGGCCACCGCGACGTCCGCTGTCTCGACGTCTTCCTCACCGAGGACACCGCCCCCATCGCGGCCGGCTACGAGATCATCTCCACCAGCGTGAACGCCATCCTCGACCACCGGGTCCTCCAGACCCTCGCCGCCGGCGGCACCCAGATGATCGCCCAGCGCTCCACCGGCTTCAACAACATCGACCTGGAGGTCGCGGAGCGTCTGGGCCTCACCGTCGCCCGCGTGTCGTCCTACTCGCCGTACTCCGTCGCCGAGTTCGCCTGGACGCTCGCCATGGCCGTCAACCGGCGGATCGTCCGCGCCTCCAACCGCACCCGCGACTTCGACTTCCGCCTCGACGGACTGATGGGCCGCGACATGCGGGGCCGTACCGCGGGCGTCCTGGGCACCGGCAAGATCGGCGAGGCGTTCGCCCGGATCGCCCACGGCTTCGGCATGCGGCTGCTCGGCTGGGACGTCGCCGAGAACCCCGCCTGCGTCGAACTCGGCATGCAGTACGTCGACAAGGACCGGCTCCTCGCCGAGGCCGACCTCGTCAGCCTCCACGTGCCGCTGCTCCCCGCCACCCACCACCTCCTCGACGCCGCCGCCCTCAAGGCCATGAAGGACGACGCCCTGCTGGTCAACTCCAGCCGCGGCGGGCTGATCGACACCGAGGCCCTCGTCACCGAGCTGCGCGCCGGCCGCTTCGCCGGCGTCGGCCTCGACGTCTACGAGGCCGAGGCCGGCCTCTTCTTCCTCGACAAGTCCCTCGCGGGCGTCGAGGACGACACCCTGGCCCGCCTGGTGACCTTCCCGAACGTGGTGGTGACCAGCCACCAGGCGTACTACACGACCGACGCGGTCGGCCAGATCATCGACACCACGGTCCGGAACGTCCTCGACTACACGCGCGGCGTACGCGGCGAGAACGTCCTGGTCCCGAGGGCCGGCTCCTAGGGCGTGTCTGACCATTCCCGTCGGGTCCGGCCCGCCCGGCCTGATCCGACGCCAATTGTCAGACACGCCCTAGACCAGCACGCCGGCGAGGAGCGAGGCCGTCACCGCGGCCCCCTCCAGCGTCAGCACGGACTCCGGGTGGAACTGGACGCCCGCGAAACCGACCCCCCGCAGCGCGTGCACCTCACCCGTCCCCGCGTCCCGGCTCACCTCGATCCGGTGCAGCGCCAGCTCGGTCGCCTCCCGCTCGTCGCAGCGCGCGGTGAAGCTGTTGTAGAAGCCGACCGTCCGCTCCTGGCCGAACAGGTCGATCGCCACCTGCGCGCCCTGGAACGGGACGCGCTTGCGCACGATCTCAAGGCCCAGCTCCGCCGCGATCAGCTCGTGCCCCAGGCACACCCCGAGCAGACCGTGCCGGTGGTCGCGCAGCAGCTCGGCGGTGAGCCCGCGCAGGAACCGCATCTTCGGGTCGGCCGCGTCCATCGGGTCGCCGGGGCCGGGTCCCAGCACCACCGGACCCTCATGGGCGAGCGCCAGCTCCCGCAGCCCCGGCTCGTCGTAGCGGACGACCGACACGTCGAGCCCCGAGGAGCGCAGCAGATGCGCCAGCATCGCGGTGAAGGTGTCCTCGGCGTCGACCACCAGGGCGTGCCCGCTCAGCTCCGCCGCCCTGACCTGCATCCGCAGCCAGAACGGCGCCAGGTCCGCCCGCCGGGCGTCCAGCGCGGCCCGCACCCGCGGATCGTCCGCGAGCCGCGGCCGGGCCGGCGCGTCCTCCGCCGCCGGGCGCCCCTCCCGCACCCCGAGCGCCGCGAGGACCGCCGCCGCCTTCGCATGGGTCTCCGCGACCTCGCCCGCCGGGTCCGAGTGCCGGACCAGGGTGGCCCCCACCGGCACCCGCAGCCCTCCGCCGGCGGAGATGTCGGCGGTCCGGATCAGGATGGGGGAGTCCAGCGTCTGCGCCCCGTTCTCGTCCGTGCCGAGCAGGGCGAGAGCCCCCGCGTAGTAGCCGCGCCCGCCGGCCTCGTGACGCTCGATCACCCGGCAGGCGTTCTGCACCGGGGACCCCGTCACGGTCGCCGCGAACATGGTCTCCCGCAGCACCTCCCGCACGTCCAGCGAGGACCGCCCGCGCAGCTCGTACTCGGTGTGCGCGAGGTGTGCCATCTCCTTCAGCCGGGGGCCGATCACCACCCCGCCCATGTCCCCGACCGTGCACATCATCTTCAGCTCCTCGTCCACCACCATGGAGAGCTCCTCGGTCTCCTTGCGGTCGGCGAGGAAGCCGAGCAGCCCCTCGGCGGTCGGCGCGCCGCCGTCCGGGTAGCGGTACGTGCCGCTGATCGGGTTCATGACGACGGTGCCTCCCGTCATCCGCACGTGCACCTCCGGGCTGGCCCCGACCAGGACCCGCTCCCCGGTGTGCACCACGAAGGTCCAGTACGCGCCCCGCTCGCCCACGAGCAGCCGCCGGAAGAGGGCCAGCGCGTCGGCCCGCCCGAAGCCGGGGATCTCCCCGGTGTACGTCCGCCGGATGACGAAGTTGGCGCCCTCGCCGCCGCCGATCTCCTCCTCGACGACCCGCCGCACGATCCCGGCGTACTCCTCGTCGGAGACGTCGAAGGCGCCGCCGGTCACGGCCACCGGGTGCGCGGGCAGGGCGTCGAGCGCCTCGCCGAGCGGCAGCTCGTACGTCTCCTCGGCGACGAGCACCGAGAGCGGCGTCCCGTCGTCCCGGACGTCGAAGCCGCGCTCCCGGATCTGCCGGAACGGCACCAGGGCGAGGGCCGGCCGCTCGCCCACCGGCAGGTCGGCCAGCCGGTCGGCCTCGTGGACGGCCCCGATCAGCACCTCGACGGTGTCGTGGTCACGGCCGGGGGTGCGGCGGCGCAGCAGGGCGAAGGGCGGGGCGGAGTCGTCGAGGAGACGGGCGAGCTCGAAGGTCATGGCGTGCGGGTTCCTTCCGGTCGGAGTACGTCGAGTACGGAGAGGAACGGCCTCGCGGGAACGAGAAAAGGCCGCCCCTCGGGCGGCCTTCGCGTGGTTCTGGATACGCGCAGTCAGTGGGCCGCCGGAGGGACGGTCCACCACCAGTTCTGGGTCGGCAGCGCGTACATGCGAGCACTGTAACCCAGCGGGGGACGGGAACGGGGCCCGTCCCACGCCGTGGACGGCGCGGAACGGACCCCGTGCGAGGCGGCTGCCCCCCTGGATCAGACGATCAGGTTGTAGATCTCCCAGCCGCCGCCGACCCGCTGCATGGGGGCGTACGGGTTCGGGTAGCCGCCCTTGTTCTTGTAGAACCACAGCTCGCCGGAGGCGTTGCGGGCGATCAGGTCGGGCTTGCCGTCCTTGTCGAGGTCACCGGCGCCGACCATGAGGTTGTAGACGGACCAGCCGCCGCCGACCTTGCCGCGGGTGGCGTACGGGTTCGGGGAACCGCCGGTGTTCTTGTACAGCCAGAGCACGCCGGTCTTGTCCCGGGCGATCAGGTCGGGCTTGCCGTCGCCGGTCATGTCACCGGTGCTGATCAGCTCGTTGTAGATGTTCCAGCCGCCGCCGACGCGGACCCGGGTGGCGAAGGGGTTCGGGGAGGCGCCGGTGTTCTTGTACAGCCAGAGCACGCCGGTCTTGTCCCGGGCGATGAGGTCCGCCCGTCCGTCGGCGTTCATGTCGCCGACGCCGAGGAGCTTGTCGTAGATGTTCCAGCCGCCGCCGACCTTGAGCCGCGTCTTGAACGGCGCGGAGGGGTTCCCGGTGCCCTTGTAGTACCAGAGCACCCCGTCCTTGCCCCGCGCGACGACGTCCCCGGTCCCGTCGGCCTTGAGGGTCGTCATGGGCGTGATGGTGTCGTACTCCTGCCACCCCGGCCCGACCCGGTACCGCGTCAGGAACGGCGCGGTGGCGCTGCCGCTGCCCTGGTACTGCCAGAGCACGCCGGCGGCGTCGCGGGCGATGACGTTGTTGCGGTCGTTCGTGGCGACCGGGGTCGCGCCGGGCGCCTCGGTGATGTCGCTCTGCTTCACCCAGACGATCTTGTGGTGGAAGCGGATCGGCACGAACGTCGTGGAGCCGATGACGTTCTTCTGGGCGGAGCCGAACCAGTCGTCACCCTTCACGGCGGGACCGGCCTTCACGTACGCCTCCCCGGCCTCGAAGGTGAACTTCGACAGCGGGTCGTTCTCGTTGCCCGGTGCCGAGAGGCCGGCCGCGGTGTACGCGGCGGTCTCCGGGAAGGAACGGCCGAAGACCTTGATCGAGGCCAGGCCGGACTTGACCTTCACCGTGGTGGCGGTCACCGGCACGGTGTACTGGCCGCCGGGGTTGTAGAACCACGCCTTCTCGCCCGCGTACCAGATCGCCGTCCAGTTCGACCGGACCTCGGCGACGACGTACAGACCGCCGGCGCGGACCTTGTTGCCGTAGTTGGAGCCCTCGGACCAGAGGGAGGTGAAGTACGGGTCCTTCAGCGTCGTCGCGCTCGTCGAAGGCGACGTGTACAGGTAGCCGAAGTTGGACGGCCGCGCCGGGACGGCCGTGCCGCCGACGCTCAGCTTCGGCTGGTTCGCCGTGGTGAACGGCGGGACCACCCGGACCGTCTGGCCGGCCCGGAGCAGGCCGCCCGCGCCCTGGTCGCCCTGCGGAGCGCCCAGGAGGGACATGTAGTGGTTCCAGTCCCAGTACGGGCCGCCGTCCCAGTGCAGGTTGGCGACCTTGTCGTCCGTCTGGAGCGCGACCTCGTCGTGGCCGATGATGTGCTCACGGTCGATCGGCACGCCGTACGTGGTGGCGAGGTGCTTCACCAGGGCCGCGGAGGAGCGGTACTGGGGCTCGGTGTACCAGCTGCCCTCCTTGATGGCGTAGCCCTCGTGCTCCACGCCGATGGCGTGCATGTTGTGGGTCCAGTTGCCCGCGTGCCACGCCAGGTTCTTGTTCTCGAGCATCTGGGTGACCAGACCGTCGGACGCCCGGATCAGGTAGTGGGCACTGCCCCCGCCCGACGGGTCGGTGAGCACCTTGAGCGAGCCGTCGTAGCCGCCCTCGGTGTCGTGGATGACGATCTGACGGATGTCGACGCCCTGGTTGGGGCGGACACCGGCGGTGTAGTTCTTCTTGCCGGTGGACGAGGGCACGCTCAGCTTGACGTTGCAGTTCAGGCCGGCGGGGCAGTCCGGGAGGGAGGCGGCCGTCGTGCTCGCGAACGTGGCCGCCAGCGGCACGTTCGACGGCTTGACGGGCTCGACACCGGGGTCGGCCGGCAGCGCCACCTGCTCGCCGTCGAGGGTGAGCTCCTGCTCGCCCTTCTTGATCGAATCGAAGACGCGCTTCGCGAAGAGGTCGGCGCCCTTCTTCTCCGGGGACTGGCTGTACCGGGCCACCGCCGGGTACCAGGCGCCGGGCTCGTCCGACAGCTCGGCGCCCGCCTGCTTCTGGTAGTCGGCGAGGAGGGCCGCACCGGCGCGGATGGACGCGGCGGTGTCGTTCTGGACGGTCTCGGTGGAGCTGTCGATGAGGTCGGCGGCCTTGTCCAGCGTGTGGAGGCGGGGGTCGTCGGTGTCGACGAGCGCCTTCTCCAGGATGCTGCGGACCTTCGCGCGGTCGAAGGTCTTCTCGATCTCCGGCCGGCCGGAGCCGTTGAAGTGGTCGATCTGCTCGTCGGTGACCTGCTGCTCGACGTCGTCCGGGTCGACCTTGGTCAGACCCATGACGTTGTACGCGCCGGTCGTGCTCGGCTCGCCGTCGTGCGACTCCCAGCGGGTCTGCTGGTACGACACCGCCATCAGCACGCTCTGCGGTACGTCGAACTCCTCCGCCGCCGCCGCGAACTGCTCCTGGAGGGTGTCGGCGCCGGCGGGCTTCGCGTCGCCGGCCGTGCCGAGGAGGCCCGGGGAGGCGACCGCGATGGTGCCGATCGTGGCCGTGGCGACGACCGCGGCCGCCGCTCCGTACAAGAGTCGTTTCTTCTTGCGATCCCTGCGGTGCCTCTGGCTCACGCCCACCCCTGTGATGTCAGCTATGTATGTGTGGCTCAGCCCGAGCGGGTTTGCTCGTTTGCTGAAACGGGCCTGACAGTAACACCACTCGATGGCGTGAAGATCGCGCCCGGACATCCCGGGCGCGCGTCTCAGTCACTGGGCACAGGGATGGACAGGACGAATAACCCCGTACTGTGGTCCGTGTGACCGTGAACGCTGAATCCCACGCCGTCGCCAAGGCGACCTGGCGAGACCTGCCCGCGGCGCAGCAGCCCGAGTACCCCGATGCCGAGGCTCTGCGCGATGTGATCGCGGACCTCGAGTCGTATCCTCCGCTCGTCTTCGCCGGCGAGTGCGACCAGCTGCGTGCCCGGATGGGAGCCGTCGCCCGTGGCGAGGCGTTCCTGCTCCAGGGCGGCGACTGCGCGGAGGCGTTCGACGCGGTGTCGGCCGACCACATCCGGGCCAAGCTGAAGACCCTGCTCCAGATGAGCGCCGTCCTGACGTACGCGGCCTCCGTGCCCGTCGTCAAGGTGGGCCGCATCGCCGGGCAGTACTCCAAGCCCCGCTCCAAGGGCACCGAGACCCGTGACGGGGTGACGCTCCCCACCTACCGGGGCGACTCCGTCAACGGTTTCGACTTCAACGAGAAGGCCCGCGTCCCGGACCCCGAGCGCCTGAAGCGGATGTACAACGCCTCCGCCTCCACGCTCAACCTGGTCCGCGCCTTCACCACCGGTGGCTACGCCGACCTGCGCCAGGTGCACGCCTGGAACCAGGACTTCGTGAAGTCGTCCCCGTCCGGCCAGCGCTACGAGGCGCTCGCCCGTGAGATCGACAACGCGCTGAACTTCATGAAGGCGTGCGGCACCGACCCGGCCGAGTTCAAGGCCGTCGAGTTCTACGCCTCCCACGAGGCGCTGCTGCTCGACTACGAGGGCGCCCTCACCCGTACCGACTCCCGCACGGGCAAGCTGTACGACACCTCCGGCCACATGGTCTGGATCGGTGAGCGCACCCGCCAGCTGGACCACGCCCACATCGAGTTCGCCGCGCGGATCGCGAACCCGATCGGCATCAAGCTGGGCCCGACGACCACCCCGGAGGAGGCGCTGACGTACATCGAGCGCCTCGACCCGGACCGCGAGCCGGGCCGGCTGACCTTCATCGTCCGCATGGGCGCCGACAAGGTCCGGGACAGGCTCCCGGAGCTGGTCGAGAAGGTCACCGCCTCGGGCGCGACCGTCGCCTGGGTGACCGACCCGATGCACGGCAACACCTTCGAGGCGGCCTCGGGCCACAAGACCCGCCGCTTCGACGACGTGCTCGACGAGGTCAAGGGCTTCTTCGAGGTCCACAAGGCGCTGGGCACCCACCCGGGCGGCATCCACGTCGAGCTCACCGGTGACGACGTCACCGAGTGCGTGGGCGGCGGCGACGAGATCTTCGTCGACGACCTGCACCAGCGCTACGAGACGGCCTGCGACCCGCGCCTCAACCGGAGCCAGTCGCTCGACCTCGCGTTCCTCGTGGCCGAGATGTACCGCGATCAGTAAGTAGGAAGCTACGGAGATGGGGCGCGGATCCTTGTGATCCGCGCCCCATCGTCGTATCGAAGGCTTTTACGCGCCCGTGCCGCCGGGTAAGGTTAGGTTAGCCTAATCGATCTCGACGGGAGGTGATCCGCGTGTACGTCTGCTCATGCTTCGGTGTCACGGAGAAGCAGGTCAAGGAGCACGCGGACGCCGGCGCCTGCACGCCCCGCCAGATCGCCTCCGCCTGCAAGGCGGGCACGGACTGCGGTTCGTGCGTACGACGCATCCAGGCCCTCCTCGGGCGGGGGAACTGCCCGCGCCGTGAGCTCCTGGACAAGGGTGTGCCGGCCCTCGCGGCGGACGTCACCGAGCTCGACGGCGAACTCGACGACCTCTCCGAGGCCGCCTAGCCCGTTCGGGCGGCCCGCTAGCTCGGCTGCTCGATGAGGGTCGAGATGTAGAGCGCCTCGCCCAGCGACTCGATCAGCTCCAGCTGCGTGTCCAGGTAGTCGATGTGGTGCTCCTCGTCGGCGAGGATCTCCTCGAAGAGGTTGGCCGAGGTGATGTCGCCCTTGGCGCGCATGACCTCGATGCCCCGCTTGAGGCGGTCGATCGCCTCCACCTCGACCTGGCGGTCGGCCTGGAACATCTCGGTGATGGTCTGGCCGACGCGCACGTGGAAGAGCCGCTGGTAGTTGGGCAGGCCGTCGAGCATGAGAATGCGCTCGGTCAGCTTGTCCGCGTGCTTCATCTCGTCGATGGACTCTTCGCGGGTGTACTTCGCGAGCTTCGTCCAGCCCTTGTTGTCCTGGATGCGGTAGTGCAGCCAGTACTGGTTGATGGCCGTCAGCTCGCCGGTCAGCTGCTCGTTCAGAAACTCCAGGACCTCGGGGTCGCCCTGCATCGCTCCAGGTTCCTTCCATCACGGGGTGTATCCGCCCTCTCACGGGGCAAGATGGCCGCATCCTCGCACTCCGAATGGGGGGCGTCCAGTAAGTGCAGGCTTAGTAGGACTTGCCCGAATGGCTGCGTCCGGGTGGGTGGCTGGTCATGACCACACCTTGCCGTCTGTCACCATGGAGGGCATGGGTCAGCCGGAGAGCGGAGTACACCGGGAAGCGGAGATGCCGGACATTTCGCCCGAGCTACCGCCGGGGCAGCGGCTCCAGCGCGGCTGGCCGGTCACCCATTACGGGCCCGTGCCCAAGTTCAAGCCCGAGCGCTGGGAGTTCCGCGTCTTCGGGGCCACCGCCGACGGCGAGAAGCGCTGCTGGAACCACGAGGACTTCTCGGCCCTGCCGTTCTCCACGGTCGTGGCCGACCTCCACTGCGTGACCAAATTCAGCATGCTCGGCGCGGAGTGGGGCGGGGTCGCCGCCCGCACGGTCCTGGAGCTCGCCCCGCCGGCGCCGCACGTCACGCACGTGATGGTCTGGGCCGAGTACGGCTACAGCGCCAACATGCGGCTCGCCGACTTCGCGGACGAGCGCACGATCTTCGCCACCCACAAGGACGGCGAACTGCTCACCGCCGAGCACGGCTTCCCGCTGCGGCTCGTCGTGCCGCACCTGTACGCCTGGAAGGGCCCGAAGTGGGTCCGTGGCGTGGAGTACATGACGGCCGACCGCCGGGGCTTCTGGGAGGAGCGCGGCTACCACAACCTCGGCGACCCGTGGCGCGAGCAGCGCTACTCGTACCAGGAGGAACCGGGCGACGGCCCGGAGCTGTAGCCCCGGGCCGCCGTCCGCGCCTCCCTCAGTGGTGGTACTGGTGCACCACCGCGTGGCCCTTGCCGCGCCCGATCAGCCACTTGTTCACCGGCGTGGTGACCACGAAGGCGACGAGGAAGGCGAAGGCGAGCGCGCCCCAGAACAGCGGTGCGTCCAGGTGGGCGTCCATGGCGCCCGGGACGAGCAGCAGGACGCCGTTGTCGACGATCTCCATGACGGCGATCGAGAGGGTGTCGGCGGCGAGCGCGACCTTGAAGGCGGCCCTGAAGTCCAGGCCGGCGGCGAGGACGCCGCGCAGCGTGAGCGCGTAGCCGAAGAAGAACGCGAGGATGATCGCGAGGACCATGGTCGGCGCGTTGCCCCAGCCGAGCGCGGTGCCGATGATCATGCCCAGGACCTCGCCGATGGCGCAGCCGGTGAGGCAGTGGAGCGTGGCCTTCGCCGCCATGCCCCAGGACGCGCCGCCGCCCGCGTGGTCGGAGTGGTCCGTGTGGTCTCCGTGACCCGTGTGACCCGTGTGGCCCGCGTGGTGGCCTTCGTGGCCCGTGTGATCCGTGTGGCCGGAGTGGTCCGTGTGTCCTGCGTGGCCCCGGTGTGCTTCGTGCTCCATGAGGGTGCCCCCAACCTCGGGTAGCGGTTCCTGCTTCCTCAGGAACCGTATACCCCCTCGGGGTATCTCTCAATCGGAAATGACCGGAAGTGGATCAACCCCGGAGCTTCTTGAGCAGCTCGATGTCGGCGACATGGCCCGCCGTGCCGCCCGGCGTCTCGATGACCAACGGGACGCCCTCGGTGGCCGGATGGCGCAAGAGCTCCCGGAACGCCTCCTGGCCGATGTGGCCGACGCCGATGTTGGCGTGCCGGTCCTTGCGCGCGCCGGCGACGTCCTTGGAGTCGTTGGCGTGGATCAGCCGCAGCCGGCCCTCGCCGACCGTGGCGACCAGCTCGTCCAGGGTCCGTACCGCTCCGCCCGGCTCCGCCAGGTCGTGGCCCGCCGCGTAGATGTGGCAGGTGTCGAGGCAGATCCCCAGCTTGGGGTGGTGGTCGAGCGCGTCGAAGTACGGGCCGAAGTCCTCCGCCTTGGAGCAGAGCGAGAAGCCCTGGCCGGCCGTGGACTCCAGGAGGAGGTACGGGTCGTCCTCGTGGGTCAGCTCGTCGAGGAGGGGGAGCATCCGCTCCCGTACCTGCGCCAGCGCCTCCTCGCGGGGGCGGCCGCCGGTCGCCGAGCCGGTGTGGACGACCACGCCCTTCGCGCCGATCTCCCGGCCGCGCCGCAGCGAGTGGCGCAGCGACTCGACCGACCTGTCGACGGTGGCCTCGGTGTGGGAGCCGAAGTTGATCAGGTACGGGGCGTGCACCCAGGCCGAGAGCGACCGGGCGGCGCACTCCTCCCGGAAGAGCTCGTCCTGGGCGGGGTTGCCGGCCGGGGTGGCCCAGCCGCGCGGGTTGGCGACGAAGACCTGGACGGTCTCGGCGCCCAGCTCGCGGGCGTAGCCGAGGCCGGTCGTGGCGAGTCCGCCGGCCACGGGGACGTGGCCGCCGACGGGGTTGCGCATGGGTGTCTCAGATTCCCTTGATCGTGATGGTGACCGTGGAGCCCTCGGGGGCGGTCCCGCCGCCCTCGACGGACTGGCCCGTGACCTCGTCCCCGAGGAAGGGGAACTTCTTCTCCACCTTCACGTCGAAGCCGGCGGCCTCCAGCTCCTCGCGGGCCTCGTCGGTCCCCATGCCGACGACGTCCGGGACCTCGACCTGGCGGGGCCCCTTGGACACGGTCAGGGTGATCGCGTCGCCCTTCGCGGCCCGGCTGCCCTCGGCGAGGGACTGGGCGGCGACCGCGCCGGCGTCCTCCGTGGAGTGGATCCGCTCCGGTGCGACCGAGACCTTGAGGCCGGCCTCCTGGAGGGTGGCGGTGGCGTCGGCGACGGTCTCGCCGGTCACGTCCGGGACGTCGACCGGGGCGCCCTTGCTGACCAGCAGCGCGACGGCCGAGTCCGGGGCCCGCTCGGTGCCCGGCTCCGGGTCGGAGCCGATCACCGAGCCCTGGGCGACGGTGGTGCTGAAGGCGGTGGTGACCACGCCGGGGGCGAGGCCCTGTTCCGTGAGGATCCGCTTGGCCTCGTCGAGCGGCTTGTTCTTCAGGTTGGGCACCTTCACGATCTCCGGGCCCCGGGAAAGGGTGAGGGTGACGGTGGCGTGGCTGCGGACCCGCTCGCCGGGCGCCGGGTCGACGCCCATGACGGTGCCGCGCTCGTACGCGTCGCTGAAGGCGCGCTCGGTCGCGCCCAGCTCCAGGCCGGCGTCGGCGAGCCGCTCGGCGGCCACCTTCTCGGTCTGGCCGAGGACCGCGGGGACGCGGGTGAACTGGCCGGCGTTGATGTACCAGACGCCGGCGCCGAGACCCAGGGCGAGCAGGACGCCGGCGACGATCAGGAGCGGGCCCCGCGACAGCCGCGGGCGGGTGGGCCGGCGGCGGTCCCGCGGCGGGGGCTCGGGGGCCGCGAGGCGGCTGGTGTGCTGCACCGCGTGCGGGTCGTCGGCCTCCGGCGCGGGCACCGGGCGGGCGATCACGCTGGTGCGGTCCTCGCCGGTGTCCCGCTGCTCGTCCCGCGCCCCCGGCGGCGCCGCGTCCAGCTGCGCGTCGGTGAGCGCCGCGCGCGCCTCCCGGGCCAGGGCGAGGAGCGCCACGGCGTCGTGCGGCCGGACCTCGGGGTTGCGGGCCGTGGCCGCGGCCACCAGCTCGTCCAGCTCCAGCGGGAGGCCGGGGACGGCGGCCGACGGGGCCGGCACGTCGGTGTTCAGGTGCCGGTAGAGGACCTGCGCGGGGGTGTCGCCGGAGTGCGGCTTGGCGCCCGTCAGCATCTCGTACAGGACCACCCCGCAGGCGTACACGTCGGCGCGGGTGTCCGCGGTGCCGTGCTCGATCTGCTCGGGGGCGAGGTACGAGACGGTGCCGAGGACCGCGCCGGTGGTGGCGGTCGCCGAGCCGACGGACCGGACCAGCCCGAAGTCGGCGACCTTGACCCGGCCGTCGTCCCCTATCAGCACGTTCTCCGGCTTCATGTCCCGGTGGACGAACCCGGCCCGGTGCGCGGCGCCCAGCGCGGCCAGGACCGGCTCCAGGACGTCGAGGGCGGCGCGGGGCTGGAGGGCGCCGCGCTCGCGGAGCACGTCGCGCAGGGTGCAGCCGGAGACGTACTCCATCGCCAGGTAGACGTACGCGCCCTCGGCGCCCTGGTCGAAGACGGCGACCACGTTCGGGTGGGCGAGGCGGGCGACGGACTTCGCCTCGCGGATGAACCGCTCCACGAAGACCGCGTCGGCCGCCAGGGCCGGGTGCATCACCTTGAGCGCGAGGACGCGGTCCAGACGGGTGTCGACGGCCCGGTAGACCGTGGCCATCCCGCCGACGGCGATGCGCGCGTCGACGCGGTAGCGGCCGTCGAGCAGCCGCCCGACGAGGGGGTCCTGAAGGGTCGTGTCCACGGCGTCGAGTCTACGAGCCGGTGCGGACACGACCCGCCCCGCGTGCCCCGTCCGCAGCACGCTTGTGACGTACCCCGCTCCGTGCCGGGGCAGGACGACGGGCGGTACGACTCCGTGCCGGGGCGGGAAGCGGGGCGGTACGACTCCGTGCCGGGGCAGGACGCGGGGCGGTACGACCGCGAGCCGGCGTCGGAGCGCGGGGCGGTCCGACGCCGCGCCGGTGTCAGAACGCGGGGCGTTCCGGGTCCAGCCGGGCGCGGCCCTCCGTGGGGGAGGACGCCTCCGCGAAGTGCCGGCGCGGGATGCGGCCCGCGCGGCGCGCGAGGCGGCCCGCCTCGACCGCGTGCCGCATCGCCGAGGCCATCAGGACCGGCTCCTGCGCGCGCGTGACCGCCGAGGCGAGCATCACCGCCGCGCAGCCCAGCTCCATCGCGAGCGCCGCGTCCGAGGCGGTGCCCGCGCCGGCGTCCAGGATCACCGGCACGCCGGCCCGCTCCACGATCAGCTCGAAGTTGTGCGGGTTGCGGATGCCGAGGCCGGAGCCGATGGGGGAGCCGAGCGGCATGATCGCCGCGCAGCCCACGTCCTCCAGCTTCCGGGCCAGGACCGGGTCGTCGTTGGTGTACGGCAGGACGGTGAAGCCGTCGTCCACCAGGGTCTCGGCGGCGTCGAGGAGCTCCACCCCGTCGGGGAGGAGGGTCCGCTCGTCCGCGACCACCTCCAGCTTGATCCAGTCGGTGCCCAGCGCCTCCCGGGCCAGCCGGGCGGTCAGGACGGCCTCGCCCGCCGTGTAGCAGCCCGCCGTGTTCGGCAGGACGCGGATGCCGAGCCGGTCCAGGACGGAGAGGACCGAGCCCTGCACGGTCGGGTCGAGGCGGCGCATGGCGACCGTGGTCAGCTCGGTGCCGCTGGCCACGAGGGAGCGCTCCAGGACGTCCAGGCTGGGGGCGCCGCCGGTGCCCATGACGAGCCGGGAGGAGAACTCCGTACCGCCGAGGACGAACACGTCGTCGGACATCGCGCTCAGCCCCCCTGCACCGCGGTCAGGACCTCGACCCGGTCGCCGTCGGCGAGCAGCGTCGTCGCCCACTCGCCGCGCGGCACCACCGCCTCGTTGACGGCGGCGGCGACCCCGGAGGGCGCGGTGGTGAGGCCGGCGACCAGGGACGCCAGGGAGACGGGGGCGGCGAGCGCGCGCGGCTCGCCGTTCACGGACACGGTCACGTTCATGCGGGCTGCTCCTGACGTACGGGGCGAGCGGTGGGGAAACGGCGGGGGGAGAAGGGGCGCGCCTCCTCGGGGAGGGCGCCGGTGGCGAGCGCCTCCGCCATGGCGTCGCCGGTCACGGGGGTGAGGAGGATCCCGTTGCGGTAGTGGCCGGTGGCCAGGTGGAGGCCCGGCAGGGCGCTCGGCCCGAGCATCGGCGCGTTGTCGGGGGAGCCGGGGCGCAGCCCGGCCAGGGTCTCGGTGAGCGGCAGCTCGGTGAGACCGGGAACCAGCTCGTGGGCGTCGCGCAGCAGCTCGTACACCCCGCCCGCGGTCACCGTGGTGTCCCAGCCCAGCTCCTCGCTGGTGGCGCCGACGACCAGCTCGCCGTTCTCGCGCGGCACCAGGTAGACGTGGCTGCCGCGCACCACGGCCCGGACGGTGCGGGACAGGAAGGGGGCGTACGGGGCGGGGATCCGCAGCCGCAGGACCTGGCCCTTCACCGGACGGACCGGCGGCAGCACCGCCTCGGGCACGCCCGCGAGCCTCCCGCTGAGGCTGCCCGCGGCGAGCACGGTCTCGCCGGCCGCGAGCTCGGTGCCGTCGGCGAGGGCGACCCCGCGCGCCCGGTCCCGGACGACGACGAGCCGCTCCGCGAGCGCCCGGTGGAAGACCACCCCGGCCCGCTCGCAGGCCGTCAGCAGCGCGGCGGCCAGCCGGCGCGGGTCCACCTGGTGGTCGCCGTCCACCCGGAGTCCGCCGCGCACGCCGGGCGCCAGCATGGGTTCAAGGCGGCGGCACTCGCGGCCGCTCAGCCACTCGGAGGCCAGTCCGCAGCGGGTCTGGAGGGCGTGGAGTTCGCGCAGGTGGGCCCGGTCGTCGGCGTCGAGCGCGACGGCGAGGGTGCCGCAGGCGCGGTAGCCGACGTCGAGGCCGGTGGCCTCCTCCAGTTCGGCGACGAACGCGGGGTAGCGCGCGGCGGAGGCGAGGTTGAGCCCGAGCAGGGTCTCCTCGCCGTAGTGCAGTTCGGTGACGGCGGCGAGCATCCCGGCCGCGACCCGCGCGGCGCCGCCGCCCGGCTCGGGGTCGACCAGGGCGACGCTCAGCCCGCGCAGGGCCGCCCGCCAGGCCGTGACCAGGCCGATGACGCCGCCTCCGACGACGAGGACGTCGGTGGCCGGCCCGTTCCGGTGTGCCGAGGCCGGCTCGTTTCGTTGAGATGGCGCCGGCTCGTTCCGGTGTGCCGAGGCCGGCCCGTTTCGTTGAGCTGCGGCCGGCTCGTTCCGGTGTGCCGCGGTCCGTTCGTTCTGGTGTGGTTCGGAAGAACGCATGGGCGGTTCCGCCCCTCCCTTCGCCGGCATGACCCGGATCAGGTTCGTACGGTCGGAGGCCGGCCAGCCTCCCTCTCAGCCCGGTGCGTCCGGGCTCCCGCGAGTGGTGTGTGCCCGCCACCCTAGCCCCCGCCGCCGGAGTGCCACAGGGCACCTCTCTTTCTGACGTGCCGTCAGCTGCGTAAGGTGGACGGGTGAGCGAGCAGAAGCAGACCCAGCGGCACGTCGTGATCGTCGGCGCGGGCATGGCGGGCGTGCAGACCGCCGTCGCCCTGCGCGAGCAGGGCTTCGAGGGCCCCGTCACCCTCATCGGCGCCGAACCCCACCAGCCCTACGACCGGCCCCCGCTCTCCAAGGCCGTCCTCCTCGGCAAGGCCGAGCACTCCGCCTTTGACATCGACTTCGAGTCCCTCGGCGTCGACCTCCGGCTCGGCCTCGACGTCACCGGAGTGCGCCCCGCGGAGCGCGAGCTCGTCACCGAGGCGGGACGCTTCCCGTACGACACCCTCGTCCTCGCCACCGGCGCCCACCCGCTCACGCTCCCCGGCTCCGAGGGCGTCCCCGGCGTCCACCTGCTGCGCACCCTGGACGACGCCGTCCGCCTCGGCCCCGTCCTCGCGGGCGGCGGCCCCGTCGTCGTGGTCGGCGCCGGCTGGATCGGCGCCGAGTTCGCCACCGCCGCCCGCGAGGCCGGCTGCGCCGTCACCGTCGTCGAGGCCGCCGCCCTGCCGCTCGCCGGCGCCCTGCCCGCCGAGGTCACCACCGCCATGGCCGGCTGGTACGCCGAGAGCGGCGCCGAACTCCTCACCCACGCGCGCGTGGCCGGCGTCCGGCCCGGCGCCGTCGTCCTCGCCGACGGCCGCGAACTGCCCGCCCAGGCCGTCGTCGTCGGCATCGGCGCCCGCCCCGCGACCGACTGGCTGGCCGGCTCCGGCATCGCCCTCGACCCGAGCGGCGCCGTCACCGCCGACGACCGGCTCCGCACCTCGCTGCCCGACGTGTACGCGGTCGGCGACTGCGCCTCCTTCCCCTCCGCCCGCTACGGCGAACGGCTCCTCGTCCACCACTGGGACAACGCCCTCCAGGGCCCCCGCACGGTCGCCGCCTGCGTCACCGGCTCCCAGGGCGTCGAGCCGGAGCCGTACGACCCCGTCCCGTACTTCTGGTCCGAGCAGTTCGGCCGCTTCGTCCAGTACGCCGGCCACCACGCCGGCGCCGACACCCTGGTACGCCGCGGCGACTCCTCCGGGCCCTCCTGGTCGGTGCTCTGGCTGCGCGACGAGGTGCCGGTCGCGCTGCTCGCCGTCGGCCGCCCCCGCGACCTCGCCCAGGGGCGCAGGCTCATCGAGGCCGGCACCCCCGTCGACCCCGAACGCGCCGCCGACCCCGCCGTCCCGCTGAAGTCGGCCGTCCGCCAGGGTGGCTCCTGACCCCCGGACGGATGCGGCCGGGGCGGCCCGACTACCGGCTGTCGGTCCCGGGTGGCAGGCTTGTCCCGTGACCGAGATTGACGCAAACATCGATGCTCTCGTCCCCGCCTGGCTCTACCTCCCCGACATCGCGGAGATGCTCGGCGTCGAGGTGACGCGGGTGCGGCAGCTGGTGAAGGAGGGCCAGCTGATCGCCGTCCGCCGCGGGGAGAACAACGCCCTCCAGGTGCCCGCCGCCTTCATCCAGGGCGACAAGGTCGTCAAGGGCCTCGCCGGCACCCTGACGCTCCTCAAGGACGACGGCTTCTCCGACGAGGAGATGCTGGAGTGGCTCTTCACCCCCGACCCGACCCTGCCCGGCACCCCCGCGCAGGCCCTCGGCGAGAATCGCGGTACGGAGGTGAAGCGCCGCGCCCAGGCGCTCGCCGTCTGACACCACGGACCACCACCGCCGGTGCCGCGGCCCCGCGCCGCGGCACCGGCTCCACCCGACGGGGGGAACCACCATGCCCACGCCTCGTGAGCGGCTCGCCGACGCCCGGCTCTACCTGTGCACCGACGCCCGGAAGCGCCAGGGCGACCTGCCCGCCTTCCTCGACGCCGTGCTCTCCTCCGGCGTCGACATCGTCCAGCTCCGCGACAAGGGCATGGAGGCCGGCGAGGAGCTGGAGCACCTGGCCGTTTTCGCCGACGCCGCCCGCCGCCACGGCAAGCTCCTCGCCGTGAACGACCGTGCCGACGTCGCCCACGCCATCGGCTCCGACGTGCTCCACCTCGGCCAGGGCGACCTGCCGGTTCCCGCGGCCCGCGCGATCCTCGGCGACGAGGTGCTGATCGGGCGCTCCTGCCACGCCGAGTCGGAGGTGGCCGCGGCCGCCGCCGAGCCCGGCGTCGACTACTTCTGCACCGGCCCCTGCTGGCCCACCCCCACCAAGCCCGGCCGGTACGCCCCCGGCCTCGACCTGGTGCGGTACGCGGCCGGGCTCGCCCAGGACCGCCCCTGGTTCGCCATCGGCGGCATCGACGAGTCCAACCTCGACCAGGTGCTGGACGCCGGAGCCCGCCGGATCGTCGTCGTCCGCGCGCTCACCGAGGCCGACGACCCGGCCGCGGCCGCCGCCTCCCTCGCCAAGCGGGTCCGGGAGCGGGCGGGCGCCTGACCCCCGGCAACCCGTGCCGGGCTGCGACCCATCCCGTTGCCCCCGGCGACCCGAGCCGGTCCCCCCCCCGGCGACCCACGCCGGGCGGCGACCGGGCCCGCGCCCCGGCCGCCCGGAAGATGTCGTACCGGTGTCCGAAACGGTGTCCACGACTCGGACGCGGTTTCCGCGGTCACTGGACCGCGTCTAACCTGCCGGTATGGCCCTTGGAACCGCTTCCGTCCGTACGGACCGCGCACGCACGGTCCGCGAGATCCTCGCCTCCGGGACGTCGTACTCCTTCGAGTTCTACGCCCCCCGGACCGCCAAGGGCGAGCAGGGCCTCTGGAACGCCATGCGCCGCGTCGAGGCCGTCGGCCCCAGCTTCGTCTCCGTGACCTACGGCGCCGGCGGCTCCACCCGCGGCGGCACCGTCAAGGCCACCCAGAAGATCGCCTCGGACACCACCCTCACCCCGGTGGCCCACCTCACCGCCGTCGACCACTCGGTCGCCGAGCTGCGGAACGTCCTCGGGCAGTACGCCGACGCCGGCATCCGCAACATGCTCGCGCTGCGCGGCGACCCGCCCGGCGACCCGCTGGGCGACTGGGTCGAGCACCCCGAGGGCGTCCGGTACGCCGCCGACCTGGTCCGGCTCATCAAGGAGTCCGGGGACTTCTGCGTCGGCGTCGCGGCCTTCCCCGAGATGCACCCGCGCTCCGCCGACTGGGACACCGACATCCGGCACTTCGTCGACAAGTGCCGGGCCGGCGCCGACTACGCGATCACCCAGATGTTCTTCGACCCGGAGAACTACCTGCGGCTGCGCGACAGCGTCGAGAAGGCGGGCTGCGACACCCCGATCATCCCCGAGGTCATGCCCGTCGTGAACGTGAAGACGCTCGACCGGCTGCCCCAGCTCAGCAACGCCGCCTTCCCCGCGGACGTGAAAGAACGCATCCTCGCGGTCAAGGACGATCCCGCCGCTGTACGCTCCATCGGTATCGAGTTCGCGACGGAGTTCTGCGCGCGCCTGCTGGACGAGGGTGTTCCGGGACTGCACTTCATCACGCTCAACAGCTCCACCGCGACGCTCGAGATCTACGAGAATCTCGGACTGCACCAGCAGTCCTGACCGGTCGTACCCGCCCCTACCCGCGGCGGTGGCCGTAGAGAGGGGCGGCGGGGCATGGGGTGGACGGTCCTCTACATCGCGTTCGGCCTGGTGGCGCTCTGGCTGCTGGGCGAGGTGCTCCTCCAGTACAAGGCGCGGCTGCGCTGGCGGATCCTCGCCTTCTGCGGCTTCCTCGGCGTGGTCGTCGGCGTGCTGCTGCCCTCGGTGGCGGTGATCATCGCCGGCGCGGTCGCCTTCGCCGTCGGCCAGACCTTCGTGACCCTCTCCTTCCGCCGCGGCTTCTCCACCGGCTGGGCGATCGGCGGCAACCCCGGCGCCAGCCGCCGCCGCAAGGCGGGCCCGCCCGCCGAGGCGGGCCCCACGCTGGAGGTCTCCGGCCTCTCCTACGAGGACCCCGCCGCCGCCCACGGCCCCGGCCCGGACGCCGAGCAGCTGCGCGCCGGCGCCGAGCAGCCGTCCGTCTACGAGCCGCAGCCGCTGCCCGAGGACACCGGCCAGTACGGCGTCTACGGCGGCGGACAGCACGACCAGACCCAGCAGACGCCCGCGTACGACGCCTACGACACCGGCGCCTACGGCACGCCCGGCGGCTACGACGGCTCCGGCTACCCGCACACCGACGCCCCCGCACCCGCGTACGACGCCCCCGCGCCCGCGTACGACACCCCCGCGCCGGCGTACGACACCTACGCCGCCGGGTACGAGCAGCAGCAGCCCGGCTACGACTACGGCGCCACCGGCGCCCCGCAGCAGTACGCCGCCTACTCCGACCCGTACATCGGCCCCGGCACCGACGGCCAGCGGTACACCTCGTACTACGGCGACTCCTACGCCGCCCCCTCGTACAGCTACGACACCCCGCCCGGCGGCGTCTGGGTCCCGCAGCAGCGCGACACCGACGAGCAGCCGCCCCAGGCGCACGCCCCGGGGCAGTACGGCTACGAGCAGCACCCCGACGAGCAGTCCCAGTACCGCTACTGAGGCCCTGTCCGGCCGGACGTTCGCCTCAGGTCCTGTCCGGCCGGGTCCCGCTCACTGGGAGCCGCGGAACTCAGCACCCTCCACGATCAGCCCGGCGACCAGCGCGCCCGACATGCCCGCGTGGGCGAGCCCGCCGCCCGGATGCGACCAGCCGCCCGCGTAGTACAGGCCGGTCATGGGGGAGAGGTTGGGGGCCGGGAGCCACTCGCCCCGGGCGTCCGCGAGCGCGGGGCCCGGCACCTCGGCCGTCCCGGTAGCCGCCCGTACGTCCTCCGGGGTGCGGACCTCCTGCCAGAGCAGCCGCTCGGCCAGCCCCGGCACGGCGCGCGCGGCGGCCTCGACCATCCGCGCGGCCAGCTCCTGACGCTCCTCCGCCGGCAGCCCGTGGACGAGGGCGGACACCGTCACGGCCTCGTGCCCGGCGTCGGGCCGCAGCGCCGGATCGTCGGGCCGCAGCACCGTCACCGTCGGCCCCCCGTCCGCGCCGTGCACCACCGTGCGGTGCGCGGCCCCCTCCTCGCGGGCCCCGCGCAGGGCCAGCAGGACGGTCATCCGGCTGGTGCCGTGCCGCTGGAAGTGCGTCCACTCGTCGCTGTACCGCCACGGCAGGACCTGCTCGCGGTAGAGCTCGGGGACCGGCGCGCCGACGACCACGTGGTCCGCCTCCACCGTCTCCCCGGACTCGAGGCGCACCCCGAGCGCCCGCTCGCCCGCGCCTTCCCCCTCGGTCAGCACCTCGTCGACGGGGGCGTCGAAGACGAACTCCACCCGCCGCTCCCGGCAGCGCTCGTACACGGCCTCCGCCAGCGCCCGGATGCCGCCGGCCACGTACCAGCTGCCGAAGGTCTGCTCCATGTACGGCAGGACGACGGCGGACGCCGGGGCGCTCGCCGCCGGGAAGCCGTACGCCTCCGCGTACGAGTCCAGGAGGGCGATCAGGCGCGGGTCCCGCAGCTCCCGCTCGCCGACCTGCGCGAGCGTCCGCGTCCGACGCTGGAGCAGCCCCGCCTTGAGCGCCGGGTACGGCTCACGGGCCAGGGCCTCCGGATCGGCGGGCTGCGGCTCCTCCAGGAGCGGCCGGCGGGTCCGGTCCCACGCCTCGCGGGCCCGCACCAGGAACTCCCCCCAGCGCTCGCCCGCGCCCGCGCCGAGCGCCGCGTCCAGAGCGGCGAGCGTGCCGGCCCGGGAGGCGTTCGGCAGGTCCACGCGCGTGCCGTCCGCGAAGAGGTGCCGGGCGGCCGGATCGACCTGGCTCAGCCCGACGCACTCCTCCAGCGGCTTCTTCCCCGTCTTCACGAACAGATCGCGGTAGACCGCCGGCAGGTGCAGCAGCCCGGGTCCTGTGTCGAAGGCGAAGCCGTCCCGCTCGAAGCGGCCCACCGCGCCGCCGTACGTCGACGTCCGCTCGTACACCGTCACCGTGTGCCCGGCGATCGCCAGCCGTGCCGCCGCCGCCATGGCGCCGAGACCCGCGCCGACCACCACAATCCGTCCCATGCCAGGGACTTTATCGGCCTCCACCGACAGAGCGGTCCGCAGGTGGGCCGCCCTCGGCCGCCGCGAGTCGGCGCTCCTCGCGGCGCTGCGCCCGGCGGCGCCGGAAGCGCCGGATCCGGGAGGCCAGGAAGATCAGCAGCCACACACCGAGGGCCAGCAGCACGGCGGCGATCACCGCCGCCGCCACCGGATGGAACATGGCGAAGGTGATGATCCCGGCGACACCGAGGTCCTCGGCCGTGCTCAGCGCGATGTTGGAGAACGGCTCCGGCGAGGTGTTCACCGCCATCCGCGTCCCCGCCTTGACCAGATGGCTCATGAGCGCCGTCGAGCCGCCGACCGCGCCCGCCGCCAGCTCCGGCAGCGAACCGCTCTCGCCGGCCAGCAGCGCCGCCACCACGGCCCCGGCGACCGGTCTGATCACCGTGTGGACGGAGTCCCACACGTTGTCCACGTACGGGATCTTGTCCGCGACCGCCTCGCAGAGGAACAGGACGCCGGCCGCGATCAGGACGTCCGTGCGCTGGAGCGACTCGGGCACCTCGTCGGTGAGCCCGGTCGCGCCGAAGAAGCCGAGGAGCAGGACCACCGCGTAGGCGTTGATCCCGCTCGCCCAGCCGCTGGTGAAGACCAGGGGGAGTACGGACACGCTCGCGATCGTAACGAGGCCGCGCCCGCCCGTCACCAGGAGACTGAGTATCCGTACCTAGACGCCGAGATGAGTATCCGCGCGGATGGGGGAGGGGGCCCCGGGAGGAGAGAGTGGAGCCACGGAAGGGGCGCGGCTCCGGAACCGCCGGCACGGGGCGGCGGAACGGGGTCGCGCGCCTGCCGGCACGGGGGACGTGCACGGGGGTGTACGAAGGAAGCGCCGGTCCGGCGTGGCTCGGGGGGATCGAGCCTCGCGGGACCGGCGCTTCTCGTTATGTGGATCCAAAATCCCGGATCCCGGATCCAACATCCAAAATCCCGGATCCCGGATCCCGGATCCAACATCCCGGATCCAACATCCCGGATCCAACATCCCGGATCCCGGATCCGGGTCAGCGGCCTCCGCCCACCCGCCCGTGCAGCAGCAGCGACAGCGCCGCGTGGACGTCGTCGAGGGAGCGCTCGCTCTGGAACGCCTTCCAGTCGAGGGCGGCCACCAGGACCATGCCGACGAGGGCCGCCGCCGTCAGCTGGACGTCGATCTCCTCGCTCAGCTCGCCGGCCTCGACGCCCTCGCGGAGCACGCCCTCGACGACGGCGACGGCCTCCTGGCGGACGACGAGGAGCGTGGAGTTCCAGGCCCGGTTGGTGCGCCAGAGCTCGGCCACGTACAGCTGGGTGAAGGCCGGGTAGCGGTCGATGAAGACGAGGCCCGCGCGGATCATCGCGTCCAGCGCGGCGACCCGGCTGCCGCCCCGCGCCGCCGTCTCCTCCGCGGCCGTCCGCAGCGAGGCGGTGAGCAGGGCGACGCCGTGGCGCAGCAGCTCCTCGAAGAGCTCGGTCTTGCTCTTGAAGTTGTAGTAGACCGTGCCCTTGGCGACCCCGGCCCGCTCGGCGATCTCGTCGACCGTCGTGGCCGAGAAGCCCTGCTCGGCGATGAGGGTGACGGCCGCCTCGTAGAGCTTGGCCCGGGTCGCCTGTCGGCGGGTGCTGCTGCTGTCCATGGGGTCGATTCTCACAGAGCGGGAAGGGGTCACAGGGACAGCTCGGGGTGGAGCCGGTCCAGGGTCCACACCTGCTTGCGCCGCGCGGTGACCGCCGTGAGGGCGAGCGCGCCCAGGGTGAAGGCGGTCAGGACGGCGACGGCCTGCCAGACGGGACCGAGCCCGCCGCCGGTGATGAGCCGGCGCAGCGCCTCGACCACGTGGGTCATCGGCAGGAACGGGTGGACGGCGTTGAAGAAGCCGGGGCTGGTCTGCACCGGGTAGGTGCCGCCCGCCGAGGTCAGCTGGACCATGAGCAGCGCGAGGACCAGGATCCGGCCGGCCGCGCCGAAGCGGGCGTTCAGCCACTGGATGATCGCGGCGAAGCAGCAGGTCACCAGCGCGAGGAAGCCCACCGTGCCGGCCGCCCTGGCCATCTCCAGGCCGAGCCCCCAGTGCAGCACGGAGAGGAGCGCGCCGACCTGGAGGACGCCGATCGCCGCCACCGGGAACCAGCCGGCCAGCGCGATCCGCCAGGCGGAGGCGCCCGCGGCGAGGGCCCGCCGGTTCATCGGCTGGATGATCATGTAGGCGACCATGGCGCCGACCCAGAGGGAGAGCGGGATGAAGTACGGGGCGAAGCCCGTGCCGTAGTTCGGCGCCTTGTGGAGCGACTGGGCGGCCAGCTGCACGGGGTCGGCCATGACCTCGGTGCGCCGGTCGCGCTCGTCCTTGTCGTAGTCCGGGATCTTGTCGACGCCGTCCTTGAGGCCGGTGGCGAGGGAGCCGGAGCCGTCGGCGAGCTTGAACAGACCGCCGTCGAGGTCGCCGGCGCCCTTCTTCAGCTTCCCGACCCCGCTGTCCAGGCTGACCGAGCCCGCGCGGGCACCGGTGATGCCGGTGTGCAGCTCCTCGGCACCGTCGGCGACCTTCTTCGCGCCCTTGTTGAGCTCGTTGATCTTCCGGATGGCGCCCGCGACGTCCTCGTCCAGGTGGGGGGCGCGGGCGGCCAGTTCGTCGGCCTCCTTCTTCAGCTTCTTCAGCCGGGTGTCGAGCGTCTTCAGGTCGCCCTTGCTGTCCTTGGTCAGCGCGTGCACGTCGTCCGCGATGGTGGCCACGTCGCCGGCGGTGGTCGACGCCTCCTTCAGGGCCGCGCAGACCTCCTTGGAGTCGGGGAGGGTGACGCCTTCGGGGAGCGTGACGCCCTCCGGGAGCTCGGCAGGCGGGACGGAGGGGGTGGCGCGGGGCTTCTCGCAGGACTCGCGGTGCAGGCGGCCGAGCGTGTCATCGGCCTTGTGGGCGGCGGTGCGCAGCGCCGGGGCGCGGCGGACCAGGTCCTCCAGGTCGTTGCGGGCGGCGGTGGCCGAGTCGGAGACGAGCTTCGCGGTGTCGCGGATCGACGTGCCGTTGTTCGCCAGGTAGGGGCGGACCTTGTCGGCGGTGCCGTTCACCTTGTCGGCGAGCGCCTGGGTGCCGTTCGCGACCTTGCGCGCGCCGGTCTGGAGGTCCTTGGATCCCTTGTCCAGTTTCTTCAGGCCCGAGGCCAGGTCGCTGCTGCCGGTCTTGGCGTCGGTCAGGCCGTCGGACAGGTCCTTCGATCCCTTCTTGGCCTTGTCGACGCCCTTCTTCAGGTCGGCCGCGCCCTTGGCCGCCTCGGCGGTGGCCTCGTGGATGTCGGAGAAGGAGATGAAGATCTTGTCGAGGAAGGTCCGGGAGGACTTCGTGGAGGCGGCGGTGCGCACCTCGGAGAAGACCGTCCGCGAGATCTGGCCGACGATGTAATTGTTGGAGTCGTTCGTACGGACCTTCAGGGCGCCGGTCTCGGGGGAGTCCCCGGAGCTGGACGCGATCCGCTCGCTGAAGTCGCCGGGCACGGTCAGGGACAGGTAGTACGTGCCGTCCTCGACGCCCTTGCGGGCCTCGGCGTCGCTGACCTCGTGCCACGCGAAGGTCTTGCTGTCCAGCAGCCCCTCGGTGATGTCCTCGCCCGCGGTGATCCGCTTGCCGTCGGCGGTGGCGCCGCGGTCCTCGTTCACCAGGGCCACGGGCAGCCGGTCGAGCCTGCTGTACGGGTCCCAGAACGAGTACAGGTACAGGGCGCCGTACAGCAGCGGCAGCAGCAGGACCGCGACGAGCGCGGCGCGCGGCAGCTTCCCCCTGCCGAAGCGCCTCAGCTCAAGAGCGGCCAGTTTCGGCGAGCGCATCGTCCGCCCCCTCCTCGATGGTGTCGTCCTCGGTGTCCGCGGCCGGCGCGACGGCGTCCGCGGTGTCGTCCTCGGCGTCGTCCCCGGTGTCCCCGGCCGGGGCGACGGCGTCGGTGGTGTCGGTGATGTCGCTGGAGTCGGCGGTGTCGGGGGTGTCGGGGGTGCCGGGGGTGCCGACCGTGGTGATCCGCCGGGCGTCGGCCGGGGCCTCGGCGCAGACGGCGAGGACGGTGGTGCCGGAGGCGGCCACCGCGCGCAGCAGCGCCCACGCCTCGGCCCGGTCGGCGTCCGACAGCTTCAGGTCCGTGTCGTCCACGCCCACCAGCCGGGGCCGGCCCATCAGGGCGAGCGCGAGGGAGAGCCGCAGGGCCTCCAGGCGCTCCAGATCCCGTACGGACGTCCGCTCGCCCTTCGGGAGGGCGGCGAGGTCGAGGCCGGCCGCCTTCAGGGCCTCGTCGATCAGCGACCTGGTCTCGGCCGCCCGGGTGCCGGGACGACGGAACAGCGCGCGGACCGAGCCGTCGAAGCGGCGCTGGAGCAGCGCGCGCTCGCGCAGGTGCTCGGCGACCGTGAGCGACGGGTCGAGCTCGCTGACGCCGGGGACCTGGCCGAGCGCGGCGATCCGGCGCACGGCGGACATCCGGCGCGGCAGCGGCAGGCCACCGACCGCGGCACTGCCCTCGGCGGTCTTCATCCGGCCGGTGAGGGCGAGCAGCAGGCAGGTGCGGCCGGTCCCGGACGGCCCTTCGAGCGCGACCAGGGACCCGGCCCCGGCACGGAAGGAGACGTCACGGAAGGCCCAGCCGCGCGGGCCCTTGAGCCCCAGCCCCTCGACCACGAGCTCGGCCCCGTGCGCGTCCGGCTCCCGGCCGGTGCCGGCCCCCTCGCCCGCCCGCTCCGGAGCCGGCCGTGTGGTCAGGTCCTCGGATCCCACGGATCCACCCCCCGCTTCCCCACTTTTGAACTGACTGGTCAGTCCAAAAGTTACCAGCCCGTCGCCCTCTGACAAAACCCCAGGTCAGAGCAATTGTCAGTGGGGGCCTGCACGATGGACACAGATGGCGACAACGCCGTCACCCGACGACAGGAGGCTCGTCATGGCCAGTCCTTTCGCAGCAGCCGACGTCCACCCCGTGTCCCGCCGGACGGCCGCCCCGCCCGCCGCCCTCGACCTGCTCGCCAAGGCCCGCGCCGGGCTCGACGAGGCCGCCGCCCTCGACCGGCCCCACGAGAGGTACGCCACCGCGCACCTCGCCGCCCTGCGCGCCGCGGCCGCCGTCCTCGCCGCCCGCGCCCGCCCCGTGCCCCGCGCCCGCCGCCGCCAGGCCATAAGGAGCGCCTGGGAGCTGCTGCCGCAGCTCGCGCCCGAGCTCACCGAGTGGAGCGCCCTCTTCGCCTCCGGCGCCCCGCGCCGCGCCCTCGCCGAGGCGGGTGTCGCCGACGCGGCGACCCCGCGCGAGGCCGACGACCTCGTCAGGGACGCCGGCCACTTCCTGCGCCTGGTCGAGCGGCTCCTCGTGCTCCAGCCCGTGCTGCCCCGGCAGCCCCCGGCCGACGGGGCGGCCGGTTGATCCGCGCGGCGCCGCGGAGGCCATAGGGTGGGGTCGTCCGTACCCGTCACCGAGGAGTCAAGAGCCGTGCCGGACCCTTCTCCCGCCTTCGGCCGCGAGGCGTCGTCGCGCCCGTCGCGCGCCTCCCTGCGAACCGCCGTCGTCTGGGACGTCCTCAAAGACGCCCTCGACCGCCGGGTCGGGACCACCGGCAAGGCCGCCCTCGACGTCCTCGACACCGGCGGCGGCTCCGGCAACTTCGCCGTACCGGTGGCCCGCCTCGGCCACCGGGTCACCGTCGTCGACCCCAGCCCCAACGCGCTCTTCGCCCTGGAGCGGCGCGCCGCCGAAGCCGGCGTCGCCGACCTGGTGACCGGCGTCCAGGGCGATGTCCGCGGCCTCTTCGACGTGGTCGAGCGCGGCGCCTACGACACCGTGCTCTGCCACGGCGTCCTGGAGTACGTGGACGACCCGGCCGAAGGCGTACGGAACACGGTGGCCGCGCTCCGCCCCGGCGGCGCGCTCAGCCTCCTCGGTGCCGGCCTCGGCGGCGCGGTCCTCGCCCGCGCCCTCGCCGGACACTTCACCGAGGCCCGGACCGCCCTCGACGACCCCGACGGCCGCTGGGGCGCCGGAGACCCCGTGCCCCGGCGCTTCACCGCCGAGCAGCTCACCGGACTGGCCGAGGAGGCCGGCCTCTCCGTGGGCGCCGTCCACGGCGTGCGGATCTTCGCCGACCTGGTGCCCGGCGTCCTCGTCGACACCGAGCCCGGCGCCGCCGAGGCCCTGCTGAAGCTGGAGGCGGCCGCCGCCGAGCTGCCCGCCTTCCACGCCGTCGCCACCCAGCTCCACGTGCTCGCCGAGAAGCCGGCCTGACCCGGCGGAACTCCGGGGCCGCGCCACCCGTTCGGTGGTGCGGGCCCGGCTCTGCCACAGGCCGCCCCATATGCGGCTTCGCGCCGTATGATCGAGGGAAACCATCCGGCATGACGGGCGGACGGCTGGGGAATCAACGCCTCACCAACCGAACCGCGTGGCGGCCCGGATTGGCTGATCGGTAGTGAGGGCGGGTTTCACGGGGGCGATTCCCTGCCTATCCTGAAAGGGCCGCAAACCGGTCGCCCCCGCGACCGACGACTAGGAGGACTCCGTGCCGCTCTCGGAGCACGAGCAGCGAATGCTCGAGCAGATGGAGCGAGCGCTGTACGCCGAAGACCCCAAGTTCGCGACAGCGCTCGAGGGAAGCGGGCTGCGCACGTACACCCGGCGACGGGTCTACCAGGCAGTCGCCGGCTTCCTGGTGGGTATCGCGCTCCTCATGGCCGGAATGGTCGCACAGCAGATCTGGATCAGCGTGGTGGGATTCCTCGTCATGCTGGGCTGCGCGGTCCTGGCGGTCACCGGCTGGCGCAAGGCGCCGAAGCCGGGCGAGCAGCCGCAGCGGGCGGCCAAGGGCCGCCAGGGTGGCGGACAGGCGCGACGCTCCATGATGGACCGGATCGAAGCGCGGTGGCAGCGCCGCCGCGACGAACAGCAGGGTGGCGGCCACTGACGCCCCCCTGGCGGAGACCCCGCCCCCTCTGACCCCGCGCCCCGCCGGCCCCGAGCCTCGGCGGGGCGCCGTGTTTCCCCGAGGGGCCGGGGCGCCGTGTATCCCCACGGGGCCGGGGCGCCGGACAGCCCCCGGGCGGCTGGTCCAGCCTCGCGGCCACACGACATCGCCGGCCTGCTCCAGCAGGCCGGCGATGTCGTGTCGGTCCGCCGAAGGTCAGACCGACGAGGCGGCCGGGGGGCGGCCCGTCCCGTGGGCTCACCCGTTCCGCTCTTGTCGGAAGGGGTGAGCCCAGGGGGGCAGGCCAGGCGTGCCGTCCCTCAGTGCCGCGCCCCGCGCGTACGGAGGGCCAGCAGGGGGCGCCACCCCGTCCAGCGGGCCGAGGCCGCCCAGTGGAGGCGGGCCGCCGAGCGGGGGGCGAAGAGGGCCCGGAGGCGGGCGCCGCGCGAGGCGCGCGCGTGGAACCCGGCCCGTACGAGAGCGGCCTCTCGCGCCAGGCCCGCCACCGGCCGCGGCGACGGCGCGTAGAGCGCCTCCTCCACGGCCCCCGCCACCCGGTGCACCGCCTCCGCGGCCTCACCGTCCAGCTCACCCACCCGGACGATCCGCTCCGCCGTCCTGCGCGGCGTCTGCGCCTCGTCCGGCTCCACCCCGTAGTCCCAGGCCGTGTCGCCGATCTCGCGCCACACCGCCAGCGGTCCCGCCGAGGGGGCGAGCCGGCGGGCACGCGTCCGGGTCCGCCACAGCAGCGGGACGCACGGCAGCGCCAGGACGAGCAGCGCGGCCAGCGTCCAGCCGGCCACCTTCAGCAGATCCGTACCACCACCGGAGGACGAGTCCTCGGCGGCCGCCGCGGGCTGACCGCACTCGCCCAGGCGGCGCATCTCCGGCGGGCAGCTCTCCGAGGCGCTCGGCGCCGCCGAGGGCTGCGCCGACGCCGACCGGGAGGGCTGCGCGGGACCGGTCGGTCCCGCCGTGGGCGTGGCCTCCCGGGTGTAGGACGGCGTGGAGCCCCGGGACGGCGTCGGCTCGAAACGGGTCCAGCCCGCGCCCTCGAAGTACAGCTCGGGCCAGGCGTGGGCGTCCCGGATGCCGACCGAGACCGAACCGTCGGACTGGTTGGTGCCGGGCATGAAGCCGACCGCGACCCGCGCCGGAATGCCCAGCGTGCGGGCCATCGCCGCCATCGAGAAGGAGAAGTGGATGCAGAAGCCCTCCTTGTCCTTCAGGAAGCGGGAGATCGCCTCCGTACCCGTCCCGGACGTCACGTTCACGTCGTAGCGGAAGCCGCCGTCCTCGGCGAACCAGTTCTGGAGCAGGACCGCCCGCTCGTAGTCGTTCCGCGCGTCCTTGGTGACCTCGAGCGCCGTCGACTTCACGTCGGCGGGGAGGCTGCCGGGCACCTTGGTGTACTCCTCGCGCAGCCGCTCCGGAGCCGGGCCCGCCGAGGCGAGCTGCTCGCTCGTGGGCCGCACGTCGAGGCTGGTCACCTGGTAGCGGACGCCCTTGGTGGTCTGCTTGTCGTCGCCGACGAGCATCCGGCCGGACGGCTCGAACCGCCAGCGGCCCTCGACGTCCACCCGGGCGGCCGGGAACGGCATCGGCAGCCACTTCTGGTCGTACCCCTCGGAGGCGACGAAGTTGCTGGTCACCTCGGAGGTGCGGACGGACTGGGAGAGACCGTCGGGCCACGGCAGCGACTTCGGCACCGCCTCGATCGGACGGACCGAGGACTTCCACGACGTGCCGTCGAACTGGTCGAGGGCGACGAGCCGCAGATACAGGCCGCTGTTGTCCAGGGCGTTGGTCCGGTAGCGGAGGACCTCGAAGTCCTCCGGCTGCCGCAGGTTGTCCTGGAGGGATACCAGCGGGTTCACGGCCGCGATGGTGCCGCCGCTCCCGCTGCCCTCGCCCGCGCCCCCACCGGTGTTGCCCAGCAGCCCGCCGGAGAAGCCGGGCAGGACGAGCGGCACCACCAGGGCGGTGCCCATGGCGACGGCGCCGATCCGGCGCCCGGTGCGGACCGGCGCGGAGGACGAGCCGCCGGTGCCCACCGGCGCCCCGGCCCGGCCGGAGCGCTGGGCTCCGCCGAAGACCCGGCCCCAGGCGGTGAGCCGGTCGCGGCCCTCCGCGAGGAGCAGCAGCAGATAGCCGGTGGCGGCGAGCAGGAACCAGAGCCCGCCGGCGCCGCCCCCGGAGAGCCCCGCGGCCACCGAGTACAGCGCGAGCAGCGGCAGACCGGCCGGGGCGGCGCGCCGGAAGGTGACCGCCAGGACGTCCACGAGCAGCCCGATCGCCAGCACGCCGGCGACCAGCATGAGGCGGATGCCCTCGGTGTCCGGGGCGGGGATCGCGTAGGTGCTGACGTCGTCGGCGCCGAGGCGGAACAGCTCGGCCACCCGCTGGACCGCGCGCGGCCCGGGCAGGAAGCCGAGGATCGCCTGCTCCCGCGCGAAGACCACGGTCAGGGCGACCACGCCGACCAGCAGCTGGGCGGCGATCGTCAGCGGCCGGGCCAGCGGAACCCGCCGGCACAGCAGGCCCGCGGCGCTCTGCAGGGCCAGCAGGAAGGCGGCGGTGAAGATCCAGGTGGCCGGCTTGACCAGCGGCAGCAGCGCCCCGGCGGCCATCAGGGAGGCCGCCCACGCGGCCAGTGTCAGACGGGTGCGCCCGCTCATGCCCATCCTCCGTAGCTGTCCGCGGCGGCGGTCTCCCGCAGCGTTCCGGCGGCCTGCTGCCAGAGATCGGCCATCCGGGCCCCGGGCGGCACCGGGACGACGGTCCAGCCCGCCTCGCGCAGCTGACGGACCCGGGCCGCGACGGCCCCCGCCACGGCGCCGCCGGTGAGCCACGTGCCGGAGTCCAGGACGAAGGCGACGGCCGCGCCGGCCCGGCCGCGCATCCGTCCGGCCAGGGCGGCCTGCTCCTCGTCGAGGTCGCCGAGGAAGGCGACGAGCAGCCCGTCGCTCCCGGCGCGCAGCACGTCGGAGGCGCGGGAGAGTCCGGCGCCGTCGGAGTGGTCCACGATCGCGAGGGTGTCCATCATCAGCCCGGCCGTCTCCACGGAGTCGCCGCCGGACGTGCCCGCGTAGCCGTCGGAGCCCTCGCCGGGGACCGAGGAGCCGGTGTCGGTGAGCAGCCGGACCGCGTAACCGCGCTCCAGCATGTGGGTGAGGACCGAGGCGGCGCCGGAGACGGCCCACTCGAAGGCCGAGTCGGGGCCCGAGCCCTGGTAGCCGGAACGGCGGGTGTCGAGGAGGACCGTGCAGTGGGAGCGCTGGGGCTGCTCCTCGCGGCGGACCATCAGCTCGCCGTACCGGGCGGTGGAGCGCCAGTGGACCCGGCGCAGGTCGTCGCCGTGCCGGTACGCGCGCGGGATGACGTCGTCGTCGCCGGCCAGGGCCAGCGTGCGCTGCTGCCCGTCGCCGTACCCGGACGCCTCGCCGCCCAGCCGGACGGCCGGCAGCGCCGTGGTCCGCGGGACGACGGTCAGGGTGTCGTACGCGCTGAAGGAGCGGGTGAGCTCGCACATGCCGAAGGGGTCGCTCAGCCGGAGCTGGAGCGGGCCCAGCGGGAACCGGCCGCGCAGGTCGGAGCGGACCCGGTAGGAGACCTCGCGCCGCCCTCCCGGCTCGACCCGGTCGAGCACGAAGCGGGGTCGGGGGCCCAGCATGTACGGCACGTGGTCCTGGAGCATCAGCAGCCCGGTGGGGAGCTTGGAGACGTTCTCCATGCGGAGCTGGACGCGCGCCTCGGTGCCCGCCTCCACCCGCTGCGGGGTGAGCAGGCGGGAGGTGGCGACCCGGTAGCGGGTGCGGTGCAGGACGACGGCGCAGATCAGCGGCAGGCTGGCGAGCAGCAGGCCGACCCGGAGCAGATCGGCCTGGCCCAGCACGTAGGCGCAGACGGCGGCGGCCGCCCCGGCGGCCAGGAAGGACCGGCCGCGGGTGGTGAGGCCGCCGAGGGCGGCCCGCAGGCCGCCCCTGCCGTCCTCGGCCCGCGGGCCGTCGTGGTCGTCGGCCCGCTGCCCCCGGGGTGCGGCGGGGGTCGCCATCACAGCTGCCGGCCGCCGGTCTGCCGGCCGTAGAGCGGGCCGGCGGGCGGAGCCGCGGACGGGACGGGGGTCCGCTGGAGGATGTCGAGGACGACCTGCTCGGCGTTGCGCCGGTTGAGCTGGGCCTGCGCGGTCGGCAGCAGCCGGTGCGCGAGCACCGGCACGGCCAGGGCCTGGAGGTCGTCCGGCAGCACGTACTCGCGGCCGGCGAGGGCGGCGGAGGCGCGGGCGGCCCGCAGCAGGTGGAGCGTGGCGCGCGGGGAGGCGCCGAGCCGCAGGTCCGGGTGGTTGCGGGTGGCGGCGACGACGTCGACCGCGTACCGCCGGACGGCGTCGGCGACGTGCACCGAGCGGACCGCCTCGATCAGCTTGAGGATGTCGTGGGCGTGGGCGACCGGCTGGAGGTCGTCCAGCGGGTTGACCGCCCCGTGCACGTCGAGCATCTGGAACTCGGCCTCGGCGCTCGGGTAGCCGATGGAGACGCGGGCCATGAAGCGGTCGCGCTGGGCCTCGGGCAGCGGGTAGGTGCCCTCCATCTCGACCGGGTTCTGGGTGGCCACGACCATGAACGGGCTGGGCAGCTCGTAGGTCTGCCCGTCGATGGTGACCTGGCGCTCCTCCATGGACTCCAGGAGCGCGGACTGCGTCTTGGGCGAGGCGCGGTTGATCTCGTCGCCGATGACGATCTGGGCGAAGATCGCGCCCGGCTTGAACTCGAACTCCCGCCGCTGCTGGTCGAAGATCGACACGCCGGTGACGTCCGACGGCAGCAGGTCGGGGGTGAACTGGATGCGGCGCACCGAGCAGTCGATGGACTTCGCCAGCGTCTTGGCGAGCATGGTCTTGCCGACGCCGGGCACGTCCTCGATGAGGAGGTGTCCCTCCGCGAGCAGCACCGTCAGCGCGAGACGTACGACCTCGGGCTTGCCCTCGATCACGCTCTCCACCGATCCGCGGACGCGCTCCGCGGTGGTGGTCAAGTCTGTGAGGCTCGCTCGGTCGTCATAGGTCGTCACCCCGGCCCTCCTCGGCCTTGCAGGAAAACGGACACCTGCCCCCGGCGGGATGGTCGGGGGGTGTCACCCGAGCATTCTTGTTGGGTTTGCCGGGCCGTGTCACTCGGCTGTGGACAACCGCAGGGGAATTGCCTGTTTTTGTCGTCTTACGCGGCGACGAAAGGTGTGCTGGGGCAGGTGGCGGAACCATTCTCCACAGGGTCGGGCCGCCACGACCGCCCGGCTCGGCCACCTCCTCGCCCGGGCCGCGGGGCACCGCCGTTCGAGTGAAGCGCCCGGAATGTCCGCGCCCGCCTCCGGCGCCGCGCGGCGCGCCAGCCGGTTGATTGACCGGCCCCGTCCGTGGACTAGAGTGACGCGGAGTCCATGGAGACAATCGAGCGATTTGAAACGGTTTCTCCCCCGTGTGCGCGGCGGTACCCACGGCTCGCCCCTCCCGCTCGCCGGTCGGCCGACGCGCCCCTCCGGCGCCCGACGACCGCGTCCGACCCCCCAGAGCGGGTGGGAGCCCGGCCCTCCGTACCCCCGTGTCCGTTCTGAGAGGGTGCGTTGAGCAACGACCGACACGTCCCGGTGATGCTCCAGCGGTGCCTGGACATGTTGGCCCCTGCCCTCCAGCACCCGGGTGCGGTCGTCGTCGACTGCACCCTGGGTCTCGGCGGACACAGCGAGGCCCTGCTCCGGTCCTTCCCCGAGGCCCGGCTCGTCGCCCTCGACCGCGACAAGGAGGCGCTGCGCCTCTCCGGCGAGCGGCTTGCCCCCTACGGGGAACGCGCCACCCTCGTCCACGCGGTCTACGACGAACTGCCCGAGGTCCTCGACCGGCTCGGCATCGACAAGGTCGACGGGGTCCTCTTCGACCTCGGCGTCTCCTCCATGCAACTGGACGAGGCCGACCGCGGCTTCGCCTACGCCCAGGACGCCCCGCTCGACATGCGGATGGACCAGACGACCGGCATGAGCGCCGCCGAGGTCCTCAACACCTACCCGGCCGGCGAACTTGTCCGGATCCTGCGCGCGTACGGCGAGGAGAAGCAGGCCAAGCGGATCGTCTCCGCCATCGTCCGCGAGCGCGACAAGGAGCCGTTCACCAACAGCGCCCGGCTCGTCGAGCTCATCCGCGACGCCCTTCCGCAGGCCGCCAAGCGCACCGGCGGCAACCCCGCCAAGCGCACCTTCCAGGCCCTGCGCATCGAGGTCAACGGCGAGCTGAGCGTCCTGGAGCGGGCCATCCCGGCCGCCGTGAAGGCGCTCGCCGTCGGCGGCCGCGTCGCCGTCCTCTCGTACCACTCCCTGGAGGACCGGCTCGTCAAGCAGGTCTTCGCGGCCGGCGCGGCCACCACGGCCCCGCCCGGCCTGCCGGTCGTCCCCGAGAAGTACCAGCCCCGCCTCAAGCTCCTCACCCGCGGCGCCGAACTCCCCACCGAGGAGGAGGTCGCCGAGAACCGCAGGGCCGCCCCCGCCCGGCTCCGGGGCGTCGAGCGCATCCGGGAGGACGTGCTGTGAGCGGGGCGAGGGGGCCCCTCAAAGGCAGGGCCGCGCGGCTCGGACGGCTGATGCCGTCCGGACCGAGCTCGGCCGCCCGCACCCCCTTCGTCCTGCTCGTCGTGCTCCTCCTCGGCGGCGGCCTCATCACGCTGCTGCTGCTGAACTCCGCCCTCAACCAGGGCTCCTTCGAACTGCGCGAGCTCAAGGACCGCACCACCGAGCTCACCGACGAGGAGCAGGCCCTCCAGCGGGACGTCGACGCCAACGCCGCCCCCGACGCCCTGGAGCGCCGCGCCCGCGAGCTCGGCATGGTCCCCGGCGGCAGCCCGGCCTTCCTCGGCCCCGACGGCAAGGTGCTCGGCGAGCCCACCGTCGCCGCCTCCCCGAAGCCCTCCCGCACGCCGTCCCGCGCCCCGAGCCGTACCGGCGACCCCGCCCCCTCCCGTACGGGCGACCCCGCTGCCTCCCGTACGGAGCGGAGCGCCGCGCCCGGCGCGGGCACCACCCCGACGCCCACCCCCACCGGAACCACCCCGACCGCCCCGACGACCTCCGGCAGGTGACCGAGCAGTGCCCTCCAAGGAGCCCCCGCGCCGCCGCGTGCCCGGCCCCGCCCGGCCCGTCCGCCCCCGCTCCTCCTCCGGAGGAGGAGCCGGAGCGGGAGCCGGAGACCGCGCCGGAAGAGCCGGTACGGGGTCGAAACCGGATACTGGATCCAACCGGGGTGCCGGATCGAAACCGGGTACTGGATCCAACCGGGGGACCGGATCCGCATCGGGTACTGGATCCAAACCCGGCACGGCACCCCGCGCCGGCGCCCGCGCCCCCCGGCCCGCCTCCCGCCCCGCCCCGCGCCCGGCCGCCCGCCGCCCGGCGCCCCGGCCGCCGGCCCGCAAGCCCCGCACCATCAAGCTCGGCAGCCCCCGGCCCCGGCTGCGCCTGATCTCCGTCGGCCTCACCCTCGTCATGCTCGCCTTCGTGGTGCGGCTGCTCCAGGTCCAGGCCGTCGACGCCAGCGCGTACGCCGCCAAGGCCGCCACGTACCGCTACCAGGAGTACACGCTCTCCGCCGAGCGCGGCGAGATCACCGACCGCAACGGCATCGCCCTGGCCTCCAGCGTCGACGCCTACGACATCACCGCGGACCCCAAGCTCTTCACCCCCGAGGAGTCCAAGCGCAAGGACGCGCCCGAGCAGGCCGCCGCCCTCCTCGCCCCGATCCTGGGCAAGGAGCCGGCGGAGCTCGCGAAGAAGCTCCGTACGCCCGACTCCCGCTACACCCTGCTCGCCCGCAAGCAGACCCCGCAGGTCTGGAACCAGATCAAGGACCTCAAGAAGGTCTACGGGCAGAAGGCGCAGGAGCCCGGCGGCACCCGGGTCAACCTGCTCGGCGGCGTCCTCAGCGAGCCCAGCACCAAGCGGGTCTACCCGAACGGCGACCTCGGCGCCGGGATACTGGGCTACGTCAACGCCGAGGGCCGCGGCGCCGGCGGCATCGAGTCCATGCTCGACCCCGAACTCGCCGGCCGGGACGGCAAGATCCGCTTCACCGCCTCCGGCGGCCGGCAGGTCCCCACCGCCGGCTCCCAGGGCACCCCCGCCGTCCCCGGCTCCGACATCGAGCTCACCATCGACCGGGACATCCAGTGGGCCGCCCAGCAGGCCATCAGCGAACAGGTCGGCAAGTCCAAGGCCGACCGCGGCTACGTCATCGTCCAGGACACCCGCACCGGCGAGATCCTGGCCATGGCCAACGCCCCCGGCTTCGACCCCAACGACCTCTCCGCCGCCAACGCCGCCAGCATGGGCAACGCCGCCCTCCAGGACGCCTACGAGCCCGGCTCCACCAGCAAGGTCATGTCCATGGCCGCCGTCCTGGAGGAGGGCAAGGCCGCCCCCGACACCCACGTCACCGTGCCCAACCGGCTCCACCGCGGCGACCGGCTCTTCAAGGACGACATCGACCACCCGACCTGGTACCTGACGCTCAACGGCGTCCTCGCCAAGTCCAGCAACATCGGCACCATCCTCGCCACCGGACAGCTCGGCAAGGACCAGGCCGAGTCCAACCGCGTCCTCGACGGCTACCTCCGCCGCTTCGGCATCGGCAGCCCCACCGGCCTCGGCTTCCCCGGCGAGACCCCCGGCATCCTCGCCAAGCCCGAGAACTGGTCCACCTCCCAGCAGTACACGATCCCCTTCGGCCAGGGCCTCTCCGTCAACGCCCTCCAGGCCGCCTCCGTCTACTCGACCATCGCCAACGGAGGCGTACGGATCGCGCCCACCCTCGTCCGCGGCACCAAGGGCCCCGACGGGCGCTTCACCCCCGCCGGCAAGCCCGCCGAGAGCAGGGTCGTCAGCGAGCGGACCGCCAAGACCCTCGCCCAGATGCTCGAATCCGTCGTCGAGGACCGGGAGGGCACCGGCACCAAGGCCGCCATCCCCGGCTACCGCGTCGCCGGCAAGACCGGCACCGCCAACCGCGTCGACCCCGAACTCGGCCGCTACAAGGGCTACACCGCCTCCTTCGCCGGTTTCGCCCCCGCCGACCAGCCGCGCGTCACCGTCTACTGCGCCATCCAGAACCCCACCAAGGGCAGCTACTTCGGCGGCCAGATCTGCGGGCCCATCTACAAGAAGGTCATGGAGTTCGCCCTCAAGACCCTCCACGTGGCCCCCACCGGCAACGCGTCACCCCGCCTGCCGGTCACCTTCGAACCCACCCCGTGACCCCCGGGAGCACCACCAGTGACGACGATCACCCCCCACTCCGGGAACCGGAAATCGAACTCCGGCGACGCCCCCGGCTCGTTTGGTCCCCCCCAGGGTGCGCCCGGTACGCTCACCGCCGTGCCACACGCTGATCAGTCCCGAACCACCCCGCCCCGCCCGGAGCGGGCCCGCCCCACACCCCTGGGCGAGCTCGCGGCACGGCTGGGCACCGAGATCCCCGACGCCGCACAGGGCGTCCCCGTCTCGGGCATCACCCACGACTCCCGGGCGGCGCGCCCCGGTGACGTGTACGCGGCCCTGCCCGGCGCCCGCCTGCACGGCGCCGACTTCGTCGCCCAGGCCGCGGGGCTCGGCGCCGTCGCGGTCCTCACCGACCCGACCGGAGCCGACCGCGCCGCCGCCACCGGCCTGCCCGTCCTCGTCGTCGAGGACCCGCGCCGCCGGATGGGCGAACTCGCCGCCGAGATCTACGGCAGCCCCGGCGCGGACCTCCTCCAGATCGGCATCACCGGCACGTCCGGCAAGACGACCACCGCCTACCTCGTCGAGGGCGGCCTGCGCGGAGCCGGCAAGCACACCGGCCTCGTCGGCACCGTCGAGATGCGCATCGGCGACGAGCGCATCAAGTCGGAGCGCACCACCCCCGAGGCCACCGACCTCCAGGCCCTCTTCGCCGTCATGCGCGAGCGGGGCGTCGAGGCGGTCGCCATGGAGGTCTCCAGCCACGCCCTCGTGCTCGGCCGGGTCGACGGCTGCGTCTTCGACGTCGCCGTCTTCAACAACCTCAGCCCGGAGCACATGGAGTTCCACTCCGACATGGAGGACTACTTCCGGGCCAAGGCCATGCTCTTCACCCCCGAGCGCAGCCGGACCGGCGTGGTGAACGCCGACGACGAGTACGGCCGCCGGCTCGCGAAGGAGGCGACCGTCCCGGTCGTCACCTTCTCCGCCGAGGGCCGCGCCGACGCCGACTGGCGGGCCGAGGACGTCGTCCTCGGCGCCGCCGTCTCGACCTTCACGGCCGTCGGCCCCGAGGGCGAGCGGATCTCCGCCACCGCCCCGCTGCCCGGCCCGTTCAACGTCGCCAACACCCTCGCCGCCATCGCGACCCTCGCCACCGCGGGGCTCGACCCGAAGACCGCCGCCGACGGCGTCGCCGCCGTCCCCGGCGTCCCCGGCCGGCTGGAGCGCGTCGACGCCGGACAGCCGTACCTCGCCGTCGTCGACTACGCGCACAAGACCGACGCCGTCGAATCGGTCCTGCGCTCGCTCCGCGAGGTCACCGAGGGCCGGCTGCACATCGTCATCGGCTGCGGCGGCGATCGGGACACCACCAAGCGCGGCCCGATGGGCGCCGCCGCGGCCCGGCTCGCCGACACCGCCGTCCTCACCTCCGACAACCCCCGCTCCGAGGACCCCCTCGCGATCCTCACCGCCATGCTCGCGGGCGCCGCCGAGGTGCCCGCGGCCGAACGCGGAGACGTCCTGGTCGAACCCGACCGGGCCGCCGCCGTCGCCGCGGCCGTCGCCCGCGCCAGGCCGGGCGACACCGTCCTGATCGCCGGCAAGGGCCACGAGCAGGGCCAGGAGATCGCCGGGCAGGTCCGTCCCTTCGACGACCGCCTGGTCCTCCGCGAAGCGATCGAACACCGTCACCAGAACAGTCAGGGATGAAGCAGTGATCGCCCTCTCCCTCGCCGAGATCGCCGAAATCGTCGGCGGGCAGGCGCACGACATACCGGATCCGGGCGCCCGGATCACCGGGCCCGTCGTCATCGACTCCCGCGAGGTGAAGCCCGGCAGCCTCTTCGCCGCCTTCGCCGGGGAGCGCGTCGACGGCCACGACTACGCGGAGCGCGCCGTCGCGGCGGGCGCGGCGGCCGTGCTCGCCGTCCGCCCCCTCGGCGTCCCCGCGATCGTCGTGGACGACGTGCAGTCCGCGCTGGGCGCCCTCGCCCGCGCGGTCGTCGAGCGGCTCGGCACCGATGTCGTCGCCCTCACCGGCTCGGCCGGCAAGACCTCCACCAAGGACCTGATCGCCCAGGTCCTCGACCGCCACGCGCCCACCGTCTGGACGCCCGGCTCCCTCAACAACGAGATCGGCCTGCCGCTCACCGCGCTCAGGGCGACCGAGGAGACCCGGCACCTCGTCCTGGAGATGGGCGCCCGCGGCATCGGCCACATCCGCTACCTGACCGGGCTCACCCCGCCCCGGATCGGGCTCGTCCTCAACGTGGGCAGCGCCCACATCGGCGAGTTCGGCGGACGCGAGCAGATCGCCGAGGCCAAGGGCGAGCTGGTCGAGTCCCTGCCCTCCGCCGAGGACGGCGGCGTGGCGGTCCTCAACGCCGACGACCCGCTCGTCCGCGCGATGGCGAGCCGCACCAAGGCCCGCGTGACCCTCTTCGGCGAAGCGGACGAAGCGGCCGTACGCGCCGAGAACGTCCACCTCACCGAGACCGGCCGCCCCTCTTTCACGCTTCACACACCCACCGGGTGCAGCGACGTGACCTTGCGCCTGTACGGTGAGCACCACGTGTCGAACGCGCTCGCAGCGGCCGCCGTCGCGCACGAGCTGGGCATGCCTGTCCAGGAGATCGCCACCGCGCTCTCCGAGGCCGGCTCCCTGTCGCGCTGGCGCATGGAGGTCACCGAGCGTCCGGACGGCGTGACGATCGTCAACGACGCCTACAACGCGAACCCCGAGTCCATGCGAGCCGCCCTGCGCGCGCTCGCGGCCATGGGCCGGGCCGGACAGGCCCGCGGGGCCCGTACGTGGGCGGTGCTCGGCAAGATGGCCGAGCTCGGTGACGCGTCGCTCGCCGAGCACGACGCGGTCGGACGGCTCGCCGTCCGGCTCAACGTCAGCAAGCTCGTCGCGGTCGGGGACAGGGAAGCGTCCTGGCTGCAACTGGGCGCCTATAACGAGGGTTCGTGGGGTGAGGAGTCGGTGCACGTGTCCGACGCGCAGGCGGCTGTGGACCTGTTGCGCAGGGAACTGCGCCCGGGGGACGTGGTCCTGGTGAAGGCCTCCCGGTCGGTCGGTCTCGAGCAGGTCGCACTCGCGCTGCTCGACGCTGAGGGCGAGGTATCGGGCCGATGAGGCAGATCCTCTTCGCGGGGGCCATCGGCCTCTTCCTGACCCTGATCGGCACCCCGCTGCTCATCAAGCTGCTCGCCCGCAAGGGATACGGGCAGTTCATCCGGGACGACGGCCCGCGCGGGCACGCCGGGAAGAAGGGCACGCCCACCATGGGCGGCATCTCCTTCATCCTGGCGACGCTCATCGCGTACGCGCTGGCCAAGGTCATCACCGGCGAGCCCGTCTCGTACTCCGGCCTGCTGGTCCTCTTCCTGATGGCCGGAATGGGCCTGGTCGGCTTCCTCGACGACTACATCAAGATCGTCAAGCAGCGTTCGCTGGGCCTGCGGGCCAAGGCGAAGATGGCCGGCCAGCTCATCGTCGGCATCGCCTTCGCCGTGCTCTCGCTCCAGTTCGCGGACCAGCGCGGGCTCACCCCCGCCTCCGAGAAGCTCTCCTTCATCACCGACTTCGGCTGGTCGATCGGCCCGGTCCTCTTCGTGGTCTGGGCGCTCTTCATGATCCTGGCCATGTCCAACGGCGTGAACCTGACGGACGGTCTGGACGGCCTGGCCACCGGCGCCTCCGTGATGGTCTTCGGCGCCTACACCTTCATCGGGCTGTGGCAGTTCCAGGAGTCCTGCGCCAACGCGCTGACCCTCACCAACCCGAGCGCCTGCTTCGAGGTCCGCGACCCGCTCGACCTCGCGGTCGTGGCCTCCGCGCTGATGGGAGCCTGCTTCGGCTTCCTGTGGTGGAACACCTCGCCCGCCAAGATCTTCATGGGTGACACCGGCTCCCTCGCCCTCGGCGGCGCGCTCGCCGGTCTCGCCATCTGCTCCCGTACGGAGCTGCTGCTCGCGCTGCTCGGCGGCCTGTTCGTGCTGATCACCATGTCCGTGGTCATCCAGGTCGGCTCGTTCAAGATGACCGGCAAGCGCGTCTTCCGGATGGCCCCCCTCCAGCACCACTTCGAGCTCAAGGGGTGGTCCGAGGTCCTGGTCGTCGTCCGGTTCTGGATCATCCAGGGCATGTGCGTCATCGTGGGCCTGGGCCTCTTCTACGCGGGATGGGCAGCCGACAAGTGAGCGAAGAGCTGGACTGGCAGGGCAAGCGGGTCACGGTCGCGGGTCTCGGGGTCTCCGGCATCCCGGCCGCCCGGGCCCTGGCCGCCCGCGGCGCCGTGGTGACCGTCGTCAACGACGGCGACGACGAGCGCTCCCGGACGCAGGCCGCCGCACTGGAGGGGGAGGGGATCACCGTCCGCCTCGGCGACGGCGCGACCCTGCCGGCCGGCACCGAACTGGTCGTCACCACCCCCGGCTGGCAGCCGGACAAGCCGCTCTTCACGGCCGCCGCCGAGGCGGGCGTGGAGATCTGGGGCGACGTCGAGCTCGCCTGGCGGCTGAGGGGCCCTGACGCGGCCCCGTGGCTGGCGATCACCGGCACCAACGGCAAGACCACCACGACCCGGATGCTCGCCTCCATCCTGGAGGCGGCCGGGCTGCGGACCGCCGCCGTCGGCAACATCGGCGTCTCGCTCCTCGACGCCGTCCTCGGCGACGAGCCGTACGACGTCCTCGCCGTGGAGCTGTCCAGCTACCAGCTGCACTGGGCGCCCTCCGTGCGCGCCCACTCGGCCGCCGTGCTCAACCTGGCGCCCGACCACCTCGACTGGCACGGCTCGATGGAGGCGTACGCCGCCGACAAGGGCCGGATCTACGAGGGCAACCAGGTCGCCTGCGTGTACAACGTCGCCGACCCGGCCACCGAGGACCTGGTCCGCGAGGCCGACGTCGAGGAGGGCTGCCGTGCCATCGGCTTCACCCTCGGCACCCCCGGCCCCTCCCAGCTCGGCGTGGTCGAGGGCATCCTCGTCGACCGGGCCTTCGTCGAGAACCGGCAGAAGAACGCCCAGGGGCTCGCCGAGGTCGCCGACGTACAGCCGCCGGCCCCGCACAACATCGCCAACGCGCTCGCCGCCGCCGCCCTCGCCCGCGCCTTCGGCGTCGACGCGAAGGCCGTACGGGACGGGCTGCGGGCCTTCCGCCCCGACCCGCACCGGATCGAACTGGTCGAGGAGGTCGAGGGCGTGACGTACGTCGACGACTCCAAGGCCACCAACACCCACGCCGCCGAAGCCTCGTTGGCCGCCTACGACCCGATCGTCTGGATCGCCGGCGGCCTCGCCAAGGGCGCCACCTTCGACGAGCTGGTGGAGAAGTCGGCGAAGCGGCTGCGCGGGGCCGTCCTGATCGGCGCGGACCGCGCGCTGATCCGGGATGCCCTGGCGCGACACGCCCCGGAGGTCCCGGTGGTGGACCTCGACCGGACCGACACTGGGGCGATGTCCGAGGCGGTCCGCGAGGCGGCCCGGCTCGCCCGCCCGGGGGACACGGTGCTCCTGGCCCCGGCCTGCGCCTCGATGGACATGTTCACCAACTACAACAAGCGGGGCGAGGCGTTCGCGGACGCGGTCCGCGCCCTCGCCGCCACCGGGGACGCCTGACCCGACCACTGCGAAGGGTCCGGCCGTACCGGGCCTGACCGGAGGGGGCAGCGACCATGCCGAGCAAGATCGCCGGGACACGCCGGCCCTCCGCCCGACCGGGCGGAGGGCGGGCCCCAGCGACCCCGCGGGCGCGGGGCGGGGGCGTGCGCGGGCTCTACACGCGGGCGCAGCGGGCCTGGGACCGGCCGCTCACGGCGTATTACGTGATCATCGGCGCGGGGCTGCTCATCACCACGCTCGGCCTGGTGATGGTCTATTCGGCCTCGATGATCACGGCGCTCCGCTACGAGCTGGTGCCGTCGTACTTCTTCCGGAAGCAGTTCTTCGCGGCTCTCCTGGGCACCGGGCTGCTGCTGGTCGCCTCGCGGATGCCGGTGAAGCTGCACCGGGCGCTCGCCTACCCGATCCTGGTCGGCGCCGTCTTCCTCATGGTGCTGGTCCAGATCCCGGGGATAGGGCACTCCGTCGGCGGCAACCAGAACTGGATCTCGCTGGGCGGCCCGTTCATGCTCCAGCCCAGCGAGTTCGGCAAACTGGCGCTGATCCTGTGGGGCGCCGACCTGCTCGCCCGCAAACAGGACATGAAACTCCTCACCCAGTGGAAGCACATGCTCGTGCCGCTGGTGCCGGGGGCGTTCATGCTGCTCGGGCTCATCATGCTCGGCGGCGACATGGGCACCGCCATCATCCTCACCGCGATCCTCTTCGGCCTGCTCTGGACGGCGGGCGCCCCCACCCGGCTCTTCGTGGGCGTGCTCACGGTGGCCGGTGCGATCGGCGTGCTGCTCATCAGGACCAGCGGCAACCGGATGCGCCGCTTCCAGTGCATCGGCGCCACCGATCCGGGGGGCGAGGGGGCCCCGTGCCTCCAGGCCG
The DNA here is from genome assembly GCF_044541975.1 of Streptomyces sp. NPDC085460. Taxonomy (NCBI): domain Bacteria; kingdom Bacillati; phylum Actinomycetota; class Actinomycetes; order Kitasatosporales; family Streptomycetaceae; genus Streptomyces; species Streptomyces sp. NPDC085460. Next base: position 267,999 of record NZ_JBITTO010000005.1, read on the forward strand.
CGCACGGAATCTATGCTCTGGCCTCGGGCGGATGGTTCGGTTCCGGGCTCGGCGCGAGTGTGGAAAAATGGGGCCAACTGCCCGAAGCGCACACCGACTTCATCTTCGCGGTCGCCGGTGAGGAACTGGGCCTCGCGGGGACGCTGTCGGTACTCGCCCTGTTCGCGGCCCTAGGCTATGCGGGTATCCGCGTGGCCGGACGCACGGAGGACCCCTTCGTACGATTCGCCGCGGGAGGCGTGACCACCTGGATCACGGCCCAGGCCGTGGTCAACATCGGTGCGGTGCTCGGTCTGCTGCCGATCGCCGGCGTCCCGCTCCCGCTGTTCTCGTACGGGGGGTCGGCCCTGCTGCCGACCATGTTCGCCGTCGGGCTCCTGATCGCCTTCGCGCGACAGGAACCCGCCGCGAAAGCGGCCCTGGCCATGCGCCGCCCCGGATGGGGCAAGCGGGTCGGTGTGAGATGGAAGTCGATGCGACGGCGCGTCAAGAAGCGCCCGTCCGGAGAGCGGTGAATTTCGGTGCATGTCGTACTCGCCGGCGGGGGGACCGCCGGTCACATCGAGCCGGCGCTCGCCCTCGCGGACGCCCTGCGCAGGCAGGACCCCAGCGTGGGCATCACGGCGCTGGGCACGGAGAAGGGCCTGGAGACCCGGCTCGTGCCCGAGCGAGGCTACGAGTTGGCGCTCATCCCCGCCGTACCGCTGCCCCGCAAGCCCACCCCCGAGCTGATCACCGTCCCCGGACGCCTGCGCGGCACCATCAAGGCCGCCGAGCAGATCCTGGAGCGCACCAAGGCGGACTGCGTGGTCGGCTTCGGCGGTTACGTGGCGCTCCCCGGCTATCTGGCCGCCAAGCGCCTCGGCGTGCCGATCGTGGTCCACGAGGCCAACGCCCGGCCCGGCCTGGCCAACAAGATCGGCTCCCGGTACGCGGCCGGGGTCGCCGTCGCCACCCCGGACTCCAAGCTCCGCAACGCCCGTTACATCGGCATCCCGCTGCGGCACACCATCGCCACCCTCGACCGGGCCCGGGTCCGGCCCGAGGCGCGCGCCGCCTTCGGCCTCGACCCCAACCTGCCCACGCTGCTGGTCTCCGGCGGCTCCCAGGGCGCGCGCCGGCTCAACGAGGTCGTCCAGCAGGTCGCCCCCGTGCTCCAGCGCTCCGGCATCCAGATCCTGCACGCGGTCGGCCCGAAGAACGAACTGCCGCGCGTCGACAACATGCCCGGAATGCCGCCGTACGTGCCGGTACCGTACGTGGACCGGATGGATCTCGCGTACGCCGCGGCCGACATGATGCTCTGCCGCGCCGGCGCCATGACCGTCGCCGAGCTCTCCGCCGTCGGACTGCCCGCCGCCTACGTCCCGCTGCCCATCGGCAACGGCGAACAGCGGCTCAACGCGCAGCCGGTGGTCAAGGCCGGCGGCGGACTCCTCGTCGACGACGCGGAGCTGTCGCCGCAGTGGGTGCAGGCCAACGTCCTGCCCGTACTGGCCGATCCGCACCGGCTCTACGAGATGTCCCGCGCCGCCTCCGAGTTCGGCCGCCGGGACGCCGACGACCTGCTCGTCGGCATGGTGTACGAGGCGATCGCCGCCCGCCGACAGGCGTAGCGGGGAACCGAGGGAAGAGGCGCGCGTGGCAGCCGGACCGACGACCGCGGAGCAGAGCGGCACCGAGAAGCGGCACGGATCGTCGGACCGGCAGCCCCGGCCGGAAGGGCCGGGCGGTCGCTTCCGGCCGACCGGGCTCAAGCTCGCCCTGATCGCCGTCGGCCTGCTCCTGCTCGCCGGCGGCACGGTCTGGGCCCTCTACGGCTCGACCTGGTTCCGTGTGGAACGTGTGAAGACTTCGGGCACGGCGGTGCTCACCGTGCCCGAGGTCGAGGCCGTCGCCGCCGTCCCGGTCGGCGCCCCGCTCGTCACCGTCGACACCGACGCCATCGAGGCGCGGCTCCGGGAGAAACTGCCCCGTATCGGCTCGGTCGACGTATTCCGCACCTGGCCGCACGGAATCGGTATCCAGGTGACGGAAAGGAAACCCGTGCTCCTTCTGGACAAGCGCGGGTCTTTCACCGAAGTGGACTCCGCGGCCGTCCCGTTCGCGACCGTCACCACCCCGCCCCGCGGAGTGCCCCGGCTCGTCCTCGACGTGGCCGCTTCACCCAGCCTGCGGCGCTTCGACGCCGACCGCCTGCTGGCCGAAGCGGTGCGCGTACGGAGTGAACTCCCGGACGCGATCGCGAAGGACACTCGTGTCGTGCGCCTCTCCTCGTACGACTCCGTCACTCTGGAGCTGACCCGGGATCGCACCGTCTTCTGGGGCAGTGCCGAACACGGGCCCGCGAAGGCCCGGGTGCTCACCGCCCTCATGAAGGCGACCCCCAAAGCGGGGCACTTCGACGTAAGTGCCCCCAGCGCGCCCGCCTCGTCGGGGAGTTGACGCGCATCGGCGCTGGCCAGCACCCTGGTTGGCCAGCGCTACGGGTGATCACATAGGGTGAAAAGAAAAACGGGAGGTTCGGCGTGTTCGTTGAACGCGCGCCGCTTGTCGACTTAGTGTCCTGTTCGGAGAGTCCAGCGAACACGGACACTGGTAACCCTAAACTTCAACGTTAGGGTTGGGGTCGGCGCACGGACCACCCCATCGGCATCCGTCGTCGCGGCGCGCCAACCACCGCGCTACGACGACACGTAACTCGAGGCGAGAGGCCTTCGACGTGGCAGCACCGCAGAACTACCTCGCAGTCATCAAGGTCATCGGTGTCGGCGGCGGTGGTGTCAATGCCATCAACCGAATGATCGAGGTCGGTCTCAAGGGCGTCGAGTTCATCGCCATCAACACCGACGCACAGGCGTTGTTGATGAGCGACGCCGACGTCAAGCTCGACGTCGGCCGTGAACTGACCCGCGGCCTCGGGGCCGGGGCCAACCCGGCCGTCGGCCGCAAGGCGGCCGAGGACCACCGCGAGGAGATCGAGGAGGTCCTCAAGGGGGCCGACATGGTCTTCGTCACCGCCGGCGAGGGCGGCGGCACCGGCACCGGCGGCGCGCCCGTCGTCGCCAACATCGCGCGCTCGCTCGGCGCCCTGACCATCGGCGTGGTCACCCGCCCGTTCACCTTCGAGGGCCGGCGGCGCGCCAACCAGGCGGAGGACGGCATCGCCGAGCTCCGCGAAGAGGTCGACACCCTCATCGTCATCCCGAACGACCGCCTGCTGTCCATCTCGGACCGCCAGGTCTCGGTCCTCGACGCCTTCAAGTCGGCCGACCAGGTCCTGCTCAGCGGCGTCCAGGGCATCACCGACCTCATCACCACCCCGGGTCTGATCAACCTCGACTTCGCCGACGTCAAGTCGGTCATGTCCGAGGCCGGTTCCGCCCTCATGGGCATCGGTTCCGCCCGCGGCGACGACCGCGCGGTGGCCGCGGCCGAGATGGCGATCTCCTCGCCGCTCCTGGAGGCGTCCATCGACGGCGCCCGCGGTGTGCTCCTCTCCATCTCCGGCGGCAGCGACCTCGGTCTCTTCGAGATCAACGAGGCCGCGCAGCTGGTCAGCGAGGCCGCCCACCCGGAGGCCAACATCATCTTCGGCGCCGTCATCGACGACGCCCTCGGCGACGAGGTCCGGGTCACCGTCATCGCGGCCGGCTTCGACGGCGGCCAGCCGCCCGCCCGCCGGGACAACATCATCGGTTCGGTCTCCGCCAAGCGCGAGGAGCCGGCCCCGGCCCCCCGCATCGCCGAGGCGTCCCGCCCGCTCGGCGGCCTCGGCACGGTGACGCCCCGCGAGGAGCCCGCCCCCGCCCCGGCCGAGCCCGCCCCGGCCGTCAGCGAGACCCCGCTGCCGCCCGCCCCGCCGGTCGTCCCGCCGGCCCGCCCGTACGCGGACAGCCCCGCCGAGGAGCTGGACGTGCCGGACTTCCTGAAGTGATAGGGCACCGCTTCACCACGAACGGCGCGCACTTCGCCTTCACCGACCGGTGGGGCGGGGTGAGCGCCGTTCCGTACGAGGAGCTCAACCTCGGCGGCGCCGTCGGCGACGACCCGGAGGCCGTACGCGCCAACCGGGCCCGCGCCGCCGCCGAACTCGGGCTCGACCCCGGTCACGTCGTCTGGATGAACCAGGTCCACGGCGCCGGGGTCGCCGTGGTCGACGGCCCCTGGGAAGACGGCGCCGCCGTCCCCGCCGTCGACGCGATCGTCACCACCCGCCGGGGGCTCGGCCTCGCGGTCCTCACCGCGGACTGCGTCCCCGTCCTCCTCGCCGACCCGGTCGCCGGCGTCGTCGCCGCCGCCCACGCCGGACGGCCCGGCATGATCGCCGGGGTCGTCCCCGCCGCCGTCGCGGCGATGACGGAGCTGGGCGCCGAGCCCGGCCGGATCACCGCCCGCACCGGCCCCGCCGTCTGCGGACGCTGTTACGAGGTCCCCGAGGCGATGCGCGCCGAGGTCGCGGCCGTCGAACCCGACGCCCGCGCCGAGACCTCCTGGGGCACCCCGGCCGTCGACGTCGCCGCCGGGGTCCGGGCCCAGCTGGCCCGGCTCGGGGTGACCGACGTCGAGGACGCCGGGGTCTGCACCCTGGAGTCCCCGGACCACTACTCGTACCGACGCGACCGCACCACAGGGCGACTCGCGGGATATGTCTGGTTGGGCAGGTAAGAGGCATGACGGACCGTAAGGCCGAACTCGCGGAGAACCTCGCGCGGGTGGAGGAGCGGATCGCGGCCGCCTGCGCCGCCGCCGGCCGCCCCCGCGAGGACGTGACCCTCATCGTGGTCACCAAGACCTACCCGGCGAGCGACGTGCGGATCCTGCACAGCCTCGGCGTGCGGAACGTGGCGGAGAACCGCGACCAGGACGCGGCGCCCAAGGCGGCCGCCTGCGCCGACCTCGATCTCGCCTGGCACTTCGTCGGTCAGTTGCAGACCAACAAGGTCAGATCCGTGGTGGGTTATGCCGATGTGGTGCAGTCCGTCGACCGGCTCAAGCTCGTCTCCTCCCTCTCCGCGGCCGCGGAGAAGGGCGGGCGCGAACTCGGCTGCCTGATCCAGGTCGCCCTCGACGCCGAGGCCGGCGGGCGCGGTGACCGCGGGGGCGTGGCGCCGGACGGGGTGGAGGAGTTGGCCGCGGCGCTCGACGCGGCGCCGGGGCTGCGGCTCGACGGCCTGATGACGGTGGCCCCGCTCGTCGGCGCGTACGCGGGGCGGCAACGCGCCGCCTTCGACCGGCTGATGGATTTGTCGACTGCCCTGCGCGCGACCCGTCCGGCTGCGAACATGGTGTCAGCGGGCATGAGTGCGGACCTCGAGGACGCCATCGCTGCCGGGGCGACACACGTACGCGTCGGTACGGCGGTACTCGGTGTGCGACCGAAGCTCGGGTAACGTCGCGAAGCAGGTCGGACCACAGCAGAAAATATGGTCATTCCGCGAACGGCGGGGTGGCCCGTGGATCGCGGGCACTTGGTGACGAGGCCGATCCACCACAGAGCGGAGGAATCGGAGCATGGCCGGCGCGATGCGCAAGATGGCGGTCTACCTCGGTCTCGTGGAGGACGATGGGTACGACGGCCGGGGCTTCGACCCCGACGACGACTTCGAGCCCGAGCTGGAACCGGAGCCCGAGCGGGAGCGGCGTCACACCCCTCCGCGCCAGATCGAGCGCGAGGAGCCGGTGCGCGTGGTGCAGCCCCCCGCGCCCCGGGAACCGGTCGCCCACTCTGTCCCGGTACTCGCCGAAAGCGGTCGTCCGGCCCGAATTGCCCCCGTGGCATCCATCACACCCGAACGCCCGAGCCTGGAGAAGAACGCACCGGTGATCATGCCCAAGGTCGTGTCCGAGCGGGAGCCGTACCGCATCACCACGCTGCACCCCCGGACCTACAACGAGGCCCGTACCATCGGGGAACACTTCCGTGAGGGCACCCCGGTGATCATGAACCTCACTGAGATGGACGACACCGACGCGAAGCGACTTGTCGACTTTGCCGCCGGACTCGTCTTCGGGCTCCATGGCAGCATTGAGCGCGTGACGCAGAAGGTGTTCCTGTTGTCGCCTGCTAACGTCGATGTCACGGCGGAGGACAAGGCCCGGATCGCAGAGGGCGGATTCTTCAACCAGAGCTGAGAAACGAACCGGACGGACCGGCCGCGAAGGCGGCCGGAGAGCAAGCTGAGAGCCAGAGGGCCAGGGGAGAGGGAACCGCGGGATGGGCGTCGCACTACAGGTGGTCTACATCGCGCTGATGTGCTTCCTCGTCTTCCTGATCTTCCGGCTGGTCATGGACTACGTCTTCCAGTTCGCCCGTTCATGGCAACCCGGTAAGGCGATGGTGGTCGTTCTGGAGGCCACCTACACTGTCACCGATCCACCGCTCAAGCTTCTGCGGCGGCTCATCCCGCCGCTTCGTCTCGGGGGCGTGGCACTCGACCTGTCCTTCTTCGTTCTGATGATCATCGTCTACATCCTCATCTCCGTCGTGAACAACCTCGCGAGGTGAGTGTGGACGATACGGTCCTGCCGACTGCCGACGACTACGTAGAGGTGAAGAAGAGATGCCGCTGACCCCCGAGGACGTGCGGAACAAGCAGTTCACGACCGTCCGCCTTCGAGAAGGCTATGACGAGGACGAGGTCGATGCCTTTCTCGACGAGGTCGAGGCCGAGCTGACCCGCCTGCTCCGCGAGAACGAGGACCTGCGCGCCAAGCTGGCCGCCGCCACGCGCGCGGCCGCGCAGAACCAGCAGCAGGCCATGCGCAAGCCGCCGGAGCCGCAGGACAACCGTCCCGTCGGTCCCGGCGCCCCCGTGCCCGCCGCCATATCCGGTCCGCCGGTCCAGCAGCAGCCGCCGCAGATGGGCCCGCCGCAGCTGCCTTCCGGTGCTCCTCAGCTTCCCGCCGGCCCCATGCAGGGCGGACCCATGGGTCCGGGCCCGATGCAGGGCGGTCCGATGGGTCCCGGCCCGATGCAGGGCGGCCCCATGGGTCACCCGCAGCAGCAGATGCAGCCGCAGCCGCCGCAGCAGCCCGGTGGCGACAGCGCCGCCCGTGTCCTCTCGCTGGCCCAGCAGACCGCCGACCAGGCGATCGCCGAGGCCCGCTCCGAGGCCAACAAGATCGTCGGCGAGGCGCGCTCGCGCGCCGAGGGCCTGGAGCGGGACGCCCGCGCCAAGGCGGACGCTCTTGAGCGGGACGCGCAGGAGAAGCACCGCGTCGCGATGGGCTCCCTGGAGTCCGCCCGCGCCACGCTGGAGCGCAAGGTCGAGGACCTGCGCGGCTTCGAGCGCGAGTACCGGACCCGCCTGAAGTCCTACCTGGAGTCGCAGCTGCGTCAGCTGGAGACCCAGGCGGACGACTCGCTGGCCCCGCCGCGGACCCCGGCCACGGCCTCGCTGCCGCCGGCCCCGTCCATGGCGTCCGCCGGTGCGAGCGCGCCGTCCTACGGCGGCAACGGCCCGATGGGCGGCGGCCCGTCCATGGGTGGTGCCCCGTCCTACGGCGGTCAGCAGCAGATGTCGCCCGCGATGACCCAGCCGATGGCTCCGGTCCGCCCGCAGGCGCCGCAGCCGATGCAGCAGGCGCCGGCGCCGATGCGTGGCTTCCTGATCGACGAGGACGACAACTGAGGCGGCGCCTGAGCGTGCGCTGAGCACGTAGCCGTCGGCAGCCGAAGGGCCAGGACCTGGATCACTCCAGGCACCTGGCCCTTCGCCGTGCCGCCGTTCTCTCCGTGTGGGCATACGTTCCGCTAGGGCGGAACGGGTGGGCACACGGGACGGCGCGCTCGGCCGCGCCCAGGCTTCCGTGCCTGAACCTGGCGCACTGGTGCGGCGCTCTCAGGGTGCGGGTCCAGGCTCGGAAGCGGAGGCACCCGCAAAGGTGCCGTTCCGTTGTGCCCACCCGTTCCGCCCCAGCGGAACGATTGCCCACAACGGAACGGGGGCGCGCCACAACGGGAACGGGAAGGGCCCCGCACCCCCTAGGGGGTGCGGGGCCCTTCCGCGTGCCGTGGGGTCAGGACTTGCGGAGGTGGAAGGTGAGGGCGAGGGGCTCGTCCGTGAAGGCGGGGCCGTAGCCCTCGGAGGGAGCGCCCTCCGCGTAGTCGCTCGCCAGGACCTCGTCCGCGATCAGGCCCGCGTGGACCTGGAGCGCCTCCGCCGTCTCCGGGGACGTCGAGACCCAGCGCAGCGCGATGCGGTCGGCGACGTCGAGGCCGCTGTTCTTGCGGGCCTCCTGGATGAGGCGGATCGCGTCCCGGGCGAGGCCGGCCTTGCGGAGCTCCGGGGTGATCTCCAGGTCCAGCGCGACCGTCGCGCCGGCGTCGGAGGCGACCGACCAGCCCTCGCGCGGGGTCTCCGTGATGATGATCTCCTCGGGGGTGACGGTGATCGTCTCGCCGTTCACCTCCAGGCTCGCCTCGCCGTCCCGCAGCGCCAGCGCCAGTGCTGCCGCGTCGGTCGCGGCCACGGCCTTGGCGACGTCCTGGACGCCCTTGCCGAAGCGCTTGCCGAGCGCCCGGAAGTTGGCCTTGGCGGTGGTGTCGACCAGCGAGCCGCCGACCTCGGAGAGGGAGGCGAGGGAGGTGACGTTCAGCTCCTCGGTGATCTGGGCCTGGAGTTCGGGCGACAGGGCGGCGAAGCCGGTCGCCGCCACCAGCGCGCGGGAGAGCGGCTGGCGGGTCTTCACCCCGGACTCGGCGCGGGTCGCGCGGCCCAGCTCGACCAGGCGGCGGACGAGCGCCATCTGCTCGGAGAGGGTGCCGTCGATCAGCGCCGCGTCGGCCTCCGGCCAGGTGGCGAGGTGGACGGACTCGGGGGCGTCCGGGGTGACCGGGACGACCAGGTCCTGCCAGACCCGCTCGGTGATGAACGGGGTCAGCGGGGCCATCAGCCGGGTGACCGTCTCGACGACCTCGTGCAGGGTCCGCAGGGCCGCCTTGTCGCCCTGCCAGAAGCGGCGGCGGGAGCGGCGCACGTACCAGTTGGAGAGGTCGTCGACGAAGGCGGAGAGGAGCTTGCCGGTGCGCTGGGTGTCGTACGCCTCCATCGCCTCGGTGGCCTCGGCGACGAGCGTGTTGAGCTCGGAGAGCAGCCACCGGTCGAGGACGGAGCGGTCGGCCGGGGCCGGGTCGGCGGCGGACGGCGCCCAGCCGGACGTACGGGCGTACAGGGCCTGGAAGGCGACCGTGTTCCAGTACGTGAGGAGGGTCTTGCGGACGACCTCCTGGATGGTGCCGTGGCCGACGCGGCGGGCCGCCCAGGGGGAGCCGCCGGCCGCCATGAACCAGCGGACGGCGTCGGCGCCGTGCTGGTCCATCAGCGGGATCGGCTGGAGGATGTTGCCGAGGTGCTTGGACATCTTGCGGCCGTCCTCGGCGAGGATGTGGCCGAGGCAGACCACGTTCTCGTACGAGGACTTGTCGAAGACGAGCGTGCCGACGGCCATCAGCGTGTAGAACCAGCCGCGGGTCTGGTCGATGGCCTCGGAGATGAACTGGGCCGGGTAGCGGCTCTCGAACAGCTCCTTGTTCTGGTACGGGTAGCCGTACTGCGCGAACGGCATGGAGCCCGAGTCGTACCAGGCGTCGATGACCTCGGGGACGCGCGTGGCGGTCTTCGCGCAGCTGGGGCACGGGAAGGTGACGTCGTCGATGTACGGGCGGTGCGGGTCGAGGCCCGACTGGTCGGTGCCGGTCAGCTCGGTCAGCTCGGCGCGCGAGCCGACGCACGTCAGGTGGTCGTCCTCGCAGCGCCAGATCGGCAGCGGGGTGCCCCAGTAGCGGTTGCGGGAGAGCGCCCAGTCGATGTTGTTGTTCAGCCAGTCGCCGAAGCGGCCGTGCTTGACGGAGTCGGGAAACCAGTTGGTGTTCTCGTTCTCCTGGAGCAGGCGGTCCTTGACGGCGGTGGTGCGGATGTACCAGGACGGCTGCGCGTAGTAGAGCAGGGCCGTGTGGCAGCGCCAGCAGTGCGGGTAGCTGTGCTCGTACGGGATGTGCCGGTAGAGCAGGCCGCGCGCGTCGAGGTCGGCGGTGAGCGCCTCGTCGGCCTTCTTGAAGAAGACGCCGCCGACCAGGGGCACCTCCTCCTCGAAGGTGCCGTCGGGGCGGACCGGGTTGACGACCGGCAGGCCGTACGCCTTGCAGACCTTGAGGTCGTCCTCGCCGAAGGCGGGGGACTGGTGGACGAGACCGGTGCCGTCCTCGGTGGTGACGTACTCGGCGTTGACGACGTAGTGGGCCGGGGCGTCGAAGGGGACCAGCTCGAAGGGGCGCTGGTAGGTCCAGCGCTCCATCTCCTTGCCGGTGAAGGACTCGCCGGTGGTGACCCAGCCCTCGCCGAGGGCCTTGTCGAGCAGCGGCTCGGCGACGACCAGGCGCTCGTCGCCGTCGGTGGCGACGACGTAGGTGACCTCGGGGTGGGCGGCGACGGCCGTGTTGGACACGAGGGTCCACGGGGTCGTCGTCCAGACCAGGAGGGCGGCCTTGCCGGCGAGCGGGCCGGAGGTCAGCGGGAAGCGGACGAAGACGGAGGGGTCGACGACGGTCTCGTACCCCTGGGCCAGCTCGTGGTCGGAGAGGCCGGTGCCGCAGCGGGGGCACCAGGGGGCGACGCGGTGGTCCTGGACGAGCAGGTCCTTGTCGAAGATCTGCTTGAGCGACCACCAGACCGACTCGATGTACGAGGGGTCCATGGTCCGGTAGGCGTCGTCGAGGTCGACCCAGTAGCCCATGCGGGTCGTGAGCTCGGCGAAGGCGTCGGTGTGGCGGGTCACCGACTCGCGGCACTTCGCGTTGAACTCCGCGATGCCGTACTCCTCGATGTCCTTCTTGCCGGAGAAGCCGAGTTCCTTCTCGACGGCGAGCTCGACGGGGAGGCCGTGGCAGTCCCAGCCGGCCTTGCGGGCCACGTGGTAGCCGCGCATGGTGCGGAAGCGGGGGAAGACGTCCTTGAAGACGCGGGCCTCGATGTGGTGGGCGCCCGGCATGCCGTTGGCGGTGGGCGGGCCCTCGTAGAAGACCCACTCGGGGCGGCCCTCGGACTGCTCCAGGGTCTTGGCGAAGACCTTGTTCTCCTGCCAGAAGTCGAGCACGGCGTGCTCGAGCGCGGACAGGTCGACCTGGGCGGGCACCTGGCGGTACTGCGGCGTGGTCATGCGGCGGACTCTCCTCCGGACGGACATTTCCTGCTTCCGTCGGAGGGACGAGAGCCGTGCTCCCGCGGTACCACCCTCCTTGGCTCCGGGCGTGGCCGTCCGTAGCCCCCTCATTGGGGTCGCGACACCGGGTCTAGTCACCGCGCTTCGTGGTGCGTGTCCACGCGGCTTTCTTCCGGCAGCTCCGGGGTGATGCTTCGCATCGGGCTCGCCCCCGGGCTCTCACCGTCCCCGGGTCGCTCATGGCTGCGTACGACGCTACTGGTCCCCATCGACGCCTCTCGCTGAGGCCAGTGTACGGGGCGCGGGGGTGCCGGGCCGACCGGATTGCGGGTGACCCGAATGGGCACATGGGGTGGTCCGGGGTCGGTGGGGGCCATGTGGGGGAGCGGGCGGGTGGATAACCCGGCGGGGAGTTGGGCACCACTCCTCACGGGTCCGCGCCGAGGGCCGCGGGGCGGGCGGAATGGGCGGCGTGCCCCGTTGCCGCGCGCCTTGGGCCGATTTATCGTCCCAGCACGATGCGCGAGCAAGATCACAAAATGTGAAGGGGCCGCGACATGGTGGCGAAGAAGACCGCCGCGAAGCAGTCCCCGGCCGGCGCCGGGGACCCCGGACCCGCCGGTTCCCCGGGCGATCCCGCGCCCCCCGGGGGCGCGCCCGGGGAGCACCCGGCGTCCCGGCCGGCCGCCGGGCCGGGCACCGCGACGTCCGCCGCCAGGAAGGCCCCGGCGAAGAAGGCCGCCGCGAAGAAGGCGGTGGCGAAGAAGGCGGTGGCGAAGAAGACGGCGCGGAAGGTCGCGGACGCGGTACCGGAGGAGTCCGCCGGGGACACGGGCGCGGCGGGAACGGCGGCCCCCGCCGGGAAGGAATCCGCCGAGAAGGCCCCCGCCGAGAAGGCCGCATCCAAGAAAGGCCCCGCCAAGAAAGCCGCGGCCAAGAAAGCTCCGGCCAAGAAAGCCGCAGCCAAGAAAGCTCCGGCCAAGAAAGCCTCCGCCAAGAAGGCCACGGCCGGGAAGACGGCCGCGGAGAAGGCCGTCGGGGAGGGGTCGGCGGGGGGCGGTTCGGTGAACCGCGCCGTGGGGAAGACCGCCGCCCGGGCCGAGCCGGACGCCGGAGCCGAGGCCGGAGAGGTGGCCGAGGCCGGTGCCGGTGAGCCGGGTGGGAACAGATCCGTGAAGAAGACCGGCGGCCGGAAGGCCGCCGCGAAGAAGCAGACAGGAGCCAGGACGGTGGCAGCGAAGAAGACCGCGGGTGGCGTCACGACCGCCGACGACGAGGCGGCCGTGCCCCCGGCGCGTACCGGCGAGCTCGCGGTACGGCCCGGCGAGGACCCGTGGACGCCGGAGGAGGTCGCGGAGGCCCGCAGCGAGCTCCAGGCCGAGGTGCTGCGGCTCCGCAGCGAGCTGGTCCACTCCCAGGAGGAGCTGACCGGCCTCATGCGGGACTCCGGGGACGGGGCGGGCCACGACGAGGCCGACACCGGCACCAAGAACATCACCCGCGAGCACGAGCTGGCCCTGGCGGCGAACGCGCGGGAGATGCTGGAGCAGAGCGAGCACGCCCTGGAGCGGCTCGACGCCGGCACGTACGGTCTCTGCGAGGTCTGCGGAAAGCCCATCGGGAAGGCCCGCATGCAGGCGTTCCCCCGCGCCACCCTGTGCGTGGAGGACAAGCAGAAGCAGGAGCGGCGCGGCTAGACCCGCGGCGGGACCGTCCCGGCGTGCGGGACCGGTGGTACGGGCTGCCGGTCTCGTACGTCTGTGCCGTACCCTCGGGGCACGGTCAGGCAACGAGGTACGAGGGACTCACTCACGTGGCAGAGGCGGAGAGCGTCATCGGTACGCCGGATTCAGCAGGGGCCGAGGATTCGGCCGGCCAGGAGCGGCGGCCCGAGGAGGCGCCCAGGGGCAAGCGGCGGGTCGTCGCGCTCTTCGTCGTGGCGGTCCTCGCGTACCTGCTCGACCTCGGCAGCAAGATCGTCGTGGTGGAGAAGCTGGAGGGCCGCGAGCCCATCAAGGTCATCGGGGACCTGCTCCGCTTCGAGGCGATCCGCAACCCGGGCGCGGCCTTCGGCATGGGCGAGGCGTTCACGATCGTCTTCACCGTGATCGCGGCGGCCGTCATCGTGGTGATCATCCGGCTGGCCCGCAAGCTCTACAGCCTGCCCTGGGCGATCGCGCTCGGCCTGCTGCTCGGCGGCGCGCTCGGCAACCTCACCGACCGCCTGTTCCGCTCGCCGGGCGTCTTCGAGGGCGCGGTCGTGGACTTCATCGCCCCGGCGCACTTCGCCGTCTTCAACCTCGCCGACTCGGCGATCGTCTGCGGCGGCATCCTGATCGTCATCCTGTCCTTCCGGGGCCTGGACCCGGACGGCACCGTCCACAAGGACTGAGCGGGCAGGACCGAGCACTCCCGGCACAAGGCATACTCGACGGGTGAGCACGAGTCCCGAGATCCGCACCCTGCCCGTTCCCGATGGCCTGGAGGGCGAGCGCGTCGACGCCGCCATCGCCCGTATGTTCGGGTTTTCCCGTACGAAGGCGGCCGAGCTCGCCGCCGCGGGGAAGGTCCAGGTCGACGGCGCCGTCGTCGGCAAGTCCGAGCGGGTGAGCGGCGGCGCGTGGCTGGAGGTCGAGATGCCGGGCGCCCCCGCGCCCGTGCAGATCGTCGCCGAGCCCGTGGAGGGCATGGAGATCGTCCACGACGACGACGACATCGTGGTGATCACCAAGCCGGTCGGGGTCGCGGCCCACCCGAGCCCCGGCTGGACCGGCACCACCGTGATCGGCGGTCTGGCCGCCGCCGGCTACCGGATCTCCACCTCCGGCGCCGCCGAGCGCCAGGGCATCGTCCACCGGCTCGACGTCGGCACCTCCGGCCTGATGGTGGTCGCCAAGTCCGAGTACGCGTACACCTCGCTCAAGCGCCAGTTCAAGGAGCGCACGGTCGACAAGCGCTACCACGCGCTGGTCCAGGGCCATCCGGACCCGCTGAGCGGCACCATCGACGCGCCGATCGGCCGGCACCCGAACCACGACTACAAGTGGGCCGTGACCGCCGACGGCAAGCCGTCCGTCACCCACTACGACCTGATCGAGGCGTACCGGGCGGCCTCGCTGCTCGACATCAAGCTGGAGACCGGCCGCACCCACCAGATCCGGGTGCACATGTCCGCCCACCGCCACCCCTGCGTCGGCGACCTCACCTACGGCGCCGACCCGACCATGGCCAAGCGCCTCGGGCTGACCCGCCAGTGGCTGCACGCGGTCCGGCTGGGCTTCGAGCACCCCGGCGACGGGCAGTGGGTCGAGTTCGCGTCCACCTACCCGGACGACCTGCGCATCGCCCTGGACCGCATCGAGGCGGAGAGCCGGTGAGCGAGGCGTACGCGGTCCGCGAGGCGTACGCGGTCCGCGAGGCCGTGGGCGAGGGCGACCTGGAGGCGTGCTTCGCGGTCCGCCGCGAGGTCTTCGTCGAGGAGCAGGGCGTGCCGCGGGAGCTCGAGTACGACACGTACGACTCCACCGCCGTGCACGTCCTCGCGGTCCGCGCGGACGGGGTGCCGCTGGGCACGGGCCGGCTGCTGCACGGGGCCGACGCGGCCGGCAAGACCGGCGCGGACGCCTCCGTGGGCTCGCTCGGCCGGCTCGCGGTCACCGGGGCCGCGCGCGGCCTCGGGGTCGGCGCGGCGCTGGTCAGGGCCATCGAGGACGCGGCCCGTGAGCGCGGTCTGACCGCGGTCGACCTGCACGCCCAGACCCAGGCCCTCGGCTTCTACGAGCGGCTGGGCTACGTGGCGTACGGCGGGGAGTTCCCGGACGCGGGCATCCCGCACCGGGCGATGCGACGCGCGCTCTGACGGCACGCGTCCGCTTCCCACCAGGGGGGTAAACGCCGCCAAAACGGACGTACGTGACAGGGTGGGGCCGTGGATCAATTGGCCCTCCTGTTCCTGCTGCTCCTCGGCGCCGTGCTCACCGTCCCCCTGGGGGAGCGGCTGGGGCTGCCCGCGCCCGTCCTGATGACGCTCCTCGGGATCGTGCTGGCCTTCCTGCCCTTCGTGCCGAACGTCGACATCCCGCCCGAGTTCATCCTGCCGCTGGTGCTGCCGCCGTTGCTCTACGCCTCCGTGCAGCGCACCTCCTGGCGGCAGTTCGCGGCGAACCGGCGGCCGATCTTCCTGCTCGCGGTCGCCCTGGTCTTCGTCACCACGGCCGCCGTCGGCGCGGTCGCGAACGTGCTGGTGCCCGCCATCCCGCTGGCCGCCGCGCTCGCGCTCGGCGCCCTGGTCGCGCCGCCCGACCCGGTCGCGGCGACCGCCGTGGCCGGCTCGCTCGGGCTGCCCCGGCGGCTGGTGTCGATCCTGGAGGGCGAGGGTCTTTTCAACGACGTGACCGCGATCGTGCTCTACCACGTGGCCATCGCGGCCGTGGTGAGCGGCGAGTTCTCCTGGCCGGAGGCGCTGGGGGAGCTGGTCCTCTCGGCGGTCGTCGCGGTCGCCGTCGGCCTCGCGCTCGGCTGGGTCACCAACAAGCTGATGGGCTTCCTCGGCGACGCCACCCTCCAGACCGGGCTCACCCTCCTCGTCCCCTTCGTCTCCTACGTCCTCGCCGAGGAGCTGCACGGCTCCGGCGTGCTCGCGGTCCTCGTCACCGCGCTCTTCCTCGCCGAGTACGCGGTCGACGCCGACGACGTGATGGGGCGGCTCGCCGGGCAGACCTTCTGGGAAGTCGTCGACACCCTCGTCACCGGCATCGCCTTCGGCCTCATCGGCCTCGAACTGATCCATGTCTTCGGGGTCGCGGAGGGCCGGACCGGCGAGATGCTCGGCTGGGGCGCCGTGATCGTCGGCGTGGTCGTCGGGGTCCGGCTGCTCTGGCTGCTCCCCGCCACCTGGCTGGCGAAGCGGCTGCACGACCGCAGGGACGTGGCCGAGGAGATCCCGATGAGCTGGCGCGAGACCGTCGTCATGTGGTGGTCCGGGATGCGCGGGGTGGCGTCCGTGGCGCTGGCCCTCGCCATCCCGCGGACCACCGAGGACGGCTCTCCCTTCCCCGGCCGCGACGAGCTGATCTTCATCGCCTTCTGCGTGATCATGGCCACGCTCGTCGCCCAGGGGCTGACCCTGCCCTGGCTGGTCCGCAAGCTCGGGGTGAAGGCCGACGCGGAGGCCGAGCGCGCCTTCGAGCGCGAGCTGGCCATCCGCGCCGCCAAGGCGGCGAAGCGGCGCCTGAAGGAGATCGAGGACTTCGAGGAACTGCCCGAGGAGCTCGCCGAGCGGCTCCAGCGCGGGGCCTACGACATCGGGGGGCGGATCAGCCCGGACATGGTGGACGAGGAGCGGCGGGCCGCCTTCACGGAGCGGGCCGAGCGGATGAGGAAGATGCAGTCGATCCAGCGGGAGATGATGTCGGCCGCCCGGCACGCCGTCCTCTCCGCGCGCAGCGAGCCCGGCGCGGACCCCGAGGTGGTCGACCGGGTGCTGCGGCAGCTGGACGTCCGGTCGCTGCGCTGACCTGCCGCTTCCGGGGAACCGCCGCCGGCGGGTGGCAGGATGGCGGGCATGGACATCATGCTCTTCCACTCGGTGCACGGGGTGCGCCCGGCCGTCGAGGCCGCCGCCGAACGGCTGCGGGCCGCCGGCCACCAGGTCTGGGTGCCGGACCTCTTCGACGGCTGGACGACCGAATCGGTCGAGGAGGGCATGGCGAAGAAGGACGCGATCGGCTCCGACGAGCTGCTGAAGCGCGCGGTGCTCGCCGCCGCCCCCTACTCGGACCGCGGCCTCGTCTACGCGGGCTTCTCCTTCGGCGCCTCGGTCGCGCAGACCCTGGCGCTCGGCGACGACAAGGCCCGCGGGCTGCTGCTGCTCCACGGCACCTCGGACCTCGCGCCGGACGCCTCGGTGGACGAGCTCCCGGTCCAGCTGCACGTGGCCGAGCCCGACCCGTTCGAGACGGACGACTGGCTCTCCGCCTGGTACCTCCAGATGCGGAAGGCGGGCGCGGACGTGGAGGTCTACCGCTACCGGGGCGCGGGACACGTGTACACGGACCCGGACCTGCCGGACTGGGACGCCGAGGCGGCGGAGCGGACCTGGGCGATCGCCCTCGACTTCCTCGACGGACTGGACGAGGAGCGCTAAGACGGGGACGGCCCCCGGGGGAGGGGTTCCCCCGGCGGCCGTTCGTCGTGCGCGGACGGGCCGTCAGCCGCGGTACGCGGTCCAGTGGTCGTTCATCCGGGTCACCTGGCCCGACGTGAACTGGTACATGCAGGAGTCGTACGTGTAGTCCATGAAGTTGTGGATCGGGTCCGCGCCGGACTTGTTGGCGCAGGAGTCGCGGCCGGTCGGGCACTCGTAGGCCGGGGACTTCTCGGCCGGGGTGTCGCCGACGTAGTCGCCGCTGCCGTTACAGCCGCCCTGGAAGGTGTGGTAGAGGCCCATCCAGTGGCCGACCTCGTGCGTGCCGGTGTCGCCCTGGTTGTAGTTGGTCGCGTTGCCGCCCGGGAGCGAGCCGTCGAGGAGGACGACGCCGTCCATCGACGGGTTGGAGGCGTACGAGGACGGGAAGGTCGCCCAGCCGAGCAGGCCGCCGCTGAGGTTGGCGGTGTAGATGTTCAGCGCGTTTGAGCCGCCCTTGCGGAGCGTCTGCTTCATCTGCTTCTCGGCGGTGGAGCCGGAGGCCAGGTTGTACCAGCTCGCCTTGTCCGTGTAGTCGGTGCCGGCCAGCGAGAACCGGAAGTTGGTGTCCACGTTGCCGGTGCCCTGGCCGCCGAAGGCCGAGTTGAGCACGTTCATCTGGTTGTTGATGGAGGTGGCGCTCAGCTTGCCCGCCGTACCGCTGTGGACGACGTGGAAGTAGACCGGGATGGTCACCACGGCGGCGGCGTCGGCCTGGGCGCTCACCCGGCCGTTCGACCGGGCGGCGGCCAGCTTCTTGCGCAGGTCGTCGTCCATGGCCTTGGCCTTGGCGGCGGTGACCTCGTTGGGCTCGTGGGCGTGGCTCTCGGCGCCGCGCTCCTTGCGGGCTCCGGAGAGGGCGGCCGTGTCGTCGGCGCACTCCTCGGCGGAGGCGCCGGCCAGGGTGGGGGACGCCTGGGCGACGACGGGGGCGGAGAAGGGCGCCAGGGCCAGGGTTCCGGCCAGGACGGCGGTGCCGAGTACACGACGTGAGGTACGCGGCGATATACGGACAAGAGCACGCACAGGTGACTCCTCGCGGGGGGTGTGTGGAGAGGCACTTCCTCGCCACGGCGGGGAGATTACGCGTCCATGTCAGGTCTCGTTGAGCAGTGATCAGGCCCAATCATCCGTACGGCAATTCGGGTCATCGGGAAGAAATTCTTCGGTGGCTTCCGGAGTTTGAGACGTCGACGTAACGAATGGCGCACCGGTGGCGGGTGGTGTGTCCGGATTCGAGCCTCCGGAGCCACCACCCGCCCTCAGTCATGTGATCTTCCGTTAACACGGAGGATCATGGCTGAAAATCGACGGTCAGCCGACCGGCTGGTACACCCGCTCGACACGCTGCGTACCGCTGAGCGTCCGGTAGGAGCGGGTCCACGAGGCCGTCGCGGCCGGATCGCGCTTGTCGGAGACCGTGTAGTAGTCCATCTGCGAGCGCTCGGCGGTCACGTCGAGGACGCCGTAGCCGTGGTGGTCCATGTCCACCCACTTCACGTGGCGGTTGGCCGCCTTCACCGCGCCCGAGGCCACCACCGAGAGCGTGCCCGGGGCCACGTTCAGCAGGTCGTCCAGATTGTCCGAGGTCACCGACGTCACCACGAACTCGGTGGCCACCGAGGCGGAGAAGGGGTACGTGGCGGCCTTGGCCGGCACGTCGTTGGCCCACGCCATGTGGATGTCGCCGGTCAGGAAGACGGTGTTCCTGATCGCCCGGGAGCTCAGGTGACCGAGCAGTTCCTTGCGGTCGTCGGTGTAGCCGTCCCACTGGTCGACGTTGACCGCGATCCCCTCGGCCGGCAGCCCGAGCAGCTCCGCGAGCGGCTTCAGCAGGTGCGCGGGGAGCGAGCCGAAGGCGACCGGCGAGATCATCACCGAGGTGCCGACCAGCTGCCAGGCGGCGTCCGAACCGGCCAGACCGGACTTCAGCCAGTCGAGCTGCGCCCGGCCGGTGAGCGTACGGTCGGGGTCGTCGACCGAGCCGGAGCCGGTCTTGGCCTGGGCGGAGCGGAACGACCGCAGGTCCAGGAGGTGCAGATCGGCCAGCCTGCCGAAGCGGATCCGGCGGAAGACCGTGCCCTCGGTGGAGGCGCGGACCGGCATCCACTCGAAGTAGGCCCGCTTGGCGGCGGCGACCCGGGCGGCCCACTCGCCCTCGGCGCCGGGCGTGTGGTTCTCGGCCCCGCCGGTCCAGGCGTCGTTGGCGAACTCGTGGTCGTCCCAGATGGCCACCACGGGGTGGGCCGCGTGCAGCGCCTGGAGGTCCGGGTCCGTCTTGTACCGGCCGTGGCGGGTGCGGTAGTCGGCCAGCGAGACGATCTCGTGGCGCGGCTCGTGCGCCCGGACGGTGTCCTCCGCCTTCGGGTAGACCCCGCTCGCGTACTCGTAGATGTAGTCGCCCAGGTGCAGGATGGCGTCCAGGTCGGCCCGGCCCGCGAGATGGCGGTAGGCGGAGAAGTGGCCGGCCTCGTAGTTGGCGCAGGACACCACGCCGAAGCGGACGCCCGGCGTGGCGGCGTCGGTGGCCGGGGCGGTGCGGGTCCGGCCGGTGGCGGAGACGCCGGCGCCCGCGGTGAAGCGGAAGAAGTAGGTGGTGGCCGGGCGCAGTCCGCGGACGTCGGCCTTGACCGTGTGGTCGGCGGCGGCGCCG
The DNA here is from genome assembly GCF_044541975.1 of Streptomyces sp. NPDC085460. NCBI lineage: Bacteria > Bacillati > Actinomycetota > Actinomycetes > Kitasatosporales > Streptomycetaceae > Streptomyces > Streptomyces sp. NPDC085460. Next base: position 287,999 of record NZ_JBITTO010000005.1, read on the forward strand.
GTGGAGGCCGAACCCGAGGCGGCGATCCGGGTGAAGGCGCGGTCCTCGGCCACCTCCCAGTCGACGCGGAGGTCCGCGCCGAGCCCGGAGCCGGGCACGGCCTCGGGGGAGGGGGTGACGCGCGTCCAGAGCAGGACGCCGTCGGGGAGCGGGTCGCCCGAGGCGACCCCGTGCAGGAAGGCGGGCGCCGGTGCGTCCGCGAGGGCCGGCGAGGCCGCGCCGAGCAGAGCGGGCGCGGTGACGGCGGTGACGGCGGCGGCCTTGACGACCGTGCGCCGCGTGGGGGCAGGAGATATGGAGTGACTGGTCACGGCCAGTCAGATTACTGACGGGTACGAAAGGTTGACAGGCGGAATCCGGAAAGTTCTCCCGGGTTTCGCCCGCAGCTCACGACGATGTCCCGGCGCACCCCCCGTCCCCCGGCCGCGCGGGCCGGGGGACGGGGGGACGGAGGGCCGGGGAGCGGTACGGGCGAGGAGCCGTACGGCCGGGAATCGGCCGGGAATCGGCCGGGAATCGGCCGGGAATCGGCCGGGAATCGGCCTGGAATCGGCCGGGAATCGGCCTGGAATCAGCCGGGATTCAGCCCGAATCAGCCGGTAATCAGCCCGAATCAGCCGGGATTCAGCCGGCAATCAGCCAGGAGTCAGCCGGGCTTCAGCCGGGATTCAGCCGGCGAGCACCGGCTTCAGCGCCGCTTCGAACGCCTCGGCCGTCATCGGCGGGTTCTCCGAGCCCTCGGCGGTCAGGGTCTTGCCGTCCATCTTCAGCGTCGGCGTGCCCCGCACACCGCTGTCGTCGAAGGACTTCGACATCTTCATCGCCCAGGCGTCGAAGGTGCCGTCCTCCACGTTCTTCTTGAAGGCGGCGTTCCCCTTCAGCGCGGGGACGGTGTCCGCGACCTCCAGCAGGTAGGAGTCCTTCCCGAACTTGTCCTCGGTCTCCTCCGGGTGCCACTGCGGGGAGTACAGGGCCGCCTTGTACTTCAGGAACGCCTCCGGGCTGACGTCGAGCGCCGCGCCCAGCGCGGAGAGCGCGTTCTTCGACCCCTCGCCCTGGGCCATGTCGTCGATGAAGGTCGCGCCCACGTACCGGACCTTGTACTTGCCCGCCTCGACGTCCTTCTCGACGGTGGGGCCGACGGCCTGCTCGAAGGTCGCGCAGACCGGGCAGCGCGAGTCCTCGTACAGCTCCAGGGTCTTCTTCGCCGACTCCTTGCCGATGACGACGGTGGTGCCGTTCTCGCCCTCGGTGTTCTTCGGGGCCGTGACCGACTTGGCGTCGGCGGCGGTCTCCCACGCGGTGGGCTGGTTGGCCTGGACGACCGCGTAGCCGATGCCGCCGGCCACGGCGAGCACCGCCACCGCCGAGACACCGACGATCAGCTGCCGGCGGGTCCGGTCCTTCTTCGCCTGGCGCTCGCGCTCCGCGCGCAGACGCTCGCGGGCGGCAGCCTTGTTGGCCTGGTTGTTGCGTGCACTCATGATCGTGAATCTCCGGAAGAAAGGGAGGAAAGGGGGACTGGGGAGGGCCGCGCGCTCAGACGAGAGCGAGCGACCCCCGCGGCGGTCCCCGCCGCCCCACGGAGTGCACGAGCAGCCGGGTGCGGGAGGCACGCGGCCGGGGCGCCGGACGGACCGGACCCGGCGCCGCCGGACGGTCCCCGCCCGCCAGGGCCGCGAGCAGCTCCAGCGGCCGGAAGGCCGAGGCCGCCACCGCGCCGAGCAGCCGCGCCAGCGCCCGCTCCCCGCCGCGCAGCCAGCAGGCCGCCGAGAGGCCGACCAGCACATGGGCTCCCAGCAGCAGCCACGGCAGCGCCGGATCGGAGGAGGCGAGCACCGCCGCGGCACCGTCCCGCGGCGCGACGACCCCCGGCAGCGGCGTGCCGACGGCCCCGCCGCACAGCACCTCCACCCCGAGGGACCGCAGCGCGCCGGCGACCGGCCCGCCGGCGGGGCCGTAGCAGGCCGTCTGCCCGGAGGTGAAGAGCGTGTCGGCGGCCAGCTCCAGCGGGACGAGCAGCCCCGCGATCGGGCCGAAGCCGCGCTCCCGGCCGGCCAGCGCGTACGCCGCGGCGAAGACGCCGGCGGCGACCGGCAGGACCGTGACCAGCGGCAGCGGCGCCTGCGAGAGCAGCACATGGGACGCCACGGACAGCGTCACGGCCAGTGCCGTGAAGACCGCCGCCCGCAGCGCCCTCAGCCGCGTCCCTGCCATGTCCATCGTCGGACGAGTCTGCCACGGAGCGTCGTAAGCGGTCGCTAAGGAGAAGCTGTGGTTCCGGCTACAGGCCCGGTATCCGGCCGTTGCGGAAGAGGTCCACGAAGATCTGGTGGTCGGCACGCGCGCGTGCCCCGTACGCGTGGGCGAACTCCACCAGGAGCTCGGGGAAGCCCTCCTCGTCGGCCGCGATCGCCTCGTCGATGGCCCGCTCGGTGGAGAACGGCACCAGCGAGTGGCCGCTCGACTCGTCCGCCGCCGCGTGCATGGTCGCGGTCGCCCGGCCCAGGTCGGCCACGGTCGCCGCGATGTCCTGCGGGTCGTCGATGTCCGACCAGTCCAGGTCCACCGCGTACGGCGACACCTCGGCGACCAGCTGCCCGGCGCCGTCCAGCTCCGTCCAGCCCAGCCACGGGTCGGCGTGCGCCTGGAGCGCCCGCTGCGAGATCACCGTGCGGTGCCCCTCGTGCCGGAAGTAGCCCCGCACCGCCGGATCCGTCACGTGCCGCGAGACCGCGGGGGTCTGCGCCTGCTTCATGTAGATCACGACGTCGTTCTCCAGGGCGTCGCTGTGCCCCTCCAGGAGGATGTTGTACGAGGGGAGGCCGGCCGAGCCGATGCCGATCCCGCGCCGCCCGACCACGTCCTTCACCCGGTACGAGTCGGGGCGGACCAGGCTCGACTCCGGCAGGGTCTCCAGATAGCCGTCGAAGGCCGTCAGCACCTTGTAGCGGGTCGCCGCGTCCAGCTCGATCGCGCCGCCGCCGGGCGCGAAGCGGCGCTCGTACTCCCGTATCGCGGTCATCGAGTCCAGCAGCCCGAAGCGGGTCCGCGCGCGGGCCGCGCGGAGCGCCCCGAGGAGCGCGCCGTCGGCCGTCTCCAGGGTGAAGCCGGGCACCTCGTCGCCCTTGGCGCCGCCGGCCAGGGCGTGGATCCGCTCCCGGTAGGCGGCCGCGTAGATCCGGACCAGGTCGGTGATCTGCCCGTCGCTCAGCGCCTTGCCGTAGCCGATCAGGGCCAGGGAGGCGGCGAGCCGCTTGAGGTCCCAGGTGTAGGGCCCCACGTACGCCTCGTCGAAATCGTTCACATTGAAGATCAGGCGCCCGTTGGCATCCATGTAGGTGCCGAAGTTCTCCGCGTGCAGATCGCCGTGGATCCACACCCGGGCGGTCCGCTCGTCCAGGAACGGGCCGCCGTGGGCCTCCCGCTCCAGGTCCCGGTAGAAGAGGCAGGCGGTGCCCCGGTAGAACGCGAAGGCGGATCCGGCCATCTTCCGGAACTTGACCCTGAAGGCCGCGGGGTCGGCGGCGAGCAGCTCGCCGAAGGCGGTGTCGAAGACGGCGAGGATCTGCTCACCGCGCTCCGCGGCGGCGGGCTGGGGGACCGGCATCGAGCGTGCCTCCTGAGTGCGAGACTGGTCATGACAAATGGGACAGGTGTTCCACCTCACCCAACGCGCGACCCTAGCCGTCAGTGCCCGACTCCTGTCACTCGTCCGACGTAGACTTCACCGCTGTCCCCCCAGAAGTTCGTCGCCGGAGGCACCCCCGTGACCAAGCCGCCCTTCACGCACCTCCACGTCCACACCCAGTACTCCCTGCTGGACGGTGCCGCGCGGCTGAAGGACATGTTCAACGCGTGCAACGAGATGGGCATGACGCACATCGCCATGTCCGACCACGGCAACCTGCACGGCGCGTACGACTTCTTCCACTCCGCGAAGAAGGCGGGCGTGACGCCGATCATCGGCATCGAGGCGTACGTCGCCCCCGAGTCCCGGCGGAACAAGCGCAAGATCCAGTGGGGCCAGCCGCACCAGAAGAGGGACGACGTCTCCGGCTCCGGCGGCTACACCCACAAGACGATCTGGGCGGCGAACGCCACCGGACTCCACAACCTCTTCAAGCTCTCCTCCGACGCCTACGCCGAGGGCTGGCTCCAGAAGTGGCCCCGGATGGACAAGGAGACCATCTCCCAGTGGTCGGAGGGGCTCATCGCCTCCACCGGCTGCCCCTCCGGCGAGCTCCAGACCCGGCTCCGCCTCGGCCAGTTCGACGAGGCCCTGAAGTCGGCCTCCGAGTACCAGGACATCTTCGGCAAGGACCGCTACTTCCTGGAGCTGATGGACCACGGCATCGAGATCGAGCGCCGGGTCCGCGACGGGCTCCTGGAGATCGGCAAGAAGCTCGGCATCCCGCCGCTGGTCACCAACGACTCGCACTACACGTACGCGCACGAGTCGACCGCGCACGACGCCCTGCTCTGCATCCAGACCGGCAAGAACCTCTCCGACCCGGACCGGTTCCGCTTCGACGGGACCGGCTACTACCTCAAGTCCACGGACGAGATGTACGCCATCGACTCCTCGGACGCCTGGCAGGAGGGCTGCCGCAACACCCTCCTGGTCGCGGAGCAGGTCACCACCGAGGGCATGTTCGTCGAGAAGAACCTCATGCCGAAGTTCGAGATCCCGGAGGGGTTCACCGAGGTCACCTGGTTCCGCGAGGAGACCATGCGGGGCATGCACCGCCGGTTCCCCGGCGGCATCCCGGAGGACCGCCTGAAGCAGGTCGAGTACGAGATGGACACGATCATCTCGATGGGCTTCCCCGGCTACTTCCTCGTCGTCGCCGACTTCATCATGTGGGCGAAGAAGCAGGGCATCGCCGTGGGCCCCGGCCGAGGCTCGGCCGCCGGCTCGATCGTCGCGTACGCCATGGGCATCACCGACCTCGACCCGATCCCGCACGGACTGATCTTCGAGCGCTTCCTCAACCCCGAGCGCATCTCCATGCCCGACGTCGACATCGACTTCGACGAGCGCCGGCGCGTCGAGGTCATCCGGTACGTCACGGAGAAGTACGGCTCCGACAAGGTCGCCATGATCGGCACCTACGGCAAGATCAAGGCGAAGAACGCCATCAAGGACTCCGCGCGCGTCCTCGGCTACCCCTACGCCATGGGCGACCGGCTCACCAAGGCCATGCCCGCCGACGTCCTCGGCAAGGGCATCGACCTCAACGGCATCACCGACCCCTCGCACCCCCGGTACAGCGAGGCCGGCGAGATCCGCGCGATGTACGAGAACGAGCCCGACGTCAAGAAGGTCATCGACACCGCCCGCGGCGTCGAGGGCCTGGTCCGGCAGATGGGCGTGCACGCCGCCGGCGTGATCATGTCCAGCGAGCCCATCGTCGACCACGCTCCGATCTGGGTGCGCCACACCGACGGCGTGACCATCACGCAGTGGGACTACCCCCAGTGCGAGTCGCTCGGCCTGATCAAGATGGACTTCCTGGGCCTCAGGAACCTCACGATCATGGACGACGCCGTCAAGATGGTGAAGGCCAACAAGGGCGTCGACCTCGACCTGCTGGCCCTCCCGCTGGACGACCCCAAGACGTACGAGCTGCTCTGCCGCGGCGACACCCTCGGCGTCTTCCAGTTCGACGGCGGCCCCATGCGGTCGCTGCTGCGTCTGATGAAGCCGGACAACTTCGAAGACATCTCCGCCGTGTCCGCGCTCTACCGCCCGGGCCCGATGGGCATGAACTCGCACACCAACTACGCCCTGCGCAAGAACAAGCAGCAGGACATCACCCCGATCCACCCGGAGCTGGAGGAGCCGCTCCGCGAGGTCCTGGACGTCACCTACGGCCTCATCGTGTACCAGGAGCAGGTGCAGAAGGCCGCCCAGATCATCGCCGGCTACTCGCTCGGCGAGGCCGACATCCTCCGCCGCGTCATGGGCAAGAAGAAGCCCGAGGAGCTGGCGAAGAACTTCGTCATCTTCCAGGAGGGCGCGAAGAAGAACGGCTACAGCGACGAGGCCATCCAGGCCCTCTGGGACGTGCTGGTCCCCTTCGCCGGCTACGCCTTCAACAAGGCGCACTCCGCCGCGTACGGCCTGGTCTCCTACTGGACCGCCTACCTCAAGGCGAACCACCCCGCCGAGTACATGGCGGGCCTGCTGACCTCGGTCAAGGACGACAAGGACAAGTCCGCGGTCTACCTCAACGAGTGCCGCCGGATGGGCATCAAGGTCCTCCCGCCGAACGTGAACGAGTCCGAGGCGAACTTCGCCGCCCAGGGCGACGACGTCATCCTCTTCGGCCTCTCCGCCGTGCGGAACGTCGGCACCAACGTCGTCGAGTCGATCATCAGGTCGCGCAAGACGAAGGGGAAGTACTCCTCCTTCCCCGACTTCCTCGACAAGGTCGAGGCCGTCGTCTGCAACAAGCGGACCATCGAGTCGCTGATCAAGGCCGGCGCCTTCGACGAGATGGGCCACACCCGCAAGGGCATGGTCGCCCACCACGAGCCGATGATCGACAACGTGGTCGCGGTCAAGCGCAAGGAGGCCGAGGGACAGTTCGACCTCTTCGGCGGCATGGGCGAGGAGGCGAGCGACGAGCCCGGCTTCGGCCTCGACGTCGAGTTCTCCGACGTCGAGTGGGAGAAGTCCTACCTGCTCGCCCAGGAGCGGGAGATGCTCGGCCTGTACGTCTCCGACCACCCGCTCTTCGGCATCGAGCACATCCTGTCCGACAAGACGGACGCGGCGATCTCCCAGCTCACCGGCGGCGAGCACGCCGACGGCGCGGTCGTCACCATCGGCGGCATCATCTCCGGCCTCCAGCGGAAGATGACCAAGCAGGGCAACGCCTGGGCCATCGCCACCGTCGAGGACCTGGCCGGCTCCATCGAGTGCATGTTCTTCCCCGCCACCTACCAGCTGGTCTCCACCCAGCTGGTGGAGGACACGGTCGTCTTCGTGAAGGGCCGCCTCGACAAGCGCGAGGACGTGCCCCGGCTCGTCGCCATGGAGCTGATGGTCCCCGACGTGTCGAACGCCGGGACCAACGCGCCGGTGATCCTCACCATCCCCACCGTCAAGGTCACCCCGCCGATGGTGAGCCGACTGGACGAGATCCTCCGCCACCACAAGGGCAACACCGAGGTGCGGATCAAGCTCCAGGGCCCCCGCTCCACCACCGTCCTCCGCCTCGACCGGCACCGGGTGACGGCCGACCCCGCCCTCTTCGGCGACCTCAAGGTCCTGCTCGGCCCCTCCTGCCTGGCCGGCTGAACCGGACCCGCACACGCGCAAGGGGCGCGCCCGTCGTCACGGGCGCGCCCCTTTGCCGTACGTCCGGGCGTCAGTTGTGGCCGAAGCGCTTCTGACGGCCCTTCCGTGCCATGTCACCGGGGGTGACCTGGGAGGCACGGTTCTCGGCCTGGGACTCCATCGACGACTGCTGCGCCTGCTGGGCACCGCGCTCGGCCGGCGACTGCTGCTTCTGACGGTTCTGGTTGCGGTTCTTGGCCATGGGGATGATGCCTCCTCGAAGGGATCTAGGGGCCAGGGCCGCTGTCAGACTCACACACGGGAGAAACCGCCGCATGTTGGATCATTACGGTCGGTGAGGGCGCCCCTCGCGCCAAGGGCCCGGCGCTCCGCCACGCCGATGATCCAGTTCCGGCCGTCAACCCCCGGGCCGTCGGGCAGACTCGACCAATACCCGGAACACCTGAGATCCCGAGAACGGCCGAGATCCGAAAGAAGGTGGAGCACGTGGACCGATGCGTCGTCCTGGTGGACGCCGGCTATCTGCTGGGGGCCGCCGCCAGCCTGCTCGCCGGAGAGCCGGCCCGCTCCCGCATCAGCGTGGACCACGCCGGGCTCATCCAGCAGTTGCGGGATCGGGCCGAGACCGAGACCGGCCTCCCGCTCCTGCGGATCTACTGGTTCGACGGCGCGCCCGACCGGGTGCCCCAGCCCGAGCACCGCCGGCTCCGCGTGATGCCCCGGGTCACCGTCCGGCTGGGCGCCCTGACCCGCAGCGACGGCCGCTGGGCCCAGAAGGGCGTCGACGCGGCCATGCACACCGAGCTCACCGAGCTGGCCCGCAACCGCGCCTGCACCGACATCGTCCTCGTCACCGGCGACGGCGACCTGCTGCCCGGCCTCATGTCCGCCAAGGAGCACGGCGTCGCCGTCCACCTCTGGGCCGTCCAGGCCGCCGACGGCGACTACAACCAGTCCGAGGACCTGGTCGCCGAGGCCGACGAGCGCCGGGTCCTCGACCGCGCCTGGATCACCCGCGCGGTCCGCGCCAAGGACCTCACCGGCGTCTGCGCCCCGCCCCCGGTGCCCCGCCCCGAGATCGCCGCCATCCTCTCCGCCCCGCTGCCCGAGGCCGCCCTCGCCTCCGCCGAACGGGCCGCCGAAGCAGCCGCGGAGGCCCGCGCGCGCGGCGCCCGGCAGGCCGGCGACGGGGCCCCCGGACCCACCGCCGACGGCCACGGCCCCGCCGTCCCGGCCCCCGCCCCCGGCAAGGCCGTCCCCACCCCCAAGGACCTCGCGGGACTACGCCCCGCCGCCGCCTCGCACCCCCCGGCCCCCCAGTCGGCCAGCGCCCTGCGCTGGTCCTCCGACCGGGGCTGGGTCGAGCGGCCCGCGACCGCGCTCGGCGAACCGCCCGAGACCGCCTCGCTGCCCACCCTCGCCCAGCTCACCAGCGCCGAGCAGCGCTGGGCCGACCGCGAGGAGGACATCACCACCGTCGGCGGCGACCCCTTCGAGGTCGGGCAGGTGTTCGCCCGGCGGTGGCTGGAGCGGCTCCCCGAGCAGAGCCACGTCCAGCGGCTCTCCGTCCTCTACCCCCGCATCCCGCACCGCATCGACGGCGAACTCCTCCGCTACGCGGCCCGGTTCGGCCTCCTCGCCCACAAGGACGACCAGATCGACGAGCACGACCGCTACGCCATCCGCGCCGGATTCTGGCGCGAGATCGACGTCCGCGCCGCCACCGAACACGCCCCCGCGCCCGGACCCGGCCCGGCGACCCCGTAGGCTCTTCCCCCGTGAGTACGGTGTGCGTGGTGCGGGACCTGGTCAAGACGTACCCCGCCACGCGCGGCGGGCGCCGAGCCCCGGCGACCCCCGAGGTGCGGGCCACCGACGGGATCAGCCTCGACGTGCGCGGCGGCGAGATCTTCGGCCTGCTCGGCCCCAACGGCGCCGGCAAGTCCACCCTGGTCCGCCAGCTGACCGGCCTGATGCGCCCCGACTCCGGCTCCGTCACCCTCCTCGGGCACGACCTCGTCCGCCACCCCGAGCGCGCCGCCCGCCTCCTCGCCTACCTCGGCCAGGAGTCGACCGCCCTCGACGAGCTGACCGTCGCCCTCGCCGCGGAGACCACCGGACGGCTGCGCGGCCTCACCGCCGCCGAGGCCCGCGCCGAGCGGGACGCGGTCCTCGGCGAACTGGGCCTCGCCGAGCTCGCCGAACGCCCCCTCAAGAAGCTCTCCGGCGGCCAGCGCCGGCTCGCCTGCTTCGCCACCGCCCTCGTCGGGCACCGGCCCGTCCTCGTCCTCGACGAGCCCACCACCGGCATGGACCCGGTCGCCCGCCGGGCCGTCTGGGCCGCCGTCGACCGCCGCCGCGCCGACCACGGCACCACCGTCCTGCTCGTCACCCACAACGTCATCGAGGCCGAGACCGTCCTCGACCGGGTCGCCGTCCTCGACCGCGGCCGGGTGATCGCCTGCGACACCCCCGCCGGGCTGAAGGAGCGCGTCGCGGACGAGGTCCGCGTCGAGCTGGTCTGGCGCGAGACCGCCCCGCTCCACGTCCCCGAGGTCGCCGCCCTGCGCCCGTCCGCCGAAGAGACCGGCCGCCGCTGGGTCCTCCGGCTCGCCCCCGACGCGGCCCGCGCCGCCGTCGCCGCCGTCACCGGCGGAGCCGCCTTCGCGGCCCTCGACGACTTCACCCTCGCCACGCCCAGCCTGGAGGACGTCTACCTCGCCCTCGGCGGCGCCGCCCGCGAAGGGCTGGTGAAGGCGTGACCCCCTCCCGTACGCGCGTGACCCCCTCCCGTACCCGCGTGACCCCCTCCCGTACGCACCGCGCCCGCACCGCCCGTACGCACCCGATGCACCCCGCCTCCCGCACCACCGGCGTGATCCCCCACGTGCCGCACGTCACCCCCAGGAGCTGTCCGCGTTGAGCACCCTGCCCGCCGAGGCCCTGCCGGCCGGCGTGCCGGCCACGACGGCCCGGGACGCCGAGGAGGCCGCGCCCCTCGCCCCGCCCGCCCGGCTGCTGCCGTCCCTCGCCGCTGTCTACAAGGCGCAGCTCTCCCGGGCCCGGGTCGCCCGCATCCCGCTGCTCTTCGTCGCCACCTTCCAGTCCATCGGGATCATGATCCTGATGCGCGGGGTCGTCGACGGCGGTTCCGAGGCCCGCGCCGTCGTGGCCGGCTCCACCGTCCTCGTCGTCGCCTTCGTCGCCCTCAACCTGCTCGCCCAGTACTTCGGCCAGCTCCGGGCCACCGGCGGCCTCGACCACTACGCCACCCTGCCCGTGCCGCCCGCCGCCGTGGTCCTCGGCGCCGCCGCCGCGTACGCCTCCTTCACCGTCCCCGGCACGCTCGTCACCGCCGTCACCGGCGCCGTCCTCTTCGGGCTGCCGCTCGGGCACCTGTGGCTGCTCGCCGCCGTCGTCCCGCTCTCCGGCGCCGCCCTCGCCGGACTCGGCGCCGCCCTCGGCCTGCTCGCCCCCCGCCAGGAACTGGCCACCCTCCTCGGCCAGCTCGGCATGTCCGCCGCGCTGCTCCTCGGGGTGCTGCCGGCCGAGCGGATGCCGGCGCCGATCGGCTGGGCGCGGGACCTGCTGCCGTCCACGTACGGGGTCGAGGCGTTCGCCCGTGCCTTCGACCGGCACCCGGACTGGGCGGCCGTCGCCCTCGACCTGGCCGTCTGCGGTGCCGTCGGCGTCCTCTCGCTGGCCGTCGCCACCTGGGCCTACCGCAGGGCCGCGGTCCGCTGAGGCGGGCCACGGGCACACCTGGCACGATGGCGGGGTGACCGCACCCCTGACACCCTCCCAGCCGCCCCCGCACGACCCCGCGTGGCCCCCGCCGCCCCCGCCCCACCAGGGCCCGGGCGGTGACCCGATCACCGGGGCCGAGGTCGTCCAGGGGCTGGTGGTGACGGCCGCCTCCGCGCTCGCCGGAGCCGTGCTCGGCGTGCTCTGGCTGTGGCTCGCGCCCTCGGTCCAGCTGATCTCCGACGGCGAGGGCGTCTATCTGCGGAACTCCGAGGGGGAGGCCGCGATCGGCGCCGACGGCACCTTCGTCCTCCTGGCCCTCGCCTTCGGCGCGGTCGCCGGACTCGTCGTCTTCCTCGCCCGGCGCAAGGGCGGCGTCCCGCTCGTCCTGGGCCTGGCCGTCGGCGGCGTCCTCGGCTCGCTGCTCGCCTGGTGGCTGGGGACGAAGCTGGGCCCGACCTCCGACGTGATCGCGCACGCCAAGGCCGTCGGCCCCGAGGTCGTCTTCGACGCCCCGCTGAAGCTCCAGATGGGCGCCGCGGCGATGCTGGCCTGGCCGCTCGCCGCGATGATCGTCCACCTGGTCCTGACCGGGATCTTCGGCCCCCGCGACCCGGAGCCCGGCCCCTGGGACCCGTACAAGCGCTGACGGCCCCCGGTCACACCGCCCCGGTCAGCCGCGGCCGATCGGGGCCAGGACCGCCGAGGTGAGCGCGGCCAGGTCGGCGGGGGAGAGCTCGACCTCCAGACCCCGCCGGCCGGCCGAGACGCAGATCGTCCCGTGCTCCGCGGCCGAGGCGTCGAGCACCGTCCGCAGCCGCTTCCGCTGGCCCAGCGGGGAGATCCCGCCCCGGACGTAGCCGGTGGTCCGCTCGGCCGCCGCCGGGTCCGCCATCACCGCCCGCTTGCCGCCGACCGCCGACGCCAGCGCCTTCAGGTCCAGCTGCCCGGCGACCGGCACCACCGCCACCGTCAGCTCCCCGTCGACCTCCGCCACCAGCGTCTTGAAGACCCGGTCGGGCGTGACGCCGAGCGCCTCCGCCGCCTCCTCGCCGTACGACGGAGTGGCCGGGTCGTGCTCGTACGCGTGCAGGGTGTACGCCGTGCCCGCCGCGGCCAGCGCCACCGTCGCGGGCGTGCCGCCGCCGTTCTTCTGCTTCTTCTTCGCCACCGGGACGTCCTCGGTTCCCTCGGTCGTGTCAGTTCGGGTACGTGGGCGCCTGGGTCAGCTCCACCGCCGGCAGCGACGGCAGGTGCCGCAGCACCGCCGTCTCCGCGCGCAGCAGCGCGAGCTCCTCGCGCAGCCGGAGCGTGGTGTCCGGCGCCTCCAGGAGCCGCTGCTTCGTCGGCACGTCCACCATGGTGGCGGCCGCGACCAGGTACGACACCACGGACGGGTCGTCGGGCAGCTCGGCCGTCGTCAGCGACCGCTCGCGCGCCCCCGCCAGCCGCTTCTGGTACGCGCGGAAGGCCCGCAGCACGCCCTCGGCCAGCGCCTCCGCCTCCTCGCCCGGCTCCTCCGGGATCTCCTCGGTCTCGGCCGTCAGGAACGGGCCGCTCGCGTCCACCGAGCGCAGCCGCACCCGGGTGGTGCCGGTGACCATCACCTCGTACGAGCCGTCCCCCCGCTGCCGGATGCTCGCCGCGTCCGCGACGCACCCCACCGGGTGGAAGCTGCTGAGCGGGTCCGGGCCGAAGCCGGCGGCCGGGCCCTTCTCCGGCAGCGCCGTCGGGTCCGGCATCCCGGGCGCCGTCGGCGCGACCTCGCGTCCGTCCCGGATCGCGACCACGGCGAACCGCCGCGGCTCGGACGCGTCGATGTCGAGCAGCGCGCGCATCATGGCGCGATACCGCTCCTCGAAGACGTTGAGCGGCAGCACGAGGCCCGGGAACAGCACCGCGTTGAGCGGGAAGAGAGGCAGGCGAGCGGTGGTCACAGCGGCCAAGCCTAATGGCCGCGCGGCCCGCTCCGTCCGGGGATTCCTCCGGCCCGTCCCCAGAGCGGCGTCCGGCGGGCCAGCTCGGCCCGCACACGGTCCCGGGTGGCCAGGAACCGACGGAGCGGATCGTGGCCGCCGACGGCCCACGGGAAGGAGGTGGCGTACGGCCCCGTCCGGCCGAACTCGGCCAGCGCCTCCTCCCACCGCCCCCGCTCCACCAGCACGTACGCCAGCAGGTTGCGCACCTCGGCCGGCCACGGGTCGCCCGCCGCGAACGCCGCCGACAGCGCGAGGCCCCGGTCCGCGGCGCGGTCGATCCGCTCCTCGTCCACCGCCGCCGCCGGGCCCGCCGGTCCGGCCGCGGGAACCGCGCCCTCCCGGCCGGAACACGGCAGCGGACGCAGCCCCTCGTACGCGGCGCGCACCGGCAGCGCCCGGACCAGCGAGTCCGGTGCCGCGTCGTCGGCCGCCTGTTCAGCGAAGTCGAAGGCCGCCCGGTGCGAGCCGTACCACTGGGCCGACAGGTACTTCAGCGCGGCGACGTGGCAGCCGTAGTGGTGCGGGGAGCGGAGCAGGGCCTGCTCCCAGAGGCGCTCGAAGACCGCGTGCCCGGCGTGCGCCCCGCGCGCGTGGTCCAGGGCGAGCCGCCACGGCACCGGGTCGCGCCCGGCCTCCTCGGTGACGGTCCGGAGCAGCGGGTCCAGCTCGCGCAGCCGCTCGGCGCGGGCCGGCGACTCCCAGGCCCGGCCCACCGCGAGCTGCGTCGCCACCAGCAGGGCGTCGGGGTCCCGCGGCGCGGCCTCCTGCCACCGGTCCAGCCACTCGCCGCGGCTGTACGCGAAGGTCGCGAGCCGCCGTACGTACCGGTCCCGGTCCTCCCACTCCGCGGCGTCCCGGGTGGTCGCGAGGAGCTTGGCCGCGGGCTCGGGATCGCCGAGCGCGGCCGCCACCAGGGCCGGGGCGAGCCGCCCGTCGGGGGCGTCCAGCAACACGTCGTCGTCCGGCGTCAGCCCGGCTGCGAGACGCGGGGCGTGCCGGGCCGAGCGGACGGCGCCGACCAGGGCGCGGAGGAAGGACATGGCAGGACGTATCTTCCCACCGGGGGACCCTCCGGGCGCTCCGGGACGGCCTGCCTTCACCTGGATCTCACCCGGTCTCCCCCCGGCCGTCACGCCCACTCGGCCACGCGTACGAGCCCCCGACCGCCGCGCCGCGCCGTACGTGTACGAGCACCCGACCGCCGGTCCCGGGCGCACACGTACGAGCACCGGCCGCCGGGCCCGGCGCCGCCCGCACGCGTACGAGCCCCCGGCCGTCGGTCCCGCCGCCGCCCGCACGCGTACAAGCCCCCGCCCGCCGCGCCGCACGTGCACGAGCACCCGCCCACCACCCGACCGGGCCCGCCAGCCCCCCGCCCACGCGTCCGGGCCGTCAGCCCCCGCCCCGCGTCCGGGCCGTCAGCCCCGCCGCAGCAGTCGGGTCGCGCCCGCCGCCACCGTCGTCGCCAGGATCCAGCCGAGCAGGATCAGCACCGCCGCCGTCCACTGCCAGCCGCCCTCCAGCCGCCAGTAGCCGTCCTGGCCGAGCGTGATCACCGGCAGCAGCAGGTCCAGGGCGTACAGCGTGCCGTTCCACGCCGGGCCCTCGCCCTCCTTGATCGGCACCGGCTCGTACCGGGAGAAGGCCAGCGTGCCCGCCGCCCACAGCACCGCCATCCACAGCGCCGCCCGGCCGGGCCGGTAGCCGTACGCCACCGTCCAGTCCTGGACGTACCCCCACAGCTTCCCCGCGACCGGCAGGGTCTCGCGTCTGCGCCGCTGCTTGGCGAGCAGCACCTCCCGGGCGTCCGCGTCCTCCCCGCTGTTGCGCAGCACGGTCGCGAGCCGCTCGTACGGCTCCGGCGCGTACTCCGGGGTCGCCGCCGCCACCCACTCGATCCGCCGGGCCAGCGGGAAGTGGCCGTACGGCACCAGGTTCTCGTAGACGAAGCCGCTCAGCGCCAGGCCGCCGGGGCCCGGCCAGCTGGTGGAGAGGTCGATCAGCGTCACCACCTTCGCGCCGTTCAGCACCACCCGGCCCTCGTCCGGGCGCTCGCCGCTGAACCGCAGCTCCGGGGTGACGATCCGGCGCAGCGACAGCTCCTCCCGGTGCGCCCCCCTCAGCAGGAAGCGGGCGCGGTTCAGGTCCACCGCGTCCCCGAACCGCCCGTCGTCGAGCCGCACCCCGCCGTGGAACTCGGCCGGCTTGCGCCGGGCGTCCCGGACCGGCGCCACGCCGTAGGGCGGGGTGGCCGTCGAGCCGCCGCCGCCCTCGTACACCCAGGCCGCGTTGAGGTACAGGGTGCGCTCGACGGTCAGCTGTGGCGCGTTCAGCGCGCGGCGGCGCTGGGCCGCGCGCAGCACACTGCCCCGCAGGCTCAGCGAGACGCCCACCTTCGCCCCGCGCAGGCTGAACTCGCCGTGCGTCTCGATCAGCTCGGCCTGGAGGTCCTGCGCCACCACCAGGCCGTCCGCGGTGATCGCCCGGCCGCGTCCGTCCGGCCACACCTGGATCTGGTTGATCAGCAGGTCCGTGCCGATCTGGGCGTCCGTCAGCCGGATGCCCCGCCCCACCCGGCAGCGGGGCAGGTGCAGATCGCCCTCCGTGTGCAGCCGTGCCGCCTCCAGGCGGGGGAGCGCGCAGCCGACCATCCGCAGCGTGCCGAACCGGGCCTCGGGCAGCAGCACCTCGCCGTCGAAGCGGCAGCCGTGCAGCTCCACGTAGGGCGCTATCGACCCGCCCGCCAGGTCCAGCACGCCGGTGATCCGCACCCCGCGCAGCTTCAGCGCCGCCACCCGGCCCGGCCGGGCCGGCGGGGCGTCGAGCAGCAGCGCCGCCACCACGTCGGCGCGCACGCTCCGCTCCGGCCCCCACGGCAGCTCCCCGAACGGGTCGTCCCGCTCCGGCACCCCCTCCGTCAGATCGCAGGTCCTGCCGATCCGGAACGCCTGCCACACGGCCCGCTCCGGGCCCGTGAGACCGTCCGGCATCCCGTCCTCGTGCGGCTCGGTCAATGCCGCCCCCTCGCTCTCCCCGATGCGCTCCCACCACTCCGCTCGCCGGGAGTCGTGGATTCGTACAGTCGTTCTTCCCGCAGTGTGACGGGCTGAACGCTAACGGTCAGGAGTGGCGAGGAGACGCCACCGTGGCGCGTATCAGCCAGTGATACGGGCGTCCGGGCCCGTGGGGCGTCTGAGAGAATTGACCCGTGATCTCTCGAATCGATCTGCGCGGCGAGGCCCTCCCCGAGGGTTCCGCCCTGCGCGACCTGCTGCCCCGTGCCGAGTTCGACGTGGAAGCCGCCCTGGAGAAGGTGCGGCCGATCTGCGAGGACGTCCGGCATCATGGCGCGGCCGCGGTGATCGACTACGGGGAGAAGTTCGACGGCGTCCGCCTGGAGCGCCTGCGCGTCCCCGCCGAGGCGCTCGCCCGCGCCCTCGCCGAGCTCGACCCGGCCGTCCGCGCGGCCCTGGAGGAGTCCATCCGGCGCGCCCGCCTCGTCCACCGCGAGCAGCGCCGCACCACCCACACCACCCAGGTCGTGCCCGGCGGCACGGTGACCGAGAAGTGGATCCCCGTCGACCGCGTCGGCCTGTACGTGCCGGGCGGCCGCGCCGTCTACCCGTCCTCCGTCGTGATGAACGTCGTCCCGGCCCAGGAGGCCGGCGTCGAGGGCATCGCCGTCTCCTCCCCGCCGCAGCGGGAGTTCGGCGGCCTGCCGCACCCGACGATCCTCGCCGCCTGCGCCCTCCTCGGCGTCGACGAGGTCTACGCCGCCGGCGGCGCCCAGGCGATCGCCATGTTCGCGTACGGAACCGCCGACGACACCGCCGGCGGGGACGAGCCCGGCTGCGCCCCCGTCGACCTGGTCACCGGCCCCGGCAACATCTACGTCGCCGCCGCCAAGCGCCTCCTCAAGGGCCGCATCGGCATCGACGCCGAGGCCGGCCCGACCGAGATCGCGGTCCTCGCGGACTCCACCGCCGACGCCGTGCACGTCGCCGCCGACCTCATCAGCCAGGCCGAGCACGACCCGATGGCCGCCTCCGTGCTCGTCACGGACTCCGAGGAGCTGGCCGGGGCCGTCGAGGCCGAGCTGAAGGCCCAGGTCGCCGTCGCCAAGCACGTCGACGACCGGATCGCCCCGGCCCTGGCCGGCAAGCAGTCCGCGATCGTCCTCGTCACCGACCTGGAGGACGGCCTCAGGGTCGTGAACGCCTACGGCGCCGAGCACCTGGAGATCCAGACCGCCGACGCCGCCGCCCTCGCCGACCGGGTCCGCAACGCGGGCGCGATCTTCGTCGGCCCCTGGGCCCCGGTCTCCCTCGGCGACTACTGCGCCGGCTCCAACCACGTCCTGCCCACCGGCGGCTGCGCCTGCCACTCCTCGGGTCTCTCCGTGCAGTCCTTCCTGCGCGGGGTGCACATCGTGGACTACACGCGCGACGCGCTGGCCGACGTGGCCCATCACGTGGTGACCCTCGCCGAGGCCGAGGACCTGCCCGCCCACGGCGCCGCGGTCAAGGCGAGGTTCGGCTGGAAGGTGCCCCAGCGGTGACCGAGATCCGCATCGACGACCTGCCGGTCCGCGAGGAGCTGAAGGGCCAGTCGCCCTACGGCGCCCCGCAGCTCGACGTGCCCGTCCAGCTCAACACCAACGAGAACCCCTACCCGCTGCCCGAGCCCCTGGTGGCCCGGATCGCGGAGCGGGTCGCCGAGGCCGCCCGCGGCCTCAACCGCTACCCCGACCGGGACGCGGTCGAGCTCCGCACCGAGCTCGCCCGCTACCTCACCCGCACCGGCAAGCACCCGGTGGCCCGGGAGAACGTGTGGGCCGCCAACGGCTCCAACGAGGTCCTCCAGCAGCTGCTCCAGACCTTCGGCGGACCGGGCCGCACCGCGATCGGCTTCGAGCCCTCGTACTCGATGCACTCCCTGATCGCCCGCGGCACCGGCACCGGCTGGATCTCCGGCCCGCGGAACGGCGACTTCACCATCGACGTCGAGGCCGCCGAGGCCGCGATCGCCGAGCACGCGCCCGACGTCGTCTTCGTCACCTCGCCCAACAACCCCACCGGCACCGCGGTCGAGGCGGAGGTCGTGCTGCGGCTGTACGAGGCCGCCCAGGCCGCCAAGCCCTCGCTGGTCGTGGTGGACGAGGCGTACGTGGAGTTCAGCCACCGGGACTCGCTGCTGCCCCTCCTGGAGGGCCGGCCGCACCTGGTGGTCTCCCGGACCATGTCCAAGGCGTTCGGCGCCGCCGGGCTGCGCCTCGGCTACCTCGCCGCCCACCCGGCCGTGGTCGACGCCGTCCAGCTGGTCCGCCTCCCGTACCACCTCTCCGCGGTCACCCAGGCCACCGCGCTCGCCGCCCTGGAGCACACCGACACCCTCCTCGGGTACGTCGAGCAGCTCAAGGCCGAGCGCGACCGCCTCGTCGCCGAGCTGCGCGCGATCGGCTGCGAGGTCACCGAGTCCGACGCCAACTTCGTCCAGTTCGGCCGCTTCCCGGACGCGCACGAAGCATGGAAGAGCATCCTCGACCGGGGCGTCCTGGTCCGGGACAACGGCGTACCGGGATGGCTTCGGGTCACCGCCGGCACCCCCGAAGAGAACGACGCGTTCCTCGACGCGGTCCGTGAACTGAAGAAGGAGCAGAGCGCATGAGCCGCGTAGGCCGCGTTGAGCGCACCACCAAGGAGACCTCCGTCGTCGTCGAGATCGACCTCGACGGCACCGGGAAGGTCGACGTGTCGACCGGGGTCGGCTTCTACGACCACATGCTCGACCAGCTCGGCCGGCACGGGCTCTTCGACCTGACCGTGAAGACCGACGGCGACCTCCACATCGACTCGCACCACACCATCGAGGACACCGCCCTCGCCCTCGGCGCCGCCTTCAAGCAGGCCCTCGGCGACAAGGTCGGCATCTACCGCTTCGGCAACTGCACCGTCCCGCTGGACGAGTCCCTCGCCCAGGTGACCGTCGACCTCTCCGGCCGCCCCTACCTCGTGCACACCGAGCCCGAGAACATGGCGCCGATGATCGGCTCGTACGACACCACCATGACCCGGCACATCTTCGAGTCCTTCGTGGCCCAGGCGCAGATCGCGCTCCACATCCACGTGCCGTACGGCCGCAACGCCCACCACATCGTGGAGTGCCAGTTCAAGGCGCTCGCCCGCGCCCTGCGCTACGCCTCCGAGCGTGACCCGCGCGCCGCCGGCATCCTCCCCTCCACGAAGGGCGCGCTGTAACCGTGACCGGTCTCTCCACCATCCTGATCGTCGTCGGGCTCTTCCTGCTCGGCGGCATCTACTCCTTCGTCAAGCAGCAGATGCCCAAGGGCCTCATCGTGCTGCTGTCCGTCGGCGCCGCCATGTGCCTCACCGCCGGCGTCCTGCGACTGGACGTGTGGTCATGAGCGGTACGACTCCGAAGAAGGTCGTCGTCTTCGACTACGGCTTCGGCAACGTGCGCTCCGCCGAGCGCGCCCTCGCCCGGGTCGGCGCGGACGTCGAGATCACCCGCGACTACGAGAAGGCCATGAACGCCGACGGGCTCCTCGTCCCCGGTGTCGGCGCCTTCTCCGCCTGCATGCAGGGGCTCAAGGAGGCCCGCGGCGACTGGATCGTCGGCCGCCGGCTCTCCGGCGGCCGCCCCGTCATGGGCATCTGCGTCGGCATGCAGATCCTCTTCGAGCGCGGCATCGAGCACGGCGTCGAGACCGAGGGCCTCGACGAGTGGCCCGGCACGGTCGAGCCGCTGAACGCCCCCGTCGTCCCCCACATGGGCTGGAACACGGTCGACGCTCCCGACGGCACCGAGCTCTTCGCCGGACTGGACGCCGACGCCCGGTTCTACTTCGTGCACTCCTACGCGGTGCGCGCGTGGACCCTGGAGGTCGGCAACCCCAACATCCGCGCCCCCAAGGTCACCTGGGCCACCCACGGCGAGCCCTTCGTCGCCGCCGTGGAGAACGGGGCCCTGTGGGCCACCCAGTTCCACCCCGAGAAGTCCGGCGACGCCGGAGCCCAGCTCCTCACCAACTGGATCGGAACCCTGTGAGCACTCTCGAACTCCTCCCCGCCGTCGACGTCCGCGACGGCCAGGCCGTCCGGCTCGTCCACGGCGAGTCCGGCAGCGAGACCTCCTACGGCTCCCCGCTGGAGGCCGCCCTGGCCTGGCAGCGCTCCGGCGCCGAGTGGCTCCACCTCGTCGACCTGGACGCCGCCTTCGGCACCGGCGACAACCGCGACCTGGTCCGGCAGATCACCGAGGCCATGGACATCAAGGTCGAGCTCTCCGGCGGCATCCGCGACGACGCCTCGCTCGCCGCCGCCCTCGCCACCGGCTGCACCCGCGTCAACCTCGGCACGGCCGCCCTGGAGACCCCCGAGTGGGTCGCCAAGGTCATCGCCGAGCACGGTGACAAGATCGCCGTCGGCCTCGACGTCCGCGGCACCACCCTCAAGGGCCGCGGCTGGACCAGCGAGGGCGGCGACCTCTACGAGACCCTCACCCGCCTCGACTCCGAGGGCTGCGCCCGGTACGTCGTCACCGACATCGGCCGCGACGGCACCCTCACCGGCCCCAACGTCGAACTGCTGAAGAACGTCTGCGCGGCCACCGACAAGCCCGTCGTCGCCTCCGGCGGCGTCTCCTCCCTGGACGACCTGCGCGCCCTGTCCGGCCTCGTGCCGCTGGGCGTCGAGGGCGCGATCGTCGGCAAGGCGCTCTACGCCAAGGCGTTCACCCTGGAGGAGGCCCTTCAGGCGGTGGCGTCCGCATGACCGACTCCGTGCGCAAGGTCGTCACCGGCGCTCCCTGGGAGGAGCAGTTCGGCTACTCCCGCGCGGTCGAGCTGCCCAACGGCACCGTCCTCGTCGCCGGCTGCACCTCGGTGGTCGACGGCCAGATCGCCGACGGCGGCCCGTACGAGCAGACCGTCAACTCCTTCAACGTCGCCCTCGACGCGCTGAAGCAGCTCGGCCTCGGCGCCGGGGACGTCGTCCGCACCCGCATGTACCTCACCCACGCGCGGGACGTGGACGAGGTGGGCCGCGCCCACAAGGAACTGTTCGACGCGGTCCGCCCGGCCGCCTCGATGATCATCGTCTCGGGCTTCGTCGACCCCCGCCTGGTCGTCGAGGTCGAGGTCGAGGCGTACAGGAGTGATGCGGCATGAGCCTCGCCGTACGCGTGATCCCCTGCCTGGACGTGGACAACGGCCGGGTCGTCAAGGGCGTCAACTTCCAGAACCTGCGCGACGCCGGCGACCCGGTCGAGATGGCCAAGCTGTACGACGC
Source organism: Streptomyces sp. NPDC085460 (assembly GCF_044541975.1). NCBI lineage: Bacteria > Bacillati > Actinomycetota > Actinomycetes > Kitasatosporales > Streptomycetaceae > Streptomyces > Streptomyces sp. NPDC085460. Next base: position 309,340 of record NZ_JBITTO010000005.1, read on the forward strand.
CGAGGGCGCCGACGAGCTGACCTTCCTCGACATCACCGCCTCGTCCGGCAACCGGGAGACCACCTACGACGTGGTGCGCCGCACCGCCGAGCAGGTCTTCATCCCGCTCACGGTCGGCGGCGGCGTGCGGTCGGCGGAGGACGTCGACCGGCTGCTGCGGGCCGGCGCGGACAAGGTCGGCGTCAACACGGCCGCCATCGCCCGCCCCGAACTGATCCAGGAGATCGCCGAGCGCTTCGGCCGGCAGGTCCTGGTCCTGTCCGTGGACGCGCGCCGGACCGCCTCCGGCTCCTTCGAGGTGACGACGCACGGCGGCCGCAAGGGCACCGGCATCGACGCCGTCGAGTGGGCGCACCGGGCCGCCGAGCTGGGCGCGGGGGAGATCCTGCTCAACTCGATGGACGCGGACGGCACGAAGAACGGCTACGACACGGAGATGATCGCGGCGGTACGCAAGCACGTGACCGTCCCGGTGATCGCCTCCGGAGGCGCCGGCAAGCTCGCCGACTTCCCGCCGGCCGTCGCGGCGGGCGCGGACGCGGTGCTCGCGGCCTCCGTCTTCCACTTCGGCGACCTGCGGATCGGCCAGGTCAAGGGAGCGCTGCGGGAGGCGGGGCACGAGGTCCGCTGAGGCGTCGTTCCGTTTCCGGGAAGGGCCCCCACGGGGGCCCTTTTCGCCGGTCAGACGCGCAGGATTATTTGTGCAATTCTCATTGCGCAACTTTTCCTTCGTATCTACGGTCGTGCTCATGACCTCGCAGGAGAACCGCCGGATCACCGACCTCGGCACCCTCAAGGCCCTCGCGCACCCGCTGCGCATGCGCCTCTACCGGAACCTCTTCGTCGCCCGCGCCGCCACCGCCTCCCAGCTCGCGGAGCAGGTCGACGAAGCCGTCTCGCTCGTCAGCTACCACCTGCGCAAGCTCGCCGAGCACGGCCTCATCGAGGAGGCCGAGACGCAGTCCGCCGACGGGCGCGAGCGCTGGTGGCAGCCCAGCTCGTACGGTGTCACCATCCGCGACGAGGACGTCCGCGACAGCCCCGAACTGGCCGCCGCGAGCGACGCCGTCGGCCGCACCATCAACGAGCAGCGCTCCGCACTCCACCGCCGCTTCCTCGACGAGCGCCTCACCTGGTCCGACGCCTGGCGCTCCGCCTCGATCAGCTCCGAATGGCTGCCCCGCCTCACCGCCGCCGAGCTCGCCGCGCTCAACCAGGAGCTGGACGCCGTCTGCGAGAAGTACGACCGCATCGCCCGCGCCGCCGAAGCCGCCGGCGACACCGAGGGCCGCGAGAACGTCGCCGTCCACCTCCACGGCTTCCCCTACCGCCCGTGACCGCCGTCATCGAGGCCCGCCCCGCCCACCGCAGCCCCCAGGTCCTGCGCTGGCTCGGTGCCTACACGGCCTCCACCCTCGGCGACAGCGTCTTCTACCTGGCCCTCTCCTGGACCGCCGTCACCAGCGGCACCCCGGCCCAGGCCGGGCTCGTCATGGCCGTCGCCGCCGTGCCCCGCGCGCTGCTCCTGCTCTTCGGGGGAGTGATCGCCGACCGCCTCGGGCCGCGCCGGGTCGTCATCGTCTCCGACACCGTCCGCTGCCTCGTCACCTTCGGCCTCGCCGCGGCCCTGCTCCTCGCCGCGCCGGGGCTGGGGGCCCTCGCCGCCGTCGCCCTCGTCTTCGGCGCCGTCGACGCCGTCTTCCTGCCGGCCGTCGGCGCCCTGCCGCCCCGGATCGCCGAGCGCGACCAGCTCGCCCGCGTCCAGGGCATGCGCGGCCTCTCCTACCGCACGGGCGCCATCCTCGGCGCCCCGCTCGGCGGCCTCGCCGTCGCCCTCGGCGGCACCGCGAGCGCCTTCGGCGTCGCCGGCGTGCTCTTCGCCCTCTCGCTGCCCCTGCTCGCCGCGCTCCGCCTCCGCCCGCTGCCCCAGGAGGACCGGGCCCGCGACGGCACCGCCCTGCGCGACCTCGCCGACGGCCTGCGGTACCTCCGCGGCCATCCGGTACTCGGCCCGTTGATGATCGTCGTGCTCCTCAGCGACCTGGGATTCGTGGGCCCCCTCAACGTCGGCCTCGCCGTCCTCGCCGAGCAGCGCGGCTGGGGAGCCGCCGGCATCGGCTGGGTCCTCGCCGGCTTCGGCGTCGGCGCGGGCGGCGCCTCCCTCTTCCTCACCGTCAGGGGCCGCATCGGCCGGACCGGCGTCGTCATGGGCGGGACCATGGTGCTCGGAGCCGTCGCCATCGGCGCGCTCGCCCACGTTCCCCATACGGCCGCCGCCGTCCTCGTGGCCCTTTGCATCGGCCTGCTCGCCGGACTCTCCGGAGCCCTGTGCAACGCCCTCGTCCAGACCGAGTGCGACCCCGCGTACCTCGGCCGGGTGAGCGCCGTCGCGAGCCTCGGCAGCCTCGGTATCGCCCCGCTCGGCTACCCGGTCACCGGCGCCGCCCTCGGCGCCTGGGGGCCCGGACCGGTCTTCGCCGTCAGCGCGGCGGTCTGCGCCCTCTCCGGCGTGTACGGCCTCGCCGTCCGCGCGGTCCGCCGCGCCGAACTCCCGAAGACCCCGGAGTCCTAGATCCCCAGCTGCTTCGTCGTGTTCAGCAGCTCGATCGCGTCCGGCTCGCCCTCCAGGCCCACCTTCGCCACCTCCGTACGCCCGTACAGGTACATCGTGAGCTCGCCCGGCTCCCCGGAGACCGTCACCACCGGGGTGCCGCGGTGGGCGACCACCGTCTGGCCGTTCGGGCGGCGCAGCACCAGACCCACCGGCGCCTTCCGGCCCAGCAGCCGCGCGCCCTTCTCCAGACGCGACCACAGGGCGTCCGAGAAGACCGGGTCCAGCTCCCGCGCCGACCAGCCCGGCTGCGCCCTGCGGACGTCCTCCGTGTGGACGTAGAACTCGATGACGTTCGCCCCCTCGTCCACCTGCTTGATCGTGAACGGGGAGAAGCGCGGCGGGCCCGTGCGGACGAGCTGGATCAGCTCCTCGTACGGCTTCGCGGCGAACTCGTCCTGGACCCGCTGGAGCCGCTCCTTCAGCGCCGGCACCAGCGTCCCGGCCGCCGCGTCCGGCCGCCGCTCCCGGACCACCACGTGCGCCGCGAGGTCCCGCGTCCGCCAGCCCTCGCAGAGCGTCGGGGCGTCAGGTCCCGCGGCCTCCAACAGATCAGCGAGCAGAAGCCGTTCACGTTTGGCATGGGTCGACATGTCCGCCAGCGTACGGCCGCGCCGCGCGGTCCGCCCAGTGGACGCCGCGCCGGACACGCTCCCCGGTCACGGCACAATGGCGGCATGAGCAGCACGCCCCGGACCCCCAGCGACCTCGACCCGGCCATCGCGGCCCGCCTCAAGCGCGGCGCCGACGGCCTGTTCCCCGCCATTGCCCAGCAGTACGACACCGGCGAGGTGCTGATGCTCGGCTGGATGGACGACGAGGCCCTGCACCGCACCCTCACCACCGGCCGCTGCACCTACTGGTCCCGCAGCCGGAACGAGTACTGGGTCAAGGGCGACACCTCCGGGCACGTCCAGCACGTCAAGTCGGTCGCCCTCGACTGCGACGCCGACACCGTCCTCGTCACGGTCGACCAGGTCGGCGCCGCCTGCCACACGGGCGCCCGGACCTGCTTCGACGCCGACGTCCTCCTGCCCGCCGCCGGGCTCCCGGCATCCGAGTAGGGTCTGGCGCCATGGATCTCGAGACCTTCCGCAAGCTGGCGGCCGACCGCCGCGTCATCCCCGTCAGCCGCAGGCTCCTCGCGGACGGCGACACCCCGGTCGGGCTCTACCGCAAGCTCGCCGCCGAACGCCCCGGCACCTTCCTCCTCGAATCCGCGGAGAACGGCCGCAGCTGGTCCCGCTACTCCTTCATCGGCGTCCGCAGCGGCGCCACGCTCACCGTGAAGGACGGCGAGGCCCACTGGCTCGGCACCCCGCCGGTCGGCGTCCCCACGGACGGCGACCCGCTCGCCGCCCTGCGCGCCACCGTCGAGACCCTCCACACCCCCAGGGACCTCGCGGGCGGGCTGCCCCCGTTCACCGGAGGCATGGTCGGCTACCTCGGCTACGACATCGTCCGCCGCCTGGAGCGCATCGGCGAGCACGGCCGCGACGACCTGAAGCTGCCCGAGCTCACCATGCTGCTCACCAGCGACCTCGCGGTCCTCGACCACTGGGACGGCTCCGTCCTCCTGATCGCCAACGCGATCAACCACAACGACCTGGAGACCGGAGTCGACGAGGCGTACGCGCACGCCGTCGCCCGCCTCGACGCGATGGAGGCCGACCTGGCCCGCCCCGTCGCCACCACCCCCGTCGCCCTCCCGGCCTCCGAGCTCCCCGAGTACTCCGCGCTCTGGGGCGGCGCGGCCTACCAGGACGCCGTCGAGGACGTGAAGGAGCGGATCCGGGCCGGCGAGGCGTTCCAGGTCGTCCCCTCCCAGCGCTTCGAGACCGCCTGCACCGCCTCCGCCCTCGACGTCTACCGGGTCCTGCGGGCCACCAACCCGTCCCCGTACATGTACCTCTTCCGCTTCGAGAACGGCTTCGACGTCGTCGGCTCCTCGCCCGAGGCGCTGGTCAAGGTCGAGGACGGGCAGGCGATGCTCCACCCCATCGCCGGCACCCGGCACCGCGGCGCCACCCCGCAGGAGGACCACGACCTCGGAGAGGAGCTGCTCGCCGACCCCAAGGAACGCGCCGAGCACCTCATGCTCGTCGACCTCGGCCGCAACGACCTCGGCCGGGTCTGCGCCCCCGGCTCCGTCGAGGTCGTCGACTTCATGTCGATCGAGCGGTACTCCCACGTCATGCACATCGTCTCCACCGTCACCGGCCGCGTCGCCGAGGGGAAGACCGCCTTCGACGTCCTCACCGCCTGCTTCCCCGCCGGCACCCTCTCCGGCGCGCCCAAGCCCCGCGCGATGCAGATCATCGAGGAGCTGGAGCCCTCGCGCCGCGGCCTGTACGGCGGGTGCGTCGGCTACCTCGACTTCGCCGGCGACTCCGACACCGCCATCGCCATCCGCACCGCCCTGCTCCGCGACGGCACCGCGTACGTGCAGGCCGGAGCCGGCGTCGTCGCCGACTCCGACCCGGTCGCCGAGGACACCGAGTGCCGCAACAAGGCGGCCGCCGTGCTCCGCGCCGTACACACCGCCAACCGGATGAAAGGTTCATCGCAGCCGTAGGGGATAGTGGGGTACGTGAGCGCCGTATCCGTACCCCAGCCCCGAGCCGCCCGCGCGGCCGTCACCTCCGGCGGCCGGCGGAGCCTCGCCGTCGCCCTGCTCCTCGGTGCCCTCGGGGCCACCGTCGTACTGCTCTCCGCCGGCCAGATCTGGGCCGAGGGCACCGCGTCGGTCGCCGGGGGCTCCGTCCCCGTCGAGGCCGACGGCGGCGCCGTCACCGGCGTCCCGACCGCCCTCGCGATCGTCGGCCTCGCCGCCCTCGTCGCCGTCTTCGCCGTCCGCCGCGCCGGCCGCACCCTCGTCGCCGGGCTCCTCGCGCTCAGCGGCGCCGGCGCGGCCCTCGCCGCCTTCCTCGGCGCCTCCGACAGCGCCGCCCTCGACGCCGAGGCCGCCCGGATCAGCGGCGACACCGCCGCCGCCGTCGCCGGCCTCACCCATACGGCCTGGCCGTACGTGGCGGCCGCCGGCGCCCTCCTCATCCTCGTCGCCGGCCTCTGCGCGCTGCGCTACGGCAAGAGCTGGCCCGCGATGGGCGGCCGTTACGAGCGCTCCGGCGCCCCCCGGCCGGCGCACCGCCCCGCCGCCGGCGACCCCGACCGCCCCGAGGACCTGTGGAAGGCGCTCGACCGCGGCGAGGACCCGACGCACGACGCGTGATCGTCCGGGACCCCCCGAGTCACCTCCGCGGGGTCATGTGCGGAAGAATGACGCCGTCATCACATGACAGCCGTCATCTTCGACGTCACCACCGAGCAACATCTACGAGGAGCAACTCATGGCGGGCAGCGCCCACGGACACACCCCGGCCGCCTGGACCGGTGTCATCATCTCCTTCATCGGCTTCTGCATCGCCGGAGTCTTCATGGTGGCGGCGAACATCCCCGGCTTCTGGGCCGGTGTCGGTGTCATCGTCCTCGGCGGTGTCGTCGGCGGCGCGATGAAGATCGCCGGCCTCGGCATGCCGAAGGAGTCGGCGGCCGTCGCCGAGGCCCGCGAGGCCGCGACCACGGCGGCCAAGGCCCGCGCCTGACCCCGAGCCCCCAGGGCCCACAGGACCCGCGCTTCACCCGAACGGCGCAGTCCGGCACGTCCGGACTGCGCCGTCGTGCGTCCCGGGGCGTCCCGGGCGACAATCACCGCGTGACCGCCGAGCCGCCCCCGCAGACCGTCCCACCCGCCCCTCCCGCCCCTCCCGTCCCGCCGGCACCGCTGACCGAGGCCGAGGAGTTCCGCGGCCGCCCGCTCGGCCGGCGGCTGCTCGCCCCCCTCGCCACCCTCGCCGGCACCGGCGCCGCCTTCGCGTACGTGGCCGCCGTCGACCCCAACGAACCCGGCCACTACCCGGTCTGCCCGCTGCTCCGCTTCACCGGCCTGTACTGCCCCGGCTGCGGCGGCCTGCGCAGCGCCCACGCCGTCGCCCACGGCGACCTCGCGACCGCGCTCGGTGCCAACGCGCTCGCCGTCGCCGGCTACGCCGTCTGCGCCGTCCTCATGGCGGTGTGGCTGGTTCGCGCCGTCCGCGGCGCGCCGACCCGGATCGACCTCAAGCCCGCCCTGTGGTGGGTGATCGGGGCGCTGACCGCCCTTTTCGCGGTGATCCGGAACCTTCCCCTCGGCTCCGCGCTGGCCCCCTGAAGTCCCAGCTGTTGGGACACCGCGCCGCTCGATGCGGGACAGAGGGTCACCTGCGGATACCATCGGACATGGCTGAACCCTGTTCATCAGGTTCCGTGGAACCGTCACCGTCCCGGAAGGGGGCCTCTCGCGTGAGTGTGCTCGACGAGATCATCGAAGGCGTGCGCGCCGACCTCGCAGAGCGGCAGGCGCGGGTCTCCCTCGACGAGCTGAAGGAGCGGGCCGCCAAGGCCCCGCAGGCCAAGGACGGCGTCGCCGCGCTGCGCGGCGAGGGCGTCACCGTGATCTGCGAGGTCAAGCGCTCCAGCCCGTCCAAGGGAGCACTCGCGGCCATCGCCGACCCGGCGGGACTCGCCGCCGACTACGAGGCGGGCGGCGCCGCCGTCATCTCCGTCCTCACCGAGCAGCGTCGCTTCGGCGGCTCGCTCGCCGACCTGGAGGCCGTGCGCTCCCGGGTCGACATCCCCGTCCTGCGCAAGGACTTCATCGTCACCGCCTACCAGCTCTGGGAGGCCCGGGCGTACGGAGCGGATCTCGCGCTCCTCATCGTCGCCGCCCTGGAGCAGGAGGCCCTCGTCTCCCTCATCGAGCGCGCCGAGTCCATCGGGCTCACCCCGCTCGTCGAGGTCCACGACGAGGAGGAGGTCGAGCGCGCGGTCGAGGCCGGCGCCCGGATCATCGGCGTCAACGCCCGCGACCTCAAGACCCTCAAGGTCGACCGCTCCACCTTCGAGCGCGTCGCCCCCGAGATCCCGGCAGGCATCGTCAAGATCGCCGAGTCCGGCGTCCGCGGCCCGCACGACCTCATCGCGTACGCCAACGCCGGCGCCGACGCGGTGCTCGTCGGCGAGTCCCTGGTCACCGGCCGCGACCCGAAGACCGCCGTCGCCGACCTCGTCGCCGCCGGCGCGCACCCGGCCCTGCGGCACGGCCGGAGCTGACGGCCCCGCCATGACCCCCGACCGCGTCGCCGCGCCGACCGCCCCGGGCTCCGCAGCCCGCGGGCCGGTCGGGCTGCGCGCGGTCTCCGTGGCCGCTCACGCCCGGCTCGCCCGGGGCTGCCGGCCCCGGGGGTGCCGGGCGCCCGCCCGCCGTGTCCACGGCCGCCGGGTCCGCCACTGCATCGGCTCGGAGCCGGGCACGGTGCCGGGCATGCGATGGCGCGCCCGCACCTCACGCGCGCGCCCGTCGTTTCGTTGTGGGCATACGTTCCGCTAGGGCGGAACGGGTGGGCACAACGGAACGGCACCTTCGCGGGTGCCTCCGCACCTGCGCCTGAACCCGCACCACGAGCGCATCGCGCTTCGGGTGCGGGCTCAGGCCCGGAAAGCCTGGGCCCGGCAGGGGCGCCGTCCCTGTGCCCACCCGTCCCGCCCTTGCGGGACGTATGCCCACAGGGACGGCGGCACCACACCGCGCGCGTACGAAGCGAGTCACGTCCTTTCACGACCGCATCGCCCCGCGAGGAGCAGCATCCGCATGACCAGCGAGTTCTTCATCCCGGACCCGGAGGGTCAGGTCCCGTCGCCCGAGGGCTACTTCGGCGCCTTCGGCGGCAAGTTCATCCCCGAGGCCCTCGTCGCCGCCGTCGACGAGGTCGCCGTCGAGTACGAGAAGGCCAAGAACGACCCCGAGTTCGCCCGCGAGCTCGGCGACCTCATGGCCAACTACACCGGCCGTCCCAGCGCCCTCACCGAGGTGCCCCGGTTCGCCGGGCACGCCGGCGGCGCCCGGATCTTCCTCAAGCGCGAGGACCTCAACCACACCGGCTCGCATAAGATCAACAACGTGCTCGGCCAGGCCCTGCTCACCAAGCGCATGGGCAAGACCCGCGTCATCGCCGAGACCGGTGCCGGCCAGCACGGCGTCGCCACCGCCACCGCCTGCGCCCTCTTCGGCCTCGACTGCACCATCTACATGGGCGAGATCGACACCCAGCGCCAGGCCCTCAACGTGGCCCGGATGCGGATGCTCGGCGCCGAGGTCGTCGCCGTGAAGTCCGGCAGCCGCACCCTCAAGGACGCCATCAACGAGGCGTTCCGGGACTGGGTCGCCAACGTCGACCGGACGCACTACCTGTTCGGCACGGTCGCCGGGCCGCACCCCTTCCCCGCGATGGTCCGCGACTTCCACCGGGTCATCGGCGTCGAGGCCCGCCGCCAGCTCCTGGAGCGGGCCGGCCGGCTCCCCGACGCGGCGATCGCCTGCGTCGGCGGCGGCTCCAACGCCATCGGCCTCTTCCACGCCTTCCTGCCCGACACCGGCGTCCGGCTCATCGGCTGCGAGCCGGCCGGCCACGGCGTCGAGACCGGCGAGCACGCGGCCACCCTCACCGCCGGCGAGCCCGGCATCCTGCACGGCTCCCGCAGCTACGTCCTCCAGGACGAGGAGGGCCAGATCACCGAGCCGTACTCGATCTCGGCCGGCCTCGACTACCCCGGCATCGGCCCCGAGCACGCCTACCTCAAGGACAGCGGGCGCGGCGAGTACCGGGCCGTCACCGACGACGCCGCCATGCAGGCGCTGCGCCTGCTCTCCCGCACCGAGGGCATCATCCCGGCCATCGAGTCGGCCCACGCCCTCGCCGGGGCCCTGGAGGTCGGCAAGGAGCTCGGCGAGGACGCGCTCCTGCTCGTCAACCTCTCCGGCCGCGGCGACAAGGACATGGACACGGCCGCGCGCTACTTCGGCCTGTACGAGACGGACGCCGAGGTGGCCGCCGACCGGGCCGGCACCGCCGAGATCGAGGGGGACGCCAAGTGACCGGGAACATCCAGCTGCTCGCCGACACCCTGGAGCGGGCGAAGGCCGAGGACCGGGCCGCGCTCATCGCGTACCTCCCGGCCGGCTTCCCGACCGTGGACGGCGGCATCAAGGCGATCAAGGCCGTCTTCGACGGCGGCGCCGACATCGTCGAGGTCGGCCTCCCGCACAGCGACCCGGTCCTGGACGGCCCCGTCATCCAGACCGCCGACGACATCGCCCTGCGCGGCGGCGTCAAGATCGCCGACGTCATGCGGACGGTGAAGGAGGCCCACGAGGCCACCGGCAAGCCGGTCCTCGTCATGACCTACTGGAACCCGATCGACCGGTACGGCGTCGAGCGCTTCGTCCGGGAGCTGGCCGAGGCCGGCGGCGCCGGCTGCATCCTGCCCGACCTGCCGGTCCAGGAGTCCGCGCTCTGGCGCGAGCACGCCGACGCGCACGGCCTCGCCACCGTCTTCGTCGTCGCCCCCAGCAGCAAGGACGAGCGGCTCGCCACCATCACGGCGGCCGGCTCCGGCTTCGTCTACGCCGCCTCCCTCATGGGCGTCACCGGCACCCGCGCGTCCGTCGGCGAGCAGGCCGCCGACCTCGTCCGGCGCACCCGCGTCACCTCGAAGATCCCGGTCTGCGTCGGCCTCGGCGTCTCCAACGCCGTCCAGGCCCGCGAGGTCGCCGCCTTCGCCGACGGCGTCATCGTCGGCTCGGCCTTCGTCCAGCGGATCCTCGACGCCGACGGCGACGAGGCCGCCGGACTCGCCGCCGTAAAGGAACTGGCGGCCGAACTCGCCGAGGGTGTGCGCCGCACCTCCTGACCGGATGTAGTCCATTCGGGTGGATATCGGACCGGGGCGGCGCGGACGCGCCTCCCCGGTTCGTTGCTGTGGGCGTGAGCGAGAAGAACCGTGACGGTAGTAACAAGAGCGCGCGGGAGCGCCTCCAGCAGCAGCGCGAGCGAGAGAAGGCCCGCGAGAAGCAGCGGCGCGTCCTGATCGTGACGGCGGGAGTGGTCGGCGTCCTCGGCCTCGCCGCCGTCGTCGGCGTGATCGCCGCCAACAGCGGCAAGGACGGCGACTCCGCCAAGGCCGGGCCCGTCGTCGTCCCCACCGGCGCGATCGAGGGCGACAAGCCGGCCATCCCCACCGGCAAGGCGGACGCCCCGTCCACCCTCCAGATCTGGGAGGACTTCCGCTGCCCCGCCTGCGCCCAGTTCGAGAACGTCATGCGGGACTCCATCCACGAACTGGAGGCCGCCGGCGCGCTCAAGACCGAGTACCACCTCGCCACCCTCATCGACGGCAACATGGGCGGCAGCGGCTCGCTGCGCGCGGCGAACGCGGCGGCCTGCGCCCAGGACGCCGGCAAGTTCACCGCGTACCACGACACGCTCTACATCAACCAGCCGCAGGAGACCGACGACGCCTTCGGCGACAACGCCAAGCTGATCGAGCTGGCGGCCAAGGTCCCCGGGCTCGACACGCCGGCGTTCCGCTCCTGCGTCGAGGACGGCACCCACGACAGCTGGGTCGAGAAGTCCAACGAGGCGTTCCAGGCCGGCGGCTTCCGCGGCACGCCGTCCGTCCTGCTCAACGGAGAATCGATCTTCCCGACCAAGGACGGCGAACAGATCTCGCCGGAGAACCTGAAGAAGTGGGTCGCCGAGGCCAACAAGGGCAAGAAGCCGGGCACGGCCTCCCCCTCGGCGGGGTGACGGCGGGGTAGCGACGGGGTTAGTTATCCAGACGTTGCCGGGTGGGCTGCCGGTCCGCCCGCCCGGCAAGGTAGCGTCGGACCTGCCATGGACCTTGCCTACATTCCCAGCCCGTCGACCGGTGTCCTCCACCTCGGACCGATTCCGCTGCGCGGCTACGCCTTCTGCATCATCCTCGGTGTCTTCGTCGCCGTCTGGCTCGGCAACAAGCGCTGGATCGCCCGGGGCGGCACCGCCGGCACCGTGGCCGACATCGCCGTCTGGGCGGTGCCCTTCGGTCTCGTCGGCGGACGCCTGTACCACGTGATCACCGACTACCAGCTGTACTTCAGCGAGGGTGAGAACTGGGTCGACGCCTTCAAGATCTGGGAGGGCGGCCTCGGCATCTGGGGCGCCATCGCCTTCGGCGCCGTCGGCGCCTGGATCGGCTGCCGCCGCCGGGGCATCCCGCTCCCGGCGTACGCGGACGCCATCGCCCCCGGCATCGCCCTCGCCCAGGCCATCGGCCGCTGGGGCAACTGGTTCAACCAGGAGCTGTACGGCAAGCCCACCGACCTGCCCTGGGCGCTGAAGATCACCGAGAGCGCCAACCGCGAGGCCGGGCTCTACCACCCGACCTTCCTCTACGAGTCGCTCTGGTGCATCGGCGTCGCCGTCCTCGTCATCTGGGCCGACCGCCGCTTCAAGCTCGGCCACGGCCGCGCCTTCGCCCTGTACGTGGCCGCCTACTGCGCCGGCCGCGGCTGGATCGAGTACATGCGCGTCGACGAGGCGCACCACATCCTGGGCCTGCGCCTGAACGTGTGGACCGCGATCATCGTCTTCGTCCTCGCCGTGGTCTACATGGTGGTCTCGGCGCGGCTCCGGCCGGGCCGCGAGGAGATCGTGGAGCCGCGCTCCCGCAAGCCGGTGTCCGTCGAGAAGGCGGAGCGGACGGAGCAGGACGAGCCGGCCGCGGAGCCGGAGGAGCCGGCCGGCTCCGCCGCCGACGACGAGGACGTGGAGAACGGCGCCGGGAACGGCGCCGGGTCGGCCGCCAAGAGCTGACGCCCCCTCCGTACGCACACACGAGGGCCGCCGCGACCGAAGAGGTCGCGGCGGCCCTCGCGCGTGCCCCGGTACGGGTCAGCCCGCGTGGTCCGCGAGGGCGAGTACCCGGCGGGCGCCCGCCACCACCGCCGCGTCCACGAACCGGCCGTCCGCCAGGGCCAGCGCGCCCCGGTCGGCCGCGGCGGCCGCCACCACCGCGCGGGCCGCGTCGACCTCCTGCGGGGTCGGCAGATAGGCCCGCTCGATGACCGGGAGCTGCCGGGGGTGGATGGCGGCCCGGCCGAGGAAGCCCAGCGCCCGGCCCCGGGCGCAGCCGGCCGCGAGCGCCTCCAGGTCGCCGATGTCCGGGTGGACCGACTGGACCGGCGGCGCCAGCGCGGCGGCGCGGGCGGCGACCACGACCCGGCTGCGCGGCCAGTCGAGCCCGCTGTCGTCCCGTACCCCCAGGTCGGCGCGGAGGTCGGCCTCGCCGAGGCAGAGGCCGCGGACCGCCGGGTGGGCGGTGGCGATGGCGTACGCGTGCTCCACGGCCAGGGCGCTCTCCAGGAGCGGGTAGAGCGGGAGGCCGGGGGCGAGCTCGCTGATCCGGTGGATGTCGGAGGCGTGTGTCACCTTGGGTACACGGAGACCGCCGAGGCCGGGGAGGGAGGCCAGGACGGGGATGTCGCGCGGGGTGTGGATGCGCACGTGCACCGGGACGGGGTGGGCGTCGGAGAGCAGATCGGCGGTGGCGTCGAGGGCGTACGCCTTGCGGTCGGGGGCGACCGCGTCCTCCAGGTCGACGATGACCACGTCGGCGCCGGAGCCGAGCGCCTTGCGGACCACCTCGGGGCGGTCCCCGGGGGCGTACAGCCAGGTGAGGGGCGGACGGCGGGTGGTGCGGGGCCGGCCGTCCAGGGTGCCGGCGGCGGTGGCCGCTCCCGGGGGGCTCATACCGCCCCCCGCGCGCGCAGGCCGTCGATCTCGTCCGGTGTGAGGCCGGCCGCCGTCAGGACCTCGTCGGTGTCGGCGCCGTGCGGGCGGCCGGCCCAGCGGATGGCGCCCGGGGTCTCGGAGAGCCGGAAGAGCACGTTCTGCATGCGGATCGGGCCCAGCTCCGGGTCGGGGACCTCGGTGACCGTGCCGAGGGCCTGGAACTGCGGGTCGGCGAGGACGTCCCGGACGTCGTAGACCGGGGCGATCGCCGCCTCCGCCTTCTCGAAGGCGTCCATGGCCTCGTCGCGGGTGCGGCGGGCGATCCAGGAGCCGACGGCCTCGTCGAGGACGTCGGCGTGCGCGGCCCGGCCGCTGCCGTCGGCGAACCACGGCTCGTCGATCAGCTCGGGGCGGCCGACCAGGCGCAGGACGCGCTCGGCGATGGACTGCGCCGAGGTGGAGACGGCCACCCAGGAGCCGTCGGCGGTCCGGTAGGTGTTGCGGGGGGCGTTGTTGCGGGAGCGGTTGCCGGTGCGCGGCTGGACGTAGCCGAGCTGGTCGTACCAGAGGGGGTGGGGTCCGATGACGGAGAGCATCGGTTCGATGATGGCCATGTCCACGACCTGGCCGTGGCCCGTGGTGGTCCTGGCGGTGAGCGCGGTCATCACGGCGTACGCGGTGGCGAGGGCGGCGATCGAGTCGGCGAGGCCGAAGGGGGGCAGGGTCGGCGGGCCGTCCGGCTCGCCGGTGACGGCGGCGAAGCCGCTCATCGCCTCGGCGAGGGTGCCGAAGCCGGGGCGGTGGGCGTACGGGCCGAACTGGCCGAAGCCGGTGACGCGGGCCAGCACGAGCCGGGGGTTGACCGTGGACAGCTCCTCCCAGCCGAGACCCCAGCGCTCCAGGGTGCCGGGGCGGAAGTTCTCCACGATCACGTCGGCGTCGGCGGCCAGCCGGAGCAGGGCGTCCCGGCCGCCGGGGGTGGACAGGTCGAGGGTGATGGTCCGCTTGTTGCGGCCGAGGACCTTCCACCACAGGCCCACGCCGTCCTTGGCGGGTCCGTGGCCCCGGGACGGGTCCGGCTTGCGGGGGTGCTCGACCTTGACGACGTCGGCGCCGAAGTCGCCGAGCATCATGGCGGCCAGCGGTCCGGCGAAGAGCGTCGCCAGATCGAGGACGCGCAGCCCCTGGAGCGGCGGGGCGGCGGGGGGCGCGGGGGTCGCGGTGGTCATACGGGATCGGCCTCCAGGGACTCGGGGGAGCCGAGGGCCGCGTCGATCTCGGTGCGGTACGGCATCGAGGTCGAGGCGCCCTCGCGGCGGACGGAGAGCGCGGCGGCCGTGCCCGCCCAGGCGAGGGCCTCCGGCATCGGGCGGCCCTCGCCGAGGGCGACGGCGAGGGCGCCGGCGAAGGTGTCGCCGGCCGCGGTGGTGTCGACGGCCCGCACCCGCGGGGCGGGGACGGTGAGCGGTTCCCGGCCGCGCGCCGCGTAGAGGCAGCCGGCCGCGCCGAGGGTGACGACCACCTCGGGGACGGCGTCGAGGAGGGCGAGCGCGGCGGCGCGCGGGTCGGAGCGGCCGGTGAGGGTGGCGGCCTCGTGCTCGTTGGGCAGCAACAGGTCGGTGACGTCGAAGAGGTCGGGCGGGAGCGGCTGGGCGGGGGCGGGGGTGAGGACGGTGCGCACGCCGCGGTCGCGGGCGTGGGCGGCGCCCTCGGTGACGACGGAGAGGGGGAGTTCGAGCTGGAGGAGGAGCAGGTCGGCGGTGGCGATCAGGGCCTCGTCGCCGTGGGTGAGGGAGGTGACGGTGGCGTTGGCGCCGGGGACGACGACGATCGCGTTGCCGCCCTCGTCGTCGACGACGATGTGGGCGGTGCCGGAGGCTCCCTCGACGGTGCGGAGCAGGTCGGTGTCGACGGAGCAGTGCTCCAGGACGTCCCGGAGCCGGTAGCCGAACTCGTCGGAGCCGACCGCGCCGATCATGGCGACCTCGGCGCCCGCCCGGGCGGCGGCCACCGCCTGGTTGGCGCCCTTGCCGCCGGGGATCGTGCGGAACGAGCGGCCGGTGACGGTCTCGCCGCGCTGCGGGGCCCGCCGTACGTAGGCCACGAGGTCCATGTTGGTGCTCCCGAGCACCACGATGCTGGTCATGGGCGTACTGCCTCCAGGTGGGTCAGGTCGGCGAGGGTGTCGAAGCCGACGCCGTCGAAGGTCGGCACGGTGGTGGCGAGCCGGTTCTTCAGGGGGGAGGTCCAGCGGTCCGGGATCCGGTCGGGGTGCCCGGCGAGGAGCCCGGCGACCGAACCGGCGGTGGCGCCGTTGGAGTCGGTGTCCCAGCCGCCGGAGACGGCCGCGCAGATCGAGGCGGTGAAGTCGCCGTCGGCGTGGGTGAGGGCGGCGGCGAGCAGCGCGCTGTTCGGTACGGCATGGACCCAGTGGTACCCGCCGTACCGGGCGTGCAGCCGGTCGACGACGGTGTCGAGGGCGGGGGTGGTGCGGGCGGTGCGGATGCCGTAGCGGACGGCCTCGGCGAGCCGGGAGCGGGGCGGGACGACGGAGAGTCCCGCGGCGAGCGCCCGGTGGACGTCGGTGGTGCCGCCCGCGGCGGCGGCCACGGTCGCGGCGACGAACAGGGCGCCGTGGACGCCGCTGCCGGTGTGGCTGAGGACGGCGTCCCGGTGGGCCTGGGCGGCGGCCGCGGCCGGGTCGCCGGGGTGGGTCCAGCCGTGGACGTCGGCGCGGATCTGGGCGCCGATCCACTCCCGGAAGGGGTTGCGGCGGACGGCGGTCAGCGGCGGCTCGACGCCGTCGAGGAGGTTGCGGTAGGCGATCCGCTCGGCGGTGAAGGTGCGGCCGGCGGGGAGTTCGTCGAGCCAGAGGTGGGCCAGGTCGGCGGTGGTGAAGCCGCGGCCGTGGCGGCGGAGCAGGAGCAGGGCGAGGAGGGGGTGGTCGAGGTCGTCGTCCGCCGGCATGCCGTCGATGGTCTCGGCGAGCGAGGTGGCGGCGGAGCGGCGGTTCCAGGGGTGGGCCGCGAGGAGCGCGGGCGGGACGCCGCGCGCGGTGAACCAGTCGTCGAGCGGCCAGTTCCCGGCGGCCCGGGCGAGCGCGCGGATCGCGTCGAGCGGGAGCTTCTCGACGGGCTTCCCGAGCAGGCACCCGGCGGCCCGCCCGAGCCAGGCGGCGTGCAGACGGTCGCGGAGCGCCGGGTCGGCGCGGGCGTCCGGGGCGGACGGGCGGACGGGCCAGTCGGGGCAGGCCGCCTCGATCGCGTCGAGGGCGGTGGGTTCGTCGGGGGCGAGGGGGGAGGGCAGGGCGGCGAGCGCGTCGAGCAGCTCCTCGGCGAGCGGGCGGAGCTCCGGCCGGGGGACGGGGGAGGCGCCGGCGGCGGGCGGCGCGGGGTGCCCGCCGGCCGCGTACCAGCGCGCCGCGATCTCCCCGGCGTCCCGCCCGTCCTCGGCGGCCTGCCGCAGCTCGTGCCCGACCAGGTCCTCGGGCTGCACCCAGGTGAGCCGGACGGGCGCGGGGCCGTCCCCGGCGGGCGGCGTCGCGGGTGGTCCGGCACGGGATGTCCGGGCGGGGCCGGCCGGGGCGCCGTCCGCCGCCGGGCGGGGGTGGCGGGCGGCGGCCGCACCGGTGGCGGGGGCGGACGCGGTGCTGGGCCCGGGGGCCGGGGCGGAGGGCGTCATCGGGTGGGGCCCGTCAGGGTGGTGCGGGCGGCGTCGACGGCGCGGCGGCGGGCGGTGTCGCGGGCGAAGACCTCGTGGGCCACGGCGGCGAGGGCGGTCGCGGGGGCGCGCAGGTCGAGGCGGCTGGCGTCCGCCACGCGCTTCGCCCAGTCGGCGGGGACCGCCGCCTCGCCGTGCAGGGCGCCGGCGATCGCGCCCGCCATGGTGGCGATGGAGTCGCAGTCCCGCCCGTAGTTGACCGCGCCCAGGACCGTCCGGCGGTAGTCGCCCTCGCCGACCAGCAGCATGCCGAGCGCGATCGGCAGCTCCTCGATGGAGTGGAGCCGGGAGGGGCGGCGGGCGCCGAGGCCCGGGTTGCGGTAGTCGGGGCCGACCGAGTCGTACGGGGCGACCGCGCGGCGCAGCGGGGCCAGGGCCGACTCGACGTCGTGGTGGCGGTCGGCGACCTCGGCGACCGCCTCGATCGCGGCGCGGGTGCCGTCCTTGGCGAGGGACAGGACGGTGTCGACGACCGTGCGCGGGGTGGCGCCGGGGACGCAGGCCGCCGCGACCGCCGCCGCGAGGACCCCCGCCGCCTCGCGGCCGTACGAGGACTGGTGGGCGCCCGCGACGTCCAGGGCCTCGGCGTAGGCCCCGTGCGGGTCGGCCGCGTTGACCAGGCCGACCGGGGCCATGTACATCGCGGCACCGCAGTTGACGATGTTTCCGGTGCCGGCCTCGCGCGGGTCGGCGTGGCCGTAGTGGAGGCGGGCGACGATCCACTTCTCGGCGAGGAAGACCCGCTGGAGGGGGAGGGCCTCCGCCTCCAGTTCGGGGATCCACACGGGCGTGCCCATGAGTTCGGGGACGAGGTGGTCGGCGACGGCGTACGCGTCCAGGTGGTCGCGCACCTTCTCGTACACCCGGATCAGCGCGTGGGTCATCAGGGTGTCGTCGGTGACGTGCCCGTCGCCCTTGTGGTACGGCGCGATGGGGCGGGCGGTGCGCCAGGAGTCGCCGTTCCAGGGGCCGACGACGCCGGTGACGCGGCCGCCGTGGCGTTCGGTGATCTGCTCGGGGGTGTATCCCTCCACGGGGCCGCCGAGGGCGTCGCCCACGGCGGCCCCGAGGAGGCTTCCGGTGATCCGCTCATCCAGTGTGGGTGTCATGTCGGAATTGTCCACCTGGTGGTGCCGGTTCCGTGGTTCCCAGGAGCCCGGCGAGTTCCACCAGGTCGGTGCCGGCGAGGCGGGGGAGCGCGCAGCCGGAGAGCGTCCGGCAGGCGTCCCGCCAGCTCGCCGGGACCGAACGGCCGCCGCCGAGCGCGCCGGTGAGCGCGCCGGCCAGGGCGGGGGCGGAGTCGGCGACCCGGGAGAGGCAGGCCGCCGCCGGGACCGCGGCCGTCATCGCGCCGCGCGCGGCGACGGTCAGC
Source organism: Streptomyces sp. NPDC085460 (assembly GCF_044541975.1). Classification (NCBI taxonomy): domain Bacteria; kingdom Bacillati; phylum Actinomycetota; class Actinomycetes; order Kitasatosporales; family Streptomycetaceae; genus Streptomyces; species Streptomyces sp. NPDC085460. The sequence continues at coordinate 327,692 of NZ_JBITTO010000005.1, forward strand.
GCGAGCGCGACGGGGACGGTCTCGGCGGCGGCGATCCCGTAGCTGTAGACGTGGTCGACGATCTGGTGCTCCAGGAGCGGGACGAGCGCGAAGGCGGAGTCGGTGGTACGGGCCAGCTTCACGGCGTGCCGGGCGTTGCGGCCGATCTCGGTGACGGGCGGGAGCTCGGCGAGCGCGGCGGCCACGGCGGTGTCGGCGTCCGCGCCGCCGAGGGCCGAGGCGACGGCCGCGGCGGTGGCGCGGGCGCCGTGCACGCCGTCGCCGTCCTGGGTGTACCGGGCGTCGAACTCGGCGAGTTCGGCGGCGGCGCGCGGGTCGCCGGGGTGGACGACCGCGAGGACGGCGGCCCGGACGCAGGCGGCGTCGTCGAAGTAGTGCGGGTTGTCGTGGCCGGTGGCGGGAGGGCGCAGGCCGGTGGCCAGATTGCCGAGGCCGGCGCGGACGGAGATGCGGGCGCGGAGCGGGAGGACGGCGGACTCGATCTCGGGGGCGCGGTCGGCGGCGGCGGCGATCTGGCCCGCGAGGTGGTTCCAGGCCACGTCCACGGCGGCGCGGAGCCGGCGCTCGCGGGGGAGGGAGGCGAAGAGCGGGCCGGCGGCGGCCAGCACCGCCTCCGCGGTGAAGGCCGCCCACTCGGCGTCGTCGGAGGGGCCGAGGCGGAGGGGCTCGGGGGGCTGGTTGAGGGCGATCGGCACGGGGAGGGTGGTCGTCGCGTTCTGCTCCGCGAAGGTGTCGAGCTCGCGGGTGAGACGGCGGGTCCACTCGGGCATCCGGGCGGCGCGGTGCCGTGCGGCGGGCCAGCCGGCGGCGTCACCCGCGGCGAGGCCGAGCAGGAGGCCCTCGATCTTGTCGCGGTCCGTGGCGCCCGCGGCCTCCTGCGCGGCGTGGCCCTCGGGAGCGGTGCCCGGCACCGGGGTGGGGTCCGGCACGGCGTCCGTCGCCGGAGCGGTGCCCGGCATCGGGGGCTGTGCCCGCCCTCCCCCGAGCTCTCGGCTTCGCTCCAGCAGGGGGGACCCCCATCGCCCTGCGGAACGATTGCCCTCAGCGGGGTCGGCAGGGTCGGCGGGGTCGGTCGGGGCCGTGGTGGGGTCGAGGGGCATCAGGGGGTTTCCTCTTCGGTCAGGAGGTCGGCGATGTCCAGGACGTGGTAGCCGCGCATGGTGGGGAGGCAGCTGCCGGTCACCGGGGTGATGGCGGAGGCCCAGTCCTCCGGGATGGACGCGATCCCGCCCGCCGCGCCGGCAAGCGCGCCGGCCACCGCCGCCGTGGTGTCGGCGTCGCGGCCCATGTTGACGGCGGTGAGGACGGCCGTACGGAAGTCGCCGCGCGCCGCGGCGAAGGCGCCGAAGGCGAGCCCCACCGCCTCCGGGGCCAGATCCGTCCAGGGATAGCCGCCGATGACGACCGCCGAGCGGACCTGGCGTTCGCGGGTGAGCGGGTCCGGCTGGACGCGCTGCGCGGCGACCACCGCGCGGCGCAGCGAGCGGGCCGTCCAGGAGTCCATGGGGATGACGGAGAGGGCCGCCGCGATGACCGAGGTGACGGTCGCGCCGGACATCGCCGCCGCGACCCCCGCCGCCACCGCCTGGCCGCCGTAGATGCCCTCGCCCTCGTGGCTGACGGTGCCGTCGATGGCGACGAGCCGGGCCGCCTCGGCGGGCCGGCCCGCCGCGAAGACGCCGAACGGCGCCGCCCGCATCGCCAGGCCGTCCGACCACGCGTGCCGGTGCTGGGCGGAGATGGGGGCCGCGAGGCCCCGCCGGAGGTTCTCCAGGGTGCCGCGCTCGGAGAAGCCCGCGCCGCGGAACGGGCCCTCGTCGAGGTCCGCGATCCAGCGGTGCCACGCCCGCTCGACGTGGGCCACGGTGAGCGCCGAGCCGTGCCGGGCGAGCAGCAGCGCGGAGAAGATCGCGTACTCGGTGTCGTCGGTGCCCGCCGGACGGTCCGTCAGGAAGCCCTCGATCCGCCCCCACCTGCGGCGGATCTCGGAGGGCTTCATGTTCTCCGCGGGGGCGCCGAGCGCGTCGCCGACGGCGAGGCCGAGCAGCGCCCCCCTCGCCCGTTCCCGGGTGTCGCATGTCGTGGTCACCATCTCCGCGCCCCTTCCTCGGTGGGGGGCACCTCTTCGGCGGTACCCCTTCGCCTGGATCTGTGCCACGGCGGGCGGACGACTCGCCGGTGCGCGGCTTCTGTCACCCGTCTGTCAGTGGGACAGGTGGTGCTGATGGGGCGTCAGGGAAGGGTCGCCACACTGAGGAGGGCCTTACTAAGTACGGCCTGCCTTGCTGGCGAGCCCCTTACATCGCGCGTATTTTCGAGGGTGTTGGGGGCGGCGGGTGCGACCCGGCCCGCCGGAACGAGGGGAGAGCCATGTCCATCATCGAAGCCCAGGCACCACTGCACGAGGCCCACCGAGACAACCACACCCACCGTGACGTGAACGGCGGTTGGCTGCGGCCGGCGGTCTTCGGCGCGATGGACGGCCTGGTCTCGAACCTGGCCCTGATGACCGGTGTCGCCGGCGGCGCGGTCTCCTCGCAGACCATCGTCGTCACCGGTCTCGCGGGACTGGCCGCGGGAGCCTTCTCCATGGCGGCCGGCGAGTACACCTCGGTCGCCTCGCAGCGCGAGCTCGTCCAGGCGGAACTCGATGTGGAGCGCCGGCAGTTGCGCAAGCACCCGGTCGACGAGATGGAGGAGCTGGCCGCCCTCTACGTCTCCCGGGGCGTCGAGCCCGCCCTCGCCCGCGAGGTCGCGATGCAGCTCTCCCGGGACCCCGAGCAGGCGCTGGAGATCCACGCCCGCGAGGAGCTGGGCATCGACCCCGACGACCTGCCGTCGCCGGTCGTCGCCGCCGTCTCGTCCTTCGCCTCCTTCGCGCTCGGCGCGCTGCTGCCGCTGCTGCCGTACCTGCTCGGCGCCACCGCGCTCTGGCCCGCCGTGCTGCTCGCGCTCCTCGGCCTCTTCGGCTGCGGCGCGCTGGTCGCCCGGGTCACCGCGCGCGGCTGGTGGTTCAGCGGCCTGCGCCAGCTGGTGCTCGGCGGTGCCGCCGCGGCCGTCACGTACGGCCTCGGCATGCTCTTCGGCGCCGCGCTCTAGCCGCGCTCTAGGGGCGCCGCCGCCCGTGCCGGCGGGCAGCGGAGTCCGTACCCGCGGAAACGGAATCCGTACCGGCACACAAGCCCGAGAGGCCCTCGCAAGGGGCTTCTCGGGCATTTCGGGGTGACTTTGCGGGGTGAAAGGCGCATTCTCGCTGTGACGAATATCCCTGGTCGGAACCCTCGCGGCGGTGAGACACTATGCACGACGCCACATATGTAGCCGGTTACCCGGCGGTTTCGAACCCGTGACCAACGGGAAAGAGGCAGAAGCGTCGTTGGGCAACGAAGCCCTCCCGAGACGGACCGGCACGACCCTTGCGGTTCCGTCCCCCGCGGAGCAGTCACGGTGCAGTCACTGCCTCCGCACACAGAGAGAACAGGTGAACGCGCACCACCGCTCCGTATCGGTGGTGTCCGCATGCTGGAACGCGCTATCCACTAGGCGAGAATCACTCCATCATGTAACCTGCACGAAATTTCGCGGAGGGCCAACGTCGTCCCTCGGCAGCTTCATATGCCACGACGACGACGGGAGAGCCGATGCGTTCCGACGCCTGGTCGCCCATGGACGGTCGCCCCGCCCCCCAGGGCATGTACGACCCCCGTAACGAACACGACGCCTGCGGTGTCGGGTTCGTGGCCACCCTCACCGGTGTGGCCAGCCACGCGCTGGTCGAGCAGGCGCTGACCGTACTGCGCAACCTCGAGCACCGCGGCGCCACCGGCTCCGAGCCGGACTCCGGCGACGGCGCCGGCATCCTGCTCCAGGTCCCGGACGCCTTCTTCCGCGAGGTCACCGACTTCGAGCTGCCCGAGGCCGGCGCGTACGCGGTGGGCACCGCCTTCCTCCCCGTCGACTCCGCCGACGAGACCGCCGCCGCGGTCGAGGCGATCGCCGCCGAAGAGGGCCTCACCGTCCTCGGCTGGCGCGAGGTCCCCGTCGCCCCCGGCTTGCTCGGCGCCACCGCCCGCTCCACCATGCCGGCCTTCCGCCAGGTCTTCGTGACCGACGGCGAGACCACCGGCATTGCGCTGGACCGCAAGGCGTTCGTGCTCCGCAAGCGCGCCGAGCGCGAGGCGGCGGCGTACTTCCCGTCGCTCTCCGCCCGCACCCTCGTCTACAAGGGCATGCTCACCACCGGCCAGCTGGAGCCCTTCTTCCCGGACCTGTCGGACCGGCGCCTGGCCTCCGCCGTCGCCCTCGTCCACTCCCGGTTCTCCACCAACACCTTCCCGAGCTGGCCGCTCGCCCACCCGTACCGCTTCGTCGCCCACAACGGCGAGATCAACACGGTCAAGGGCAACCGCAACTGGATGACCGCCCGCGAGGCCCAGCTCGCCGGCGACGTCTTCGGCGAGAGCCGCGACGGCAAGGGCCTGGAGCGGATCTTCCCGATCTGCACCCCCGACGCCTCCGACACCGCCTCCTTCGACGAGGTCCTGGAGCTGCTCCACCTCGGCGGCCGCTCGCTGCCGCACGCCGTCCTGATGATGGTCCCCGAGGCGTGGGAGAACCACGACTCCATGGACCCCGCGCGGCACGCCTTCTACCAGTACCACTCCACGATGATGGAGCCCTGGGACGGCCCCGCCTGCGTCACCTTCACCGACGGCGTCCAGGTCGGCGCGGTCCTCGACCGCAACGGTCTGCGCCCCGGCCGCTACTGGGTCACCGACGAGGGCCTCGTCGTCCTCTCCTCCGAGGTCGGCGTCCTCGACATCGACCCCGCCAAGGTCGTCCGCAAGGGCCGCCTCCAGCCCGGCAAGATGTTCCTCGTCGACACCGCCGAGCACCGCATCATCGAGGACGACGAGATCAAGGCCGCCCTCGCCGCCGAGCAGCCGTACGCGGAGTGGCTGGAGACCGGCGAGATCGAGCTCTCCGACCTCCCCGAGCGCGAGCACATCGTGCACACCCACGCCTCGGTCACCCGCCGCCAGCAGACCTTCGGCTACACCGAGGAAGAGCTCCGCGTCCTCCTCGCCCCGATGGCCCGCGCCGGCGCCGAGCCGATCGGCTCCATGGGCACCGACTCGCCCATCGCCGCGCTCTCCGAGCGCCCCCGGCTCCTCTTCGACTACTTCACCCAGCTGTTCGCGCAGGTCACCAACCCGCCGCTGGACGCCATCCGTGAAGAGCTCGTGACGAGCCTCCGCTCCTCCCTCGGTCCCCAGGGCAACCTGCTCGACCCGACCGCGGCCTCCTGCCGCTCGGTCACCCTGCCCTTCCCGGTGATCGACAACGACGAGCTCGCCAAGCTCATCCACATCAACCACGACGGCGACATGCCGGGCATGAAGGCCGCCACGCTCTCCGGCCTCTACCGGGTCTCCGGCGGCGGCGAGGCCCTCGCCGCCCGCATCGACGCCATCTGCGCCGAGGCCGACGCGGCGATCGAGGGCGGCGCCCGCCTGATCGTCCTCTCCGACCGGCACTCCGACGCCGAGCACGCGCCGATCCCGTCGCTGCTGCTCACCGCCGCCGTCCACCACCACCTCATCCGCACCAAGCAGCGCACCATGGTGGGCCTGCTGGTCGAGGCCGGCGACGTCCGCGAGGTCCACCACGTCGCCCTGCTCATCGGCTACGGCGCCGCGGCGGTCAACCCGTACCTCGCCATGGAGTCCGTCGAGGACCTGCTCCGCGCCGGCACCTTCCTCAACGGCATCGAGCCCGAGCAGGCCATCCGCAACCTGATCTACGCCCTCGGCAAGGGCGTCCTCAAGGTCATGTCGAAGATGGGCATCTCCACGGTCGCCTCCTACCGCGGCGCCCAGGTCTTCGAGGCCGTCGGCCTCGACGCCGAGTTCGTCTCCCGGTACTTCAACGGCACCGCCACCAAGATCGGCGGCGCCGGCCTGGACGTCGTCGCCAAGGAGGTCGCCGCCCGCCACGCCAAGGCGTACCCGGCCACCGGCATCGCCTCCGCGCACCGCGCGCTGGAGATCGGCGGCGAGTACCAGTGGCGCCGTGAGGGCGAGCCGCACCTCTTCGACCCGGAGACCGTCTTCCGCCTCCAGCACGCCACGCGGAACAAGCGGTACGACATCTTCAAGCAGTACACGGACCGGGTGAACGAGCAGTCCGAGCGCCTCATGACGCTCCGCGGCCTGTTCGGCTTCGCCGCCGAGGGCCGCACCCCGATCTCCGTCGACGAGGTCGAGCCGGTCTCCGAGATCGTCAAGCGCTTCTCCACCGGCGCCATGTCGTACGGCTCCATCTCCCAGGAGGCGCACGAGACCCTCGCCATCGCCATGAACCGGCTCGGCGGCAAGTCGAACACCGGTGAGGGCGGCGAGGACCCGGAGCGCCTGTACGACCCGGCGCGCCGCTCCTCGATCAAGCAGGTCGCCTCCGGCCGCTTCGGCGTCACCTCCGAGTACCTGGTCAACGCCGACGACATCCAGATCAAGATGGCCCAGGGCGCCAAGCCCGGCGAGGGCGGCCAGCTGCCCGGCCACAAGGTCTACCCGTGGGTCGCCAAGACGCGTCACTCGACGCCCGGCGTCGGCCTCATCTCGCCGCCGCCGCACCACGACATCTACTCCATCGAGGATCTCGCCCAGCTGATCCACGACCTCAAGAACGCCAACCCGCGGGCCCGCATCCACGTGAAGCTGGTCTCCGAGGTCGGCGTCGGCACGGTCGCGGCCGGCGTGTCCAAGGCCCACGCGGACGTCGTCCTCATCTCCGGCCACGACGGCGGCACCGGCGCCTCCCCGCTGACCTCGCTGAAGCACGCGGGCGGCCCCTGGGAGCTCGGCCTCGCCGAGACCCAGCAGACGCTGCTGCTCAACGGCCTGCGCGACCGGATCGTCGTCCAGACCGACGGCCAGCTCAAGACCGGCCGCGACGTCGTCATCGCCGCGCTGCTCGGCGCCGAGGAGTTCGGTTTCGCGACCGCGCCGCTCGTCGTCTCCGGCTGCGTCATGATGCGCGTCTGCCACCTGGACACCTGCCCGGTCGGCATCGCCACCCAGAACCCGGTCCTGCGCGACCGCTTCTCCGGCAAGGCCGAGTACGTCGTCAACTTCTTCGAGTTCATCGCGCAGGAGGTCCGCGAGCTCCTCGCCGAGCTGGGCTTCCGCTCCATCGAGGAGGCCGTCGGCCACGCCGAGCTCCTCGACACCAGCCGCGCGGTCACCCACTGGAAGGCGCAGGGCCTCGACCTGGAGCCGCTCTTCTACGTGCCGGAGCTGCCCCAGGGCGCGGTCCGCCACGCCCTGGTCGAGCAGGACCACGGACTGGAGAAGGCGCTCGACAACCAGCTCATCCAGCTCGCCGCCGAGGCGCTGAACGCCCCCTCGGCCGAGCAGGCCCAGCCGGTCCGCGCCCAGGTCGCGATCCGCAACATCAACCGCACGGTCGGCACCATGCTCGGCCACGAGGTGACGAAGAAGTTCGGCGGCGCCGGCCTCCCGGCCGACACCATCGACCTCACCTTCACCGGCTCCGCCGGCCAGTCCTTCGGCGCCTTCCTGCCGTCCGGTGTGACCCTCCGCCTGGAGGGCGACGCCAACGACTTCGTCGGCAAGGGCCTCTCCGGCGGCCGGGTGATCGTCCGCCCGGACCGCGGCGCCGACCACCTGGCCGAGTACTCCACCATCGCGGGCAACACCATCGCGTACGGTGCCACCGGCGGCGAGCTCTTCCTGCGCGGCCGCACCGGCGAGCGCTTCTGCGTCCGCAACTCCGGTGCCCTGGTCGTCTCGGAGGGCGTGGGCGACCACGGCTGCGAGTACATGACCGGCGGCACGGCGGTCGTCCTCGGCGAGACCGGCCGCAACTTCGCGGCGGGCATGTCCGGCGGCGTCGCCTACGTCATCGACCTCGACCTGAACCACGTCAACTCCGGCAACCTCGGAGCGGTCGAGGCGCCGTCGGACACCGACAAGGCGTGGCTGCACGACGTCGTGCGCCGCCACCAGGAGGAGACCGGCTCCACCGTGGCCGAGAAGCTCCTGGCCGACTGGGACGCGGCGGTGAGCCGCTTCAGCAAGATCATCCCGACCACGTACAAGGCAGTGCTCGCCGCCAAGGACGCCGCTGAGCTCGCCGGTCTCTCCGAGCAGGAGACCACCGAGAAGATGATGGAGGCGGCGACCCATGGCTGACCCGAAGGGCTTTCTCACCACCGGCCGCGAGGTCGCCCGGACCCGCCCCGTCGCGGAGCGCGTCCGCGACTGGAACGAGGTCTACGTCCCCGGCTCCCTGCTGCCGATCATCAGCAAGCAGGCCGGCCGCTGCATGGACTGCGGCATCCCGTTCTGCCACAACGGCTGCCCGCTCGGGAACCTGATCCCCGAGTGGAACGACTACGCCTACCGCGAGGACTGGTCGGCCGCGTCCGAGCGCCTCCACGCCACCAACAACTTCCCGGAGTTCACCGGCCGCCTGTGCCCGGCTCCGTGCGAGTCGGCGTGCGTGCTCGGCATCAACCAGCCGGCCGTCACCATCAAGAACGTCGAAGTCTCCATCATCGACAAGGCGTGGGACGCCAACGACGTCAAGCCGCAGGCGCCCGAGCGCCTCTCCGGCAAGACCGTCGCCGTCATCGGCTCCGGCCCGGCGGGCCTCGCCGCCGCCCAGCAGCTGACCCGGGCCGGCCACACCGTGGTCGTGTACGAGCGCGCCGACCGCATCGGCGGCCTGCTGCGCTACGGCATCCCCGAGTTCAAGATGGAGAAGCGGCACATCAACCGCCGCATCGAGCAGATGCGCGCGGAGGGCACCAAGTTCCGCACCGGCGTCGAGGTCGGCCGCGACGTCACCGCCACCGACCTGCGCAAGCGGTTCGACGCGGTCGTGGTCGCCGCCGGCGCCACCACCGCCCGCGACCTGCCCGTCCCGGGCCGCGAGCTCAAGGGCATCCATCAGGCGATGGAGTACCTGCCGCTCGCCAACAAGGTGGTCGAGGGCGACTTCGTGGCCGCGCCGATCACCGCCGAGGGCAAGCACGTCGTCGTCATCGGCGGCGGCGACACCGGCGCCGACTGCGTCGGCACCGCCCACCGGCAGGGCGCGGCCTCCGTCACCCAGCTGGAGATCATGCCGAAGCCGGGCGAGGACCGGAACGCCAACCAGCCCTGGCCGACCTTCCCCATGCTGTACAAGGTCACCTCGGCCCACGAGGAGGGCGGCGAGCGGGTCTACTCCGTCTCCACCACCCACTTCGAGGGCGACGAGGACGGCAACGTCCAGCACCTCCACCTCATCGAGGTCGAGTTCGTCGACGGCAAGCTGACCCAGAAGCCGGGCACCGAGCGGAAGATCCCCGCGCAGCTGGTCACCCTCGCCATGGGCTTCACCGGCACGGACGTCGCCAACGGCCTGGTCGCCCAGTTCGGTGTCGACCTCGACGAGCGGGGCAACATCGCCCGCGACGCCGACTTCGCCACCAACGTCGACGGCGTCTACGTCGCCGGTGACGCCGGCCGCGGCCAGTCGCTGATCGTCTGGGCCATCGCCGAGGGCCGGTCCGCCGCCCGCGGTGTGGACCGCTACCTGACCGGTGCCAGCTCCCTGCCGGCCCCGATCCGCCCGACGGACCGCTCGCTGCTGGTCTGACGCGTCCCCGGACGCCCCCGGATGTCCCGTACAACGACGTACGGAACCGATCGACGCCCGCCCCGTCCCCGACCGTGGACTCAGGGGCGGGCGTCGCCGCGCGTCCGGGGCCCGAAGTGCGGGATGACCCGCTCGCCCCACTGGCGGATCGTCTCCAGGCACACCTCCTGCGGGACCGTGCCCATCTGGATCAGGCACATCACCTCGTCGACGCCGATCCGGCGGAGCCGGTCGACGTACGCGATCGCCGTGGCCGCGTCGCCGTAGGCGTGGTCGGTGTGGTACGTGCCGGTGTCGACGGGGCGGGCCGGGACGTCCGCCGCGTGCAGCCGGGCCACCAGCGCGTCCCGCCGGCCGGCGAGCGCCGCGGTGTGGTCCTCGTCCTCCGCGTAGCCGGCGGGGGCCGGCCCGCCGCCGTACCAGTGGGCGATCGACTCGGCGAAGAAGCGCTGGCCGCGGGTGCCGAGCCGGAGCGCGCGGGCCGCGTCGTCGAGGACGACCGTCGGGCAGAGCGCCGAGAAGTGGTCGTTGACCTCGGTGGAGACGAACCGCGAACCGTCCCGGGCGGCCAGCGCCTCGTCGTACACCTTCCGCATCGCCCGCACGTCGTCGGCGCCCGCGAAGCCCAGCACCAGGGCCCCCACGCCGAGTTCGGCCGCCTGCCGGAGCGACTCGTGCTGCGAGCAGGCCAGGAAGAGCGGCGGGTGCGGGGTCTGGACCGGGCGGGGAAGCACCGCGCCGGGGCCGATGTCGAGCGTGCCGTGCCACTCGAACTCCTCCTCCCGCCAGGCTGCCGCGAGGATCCGCAGCGCCTCCTCGGTCTGCGGCCGGGTGTCCTCGGGGCGCACCCCGAACATGCGCATCTCCTGGCGGGTCGCGCCCCGCCCCGCGCCGATGTCGACCCGCCCGCCGGAGAGGACGTCGAGCATCGCGGTCCGCTCGGCGACCCGGACCGGGTGCTGGTAGCCGAACGGCATGGTCACCACGCCGTGCCCGACGCGGATCCGCTCGGTCCTGGCCGCCACCCAGGCCAGGAAGATCTCGGACGCGCTCATGTGCGCGTACCGGGTGAGGGAGTGGTGCTCCACCGCCCAGATCCGGTCGAAGCCCATCTCCTCGGCGAGGACGGCCTGTTCGACGCAGTCGCGGAGCAGCTGGTGCTCGCGGGCGGGGGTCGGGTCGACGAGCTGTGCTTCGAAGATCATGGAGAACTTCACGGGTGCTCCTCCCGTTCGATGGCAGGCATGTCGAGGGTGTGTATGCCTGGTCGACATACTTCTAGCAGGCATAGGGAGGAGGAGGAAGAGCCGTACACTGCGGACCGTGGAGGACGACGACGCGACGGTGCCCGGACTTCCCGCGACGAGCTGGGCCGTGCTCGGACTGCTCTCCTTCGGGCGGGAGTTGTCCGGCTACGACTGCAAGAAGTGGGCCGACCGCTCGCTCGGACTCTTCTACTGGAGTCCTTCCTTCAGCCAGATCTACAGCGAGCTGCGCCGCCTGGAGACGGCCGGGTACGCCACCTCCCGCCTGGTCGCCCCCGACTCCGGCAGCCGCGACAAGCGGGTCTACCGGATCACCGGCGAGGGCCTGTCCGCCGTCCGCGCCTGGGCGGGAACCGCCCCCGTCGATCCGCCCGTCCTCAAGCACGGGCCGCTGCTGCGGCTCTGGCTCGGCCATCTCCTCGAACCCGACCGGGTGCGGGAGATCCTGGCCGGCCACCGCGACCACGCCGAGTCGATGCGCCGCCGCGCCGCGGCCGACGCGGCCGAGGCGGGGGCGGAGGAGGCGTGGGCGTACCCGCGACTCGCCCTCACCTGGGCGGAGCGGTACCACGCCGCCGAGCGCGACCTGGCCGAGGCCATGCTCGCGGACATCGAGAAGGCCGAGCAGGCCGAGAGGGCCGAGCACGCCGAGAGGGCCGAGCAGGCCGGGAGAGCCGAGCAGGCCGAGAGGGCCGAGCAGGCCGGGAGAGTCGAGGGGGAGCGCTGAGATGGCACTGAGCCTGCGCAAGGTGGAGGAGACCGCGCCCGCGCTGGTCAGCCTGTACAAGACGGCGGGGGAGTCGCTGCGCCGGCACGGCGTCGACGGGCAGCGCGTCGCCGTGTACCTGGTCGTGGACTACTCCGGCTCCATGAAGCCGTACTACAACGACGGCAGCGTCCAGGCCCTCGCCGACCGGGTCCTCGGACTCTCCGCCCAGCTCGACGACGACGGACGGGTGCCGGTCGTCTTCTTCTCCACCGACGTCGACGCCGAGACCGAGATCCGGCTCGACGACCACCAGGGCCGGGTGGAGCGGATCGTCGCCGGCCTCGGCCACATGGGCAAGACCAGCTACCACCTCGCCATGGACGCGGTCATCGACCACTACCTCGACAGCGGGGCCACCGCGCCCGCCCTCGTCGTCTTCCAGACCGACGGCGGCCCCATCAACCGGCTCGCCGCCGAGCGGTACGTCTGCAAGGCGGCCCGGCTGCCGATCTTCTGGCAGTTCGTCGGCTTCGGCGACCCCGGCAGCAAGCAGTTCGACTTCCTGCGCCGGCTCGACGAGCTCGCCGTCCCCCAGCGGCGGTGCGTCGACAACTCCGGCTTCTTCCACGTCGGCCGGGAGCCCGGCCGGGTCGCGGACGCGGAGCTGTACGACCGGCTGGTCGCCGAGTTCCCCCGCTGGCTCGCCGCCGCCCGCGCCCAGGGCATCGTCCGCGCCGAAATCGGATGACCGCGACCGGCCCCGGGGGGATCATGGGCGCATGAGTTCTCTCGTACGCCACGTGACCATCGACTGTGCCGACGCCTACGCCCTCGCGGAGTTCTGGGCGAAGGTGCTCGACAGCAAGGTCTCCGACGACGACGCGCCCGGTGACCCCGAGGCCCTCGTCGAGTCGGAGGGGGCCGGCCTCCTCTTCATCCAGGTGCCGGAGCCGAAGTCGGTCAAGAACCGGGTCCACCTCGACATCCAGCCGCAGGACCGCACCCGTGACGAGGAGGTCGAGCGGCTGCTCGCGCTCGGCGCCACCCTCGTCGGCGACCACCGGAATCCGGACGGGACGGGCTGGGCGACCCTGGCCGACCCGGAGGGCAACGAGTTCTGCGTCGAGCGCAGCAAGGCGGAGCGGACCGGTTCCTGAACCCCGTTCCGGCGACTCCGTTCCCGGCGACTCCGTCCCGGAACTCCGTTCCGGCGTCCCAAACAATCCGGACAGTGGATGTCGGGTATCCGGTGTTGACTGGCACCATGCGAGACACCGGAACCACGACCTGGGCGGCCTTCGAGGCCGCCGAGCCCGCACTCGCCGCCACCGTGCGTGAGCGCTTCGGGCAGTACACCCACCACGCCCTCGCCACCCTCCGGAAGGACGGCTCGCCGCGGCTCAGCGGCATCGAGGCCGACTTCCGGGGCGGCGAGCTGTGGCTCGGCATGATGCCGAACTCGCGCAAGGCGCTCGACCTCCGCCGCGACCCGCGGTTCGCGCTGCTCGCCAACCCCGGCGCCGGCACCGGCATGGGCGGCGGGGACGTGCGGATCTCCGGGCGGGCGGTCGAGATCACCGACCGGGAGGAGGTCGCCCGGTACGCCGCCGAGGCCGGCGCGCCGCTGCCCTTCCACCTGTTCCGGGTGGAGCCCGCCGAGGTCGTACGGACCTGGGTGGACGGCGAGGAGATCTGCTTCACCACCTGGCGCCCCGGGCAGGCGCCCCGGACGCTGCGGCGCGGGAACGACGACGCCCCGCCGCGCGAGGACGGCTGAGCCCGTCCGCCCGGACGCCCGCGCGGACCTCCGGGCATGGACCGACGACAATGGGCGGGTGTCAGCGACCAAGAAGAAGAACCCGGTGAACGCCGCCGCGCCCGAGCGGCGCCGCGAACTCCTCGACACCGCCGCCGAGGTGTTCGCCGCCCAGGGGTACAACGCCACCACGGTCCGCAAGATCGCGGACGCCGCCGGCATGCTCGCCGGCAGCCTCTACTACCACTTCGACTCCAAGGAGTCGATGCTCGACGAGATCCTCTCCACCTTCCTCGACGAGCTGTGGCAGGGGTACGACGCCGTCCTCGCCGCCGGGCTCGGCCCCCGGGAGACCATCGAGGCCCTCGTCACCGAGTCCTTCCGCGAGATCGACCGCCACCGCGCGGCCGTCGCCATCTACCAGAAGGAGTCGCGGCACCTCACCGACCTGCCCCGCTTCGCCTACCTCGCGGACTCGCAGAGCAGGTTCGAGAAGGCGTGGCTCGGCACGCTGGAGCGCGGGGTGGCGGACGGCGTGTTCCGCGCCGACCTCGACATCCGGCTCACCTACCGCTTCGTCCGCGACACCGTCTGGGTCGCGGCCTCCTGGTACCGGCCGGGTGGCCACCACAGCCCCGAGGAGATCGCCCGCCAGTACCTGTCGATGGTCCTGGACGGCATCGCCGTCCGCGGCTGAGCGACGCGGACCGGGGCCCTTTTTTGCGGGGAGCGCGGAGGCGGGCGCGGCCCCCGCACGGGCCGCGCCCGCCCCCGCGTCAGCCGACCAGCCGCTCCCGCAGACCCACCAGGGCGCGCGGGTCCAGGCCCAGGCCGGCCGTCACATAGCGGTACAGGCTGCCGTAGCCGGCGCGCACCTCCGAGAGCGCCGCGTCCAGGTACTCCCGGCGGACCTCCTGCAGCGGCACGATCAGCTCGGGGTTCCGCATCAGTCCGGCCTGCCGCAGGCCCTCGCGGACCCGGGCGTCGTGCGCGGCGCGGATCGTGTTGGAGGCCAGGTAGTCCTCGGTGGCGAGGTGCTCCGGCACGCCGACGAGCCGCAGGGCGAGCCAACTCGTCCAGCCGGTACGGTCCTTGCCCGAGGTGCAGTGGTAGAGCACCGGACCCGCGCCGCGCGCGGCGAGCTCGCGCAGGGTCTGCCCGAAGGCGTTCCGGTTGGCGGCGTCCGTGACGAAGGTGCGGTACACGTCCGCCATGAAGGCCGCCGCCCGGCCGCCGCCGAGGGCCTCCTCCTGGCGGACCGGGTCGCGCGAGCCGATGACGGCGTGCAGCTGTCCGAAGAGGCCGTTGTCGGTGATCGGCCGGGAGACGGCGGTGACCCCCGCGGGCAGCCGGTCGGCACCGTCGGAGGCGACCTCCAGCGGGATCCGGAAGTCGATCGCCCGCGAGAGCCCGAGCCCGCCGAGGGTGGTCAGGTCGGCGTCGGTCAGCTTGCCGAGGTGGTCGGCCCGGTAGACGAGGCCGTGCCGGACCCGCTCGCCGTCGAGGGTGCGGTAGCCGCCCAGGTCACGGACGTTCACGGCACCCTGGAGCGGGATCTGCCGGAGCGAGCGGGGGGTGCGGGGTCCCCGGTGGCGGGCGGCGCCGGCGGGCGGGGCGACCGCCGCGACGACGGCGGCGGCGCCGGCGGTGCCGGCTGTGCTCAGCAGTGCGCGTCTCGACAGAGACATGGCTGACTCCCTTACTGAGGGGGAAAGGGGTGCGGGCGGAGACACGCCGCAGCACGCCGGCTGCCGTCAATCAAACGCTTGTTAGGCGGGCTCCCGGGGAGGAAGGTAGCAGCCGGGACGCCGCGAGGGGAGGGTCGCGCCCGACCGGGTCGGAACCGCGAGGTCCCGCGGGGCGGGCGTCGGCGGAGGGGGCGTCAGGCGGGGGCGGGGGTGAGCGTGGGCGTCAGCGAGGACGGCCACGGTGAGGTCGGCCACCGGTGAGGGCGGGGAGGGAGGCGGGGGCGGCGTCAGCGGGGGCGGGATTCAGCGAGCGTGGCCGTCGGCGTGGGCGTCAACGAGGGCCGGTGCCGGCCAAGGTCAGCCGGCGCCCGTGCCCGCCAAGGTGGCGTCAGCGAGGGCCGGTGCCCGCGAGGGAGGGCGTCCAGTGCCCGTGCCGGCCAAGGTGGCGTCAGCGAGGGCCGGTGCCCGCGAGGGAGGGCGTCCAGTGCCCGTGCCGGCCAAGGTGGCGTCAGCGAGGGCCGGTGCCGGCGAGGGGGGCGTCCAGTGCCCGTGCCGGCCAAGGCGGCGTCAGCCAGGGTGCCGTCAGTCAGGGCCGCGTCGCCCAGGCCCGCGTCACCCAGGGGCCAGGAGGGAGACGGAGCGCCGTGCGCGAGGGAGTCAGCGGGTGCGTGGGGGGATCCACTCCAGGCGGGTCCTGACCCGGGGGTCGCGTACGAACTCCAGGGCGGCCAGGGCCGTCTCGCGGGGCGCGCCGTCCGCGTCGCCGTCCGCCAGGACGGCCGCCAGCGCGTCCACCGCCCGCGGGTCCTGGCGGATGGCGAGCCCGCGGGCCGCCTCCGCCGCCGTCTCCGGATCGGGGTCGGCGAGCCGCTCCGCCAGCGCCTCCCGTACGAGCGGGGTGTCGTCCGGCAGTTCGGCGAGGGCCAGCACCGCCCAGTCCCGCACCCGCGCGTCCCCGTCCCTGCTCAGCCCGAGCAGCACCCCCAGCGCCTCCATGTCCCCGGCCGGTACGAGCCCCGCCAGCGCGCCCGCCACCGCCCGACGCACCTCCGGGTCCGGATGGCCGGCGGCGGCCAGCAGCTCCGGCAGCGCCGCCGGGTCGGCGCACGCCCCGAGCGCCGTCACCACCGACAGGACCGGTTCCCGGGCCGGGCCGGCCGCCTCCGCCGCCAGGCGCCGCAGCACCGGCAGCGCGCTCGCGGCGAATCCGGGCAGGGCGCCCAGGACGCGCGCGCCGAGCGCCCGCCGCAGCGGGTCGCGGTAGGCGCACCAGGCGGCCGCCGCCACGAAGGTCTCCTCGTCGGCCCGGCCGGCGAGCTCCGCCACGGCGGTCGTCCAGTCGTCGAGCTCCGGGTCCCCGCAGCGCAGCGCCCGCGCCGCCAGTTCCTCGTGCGGGGTGCGCCGGCCGAGCGCCGCCTCCAGGAGGGTCGCGACGGCCGCGTGCCCGGTCTGCCGCTCGTCACCGCGCCCCGGCCGGCCGTCCTCCCGCAGCAGCTCGACGACCACGGTCACGCCGCCGTCCTCCCGGACCCGCCGGACCACCGCCTCGTACGTCTCCCCGCTGTCGTTCCCCGCGACCAGGCCGCGCCGCAGCTCGGCCGCCATGTCCACGCCGATCCACCGCCGGGCCTCCCGCAGCGCCGGCGCCGCGCCCCGCGCGCCGTGGTCGAGCAGCGCCCGTACGCAGGCGGTGGAGCCGCGCCGGGCGGCGGCGGCCAGCGGGGCGAGCCCGTCGGGGCCGGGGCGGTCGGGGTCGGCGCCGTGCTCTAGGAGGACCCGCGCGGTCTCGGCGTGGCCGAGCCGGACCGCCCAGGCGAGCGCGGTGAAGCCGAACTCCTCCTCCTGGTCGGGCGCCGCGCCCGCCGCCAGCAGCGCGCGTACCGTCCCCGCGTGTCCGCCGCAGGCCGCCCCGCACAGCGGCAGGTCGCCGCCGTCCGGCCCGCTCGCCCGGCCGGGGTCGGCGCCGGCGGCGAGCAGCAGCCGTACGATCCCCGGTTCGTCGGCGACCGCCGCGAGGTAGAGGGCGGTCTCCCCGTCGTCGTCGGCCTCGGGATCGGCCCCCGCGCGCAGGGCCCGGACGACCGCGTCCTCGTCCCCGCCCGCGATGGCGTCGAACAGCGTGCTCATGGCACGACCCTGACCCGCCGTCGGGTCCCGGCGCAAATCCGTTCCGGCCGGCTCAGGGGTGGCGCGCCTCGATGAGGAACCGGGTCGTCGTGGCCGCGAACGGTCCCTCCCGGCCGATCCGCTCGTGCAGTTCCCGCAGCCGGTCCCGGTACGCCTCCACCGTGAAGCCCGGCACCATCCAGATCACCTTCCGCAGGAACCAGACGACCGCGCCCACGTCCCGGAACTCGGTCCGCAGCGACTCCGCCCGCAGGTCCACCACCTCCAGGCCGGCCGCCTCGGCGTCCCGCCGCGCGTCCTCGGGGTGCCGGGCCCGGCGGACCTCCTCCGGCTGCGGCCCGAGGAAGTACTCGACCAGCTCGAAGACGCTGGCCGGGCCCACCTGCTGGGAGAGGTACGTGCCGCCCGGCCGCAGCACCCGGGCGATCTCGGCCCACCACACCGTCACCGGGTGGCGGCTGACGACCAGGTCGAAGGCGGCGTCGCCGAAGGGCAGCGGCGGCTCGTCCTCGTCGTGGACGACGACCGCGCCGAGCGGGTGAAGGAGCCGGGTCGCCTTCGCCACGTTCGGCGGCCAGGACTCGGTGGCCGCCGCGAGCGGCGGCAGCTTCCCGGCCCCGGCCAGCACCTCCCCGCCCCCGGTCTGGATGTCGAGCACGGCCGTGGCCGCGCCCAGCCGCTCGCCCAGCAGCCGCTGATAGCCCCAGGAGGGCCGCTCCTCGGTGGCCCGCCCGTCGAGCCAGGAGAAGTCCCAGCCCTCCATCGGGGCGGCCTCGGCCTCGGCCACCAGTTCTTCGAAACTCCGATCCATGACCGTATTGTCCCGTCCCGGGGCGGGCGGGCGCACGGCGATTTTCACCCGGCGCAGTCGAGGACCGTCCCGCAGAGCCGGCAGCGGGCCCGCAGCGGGCGGCCGGCCGGGACGCGGAGCCGCTGGCGGCAGACGGGGCAGGGGAAGGCCACCGCGGTCGCCGGGGCGCCGCCGTCGAAGGCGTACGGGGCGCCCGGCGCCGCCCGGCCGAGCCGCCGCTCGCGGGCGTAGCGGCGCCGGTCCGCCCACCCCGCCCCGGCCAGCGGCGGCAGCCGCCGCTCCCGGGCGGCCTCGGCCCGGCCGCGCCGCCACGCCTCGTACGCGACCGCGCTGGTGAACCAGGGGGAGGGGTCCTCGCCGAAGAGCTCGGCCCGCTGCGCGAGCACCCAGCCGAACTCCTCCGGTGTGAGGTAGCCGAGCTTCTGGCTCTCGGCGCCGTCCTGCCGGAAGGCGTCGAGAAGCAGCCATCCGGCGCCGAGGTAGGCGGTCGTCACGTCGGTGAGGATCTCGTTCCGCCCGGTGTCGGGAAAGCCCAGGCCGAGCCGGTGCAGCAGCACATGGGCGAGCTCGTGGGCGAGGGCGGCGCCGATGTCCCGGGGGCGGCCCCGGAAGCGCTCGTTGAGCTCGACGGCGTACTCGGGTCCCGCGGCCGGTTCCACGGTGGCGGCGTGCTCCATCCGCCGGAACGTCACGACCGCCGGCGCCTCCGGGAGGCGCAGATGGCGCACCAGGACGCCGGCGACCCGGGTGGCGCCGAGGAGGGGGTCCTCGCCGGGGGAGAGGGCCACGTCGGCGGCGGTCACGCTGGTCGCGTACCGGCCGACGCCGGTGGGTCCGAGGCGCCGGTAGAGCGCGGTGAGCGAGGCCCGTACGGCCTCCCGGTGGGGGAAGCCGTGCTCCACCCCATGGGTGTCCTGGCCGACCCGGTCGGCCCCACGGCGGTCCGTCATGCGCGCTCCACCCCCGCTCCCACTGTACGGTCCGACTCCGGGGCTGGCCGAAAAGGCTTCCTTGTGGCGGCAGTTGAGAGCTGTCCATAATCCGGACATGCCTTGACGGGCTCATGTCATCGCGGTCGGTGCGTGCCGTCCCGCGTGCCATGGGCGACCCGCCGTCAGGGCCGCAACCCCCCATGCAGGAAACCCCCCACGAGAGAAGGCAGACCGTGCAGAAGAACCGACTCGTCCGCACCCTGCAGAAACTCGCCGCCGCCGGCGCCGTCGCGCTCGCCGCCCTCAGCCTCCAGCCCGTCTCCAGCGCCACCGCGGCCCCCAACCCGGTCGTCGGCGGCACCCGCGCCGCCCAGGGCGAGTTCCCCTGGATGGTCCGGCTCTCCATGGGCTGCGGCGGCTCCCTGATCAGCCCTCAGGTCGTCCTCACCGCCGCCCACTGCGTCGGCGCCACCGGCAACAACACGTCCATCACCGCCACCGCCGGCGTCGTGGACCTCCAGTCGAGCAGCGCCATCAAGGTCCGCTCCACCAAGATCTACCGAGCCCCCGGCTACAACGGCAAGGGCAAGGACTGGGCGCTCATCAAGCTCGCCAGCCCCATCACCTCGCTGCCCACCCTGAAGCTCGCCGAGACCACCGCGTACAACAGCGGCACCTTCACCGTGGCCGGCTGGGGCGCGGCCCGCGAGGGCGGCGGCCAGCAGCGCTACCTGCTCAAGGCGAACGTCCCCTTCGTCTCCGACGCCTCCTGCCAGGCTTCCTACGGCAGCGACCTCGTCCCGTCCGAGGAGATCTGCGCCGGCTACCCGCAGGGCGGCGTCGACACCTGCCAGGGCGACTCCGGCGGCCCGATGTTCCGCAAGGACAACGCCGGCGCCTGGGTCCAGGTCGGCATCGTGAGCTGGGGCCAGGGCTGCGCGCGGCCCGACTACCCCGGCGTCTACACCGAGGTCTCGACCTTCGCCGCCGCGATCAAGTCCGCCGCGGCCACGCTGTAACCCCCACGGGACGGGGGCCCCGGGGCGGCACAGCGCCCCGGGGCCCCTCCGCGTGACCCCCCTGTCCGATGCGCGGATCCTCAGGACAGCTCCACCCGCTCCGCGCTTGATCCGCTTATTTAATTCGCTGATCCTCAGGACAGCTCCACCGCTTCCGGCCCGCCGCCCCCCGCCGCGGGCTCCAGCTCCAGCACCCACACCTCGTTCGCGCCCTCCCGCAGCACCGGACCCGGCACGAACAGCCCCTCCTGCGGGCCCGCCGCCGGCCAGTACCGGCCCAGGCAGAAACCGTTCACCCAGACGAAGCCCCGGCCCGCCCCCGGCAGCCGCAGCTCCGCGTCACCCGCGCCCGCGACCTCCACCGAGGCCCGGTACAGACCCCGCCCGCCGGGGCGCCCGGCCGGCTCCCGGAACGGCACCCGGCCCACCCCCTCCGCCGTGACCGCGTCGAGGCGCAGCCCCCGGGCCCGCACCCCGTGCACGTACTGCCGCTCGTGCAGCAGCCCGCCGGTGATCCCCTTCGCCTCGGCGAGCCGCGGCCCGTAGTTCACCCGGCCCAGCGACTCCACCCACAGCTCCACCACGGCCGGCCCCGCCACCGGCTCCGGCAGCACCGCGTCCTCCTCCGTGAGCACCCCGGCGAAGACGCCGTCCACCCACACCTGCGCCCGGTCCCGCAGCCCCGTCACCGCCAGCGGATACGGCTGCCGGGGCCCCGGCACGGAGAAGCGGTACCGCACCACCCCCCGGTCCACCCCCAGCTCCTCGAAGGTCGGCGGCACCCCCGACTCGGTCTCCTCCCCGCCCAGCGCCTCCATGACCGCGCCGAGCGGCGCCCAGCCGGCCGCCTCCGCCCGCACCGGAGCCGCCAGCCGGGCCGGCGTCTCCGGCACCTCCGGCAGCGGACCCGCCGCGTACGGCCCCAGCACCTCCCGGAAACGGTGGAACTTCTCCGTCGCCCGCCCCCACTCGTCCACCGGCGCGTCGTAGTCGTACGAGGTCACCGTCGGCAGCAGCCGCCCGTCGTGCAGCCCGCCGGAGCGGTTCGCGCCCGCCCAGCCGCCGAAGTTCGAACCCCCGTGCGCCATGTAGACGTTCACCGACGCCCCGCACTCCAGCACCTCCCGCAGCGCCTCCGCCGCGTCCGCCGCGTCCCGCACCGCGTGCTCCGTGCCCCAGTGGTCGAACCAGCCGCACCAGAACTCCATGCACATCAGCGGCCCCGACGGCCGGTGCCGGCGCAGCACCGCGAAGCCTTCCTGCGCACCCGAGCCGAAGTTCGCCGTCGCCAGCACCCCCGGCACCGAACCACCCGTCAGCATGTGGTCCTCGGGCCCGTCCGAGGTGAACAGCGGCACCGACACCCCGCACTCCCGCAGCAGCCCCGCCAACCACTCCAGATAGCGGGCGTCACTCCCGTAACTCCCGTACTCGTTCTCCACCTGGACCATCACCACCGGCCCGCCCCGGTCCACCTGCCGGGCCACCACCTGCGGCAGCAGCCGCCGGAACCACGACTCCACCGCCCGCAGGTACTCCGGGTCCCGCGTCCGCACCCGGCGGCCCAGCGGCCCCGTCAGCCAGTGCGGCAGCCCGCCGTTCTCCCACTCGGCGCAGATGTACGGCCCCGGCCGCACGATCGCCCGCATCCCGGCCGCCGCCACCGCGTCCAGGAACCGGCCCAGCGCCTCCGGATCCGCGTACCGGCCCGGCTCCGGCTCGTGCAGGTTCCACGGCACGTACGTCTCGACACAGTCCAGGCCCATCGCCCGCAGCATCCCGAGCCGGTGCCCCCAGTGCCCCTCGTGCACCCGGAAGTAGTGCAGCGCCCCCGACAGCAGCCGCACCGGCCGCCCGTCCAGCAGAAAGTCCTCGTCACCCACAGCGAACGTGCTCATGGCCTCACCCTCACCCCCTGGCGGCGGGCCGGTCCATGGACAAAGATCGTCGCAGTTTGGACATTGGAAGGCGCGCGGAAGGGCAGGCCGGCGGATGTACCACACGTGGATGCGCTACTTCACCCCCGGCCCGGTCCACCACCGGCTCGGCCTCGTCTGCCTCGGCGTCGGACTCCAGCACGGCCGCCTCCCCGTCGTCGGCCCCCGCACCCTCGACCACCACGTCGCCGTCCTCGTCTCCGCCGGCGGCGGCTGGTACCGCTCCGCCGACGGCCGCACCACCCCCGTCGCCGCCCCCGCCCTGCTCTGGCTCACCCCCGGCGTCCCCCACCACTACGGCGCCGACCCCGCCACCGGCTGGGACGAGTCCTTCGTCGACTTCACCGGACCCGCCGCCACCACCTACACCGAGCTCGGCTACATCGAGCCCGACCGGCCCGTCGTCCCGCTCGCCGACGCCACCCCCGCCCGCGCCGCCATCGGCCGCATCGCCCGCGCCGCCCGCCCCGGCAACCCCCTCCTGGAGGTCGAGACCGCCGCCGCCGTCCACGAACTCCTCGTCGCCCTGCGCCGCGCCCGCGCCGACACCGACGCCGACGCCGACCCGGTCCTCACCGGCCTCGCCCGCGACGCCTTCCAGCCCCTCTCCGTCGCCGAACACGCCGCCCGGCACGGCATGACCGCCACCGAGCTGCGCACCGCCGTCCGCCGCGCCGCCGGATGCAGCCCCAAGGACTACCTGCTCACCGTCCGGCTCGGCCGCGCCAAGGAACTCCTCGCCGCCACCGAACTCCCCGTCGCCTCCGTCGCCCGCCGCGTCGGCTACGACGACCCCGCCTACTTCTCCCGGCTCTTCACCCGAAGGGTCGGACTCGCCCCCGTCCGCTTCCGCGAGCAGCAGGGCCGTGCCGTGCACGGCGGCTGGAGCGACCGCGTACCGGATCCCGAACACCCTCCGACCCTCGGCACGGACTCCGTCTAAGCTCGCTGACCATGAGCGACACCAGGAACGACGCCCACGACATCGACCCGTCCGTCCGCGCCGAGCTGACCCGGCTGCGCGAATCGATCGACAACATCGACGCCGCCGTCGTCCACATGCTCGCCGAACGCTTCAAGTGCACCCAGCAGGTCGGCGTCCTCAAGGCGCGCCACCAGCTGCCGCCCGCCGACCCGGCCCGCGAGGCCCGCCAGATCGCCCGGCTGCGCGAACTCGCCGAGAGCGCGAAACTGGACCCGGCCTTCGCGGAGAAACTGCTGAACTTCATCATCGCCGAGGTCATCCGCCACCACGAGACGATCGCGGACGGAGCACACTGATGACCCGCGTCACGGTCTTCACCCTCGGAGGAACCATCTCCGCGCGAGGCGGTGACGCGTCCCGCATGACCGGCCCCGAGGTGCTCGCTGCCCTCGGCGCCCCCGAGGACGTCGAGCTCCGCGACTTCCGCCGGCTCCCCTCCTCCTCCCTCACCCCCGAGGACCTCGCCGCCCTCGCCGGGGAGGTGAACGAGACCGTCGCCGCGGGCTCCGGCGTCGTCGTCGTCCAGGGCACTGACACGCTGGAGGAGACCGCCTTCCTCCTCGACCTGCTCTGCCCCACCGACCGGGCCCCCATCGCCGTCACCGGCGCCATGCGCCGCCCCGACCTGCCCGGCGCCGACGGCCCCGCCAACCTCGCCGCCGCGCTCGCCGTCGCCGCCGACCCCGCCTGCCGGAGCCTCGGCGTCCTCGTCGTCCTCGCCGACGAGATCCACGCCGCCCGGCACGTCCGCAAGACCCACACCACCTCCCTCGCCACCTTCGCCTCGCCCGGCGCCGGCCCGCTCGGCACCGTCGTCGAGGGCACCCCGCGGATCCTGCTCCGCCCCGCCGTCCCCACCACCCCCTGCCGGCTCTCCTACGACCCCACCGTCCGCATCGCCCTGCTCACCCTGAGCCTCGGCGACCGCGGCGAACTCCTCTCCGCCGTCGACGACCGCTTCCAGGGCCTCGTCGTCGCCGCCTTCGGCGCCGGCCACGCCCCCGCCTGGCTCGTCGAACCCCTCGCGGAGACCGCCCGCCGCATCCCCGTCGTCCTCGCCTCCCGCACCGGGGCGGGCACCGGCCTCAGCGACACCTACCGCGGCCCCGGCTCCGAGCACGACCTCCTCCACCACGGCCTCGTCCCGGCCGGCCCGCTCGACCCCGCCAAGGCCCGGCTGCTGCTCGCCGCCCTCGTCTCCAGCGGCGCCGCGGGACCCTCCGGCTACGACCGGCCCCGCATCACCGCCGCCTTCGCCCACCTCGACGGCACCGGCCTCGCCTGACGCCTCCGCGACCGGCCCGGCGATCACCTTCGGCACCACCCCTGCCCGCCGACCGGACGATCGGGCAGCATAGGGCCCATGTCCGTACTGACGCGCGACGAAGCGCAGACCCGTGCCCAGCTGCTCGACGTCCACCACTACACGGTGGACCTCGACCTCACCGGCGGCGACGAGACCTTCGGGTCCACCAGCCGCGTCCGCTTCACCGCCCGCTCCGCCGGGGACACCTTCGTCGAGATCAAGCCGGACACCCTCCACGCCGTCACCCTCGACGGCAAGCCCCTCGACCCCGCCGCCCTCGACGGGAACCGGCTCCCCCTGACCCTCACCGAGGGCGAGCACGAGCTGACCCTCACCGCCACCATGCGCTACTCGCACACCGGCGAGGGCATGCACCGCTTCCTCGACCCCACCGACGGCGAGTCCTACGTCTACACCCAGCTCTTCATGGAGGACGTCCAGCGCGTCTTCGCCGCCTTCGACCAGCCCGACCTCAAGGCCGTCTTCGAGGTCTCCGTCACCGCCCCCGAAGGCTGGACCGTCCTCTCCAACGGCATCACCGAACGCCAGGAGGACGGCCGCTGGACCGCCGCCCCCACCCCGCCGCTCTCCACCTACCTCGTCTGCGTCGCCGCCGGCCCCTGGCACTCGATCCGCACCGAGCACGCCGGACTGCCCTTCGGCATCCACTGCCGCCGCTCCCTCGCCCCCCACCTCGACGCCGACGCCGACGAGATCATCGCCGTCACCAAGGCGTGCTACGACCGCTACCACGAGAAGTTCGACGAGCCCTACCCCTTCGACTCCTACGACCAGGCGTTCGTCCCCGAGTTCAACGCCGGCGCCATGGAGAACCCCGGCCTCGTCACCTTCCGCGACGAATTCGTCTTCCGCTCCGCCGTCACCGCCACCGAGCGGATGACCCGCGCCATGGTCATCGCCCACGAGATGGCCCACATGTGGTTCGGCGACCTCGTCACCCTCCGCTGGTGGGACGACATCTGGCTGAACGAGTCCTTCGCCGAGTACATGGGCTACCAGACCATCAACGAGGCGTGCTCCGACCTCTTCGCCGACACCTGGATCGACTTCGGCGTCGCCCGCAAGTCCTGGGGGTACGACGCCGACCAGCGCCCCTCCACCCACCCCGTCGCCCCCGACCCCGAGGCCGTCCCCGACACCGCCTCCGCCCTCCTCAACTTCGACGGCATCTCCTACGCCAAGGGCGCCTCCGCGCTCCGCCAGCTCGTCACCTGGCTCGGCGAGGAGGACTTCCTCGCCGGCATCAACATCCACTTCAAGCGCCACCGCTTCGGCAACGCCACCCTCGCCGACTTCATCGACAACCTCGCCGCCGCCACCGACCGCGACGTCCACGCCTGGGCCGAACAGTGGCTCCGCACCACCGGCGTCGACACCCTCACCCCCCGCCTCACCGGCGAGGGCAACCGCTGGGACCTCACCGCCGACCGCGCCGGCAGCCGCCCCCACCGCATCGAAGCCGGCCTCTACGACCGCCGCCCCGACGGCGAACTCGTCCTCCGCGAGCGCGTCGCCCTCGACGTGCCCCAGCCCGAGCCCGTCCGGCTCACCGGCGCCCGCCCCGCCCTCGTCGTCCTCAACGACGGCGACCTCAGCTACGCCAAGCTCCGCTTCGACGACGTCTCCGAGGAGTCCGCCCTCCGCGGCCTCTCCCGCGTCCCCGACCCGCTCACCCGGGCCGTCGTGTGGAACGCGATGCGCGACATGGTCCGCGACGGCGAACTGCTCCCCGCCGACTACCTGGAGTCCGCCCTCGCCCACCTCCCCGAGGAGACCGAACTCGGCATCGTCCAGGGCGTCCTCGCCTTCGCCCGCACTCAGGTCGCCGACCGGTACGTCACCGCCGAGCAGCGCCCCGCCGCCCTCGCCGGCCTCCGCGAGATCGCCCGCGCCCTGCTCCGCCGCACCGAGGACGGCGACAACCCCGGCCTTCGCCTCACCGCCGTCCGCGCCCTCATCGACAGCGCCACCACCCCCGACCAGATCGCGACCTGGCTCGACGAGGGCACCGTCCACGGCGGCCCCGAACTCGACCCCGAGCTCCGCTGGCGCATCCTCGCCCGCCTCGCCGTCCTCGGCGCCACCGACGAGACCGCCATCGCCGCCGAACTGGCACGCGACCCCAGCGCCACCGGCCAGGAGGGCGCCGCCCGCTGCCGCGCCTCCCTGCCCGACCCGGCGGCCAAGGCGACCGCCTGGGCCGCCATGTTCGACTCCGACGACCTGTCGAACTACCTGTTCACCGCCACCGCCCTCGGCTTCTGGCAGCCCGAACAGGCCGGCCTGACCGAGGAGTACGTCGAGCGCTTCTACGACGCCGCCATCGCCCTCGGCGACCGCCGCGGCCCCGCCATGGCCGAAGCCGCCGGCCGCCACGCCTTCCCCGCGTACGCGATCGACGCCGGCTCCCTCGCCCTCGGCGAACACCGGCTCGCCGACGGCACCATGATCCCCGCCCTCCACCGCAAGCTCGCCGACCAGCTCGACGACCTCGCCCGCGCGCTGCGCGTCCGCGAGGGCTGACCCCACCGGGCGCGGCGCACCCAGGCGCCGCGCCCGGCCGGGCGACACCGGCGCACCCCGGCACCACGCACACCGGGGCGTGCCCGAGCCCCCCGGGCGCCGCCCGCGCCGGCCGCGCCCGCTCGCCCCGGCGCCGCCCGCCCGCCCCGGCGCCGCGCGCACCGTCGGCTGTGCCCGAGCCCCCCGGTGCCGCCCGCGCCGGGGGCGGGCCCGAGCCCCCCACCTGCGAAGCCGCAAGCGTCCGTCCCCCGTTCGGGTCACGTCCTCGGGGTCGCCGGACAGGCGGGGTGGCGCCCCGGCACCCTGTCGTCCATGCGTGCCGCACCCCCGCCACCCCTCGCCGCCCACACCACCCCGCTCAGCCGCTTCCTCGGCATCGCCCTGGACGCCCTGCGCACCGGCGCGGAGGAACGCGGCGGGCCGCTCCCCGCCGGCGGGCCCGCCGCCGTCACGGCACGGGTCCGCGACACACTCGGAGCCGTACTCCCCGAGACCGGAGGCGGGCCCGAGGAAGCCCTGCGCACCCTGGTCCACCTGGTCGCCGCGGGCGCCGCCGACCCCGCCCACCCGCTCTGCGCCGCCCACCTGCACACCCCGCCGCTCGCCGTCGCCGCCGCCGCCGACCTGGCCGCCACCGCGCTCAACCCCTCCATGGACTCCTGGGACCAGGCCCCGGCCGCCTCCGCCCTCGAAGCGGAGGTCACCGCCGCGCTCGCCGCCGAGGTCTTCCCCTCCGCCGCCCGGCCCGACGCCCTCGTCACCACCGGCGGCACCGAGGCCAACCAGCTGGCCCTCCTCCTCGCCCGCGAACGGCACGGCCCCGCCCTCACCACCGTCACCGGCGCCCACACCCACCACTCCGTCCGCCGCGCCGCCTGGCTCCTCGGCCTCCCCGAGCCCGTCACCCTCCCCGCCCCGCAGGGCGTCCTCGACCCCGAGGCCGTCGCCCGCGCCCTCGCCGGCCTGGACGGACCCGTCCTCCTCGCCGCCACCGCCGGCACCACCGACGAGGGCCTGATCGACCCCCTGCCGGAACTCGCCGACGCCTGCGCCGCCCACGGCGCCGAACTGCACGTCGACGCGGCCTACGGCGGCCCGCTCCTCCTCAGCCGCACCCACCGCCACCTCCTGGACGGCCTGGACCGGGCCCGCACCGTCAGCCTCGACCTGCACAAACTCGGCTGGCAGCCGGCCGCCGCCGGACTCCTCGCCGTCCGCGACCCCGCCGACCTCGCCGCCCTCGCCCACACCGCCGCCTACCTCAACGCCGGCGACGACACCGAAGCCGGACTCCCCGACCTCCTCGGCCGCTCCCTGCGCACCACCCGCCGCCCCGACATCCTCAAGGCCGCCGTCACCCTGCGCGCCCTCGGCCGCACCGGCCTCGGCGCCCTGACCGACCTCTGCATGGAGCGCGCCCAGGACCTCGCCGACCTGGTGGAGAAGGCCCCCGGCCTGGAACTGCGCGCCCGGCCCGCCCTCACCACCGTCCTCTTCCGCCCCGCCGGCGCCGAGGACACCCGGGTCGCCGCGATCCGGCGCACCCTCCTCACCGAGGGCAGGGCCGTCCTCGGCCGCGCCCGGGCGGACGGACGGCTCTGGCTGAAGGCCACCCTCCTCAACCCCCACACCACCCCCGACGACCTGGCCCAGCTCATCTCCCTCGTGGAACTCGCGGAAGGCGGCACCGACCGATGACCGGCAGCACCCCCCAGCAGGACCTCGACCGCCCGCACGATCTGGTCGGCGTCGGCATCGGCCCGTTCAACCTCTCGCTCGCCGCCCTCGCCGACGGCGTCCCCGGCGGCATCGCCGCCACCTTCTTCGAACAGCGCCCCGCCTTCCACTGGCACCCCGGCCTCCTCATCGAGGGCGCCACCCTCCAGGTCCCCTTCCTCGCCGACCTGGTCACCCTCGCCGACCCCGCCAGCCCCTGGTCCTTCCTCAGCTACCTGCGCGCCCGCGAGCGCCTCTTTCCCTTCTACTTCGCGGAGAAGTTCCACATCCAGCGCGCCGAGTACGACGCCTACTGCCGCTGGGCCAGCGAGCGGCTCCCCGGCCTCCACTTCGGCCACCAGGTCGACTCGGTCCGCTGGAACCCCGAACGAAAGCTGTTCGAGGTCGACTTCACCCAGCTCGACCAGGACGGCGAGGCCGCCGCCCTCGGCCGCGCCTACACCCGCAACGTGGTCCTCGGCGTCGGCACCGAGCCGTACGTCCCCGAGCCGCTGCGCCCGCTCGCCGACGCCCCGGGCGTCCCGGTGATCCACTCCGCCGACTACCTCGTCCACCGGGAGCGGCTGCTCGCCGCCGGCCACGTCACCGTGATCGGCTCCGGCCAGTCCGGCGCCGAGGTCTTCCTCGACCTGCTCCGGGCCCGCCCGGCCGGCGCCGAGCGGATCAGCTGGCTCGCCCGCACCGAGGCGTTCGCGCCCATGGAGTACTCGAAGCTGGGCCTGGAGCACTTCACGCCCGACTACACCCGCTACTTCCACGCCCTCCCGGAACCCGTCCGGGGCGAACTGATGCCCCGCCAGTGGCAGTTGCACAAGGGCATCGACGCGGACACCATCGCCGCGATCCACGACGAGCTCTACCGCCGCACCCTGCACGGCGGCTGGCCGGACGCCGTCCTCACCCCCGGCGTCCGGGTCCGCACGGCGGGCCGGGTCGCCACCACCCAGGTCGAGCTGCACCTGGAACACGTCCAGCAGGGCTCCCGCTCCCGGCTCACCACCGACGCCGTCGTCCTCGCCACCGGCTACCGGGAGCGCCCGGTGGACCGGATGCTGGCCGGCCTCGACCCGTATCTGCGGCACGACTCGGCGGGCCGGGCGAAGATCGACGAGCGGTACCGGCTGGTGCTCGACCCCTCGGTCACCGGCTCCGTGTACGTGCAGAACGCCGAGCGCCACACCCACGGCGTGGGCGCCCCGGACCTGGGTCTGGCCGCCTGGCGCAGCGCGGTCATCCTCAACGCGGTGACGGGGAAGGAGCCGTACCCCCTGCCGGAGCGCACCGCCTTCACCCGCTTCGGCCTGGAGACGCGAGAGGCGCCCGGCATCCCGGCCCAGGGCCGGAAGCTGACGCCTCTCGTGCAGCAGTAGCGACGTACGGCGGGAGGACTAGAAGAACGGCACGCCGTCCCGGGTCAGCTTCCAGTCCACCGACGCGAACTGCCCCGGGTCGACGGTCCCCTTGGCCCGCACCCACTGGATGATCGTGTTGCGGATCTCGTCCGAGTTCGCCCACAGCTGCGGGGCGTCGGCGACGTGCGGGAAGGCGCCGCCGCCGGCGGCCCGGTAGTTGTTGACGGCGAGGACGAACCGGGCCGCCGGGTCGAGCGGCTCGCCCGCGAAGGCGAGGCCGGTGATCCGCTGCCCGGCGGGCCGGGCGATGTCGATCTCGTAGGTGAGCCCGGAGACGGCGTCGTAGTTGTAGTCCGGGGTGTTGTCCGCGTTGGTGAGCTTCGCGGTGTCGACGGGGGCGCCCGCCGGGGTCCGGACGTAGTACCTCGCCGAGTACTCCAGGTACTCCTTCAGCTGGGCGCCCGTCATCAGGCGGGCCTCCAGAGTGTTCTCGAAGGGGTAGAGCCCGGCGGCGTCCTTGATGGTGATCGCGCCGGCCGGGATGCGGGCGGTCCGGGAGAAGCAGGACGCCTGGGAGAGCACGGGCAGGGCGGCGTACTCCCCGCCGGCCAGCGCCGCCTTCACGGTCTCGGCCTGCACGACGTTGATCAGGTCGATGATCGGCTCGTCCTTCCACGGCGCGTCGGCCGTGGTCATGGCGGCGGTGGAGGTGCCGATGACCGTGTTGACGTACTCCACGACCTTCTTGTGCTCGTCGGCGAGGAGGCCGGTGATCTTCGGGTCCTCCTCGACGGTGTTGGAGTTGAGGACCCGGGCGGCGACCTTCTCCACCGTCCAGCGGCCCTTCGCCCACATGAGGTCGAAGTCGAAGAGGGTGAGGCGCTGGCCCCACTTCAGCGGCTCGGAGAGGACGACCTCCCGGCCGGTCTCCTTGTTGGCGATCCGGTACTCGGGGATCTCGGTGTGGGCGTGGCCGACGAGGATCGCGTCGATGCCGGGGACCTGCTCGGCGACGAGACCCGCGGCGTTCTCGACGTGGGGGAGCTGGTCGCCGTAGGAAGAGGTGCCGCTGGAGCCGGAGTGCGCGGAGACGATCACCACGTCGGCGCCCATGGAGCGCAGCTTCGGCACCCACTTCGCGGCCTGCTCCTCCAGGCCGGGGAAGACCATCTTGCCGTGGACGTTGGCCTTGTCCCAGATCGCGATGCCGGGGTTGGTCAGACCGAGGACCGCGACCCTGACGTCCCTGCCGTGCGGGGTGCGCATCCGGTGGAGGCTGTACGGCGGGAAGGCCGGGCGCAGCGTCCGCGCGTCGAGCGCGTTGGCGCCGAGCAGCGGGAAGTCGCACTGCTCCTCGAACTTCCGGAGCACCGGGATGCCGTAGTTGAACTCGTGGTTGCCGAGCGCGGCGGCGTCGTAGCCGATGGCGTTCATGGCCTGGGCCATCGGGTGGACCGGGCCGCCCTTGCGGGTGATGGGGTCGATCTTGGCGTAGTAGTACGAGAGCTGGGTGCCCTGGATGGTGTCGCCGGCGTCGATGAGGAGGGTGTTGCGGCGGCCCCTGTCGGCGCGGACCTGGTTCACCAGGGTGGAGATCTTGGCGAGGCCGACGTCGTTGTGGGCCTTGTCGTCGAACTCCTTGTCCGTGAAGTAGTCCCAGTTGAGGACGTTGCCGTGCAGGTCGGTGGTGCCCATGACGGTGAAGGAGTACCGCTTGGCCGGCCTGGGGCGGTGTCCGTGCGCCGCGGCGGGGGAGGCGGCCCCGGCCGTGAGGGCGGCCCCGGCTCCGATGGCGGCGGAGCTCTCCAGGAAGGTCCGGCGGTTCAGCGGCATGTGCGTACTCCTCGGTTCGTGGCGCGCTGTCAGGTGCACAACGCGCGTAGATTCTGGCTCAGACCTTTCTGCGGCAACAGCCCTTTCGGGTTACGGAGTGGGAAAGTGTTCGTATGGCACCGGTCATCGGTGCCGTCGGTCCCCGGCCAGGAGGAGTACGACGTGACGCACGCCCATCCCACCCCCGAGACCCCGCAGGTGACGGTCCGTGGCGAGGGCCGCCTCGAAGTCGAGCCCGAGCTGGCCAGGATCGCGGTGGCCGTCACCGCGCGAGGCGCGGACCGGGCCGGTGTGCTCGCCGACCTCACGCGGCGCAACACCGAGGTCCTCGACCTGATCAAGGCACGCGGGGCGGCCGTGTCCAAGCTGGAGACGGGCGGCTTCTCGGTCGCCCCCGAGCGGCCCCGCCGGGGGAAGGGCGAGGCGCGGGTCCACCGGGGCCACGTCCGGGTCACCGTCGAACTGACCGACTTCACCGCCCTCGGCGAGCTGGTGCCCGAACTCGCCGACCGGGAACAGACGGAGGTCAACGGGCCGTGGTGGGAGCTGCGGCCGGACTCGCCGGCCCACGCCGAGGCGCGCCGGCTCGCGGTGACGGAGGCCGTGCGGCGGGCGCGCGCCTACGCCGAGGCGCTGGGCACCTCGCTGGGCTCACTCCTCGAACTGTCGGACGCCGGGTCGGCGGAGCAGGGCGCCTTCCGGCGGGGCGGCTTCTACCCGGCCGCCGCCTCCTTCGCGGAGGAGGACGCCGGAGGGGCTCCCTCCCTCGACCTCGAACCGCAGCGGCAGGAGGTGACCGCCGAGGTCGTCGCGCGGTTCACGATGCTGCCGCCCGCACTCTGAGACGGAGGGTCCGGGGGCGTGAAAAACGCTCATCGGAGCAGTG
Organism: Streptomyces sp. NPDC085460; assembly: GCF_044541975.1. Taxonomy (NCBI): domain Bacteria; kingdom Bacillati; phylum Actinomycetota; class Actinomycetes; order Kitasatosporales; family Streptomycetaceae; genus Streptomyces; species Streptomyces sp. NPDC085460. Next base: position 360,248 of record NZ_JBITTO010000005.1, read on the forward strand.
CGGCGCACAGATTCAAGTCTTGTCAACAACGTTTCACGGAAAGGTTGTTGAGTAGTCATGCCCATCCCCCCGGCTACTGATGGGTAAGGCCCTAGGCTCGCCTCATGCGCCGAGCGAAAATCGTTTGTACCCTTGGGCCCGCCACCGAAACATACGACCAGATCAAGGCGTTGGTCGAAGCCGGTATGGACGTGGCCCGCCTCAACCTCAGCCACGGCACCTACGCCGAGCACGAGGAGCGTTACCAGCGGGTCCGCAAGGCGGCCGACGAGACCGGCCGCAGCGTCGGAGTCCTCGCCGACCTTCAAGGCCCGAAGATCCGGCTCGGCCGCTTCCGCGAGGGGCCGGTACTCCTTGAACGCGGCGACGAGTTCACCATCACCGTCGAGCCGATGGAGGGCGACCGCCACTGCTGCGGCACCACCTACTCCGGCCTCGCCGCCGACGTCACCGCCGGTGAGCGGATCCTCGTCGACGACGGCCGCGTCACCCTGGAGGTCACCTCCGTCGAGGGCCCCCGGGTGCACACCCGGGTCGTCGAGGGCGGCATGGTCTCCGACCACAAGGGGCTCAACCTGCCGGGCGTCGCCGTCTCGGTCCCCGCGCTCTCCGAGAAGGACGTCGAGGACCTCCGCTGGGCGCTGCGCACCGGGGCCGACGTCATCGCCCTCTCCTTCGTCCGCTCCGGCCGGGACATCGAGGACGTCCACCGGATCATGGACGAGGAGGGCCGCCGCCTCCCGGTCATCGCCAAGATCGAGAAGCCGCAGGCGGTCGAGAACATCGAGGAGATCGTCGCCGCCTTCGACGGCATCATGGTCGCCCGCGGCGACCTCGGCGTCGAGATGCCGCTGGAGCAGGTCCCGATCGTCCAGAAGCGCGCGGTGAAGCTGGCGAAGCGCAACGCCAAGCCCGTCATCGTCGCCACCCAGATGCTCGACTCGATGATCGAGAACTCCCGGCCCACCCGCGCCGAGGCGTCCGACGTCGCCAACGCCGTCATCGACGGCACCGACGCCGTGATGCTCTCCGGCGAGACCAGCGTCGGCCGGCACCCGGTCGAGACCGTCCGCACCATGAGCCGGATCGTGGAGGCCGCCGAGGAGGACGTCCTCGCCAAGGGGCTGCCGCCGCTGACCGAGCGGAACAAGCCCCGTACCCAGGGCGGGGCGGTGGCCCGGGCCGCCGCCGAGATGGGCGACTTCCTCGGCGCCAAGTTCCTGGTCGCCTTCACCCAGTCCGGCGACACCGTGCGGCGGCTCTCCCGCTACCGCTCGCCCATCCCGCTCCTCGCCTTCACCCCGGACCCGGCGACGAGGTCGCAGCTCAACCTGACCTGGGGCGTCGAGACCTTCCTCGGCCCGCACGTCGACTCCACCGACGCCATGGTCGCCCAGGTCGACGAGGAGCTGCTGCGGATCGGGCGCTGCAGGAAGGGCGACATCGTGGTGATCACCGCCGGCTCCCCGCCCGGCGTCTCCGGGTCCACCAACCTCGTCCGCGTCCACCACATCGGAGACCCGCTCTCGTAGGCGCGAGCACCGCCCCTCCGCAGGGACCGCGCGCGACGGTATACCGAAAAGAACCCCGCCACCAGCCTCGGTGGCGGGGTTCTGGCGTTCCCGGCCCGATTGGCATGCCAATCGGAAGTTACGGACCGGGAACCCTTGACGGGTCCTCTCGGCGAAAACTACGTTCTGTTGCGCGGAAATCGGCTTCCACTTTGTGGAAACGTCCGAATGCCCGCCCCCAACCTCCCTCGGTCGCCGGACCCCCCTGCCACACGGCGACCCAGAGCACCTGTGAGGGCCCCTGATGACCGCCCTGGACTCCACCCGGCCGCCCGAGACGGCGACACCGGCCGACGGAACCACCAGCTCCGTCCTCTACACCTACGACCTGGCCCCCACCAAGAAGGAAGGCCGGCGCTGGGGCGCGTACAACGTCTTCACCCTCTGGGCCAACGACGTGCACAGCCTCGGCAACTACGCCTTCGCCATCGGCCTCTTCGCCCTCGGCCTCAACGTCTGGGGCATCCTGGCCGCCTTCGTCCTCGCCTCGGTCCTGCTCTTCCTGCTCCTCACCCTCTCCGGCTTCATGGGCCACAAGACCGGCGTCCCCTTCCCGGTCATGAGCCGCATCGCCTTCGGCATCCGCGGCGCCAAGATCCCGGCCGCCGTCCGCGGCATCGTCGCCATCGCCTGGTTCGGCATCCAGACCTACCTCGCCTCCACCGTCCTCAGCGCCCTGCTGATCGCGATGTTCCCCGGACTGGGCGAGCTCGACGACAACTCCTTCCTCGGCCAGTCCGCCCTCGGCTGGATCACCTTCCTCGCCCTCTGGGCGATCCAGCTCGCCATCGTCAGCTACGGCATGCAGATGATCCGCCGCTACATGGCCTTCGCCGCACCGACCACCCTGATCACCATGAGCGCCCTCGCCGTCTGGATGTTCGTCCGGGCCGACGGCTCGATCTCCTTCTCCGTCGACGCCCCGCTCACGGGCGGCGCGATGTGGCTCCAGATCCTCCAGGCCGCCGCCCTCTGGGTCGTCATCTACGGCACCTTCGTCCTCAACTTCTGCGACTTCACCCGCTCCGCCCGCAGCCGCGCCTCGATCGTCCGCGGCAACGTCGTCGGCATCCCCGTGAACATGCTGTTCTTCGCCGTCATCGTGATCGCCCTCAGCGGCGCCCAGTTCAAGCTCGACGGCCGGGTCATCACCAGCCCCACCGACATCGTCCGCACCATCCCCAACATGGCGCTCCTCGCCCTCGCCTCCCTCGCCCTGATCGCCCTCACCGTCGCCGTCAACCTCCTGGCCAACTTCGTGGCGCCGATCTACGCCCTCATCGACCTCTTCCCCCGGAAGCTCGACTTCCGCAAGGCCGGCGCGGTCAGCGCGGTCCTCGGCCTGGCGATCCTGCCCTGGAACCTCTACAACAGCCCCGTCGTCGTCAACTACTTCCTCGGCGGACTCGGCGCCCTCCTCGGCCCGCTCTTCGGCGTGATCATGGCCGACTACTGGCTGCTGAGGAAGGCCAGGATCAACGTGCCCGACCTGTACAGCGAGGACCCGGCCGGCGAGTACCACTACCGCCGCGGCTTCAACCCCCGAGCCGTCGCCGCCTTCGTGCCCAGCGCCGCCGTCGCCGTCGCCGTCGCCCTCCTCCCGACCTTCCACGCCGTCGCCGGCTTCTCCTGGTTCGTCGGCGCCCTCCTCGGCGCCGGGGTCTACGCCGCGATCGCCGACCGCACCGCCCCCATCAGGGACGTGGACGGCGAAGCCATCGCCGTCGCCGCCGAATGAGCCGCCCTCCTACCGAAAGCCGCCCGATGCGCATCCTCGTCGTCAACGTCAACACCACACGGTCCATCACCGACGCCATCGGCAGGCAGGCGACGGCCGCGGCCTCACCCGGCACCGAGATCGTCCCGCTCACCCCCGCCTTCGGAGCCGAGTCCGTCGAGGGCAACTACGAGAGCTACCTCGCCGCCGTCGCCGTGATGGAGACCGTCCGCGCCCACCCCGAACCCTTCGACGCCGTCATCCAGGCCGGATACGGCGAACACGGCCGCGAGGGCCTCCAGGAACTCCTGGACGTCCCCGTCGTCGACATCACCGAGGCCGCCGCCACCACCGCCCTCTACCTGGGCCGCAGCTACTCCGTCGTCACCACCCTCGACCGCACGGTCCCCCTGATCGAGGAACGCCTCCACATCGCCGGCCTCGCCGCCCGCTGCGCCTCGGTCCGCGCCAGCGGCCTCCCCGTCCTGGCCCTGGAAGAGGACGAGGGGAACACGGTGGAGGCCATCGTCGAGCAGGCGGTCCGCGCGGTCGAGGACGACCGCGCCGAGGTGATCTGCCTGGGCTGCGGCGGCATGGCCGGCCTCGCCGAACGGGTCGTCGCCCGCACGGGCGTCCCCGTCGTGGACGGCGTCAGCGCGGCCGTGACCATCGCGGAATCCCTCGTACGCCTCGGCCTGACCACCTCGAAGGTGCGGACCTACGCGCCGCCCCGACCGAAGGCGATCCTCAACTGGCCCCCGGCGCGGGCGTGAACTGACACGCTGATCAGTGCTTGGGGCCCACGTGGGCGTCCATCAGCGCGACGGACGCCTTGCGGGCGACGGAGACGTTGTAGGGGTCGGTGTACCCAGCCGACCGCATGCTCCGGGAACACCGCGCGCAGGGACGCGGCGGCCTCCTGGCCGGGTCGGGCGCGCCGGGCGCGGGGCGGCACCGTGCGCAAGGCGGGAAGTGGCGGCAGCGAGGTGGGGGGCGCGCCTGCCAACTGCGGATGGCGGCGCGGGATATCCCGGTCTGCCTGCTGACAGAGCTCAGGCTTCGGCCTTGGGTGACGAGAGCGAGCGCCTGCTGGCGCGTATCGACGTCGTACATGTGGTCGAAAATGGTCGCGTCATTCCCGATTGCGGGTGCGGATGACCGGACTTCACGCGCGCGGGTGACGGATTCCCAACGGCTGGTCTCCCTTTGAATCGAAGGAGGAGTGCCCCGGGTGGGATTCGAACCCACGCTGAATGGTGTTTGAGACCATCGCCTCTTCCGCTGGGCTACCGGGGCGTCCTTCGAAACGAAGGTCATTGGCAACCTGCCGTGTCTCAAACATACAGGACCTAGGTAGGCTCATGTAGCAGCAGTTCTGCCCCGCAACGAGGAGCTCCCGTGACCGCCCCCGAGTCGCCCCAGCCCGCCGACGACGCCGACGGGTCCCACGTCCCGCCGCTGACCACCCGCGTCGTGATCGCCGAGGACGAGGCCCTCATCCGCCTCGACCTCAAGGAGATGCTGGAGGAGGAGGGCTACACCGTCGTCGGCGAGGCCGGTGACGGCGAGACCGCCGTCGAGCTGGCCCGCGAGCACCGCCCCGACCTCGTCATCCTCGACGTGAAGATGCCCAAGCTCGACGGCATCTCCGCCGCCGAGAAGATCGCCGGCGAGTCCATCGCCCCGGTCCTCATGCTCACCGCCTTCTCCCAGCGCGACCTCGTCGAGCGCGCCCGCGACGCCGGCGCCATGGCCTACCTGGTCAAGCCGTTCAGCAAGAGCGACGTGGTGCCCGCCATCGAGATGGCGGTCTCCCGCTTCGCCGAGCTGCGCGCCCTGGAGAAGGAGGTCGCCGACCTCTCCCAGCGTCTGGAGACCCGCAAGCTGGTCGACCGCGCCAAGTCGATCCTCCAGACCCAGTACGGCCTCTCCGAGCCGGCCGCCTTCCGCTGGATCCAGAAGACCTCCATGGACCGCCGCCTGTCCATGCAGCAGGTCGCCGAGGCCGTCATCGAGGACGCCGAGGAGAAGAAGGCCGCCAAGGGGCAGTAGCCCCGGCCCCGTACACGGCGGAAGGCCCGCCCCGCGCGATGCGGGGCGGGCCTTCTCGTGCCGTACGGGCGGTCAGTCCTCGCCGAGGTACGCCTTGCGGACGGACTCGTCGTGGAGGAGGTCGCCGCCCGTGCCCGAGAGCACGATCTTGCCGATCTCCATCACGTGACCGTGGTCCGCGAGCGCCAGCGCGGCCTGGGCGTTCTGCTCGACGAGCAGGATCGTGGTGCCCTGGGACTTCAGCTCGGCGATCGTCGCCATGATCTTCTGCATCATGATCGGCGAGAGGCCCATGGAGGGCTCGTCGAGCATGAGCAGCTTCGGCTGGGACATCAGGGCCCGGCCCATGGCGAGCATCTGCTGCTCACCGCCGGAGAGCGTGCCCGCCGCCTGCTTGCGACGCTCGCCCAGGATGGGGAAGAGGTCGTAGGCGCGCTGCACGTCCTTGGCGATGCCGGCGCTGTCCTTGCGGAGGAAGGCGCCGAGGAGCAGGTTCTCCTCGATGGTCATGCGCGGGAAGATGTGCCGGCCCTCGGGGGAGTGGGCCAGACCCAGCGAGACGATCTTGTGCGCGGGGATCTTGCGGAGGGACTTGCCCTCGAACTTGATCTGTCCGCCGACCGGCTTGAGGAGCCCGGAGAGGGTCCGCAGGGTGGTGGTCTTCCCGGCGCCGTTGGTGCCGATGAGGGTGACGACCTCGCCCGCCTCCACGGAGAAGGAGATGCCCTTGACGGCCTCGATCTTTCCGTAGGCGACGCGCAGGTCCTCGACTTCGAGCAGTGCGGTCATGCGTCGTTCTCCTTGCCCGGAGCGGCGTCCTTCGCGGTCTTGGCCGCGTCCGCCGGGGTGTCGTCCTCGGCCGGGGTCTCCTCCGCCGGAGCGTCGTCGGCGCCGGCGTCGTCCGCCGGAGCGTCCTCGGCCGGTGCGTCGTCCGCCGGTGCGTCGTCGGAGGTGTCGTCACCCGACGCGGCCTCGTCCGCCGCCGCGTCGGCCGTCTCGGCCTCGGCCGCCGGGGTCTTCGCCGCCGGGGTCTCGTCGATCGGCTCGCCGAGGTACGCGGCGATGACCCGCTCGTCGCTCTGGACGGTCTGGCTGTCGCCCTCGATCAGCTTCTGGCCCTGCACGAGCACGGCGACCCGGTCGCACAGGTTGAAGATGAACCGCATGTCGTGCTCGATGACGAGCACGGCGATGCCCATGTCCCGGATGGCGAAGATGAGTTCCTCGGCCGCCCGGGTCTCCTGCGGGTTCATGCCGGCGGTCGGCTCGTCCAGCAGGATCAGGCCCGGGTCGCTCGCCAGCGCGCGGGCGATCTCCAGCTTGCGCTGCTCGCCGTACGGCAGGTTCTTGGCGAGGTGCTGCGCCTTGTGCGCGAGGCCGATGAACTCCAGGAGCTCCATCGCCCGCTTCTCGGAGGCCGCTTCGGCCTTCTTGAAGCCGGGGCCGCGCAGCAGGGCGGACCAGAGGCCCTCCTTGGTGCGGGTGTGCCGGCCGACGAGCACGTTCTCCAGGACCGTCATGTTGTTGAAGAGACGGATGTTCTGGAAGGTACGGGCGATGCCGGCGGCGGTGACCTTGAAGGACTTCGGCGGCAGGACCTGGCCCTTGTAGCGGACCTCGCCCTCGGTGGGCACGTACAGGCCCGTCAGGCAGTTGAAGAAGGTGGTCTTGCCGGCGCCGTTGGGGCCGATCAGACCGACGATCTCGCCGCTGTTGACGGTGAGGTTCACATCGCGGACGGCGGTCAGTCCGCCGAACCGCATGGTGACCCCGCGTGCGTCGAGCACGGTCTCGCGGGCGGCCGGCTCCGCGGCGGCGCCGGCCTTGGTGGTGGTCGTCGTCATGGTTCAGACACCTGCCTTGGCGGGCGTAGCGGCCGGCTCGTTCTTCTCTTCGTGCTCGTGGAACTCCAGCTGACGCCGCTTGTCCGCGATGATGCCCTCCGGACGGAAGCGCATGATCAGCACGAGCGCGACGCCGAAGGCGAAGAGCTGGTACTCGCCCATGAACTGGAGCTTGTTCGGGATGAGGAAGAGCAGGGCCGCGCCGACCAGCGGGCCGCTCATCGTGCCCATGCCGCCGAGGACGACGGCCGCGAGCAGGAAGGCGGAGTTGGGCGGGATCGGACCGGCGAAGAGGTACTGCTCCGGGGTCACCGTGTAGGTGACGTGGGCCTGCACCGTGCCGGCGAGACCGGCGAGGCCGGCGCCGAGGGCGAAGGCGATCAGCTTCACGCGGAAGCCGTTGATGCCCATCGCCAGCGCGGCGGTCTCGTCCTCGCGGATCGCGACCCAGGCGCGGCCGATGCGGGAGTTGCCGGAGCGCTTGAAGACCAGCACGACGACCGCGGTGATCAGCAGCATCAGGAAGAAGTAGTTGGCGAAGCGGCCGATGGTGAAGCCGGCGATGGTGTGCGCCTGGCCGAAGTCGAACCCGAAGAAGTTCAGGTTCGGGATGGACGCGATGCCGTTGGAGCCGTTGGTGATGTCCGGGCCCGAGGTGCCGTCGGTGTTCATCACCGTGATGCGGAAGATCTCACCGAAGCCGAGCGTGACGATGGCGAGGTAGTCGCCGCGCAGCCGCAGGGTCGGGGCGCCGATCAGGACGCCGAAGACGACCGAGGCCGCGGCGCCGACGAGGATCGCCGCCCAGAAGGGGAAGTGCACGCCGAAGGGGGAGGTCGGGGCGCCCGAGACGAGGGCCGCCGCGTAGGCGCCGACGCCGAGGAAGGCGACGTAGCCGAGGTCGAGCAGACCGGCGAGGCCGACGACGATGTTCAGGCCCAGGGCCACCGTGGCGAAGATCAGGATGTAGACGCCGAGCGTCGCGTACTGGTCGTCGGTCTGGGTGAAGGGGAACAGCGCCGCGGCGATGAAGGCGCCCGCGATCGACAGGTTCTGGTGCTTGGCGGTGAGCTGCGTGAGCTGCTTGAGCAGGCCGGAGGCGCTGATCGCGGCGAAGCCGAGGCCGGCCGTGATCAGGAAGCCGAGGAACAGCTCGTCGTACTCGGTGCCGATGCCGTACGTGAAGACGCTGAGCGCGATGCCGAGGGCGACCGCGATGATCAGGATCTCGACGGCGGACGGGAGCGGCGGGAGCTTCCGGGCCGGGCGCGGGGCGGCGAAGGCGGCCTTGAAGGAGGTCCAGCCGTTGCCGGCGCGGTGCTTGAACTGGTCCCAGCCGGTGTCCTCCGGGTCGACCGGCAGCACGGCCGGGCGGGTGAAGGGCAGGCAGAGCGCGGCCAGCAGGGTGACGAGGGAGGTGACGGCGACGACCACGCCGCCGGGCTCCAGGTTGACGAGCCCGCCGAGCTCGATGCCGATCGCGCCGACCGTGAACCACGTGGTGGCGAAGGTGGCGAGCGCGCCGAAGCGGACCGCCGCGTCGGCGCCGGCCGGGGTCAGCCAGCCGGTGCCCTTGATCCCGTAGGAGGAGAGGGCGAAGACGGCGGTCAGCACGCCGGTCACGAGGACCTGGAGCTGGAGACCGGCCGGGTAGCCGTAGACGGTGAGGTCGCCCGGGAAGGTGTGGTCCCAGGTCCAGGCGAGGAAGCAGCCGGCCACGGTCAGGACGGCGCCGGCGAGGACGACGGCGCGGGCGATCCGCTCCGGGAGGAAGCCGATCAGGCCGCGGTCGGCGGTCTTCGCGGTCTCCTCGGCGGTGGGTGCCTTGGGGTTCTCGGAGATGGTGGTCATGGTGCTCACGCCCTGTCCGCGACGCGCTCGCCGAGCAGGCCCTGGGGCCTGGCGAGGAGGACGACGATGAGGAGTACGAAGGCCCAGACGTTGGCCCAGGACTGGCCGCCGAGCTGCTCCATACCGGGGATCTGGTCGACGTAGGCGGTCGCCATCGTCTCGGCGACGCCGAGGACGAGGCCGCCGATCATGGCGCCGTAGATGTTGCCGATGCCACCGAGGACGGCCGCGGTGAACGCCTTGAGTCCGAGGAGGAAGCCCATCTTGTAGTCGACGACGCCGTACTTGAGGCCGTAGGCGACGGCGCCGACGGCGGCGAAGATGGCGCCGAGGGCGAACGCGATCACGATGATGCGGTCGGTGTTGACGCCCATGAGCTTCGCGGTGTCCGGGTCCTGCGCCGTGGCCTGCATGCCGCGCCCGGTCCGGGTGCGCATGACGAAGAAGGCGAGGAAGGCCATGCAGATCGGGGCCGCGATGACGAGGAAGACGTCACCGGTCTGGATGGTGACCGGGCCCAGCTCGATGGGGCCGCCGGGGATCTGCGGGAAGGTGCGCGCGGACTTGGCCTCCGGGTACCAGACCCAGACGGCGTACTGCAGGGCGAGCGAGAGGCCGATGGCCGTGATGAGCGGTGCGAGCCGCGGGCCTCCGCGGAGCGGGCGGTAGGCGAACCGTTCCGCTCCGACGGCTATCGTCGTCGCGACGATCACGGCACCGATGATCATGAGGGGGAGCGCGACCCACATGCTGGTGCCGCCGGGCAGGATGAGCCAGACCGTGAGGGCACCGAAGCCGCCGGTCATGAAGATCTCGCCATGGGCGAAGTTGATGAGCTGGACGATGCCGTAGACCATCGTGTAGCCGACGGCGACCAGCCCGTACATGGATCCCAGTAGCAGGCCGTTGACCAGCTGCTGCGGCAGTTCGTTCACCGCATTGTCCTCCGAGACTTTCGACGGATATGACACCGCGCGGGGTGCCGGTTGTGTGCGGCCCCCCGCGCGGTGAAAGGTGGTGCTGAGTGGGGTGGAGCTGAGGGTTCAGCTGCCGGAGTGCTCGGTCACTCGCCGAAGGTGCCGGACTTGACCGGGGCGAAGGCGCCGCCCTTGACCTGGTAGGCGGTCAGCTGCTTGTTGGTGGTGTCACCGAACTCGTCGAAGGCGACGGAGCCGGTCACGCCCTCGAAGGAGACGCCCTGCAGGGCGTCGACGACCTTGGAGCGGGCGTCCTCGGGGAGCTTGCCGCCGTTGCCGTCGACGACCTTCTTGACGGCCTCGATGATCGACCAGGTCGAGTCGTAGGAGTAGCCGCCGTATGCCTCGAAGGCTTCCTTGTAGTTCGCGGCCTTGTAGTTGTCCAGGAACTCCTTGGCGGAGGCGAGGGACTCGATCGGCGCGCCGACGGAGGTGGCGATGTCGCCCTCGGCCGCGGCGGCACCCGCCAGCTTGACGTACTCGGGGGAGAAGAGCGCGTCACCGCCGACGACGGTGACCTTGGCGCCGGCCTCCTTGATCTGCTTGGCCAGCGGGCCGGCGGCCGGGTACTCGCCACCGTAGTAGACGACGTCCGCGCCGGAGCTCTTGACCTGGGTGGCGACCGCGGAGAAGTCCTTGGTCTCGGGGTCGATGTGCTGGGTGCCGACGACCTTGCCGCCGAGCTTCTCCCACTCGCCCTTGAAGGTGCCCGCGAGGCCGGCGCCGTAGGTCTTCTTGTCGTCGATGATGAACGCCTTGGTCTTCTTGGCGTCCTTGAAGACGTACTGGGCCGCGAACGGGCCCTGGATGGCGTCGGTGGTGGCGGTGCGGAAGTACGACTTGTAGCCGCGCTTCTTGTCGCCGGAGGCCCAGTTCGGGCCCTGGGACAGCGCCGGGTTGGTGTTGGCCGGGGAGACCTGCACCAGCTTGGCGTCGTCGAAGACCTTCTGCATCGACTCGGCGACGCCGGAGTTCAGCGGGCCGACCACGCCGAGGACGGTCTTGTCGGCGACCAGCTTGGTGGCGTTCTGCTGGCCGGCGGAGGGCTGGGCCTGGTCGTCCAGGGAGACCAGCTTGAAGGTGACGCCCTTGACGTACTCCTTCTTGTTGGCCGTGTTCACCGCGAGGTCGGCGGAGTTCTTGATGCCGAGGCCGAGGGCCGAGAGCTCGCCGGTGAGCGGGGCGTCGAGACCGATGGTGACGGTCACGCCGCCGTTGCCGGAGCCGCCGTCGCCGCCCTTGTCGTCGCGCGAACCGCAGGCGGTGAGAGTGAGTGCTCCCGCGGTGACCGCGGTGGTGAGTATGAGCAACGAACGGTTTCGCACGAAGGGTCCTTTCCCTGGCGCGGCCCCCTCTGCCGAGGCGGTGCCGTGAAGCTGCGGAGCAAAGAGGTGCCGTTGGTGATTGCCGGGCCGTACTGAGTGCTGGTACGTGGCCGTGCAGTAGGTCGCGCCCAGTGGCGCGGTGACTGGCGGTGACTCTAAGCGCAGGTGGGGAGGGTCGGGGAGCGGCGAGGGAAGGATGTGACTGTCTTGTTATGCCGACGGCTCGACGGGGGCTGAGAGGTCCGGGTAAATCCGGGCATAGCGGTCTGTAACACGGTGTTCACATCGTGAGAACGCCCAGTTCCGCTAAGGGGCTTGAGGGAATCTTGGTACTGACGGGAAACTTCGGCGACTCTCCGAATATCGGACGCGGCGCCCGAACTGAGCGGACGGATGTCAAGCTTCGGCCCCTCCTGACCCCCTTCCGTCCGTGATCACGGAGTGTGACGAAAACGGCCCGGGGGCGGGGCGGGCGGACCCCCTGCCGGACCTTTCGGGGGCGGCCGGAACCCACCACTTTCGAACGTACCTCCGAGGCCCACGGGTTGGGAGAGGCTGGCGTGAAAACGACATGCGGGGACGGGAGTTCGCAGTGCGGACGGTGACCGCCCGCGCGGGCGGCGCTCCGGCCCCGCCGCGGAACCCGCGCCCGGGAACGCCACAGGGGGCGGTACGCCTCCGCGTACCGCCCCCTGTGTGAAACCGGCCGACCGGCCCCGGATCAGGCGCCGTTGAGCTTCGCCTGCTCCGGCAGGTTCCCCGCGTCGCCCGGACCGACCTCCCGCAGCATGCACGTGAGGCGGGCCGAGCAGACCCGGCGGCCCTGCTCGTCGCTGATGACGATCTCGTACGTCGCCGTGGACCGGCCCCGGTGCACGGGGGTCGCCACGCCGGTCACCAGACCGCTCCGCGCCCCACGGTGATGGGTGCAGTTCAGGTCCACGCCGACCGCGATCTTCGACGAGCCGCCGTGCAGCATGGAGCCGATCGAGCCGAGGGTCTCCGCGAGCACCGCCGAGGCGCCGCCGTGCAGCAGCCCGTACGGCTGGGTGTTCCCCTCGACCGGCATGGTGCCGACGACCTTCTCCGCCGACGCCTCCAGGATCTGGACGCCCATCCGGTTCCCCAGATGCCCCGCCGAGAACAGCGCCGGCAGATCCACGCCGAGCGCGGCGTACTCGTCGATGACCTCCTGCGGGAACTTCACGTGCTGCTGCTCACCCATGGCCCGGCTCCGTTCGTCGTCGTACGGCTGATCCTTCCCGTCCGCCGAGAGCTGAGCAAGCGCTTAGGCGGACGGTCGCGGTGATTCTTCCAGACGCACGACGACGGACTTGCTCGCGGGGGTGTTGCTGACGTCGGCCGTCGACTCCAGCGGCACCAGCACGTTCGTCTCCGGGTAGTACGCCGCCGCGCAGCCCCGGGCCGTCGGGTAGTGCACCACCCGGAAACCGGGCGCGCGCCGCTCGACACCGTCCGACCACTCGCTCACCAGATCCGCGTACGCCCCGTCCGCGAACCCCAGCGCCGCCGCGTCCGACGGATGCACCAGCACCACCCGGCGCCCGCCCCGGATCCCCCGGTAGCGGTCGTCCAGACCGTAGATCGTGGTGTTGTACTGATCGTGCGAGCGGAGCGTCTGGAGCAGCAGCCGCCCCTCGGGCACCCTCGGGTACTCCACCGGCGCCGCCGTGAAATTGGCCTTGCCGGTCTTCGTCGGGAAGCGCCGCTCGTCCCGCGGCGCGTGCGGCAGCGCGAAACCGCCCGGGTCCGCCGCGAGCCGCGCGTTGAAGTCCTGGAAACCGGGCACCACGCGCGCGATCCGGTCCCGCACCGCCGCGTAGTCCGCCTCGAACGCCTCCCACGGCGTCGCCGACCCCGCGCCGAGCACCGCCCGCGCCATCCGTGCCACGATCGCCGGCTCGGAGAGCAGGTGCGGGCCCGCCGGCGGCAGAGTGCCGCGCGAGGCGTGCACCAGGCCCATCGAGTCCTCGACCGTCACGAACTGGCGCCCGCTCTTCTGCACGTCCTTGTCGGTGCGCCCCAGCGTCGGCAGGATCAGCGCCCGCCGGCCGGTCACCGCGTGCGAGCGGTTCAGCTTCGTCGACACGTGCACGGTCAGCCGGGCGTTGCGCATCGCCGCCTCCGTGACCTCGGTGTCGGGGGTCGCGCCGACGAAGTTCCCGCCCATCGCGAAGAAGACCTTCGCCTCGCCGTCCCGCAGCGCCTGGATCGACCGCACCACGTCGAAGCCGTGGTGGCGCGGCGAGACGATCCCGAACTCCTTGTCCAGCGCGTCGAGGAAGGCCGGGGCCGGGCGCTCGAAGATGCCCATCGTCCGGTCGCCCTGCACGTTCGAATGCCCGCGCACCGGGCAGACGCCCGCCCCGGGCCGCCCGATGTTCCCCCGGAGCAGCAGCAGGTTGACCACCTCGCGGATGGTCGGCACGGAGTGCTTGTGCTGGGTCAGGCCCATCGCCCAGCAGACGATCGTCCGCTCCGAGGCCAGCACCAGCTCCAGGGCCCGCTCGATCTCCTCGCGGGACAGCCCGGTCGCCGCGAGGGTCTCCGCCCAGTCGGCCTCCCCGGCCGCCGCCGCGAACTCCTCGAACCCGTGGGTGTGCTCCCGTACGAACTCCTCGTCGACCGCCCCGGGCGTGTCGAGGACCAGCTTGTTCAGCAGCCGGAAGAGGGCCTGGTCGCCGCCGATCCGGATCTGGAGGAAGAGATCGGTGAGCGCCGCCCCGCGCAGCATGCCCCGCGGGGTCTGCGGGTTCTTGAACCGCTCCAGGCCCGCCTCCGGCAGCGGGTTCACCGAGATGATCCGCGCCCCGGACGCCTTCGCCTTCTCCAGCGCCGACAGCATCCGCGGGTGGTTGGTGCCCGGGTTCTGCCCGGCCACGATGATCAGGTCCGCCCGGTGCAGGTCCTCCAGGGACACGCTGCCCTTGCCGATGCCGATCGTCTCGGTCAGCGCCGAGCCCGAGGACTCGTGACACATGTTGGAGCAGTCCGGCAGGTTGTTGGTGCCGAACTCGCGCGCGAAGAGCTGGAGCAGGAACGCGGCCTCGTTGCTGGTCCGGCCCGAGGTGTAGAAGAGCGCCTCGTCGGGGGAGGAGAGCGCGGTCAGCTCCTCCGCGATGATCGCGAAGGCCCGCTCCCAGCTCACCGGCTCGTAGCGGTCGCCGCCCTCCGGCAGGTACACGGGCTCGGTGATCCGGCCCTGCTGCCCCAGCCAGTACCCGCTCTTCTCCGCCAGTGCCGCCACCGGGTGCGCGGCGAAGAACTCCGGGGTCACCCGCCGCAGCGTCGCCTCCTCGGCGACCGCCTTCGCCCCGTTCTCGCAGAACTCGGCCAGGTGCCGCTTGTCGCCCTCCGGCCAGGCGCAGCCCGGACAGTCGAAGCCGTCCTTCTGGTTGACCCTGAGCAGCGTCCGGGCCGTCCGCACGGCACCCATCTGCTCCTGGGCGATCCGCAGGGTGTGCCCGATGGCGGGCAGGCCCGCGGCGGCGTGCTGCGGCGGTGTGACCTGCGGCGCGTCCTGGACCGGGTCGCCCGCCGGCGGCTTGCTGACCATCGCGCTCTCCCTTGAGCGATCGACCTGTGGCGTACGTCTCCGATCCTGTCACGCGGCACCGACAGCCCGGCACCCCGACCGGTGTGGAAGGGATTGTCGGTGGTCCGTGGCAGGATCGTCGTGTGGCCGAGACAGCATCGAAGAACCCCGCAGACACCCGCCCCCGCCTGCTCCTCATGGACGGGCACTCGCTCGCGTACCGGGCGTTCTTCGCGCTGCCCGCGGAGAACTTCACCACCGCGACCGGGCAGCCGACGAACGCGATCTACGGCTTCGCGTCGATGCTGGCGAACACCCTGCGCGACGAGGCGCCCACGCACTTCGCCGTCGCCTTCGACGTGTCCCGCAAGACCTGGCGCTCGCAGGAGTTCCCCGAGTACAAGGCGAACCGCTCGAAGACCCCCGACGAGTTCAAGGGGCAGGTCGAGCTGATCGGCGAACTCCTCGACGCGATGAACGCGCCGCGGTTCGCCGTCGACGGCTTCGAGGCCGACGACATCATCGCCACCCTCGCCACCCAGGCCGAGGCCGCCGGCTTCGAGGTCCTCATCGTCACCGGCGACCGCGACTCCTTCCAGCTGGTCTCCGACCACACCACCGTGCTCTACCCGACCAAGGGCGTCTCCGAGCTGACCCGCTTCACCCCGGAGAAGGTCCAGGAGAAGTACGGCCTCACCCCGTCCCAGTACCCCGACTTCGCCGCCCTGCGCGGCGACCCGTCCGACAACCTCCCGGGCATCCCCGGCGTCGGCGAGAAGACCGCCGCCAAGTGGATCAACCAGTTCGGGTCCTTCGCCGAGCTGGTCGAGCGCGCCGAGGAGATCAAGGGCAAGGCCGGGCAGAACTTCCGGGACCACCTGGAGTCCGTCAAGCTCAACCGCGTCCTCACCGAGATGGTCCGGGACGTCGAGCTGCCCAGGACCGTCGCCGACCTCGCCCGCGAGCCGTACGACCGCAAGGCCGTCGCCCTCGTCCTGGACACCCTGGAGATCCGCAACCCCTCGCTGCGCGAGCGGCTCCTCGCCGTCGACCCCGGCGCCGCCGAGGAGACCGCCCCGGCCCCCGCCCCCGGCGTCGAGCTCGACTTCACCGTCCTCGGCTCCGGCGAGCTCGCCCCCTGGCTGGCCGCCCACGGCGAGCGGCCCCTCGGCGTCGCCACCGTCGACAGCTGGGCGCTGGGCACCGGCAGCGTCTCCGAGGTCGCCCTGGCCGGCGCCGGCGGCGAGGCCGCCTGGTTCGACCCCAGCGAGCTGGACGAGGCCGACGAGCGGGCCTGGACCGCCTGGATCTCCGACCCGGAGCGCCCCAAGGTCCTGCACAACGCCAAGGGCGCGCTGCGGGTCTTCCCCGAGCACGGCTGGAGCGTCGCCGGCGTCACCATGGACACCGCGCTCGCCGCCTACCTGGTCAAGCCCGGCCGCCGCTCCTTCGCCCTGGACGCGCTCTCCCTGGAGTACCTCGGCCGGGAGCTCGCCCCCGCCGCCGCCTCCGAGGGCCAGCTCGCCTTCGGCGCCGAGGACCACGCCGAGGCCGAGGCCCTGATGACGCAGGCCCGGGCCGTCCTCGACCTGGGCACCGCCTTCGAGTCCAAGCTCGACGAGGTCGGCGCCCGCGGCCTCCTGCACGACGTGGAGCTGCCCACCTCGGTCCTCCTCGCCCGGCTGGAGCGCCACGGCATCGCCGCCGACCGCGACCACCTGGAGGCGATGGAGCAGCAGTTCGCCGGGGCCGTCCAGCAGGCCGTCAAGGAGGCCCACGCCTCCGTCGGGCACGAGTTCAACCTCGGCTCGCCCAAGCAGCTCCAGGAGGTCTTCTTCGGCGAGCTCAACCTCCCGAAGACCAAGAAGACCAAGACCGGCTACACCACCGACGCCGACGCGCTCGCCTGGCTGGCCGGCCAGACCGAGCACGAGCTGCCGGTCATCATGCTCCGCCACCGCGAGCAGGCCCGGCTGCGCTCCACCGTCGAGGGCCTGATCAAGACGATCGCCGCCGACGGCCGGATCCACACCACCTTCAGCCAGACCGTCGCCGCCACCGGCCGCCTCTCCTCCACCGACCCCAACCTGCAGAACGTGCCGGTGCGGACGGACGAGGGCCGCGCCATCCGGCACGGCTTCGTCGTCGGCGAGGGCTTCGAGTCGCTGATGACCGCCGACTACAGCCAGATCGAGCTGCGCGTCATGGCCCACCTCTCCGAGGACGAGGGCCTGATCGAGGCGTTCACCTCCGGCGAGGACCTGCACACCACCGTCGCCTCCCAGGTCTTCGGCGTCGAGCGGTCCGCCGTCGACGCCGAGATGCGCCGCAAGATCAAGGCCATGTCGTACGGCCTCGCCTACGGCCTCTCCGCCTTCGGTCTCTCGCAGCAGCTGAACATCGATCCGGGCGAGGCCCGCGGCCTGATGGACACCTACTTCGAGCGCTTCGGCGGCGTCCGCGACTACCTGCGCCGGGTCGTCGACGAGGCCCGCGCCACCGGTTACACCGAGACCATGCTCGGTCGCCGCCGGTACCTGCCGGACCTCAACAGCGACAACCGCCAGCGCCGTGAGGCCGCCGAGCGGATGGCGCTCAACGCCCCGATCCAGGGCACCGCCGCCGACATCGTCAAGGTCGCCATGCTCAAGGTCGACCAGGCGCTCGGCGAGGCGGGCCTCGCCTCCCGGATGCTCCTCCAGGTCCACGACGAAATCGTCCTGGAGATCGCCCCCGGCGAGCGCGAGCGGGTGGAGGCGCTGGTCCGCGAGCAGATGTCGGCCGCCGCCGACCTCCGCGCCCCGCTCGACGTCTCCGTCGGCGTCGGCCCGGACTGGGACTCGGCGGCGCACTGACCCCGCCCGCCCCACCGGTGGCCGCACCCCCTCGCGGGGGCGCGGCCACCGGCGTGTGCGGCGCCGATTCCGGGCGCGGGCCATCGGCGTGTGCGGCGCCGATTCCGGGCGCGAGGCTAATCGGTTTCCGGGCGCGGGGGCATCGGGGGGTCAGCGAACACCCGGGCGGGAGTGCTCCGTACGGCCGTCCGGAGTCCCCGCCCCGGTCGCCCCGGTCGCCCCGGCTGCCTCGACCGGCCCGGCCGTTTCCGGTCCGGGGGCGGGCACCGGCCCCCGGCCTCGCAGCCGGGCCGCCGCCCCGTACAGCAGGAGCCCCGCGACGAGCCCCGCGCCCGCCCCGAAGCAGGCGGTCGGGATGATGTCGAGCGGGTTCTCGATCCGGTCCCAGCCCCAGTACGCCGCCCAGCGCAGCACCCGGTGCGCGATCCCGGCCAGGACGCACCCCCCGATCAGCAGCAGCGCCGCCCGCCGCCCGCGCCGGCCCGGCACCCGTACCTCCGGAGGCGTTTCCGTCCCGGCCGGCACCGACCGCACCGCCCGGACCGCGAACCAGCCGAGCAGGGCCAGCGCCAGCGCCGAACCCCCGTACTGCGCGTACGTGTAGACCGGGAACCCGGCCACCACCCCGGCCAGGAAGGGCAGCGTCCGCGTCCCCCAGCGGTCGATGTGGGTGAAGGTGTCCCAGACGACGTGCGTGGTCGCGCCGAGCGCCGCCGACACGGCGAACCAGACCGCGAGCCCGGCCGGCCGCCGCTCCCGCCACGGCCGGCCGCGCACGACGGCGTACACCCGCCCGCGCCACCGCTCCGGCAGCAGCCCCGCCAGCGGCTCACGGACCGTCAGCCAGAGCCCCACCAGGACGGCGGCGATGACCACGTCGACGGTGACGAGCCCCACGGGGGAGTGGGTCACGTCCCCGAACGCCATCGCCTCCGGCACCACCGTCGCCGCGAAGTAGGTGAGGTCCGGGGCGAAGCTGCCGGCGACCAGGGCGGAGGCGACCAGCGGGCCGCGCGCCGTCCCGTTCCGCCGGAGCACCGGCAGGACGGCGGCGGCGTGGCTCAGGGTGAAGGGCACTGGAGGAACCTCCTGGTCGTACGGATGATCGGCCCGCATGGAGCTAGAGGGCGCGCGCCGCCGGGACGGTTCCCGCGACGGCCCGGATCAGGGGGCGGACCCGGGGCGGGACAGGGACGGGACAGGGACGGGATCGGGGCGGGACCCGGGGGTCGACTCCGGAGTGCGGACCTCCGTGTCCGGCCGCCGGGAGGCCAAGGGGTGACGAAAGCGTGAAACTCGGTCAGGCCCTGGTGTTCCGTGATACGGACATCGCATAGGGTCGCCTGAGGCCACGCGCGGGGAGCGTGCGGCCGTAGTCGACTGGGGAGGGGAGCACGGTATGGCAGAGCAGTTCGGCCGCCGTCTGCGCAGGGGGGCCACGAGCGGAGCGATCGTGGCCGCCGCGGTCGCGGCGCTGGCCGCTTCGCAGGGACCGGGAGCCATCGCGCCGCCGGCCGACAGCCTCAACGGCGACCACGCCGTCGGCGCCGGCGACTCCACCTCCCCGGCCGGAGGCATGGACGGCGGTTCGGCGACCGGCGACTCGCCGTACTACACCGAGCTGCCGCCGCTGAAGCCGCCGAACGTGCGCGGCATGCCCACCGCCCCGCAGGTGCCGGTCGTCACCGGCCCCGCCGAGGCCGGCATACCCGCGACCGTCCTCGCCGCCTACCGCCGCGCCGAGGCGTCGGTCCGCGCCACCGACCCCGCCTGCAACCTGCCGTGGCAACTCCTCGCCGGCATAGGCAAGGTCGAGTCCGGGCAGGCCAGTGGTGGCCGCGTCGACGGCAACGGCACGACCCTCACCCCGATCCTCGGCCCCGCGCTCAACGGCGTCGGCTTCGCCGATATCTCGGACACCGACGACGGCGCCTTCGACGGCGACACCACCCACGACCGTGCCGTCGGCCCCATGCAGTTCATCCCGTCCACCTGGGCCTCCTGGGGCCAGGACGCCAACGGCGACGGGAAGAAGGACCCCAACAACATCTACGACGCCGCTCAGGCGGCGGGCATGTACCTGTGCGCCGGCGGCCGGAACCTCGCCATCAAGGCCGACCTCGACCGGGCGATCCTCAGCTACAACCGCTCGACGGAGTATCTGACCACCGTCCTCTCCTGGTTCGAGTACTACGGGCGCGGCGCCCACACCGTCCCGGACGGCACCGGGGTGCTTCCGGTCGACCGCAGCGACCGGACCCGTCCCGGCGGGACGACCCGCCCGACGGATCCCACCTCGCCGAGCTCGCCCTCCCCGGGCGTCACGCCCTCGCCGGACAAGCCGTCGCCGAGGCCCAACGACACGACGAAGCCGACCACGCCGTCGAAGCCGGCCACGCCGTCGAAGCCGGCCACGCCCTCGAAGCCGGCCACGCCGTCCAAGCCGTCCAAGCCCACCGAGCCGACGAAGCCGCCCACCACGAACCCGGAGACCCGGCCGCCCGCCAAGCCCGTCGAGGTCCCGCCGACCGTCCGGGTCGCGCGACTCAAGGCCGGCCCGGCGGTGCTGACCGCGGTCACCGAGAGCACCTTCGCCGAGGCCGCCTCGGTCACCGCCGTGGACGCCTCGGGCCGCCCGGTCGCCGGCGTCAGCGTCCGCTTCGAGCTTCCCGGCACCACCGACACCCGCTTCCCCGCCGGTGCCACCACGGTCACCGTCACCTCGGACGCCAAGGGCGTCGCGAAGGCCCCCGCCCTCCGCGCCGGTGAGAAGGCCGAGCCCTTCACCATCCGCGCCACCGTCCCCGGCCGCTCCCTGCCGCCCGCCGAACTGAAGGCCACCGTCGAGGTCCGCAAGGCCGACGCCCTCGCCCGCGTCGGCGACACCGCCCTGACCGCCGAGACCGGCGCGGGCTACGCCCCCGTCACGGTCGAGGCCCGCCTCGGCGGCGCGCTCGCCCCCGGCGTCGCCGTCACCGCGGTGGTCACCGACTCGGCGGACTCCCAGGCGCAGAGCACCGACGGGCCCTCCTTCGGCAAGGACGCGGCGGGCAACCCGATCCGCACCAAGGTCCTGAAGACCGACGCCCAGGGCCGGCTGTCGATCAAGGACCTGGTGGCGGGCGCCAAGGCCGGCGAGTACAGCCTCCTGCTCACGTCGCCCGGCAACGGCACGGTCAGGCTGAAGCTCACCGTCACCGCCCCGGCCTCCACCGAACCGCCCGTCACCACGCCCCCGACCACCGACCCGGGGACCGCACCCACCGCCGGCCCGTCGCCGACCGCCTCCGGCTCCGCCTCGGCCTCGCCCGCCACGAGCCCGACGCCCACCGGCTGATCCCCGCCGCTCGGCTCCTCCGCGCCGCCCCCGCCGCGTCCCTCCCGGGACGCCGGGGGCGGCGCTCGTTTCGGTCCGGCCCCCGCGAGCTGTTCTCATCTCACGGTCGCGTTGCTACGGTGCCCCCGCCCTGACGACCCATCAGATCACTTGCCGGGAGGCCGACATGCGCGCCCTGGTCGCCGCAGCCATCGGACTCGTACCCGTCCTGCTCTTCGTTCTGCTCCTCTCCGTGGTCGACCTGCCGCCCGACGGCCCCACCTCGCCCAGACCCCTGCTCACCGCCGACCCCGGCCCGAAGAAGTAGGGAGCCGCCACCGTGCGCCGCCGAGCCAGCCTCGTCCTCCTCTCCCTCGCGGTCTTCCTCGCCGCCATGGCCCCCACCCTGCGCTGGTACGCCTTCCCCCGGCTGGCCAAGATCCCGCCGAACCAGTACCAGGAGGTCGTCATGGAGGCCCGCCCCGCGACCCTCCTCGACTACGGCACCCTCAAGGCCCGCGAGGTCGAGAAGATCACGATCGTGCAGACGCTCAAGGGCAACGTGGAGGAGTCGAAGCGGATCGAGCGCGGCACCGACCGCGACGTCGTCGTCTGGGACGGCCTCTCCTACGTCATGGGCCCCGACGGCAAGATGGTGTCCAAGATCCCCGAGCGGTACGTCTTCGACGCCCACACCCAGGACCCCGTGAACGTGCCCGGCGCGATGGTCGACGGCGACCCGGTCCAGCGCGAGGGCATCGAGTACAAGTGGCCCTTCCTCACCGAGAAGCGCGACTACCTCTACTTCGACGCCCAGACCCGCACCTCGTCCCCCATCCACTACGCGGGGACCCGCACCTTCCGCGGCCTGGAGGTCTACTACTACGAGCAGACCATCCCCTGGACCCAGGTGCCCATGCCCAAGACCATGCCGGTCGAGGGCATCACCCCCGAGGTCATCGCGCAGATGGGCCTCACCCGCTGGTACACCACCAAGCGGATGTTCTGGGTCGAGCCCGTCACCGGAGCCCCGGTCAACGGCGAGGAGATCCACAAGGAGGAGCTCCGCGGCGCCAAGGCCCTGACAGGCTCCGACACCGTCACCGTCTTCGCCGGCCACGTGAGGATGCGCGAGGACTACATCGCCGACACCGTCGAGCTGGTCTCCGCCAACCGCACCACCGTCCTCCTCCTCGTCTCCCGGCTCCCGTGGACGTTCGCCGCCCTCGCCCTCCTCCTGCTCGCCCTCGCGCTCTGGCTGGAGCACCGCTCCCGCCGGCCCGCCCCCGCGGCCGCCCCCGCGGCCGTCACCCCTCCCGTCTGAGCCGCGCGCTCGTGTGCCGGGTCGGCACCGCGACCGCCGGATCCTCCGGCCACGGATGCTTCGGATACCGGCCCCGCAGTTCCGCCCGCACCGCCCGGTAGCCGTCCCGCCAGAACGAGGCCAGATCGGCGGTGACGGCCGCCGGCCGCCCGGCGGGGGAGAGCAGGTGCACCAGCACCGGAACCCCCGCCACCCTCGGCGTCTCGGCGAGACCGAACATCTCCTGGAGCTTCACCGCCAGCACCGGCCGCCCCTCCCCGTACGCCACCCGGATCCGCGAACCGCTCGGCACCTCGATCCGCTCCGGCGCCAGCTCGTCGAGCCGCCCCGCCTCGCCCGACGCCCACGGCAGCAGCCGCCGCAGCGCCTCACCCGCGTCGATCCGCCCCAGATCCGCCCGCCGCGCCGCCCGCGACAGCTCCGGCTCCAGCCACTCCTCCGCCCGCTCCACCAGCGCCTCCTCCGTCACCTCCGGCCATGCCCCGCCGACGGCCCCGCGCAGGAAGGCCAGCCGCTCACGCAGCTCCACCGCCTCTCGCCCCCACCGCAGCAGCCCCGTCCCCTCCCGCCGCAGCCCGTCGAGCAGCGCCTCCCGCACCAGCACCGGATCCGCCGCCGCCCCCAGCGGGCGCACCGCCAGCTCCACCGCACCCAGCCGCTCCACGGACCGCGCGACCACGTCGCCGTCCTCCCACCGGACCTCCTCGCCCGCGCTCCGCAGATGCCCCGCCGCCCGCCGGGCCACCGCCTCGTCCACCACCGCCGCCAGCCGCACCCGCGCCGTCGCGTCCCGCGCGGTCCGGTCCGCCACCGCCACCGCCAGCCACGGCGCCGACGCCAGCCCCGAGCCCTCCGCCAGCCGCGCCCCGCTCCCGGACACCATCAGATGCCCGCCCTGCTCCCGGGCCCGCGCCACCCGCTCCGGGAACGCCAGCGCCGTCACCACCCCCGCCACCCGGTCGTCCCCACCCCCGCCGGCCGTGCCGCCGCCCTGCCCGGCATCCGCCGAGGCCGCCGCCCGCTCCAGCCGCCGCACCTCCGCCCGCCAGCGCGCCCCGTACGCGTCTCCGCCCCGACGGGCCTCGCGCCAGGCGGCCGCCAGATCGTCCCCGTACTCCCGGGGCGGCTCCTCGCTCAGCAGCGCCACCACCTCCGCCGCCCGCCGCGCCCCCACCTCGGCCGCCCCGTCCAGGAGCGCCCGCCCGAGCCGCGGATGCAGACCGAGCCGGGCCATCCGCACCCCCCGCACGGTCGCCTTCCCGGCCTCGTCCACCGCCCCGATCGCCCCCAGCACCGAGCGCGCCGCCGCCAGCGCCCCGGCCGGCGGAGGGTCGAGCAGCGCCAGCCCCTCCGCCGCCGGATCGCCCCAGCACGCGGCCCGCAGCGCGAAATCGGCCAGATCCGCGATCCGGATCTCCGGCGCGGGGAACCGCGCCCGGCCACTCTCCTCCGCCGCCGACCAGCACCGGTACACCGTGCCCGGCGCCTCCCGCCCCGACCGCCCCGCCCGCTGGGTCGCCGCCGCGGCCGACACCGGCACCGTCGCCAGCGACCCCAGACCGCGCGCGTGGTCCATCCGGGGCTCCCGGGCGAGACCCGCGTCCACCACCACCCGCACCCCGGGCACGGTCAGGCTCGACTCCGCCACCGACGTCGACAGCACCACCCGCCGCCGCCCACCCGGCCCGGCGCCCCGCAGCACCGCGTCCTGCACCGCCGCCGGAGCCCGCCCGTGCAGCTGGAGCACCTCCGCGTCCACCCCGTCGAGCAGCCCCGCCGTCCGCGCGATCTCCCCGGTGCCGGGCAGGAAGCAGAGGACGTCGCCCTCGTGCCGCGCCAGCGCCTCCCGGACCGTCGCCGCCACGTGCCGCAGCAGCGCCGGATCCACCCAGGTGCCGTGCGCCGGCCGGATCCCCGCGGGCGGCGGCGCGTGGCACACCGCGAACCCGTGCCCCTCGCCCTCGCTCCGCACCACCGGCGCGGGCCCGCCGCCCTCCTGCGAGGTCAGCAACCGCGCCCACGCCTCCGCGTCGCTGGTCGCCGAGGCGGCGACCAGCCCCAGCTCCGGCCGCAGCGCGGCCCGTACGTCCACCAGGAACGCGAGGGCCGTGTCGGCGTCCAGATGCCGCTCGTGACATTCGTCTAGCAGCACCACGTCGACCCCGGCGAGCTCCGGATCCCGCTGGAGCCGCTGGAGCAGGATGCCCGTCGTCACCACCTCGACCCGGGTCGCCGGCCCGGCCCGCCGCTCCCCGCGCACCGCGAAGCCGACCGCACCGGCCGGCCCGCCGACCTCCTCGCCCAGCAGCCACGCCATCCGCGCCGCCGCCGCCCGCACCGCCATCCGCCGCGGCTCCGCCACCAGCACCCGACGCTCCGGCCCGTCCCCTATGAGCCCCGCGAGCGCGAGCGGCACCAGCGTGGTCTTGCCGGTGCCGGGCGGCGCGTGCAGCACCGCCGTGCCGCGCTCGGCGAGCGCGGCCAGCAGCTCGGGAACGGCATGGCGGACGGGAAGCAGATCGAGTGCGTCGTGTCGGATCACGCACTCAGTCTCGTACGCGCAACGAAAAGGGCGGGCCGCGTTGTCCACAGGCCCGCCCATAAGTACGACCGGATTATGTATGAGGAACGCGATCAGTCCTCGCGTACACACACGAAGATCGCCGTGCCCGGGATCAGATTCCCCCGCAGTGGCGACCAGCCTCCCCACTCCTGGCCGTTCCACGCCGGCCACTCCGGCTCGACCAGGTCCACCAGCCGGAAGCCGCCCGCCACCACGTCCCGCACCCGGTCGCCCAGCGTCCGGTGGTGCTCCACGTACACCGCCCACCCCGCCTCGTCCTGCTCGACGTAGGGCGTGCGGTCGAAATAGGAGGCGGCGACCGACAGGCCCTCGGGCCCCGGCTCGTCAGGGAAGGCCCAGCGGATCGGGTGCGTCACCGAGAACACCCAGCGCCCGCCCGGCCGCAGCACCCGCCGCACCTCGCGGAAGACCCGCACCGGATCGGCCACGAACGGCACCGCCCCGTACGCGGAGCACGCCAGGTCGAAGGAGCCGTCGCGGAACGGCAGCGCCCCCGCGTCCGCCTCCACCAGCGGCACCTCCCCGCCGATCCGCAGCGCGTGCTGGAGCTGCCGGTGCGAGAGGTCGAGCGCCACCGGCCGGGCGCCCTGCGCCGCGAGCCACCGCGAGCACTGCGCCGCGCCCGCGCCGATCTCCAGGACGTCGAGCCCCTTCAGCTCCCGGGCCGGCCCGAGCAGCCCGGCATCGGCCTCGTCCAGGCCCTCAGGACCCCACACGAACCGGTCGTCGCCGAGGAAGGCGCCGTGCTCCGTCTGGTACTCGTCGGCGTTCCGGTCCCACCACCCACGGCTGGCCCGGCTGCTCTCCGCGTCGCCGGCGTCACGCCGGGTCGCCTCCGCCTCCTCCTCGCCCGAGGAGAGGGGATCTTCGTGCTCGTACTCTTGGTTCATCTCGCCCGCCGATGTAGTTTGCGCACAGGTGCCGGCCCCGGCGACCCCCGCCGGGAAGGCGCGGGTGGACACGAGTTGTGCCGGGTTTGCGTGGTTCTGTCCCGGGTGCGCGCTTCGCGCATTGACCCTGTCCGGCCGCCCCCGTATGCTAAAGGTTGCGCTGCGGGCCTGCGCGCCTCAGACGGAGCAGGCCGCGCTCGCACCTGTTGCAGTCCCCTCGGTTTTCGAGGCGCCCCCGGTTCCCGGAAGGCGCTTCATCAGCTGTCTGGCTTCTTCAGTGCGATACGGGCTCTCGGCGTAGCAGTACCTACGACTTTCTGTCCGTAACCGGAGCCCTTTCCCACATGACGAGCAGCACCGAGACCACCGCCACCACCCCGCAGGTTGCGGTCAACGACATCGGTAACGAGGAAGCCTTCCTCGCCGCGATCGACGAGACGATCAAGTACTTCAACGACGGCGACATCGTCGACGGCGTCATCGTGAAGGTCGACCGGGACGAGGTCCTGCTCGACATCGGTTACAAGACCGAAGGTGTCATCCCGAGCCGCGAGCTCTCGATCAAGCACGACGTCGACCCCAACGAGGTCGTCAAGGTCGGCGACGAGATCGAGGCCCTGGTTCTCCAGAAGGAGGACAAGGAAGGCCGCCTGATCCTCTCGAAGAAGCGCGCCCAGTACGAGCGCGCCTGGGGCACCATCGAGAAGATCAAGGAAGAGGACGGCATCGTCACCGGTACCGTCATCGAGGTCGTCAAGGGTGGTCTCATCCTCGACATCGGCCTCCGCGGCTTCCTCCCGGCCTCCCTGGTCGAGATGCGCCGTGTCCGCGACCTCCAGCCCTACGTGGGCAAGGAGCTCGAGGCGAAGATCATCGAGCTGGACAAGAACCGCAACAACGTGGTCCTGTCCCGCCGCGCCTGGCTGGAGCAGACCCAGTCCGAGGTCCGCCAGACCTTCCTCACGACCCTCCAGAAGGGTCAGGTCCGCTCCGGCGTCGTGTCCTCGATCGTCAACTTCGGTGCCTTCGTGGACCTGGGCGGCGTCGACGGTCTCGTCCACGTCTCCGAGCTGTCCTGGAAGCACATCGACCACCCGTCCGAGGTCGTCGAGGTCGGCCAGGAGGTCACCGTCGAGGTTCTCGACGTGGACATGGACCGCGAGCGTGTCTCCCTGTCGCTGAAGGCGACGCAGGAGGACCCGTGGCAGCAGTTCGCCCGTACGCACCAGATCGGCCAGGTCGTCCCCGGCAAGGTCACCAAGCTGGTTCCGTTCGGCGCGTTCGTCCGCGTGGACGAGGGCATCGAGGGTCTGGTCCACATCTCCGAGCTGGCCGAGCGCCACGTGGAGATCCCGGAGCAGGTCGTCCAGGTCAACGACGAGATCTTCGTCAAGGTCATCGACATCGACCTGGAGCGTCGCCGGATCTCGCTGTCCCTGAAGCAGGCCAACGAGTCCTTCGGTGCCGACCCGGCGTCGGTCGAGTTCGACCCGACCCTGTACGGCATGGCCGCGTCCTACGACGACCAGGGCAACTACATCTACCCCGAGGGCTTCGACCCCGAGACCAACGACTGGCTCGAGGGCTACGAGACCCAGCGCGAGGCGTGGGAGGCCCAGTACGCCGAGGCGCAGGCGCGCTTCGAGCAGCACCAGGCCCAGGTCATCAAGTCCCGCGAGGCCGACGAGGCCGCCGCTGCCGAGGGCGCTGCCGCCCCGGCCGCCGGCAACGCCGGTGCGGGCATCTCGGGCGGTTCCTACTCCTCGGAGTCGGACGACAGCGCCGGCGCCCTGGCGTCGGACGAGGCCCTCGCCGCCCTGCGCGAGAAGCTCGCCGGCGGCCAGAGCTGAACGGCTCTCACCGCTGAGCGGCGCTAGCCGCTGAAGCAGCACACCGGGGCCCGCTCCCTCCCGGGGGAGCGGGCCCCGGTCGTATGCCCGGAGCGGGTCACGGGGCCCGGACAACGCCCCCAAGCTCCCCCGGACGGGAATGACCTTGCGCCCCTGGACGTTCTTCCAGGAGACGCGAGGAGGAGCGGTAACCGTGCTTGATCCCCAGGATTTGTACGAGTGGGACGCCAAGGGCCTGGCCGTGGTCGATCTGGCCCTGGCACAGGAGTCGACCGGACTGGTCATGCTGTACCACTTCGACGGCTACATCGACGCGGGGGAGGCCGGTGATCAGATCGTCGAAGGAGTCCTGGACACCCTGCCGAACCAGGTCGTCGCCCGCTTCGACCACGACCGGCTGGTGGACTACCGGGCCCGCCGCCCCCTGCTGACCTTCAAGCGCGACCAGTGGGCCGCCTACGAGACGCCGACCATCGAGGTCCGCCTCGTCCAGGACGCCACCGGCGCCCCCTTCCTCGTCCTCTCCGGCCCCGAGCCGGACGTCGAGTGGGAGCGGTTCGCCGCCGCCGTCGCCCAGATCGTCGAACGCCTCGGCGTACGGCTCGCGGTCAACTTCCACGGCATCCCCATGGGCGTCCCGCACACCCGGCCCGTCGGCCTCACCCCGCACGGCAGCCGCACCGACCTCATGCCCGGCCACCGCAGCCCCTTCGACGAGGCCCAGGTGCCCGGCAGCGCCGAGTCCCTGATCGAGTTCCGGCTCACCGAGGCCGGCTTCGACACCCTCGGCGTCGCCGCCCACGTCCCCCACTACGTGGCCCGCTCCCCCTACCCGGACGCGGCGCTCACCGCCCTGGAGGCCGTCACCGCCGCCACCGGGCTCGTCCTCCCGGGCGTCGCCCACGCGCTGCGCACCGAGGCCCGCCGCACCCAGACCGAGATCGACCGCCAGATCGGCGCGGGCGACGAGGAGCTGGTCGCCCTGGTCCAGGGCCTTGAGCACCAGTACGACGCGATGGCCGGCGCCGAGACCCGCGGCAGCCTGGTCGCCGAACCCGTCGACCTGCCCTCCGCCGACGAACTGGGCCGCGAGTTCGAACGCTTCCTCGCCGAACGGGAGGGCGACGCCTAGCCCGGCGGGGCCGCGCCCTAAGCTGCCGCCCATGCTGAAAGTGGGATTGACCGGCGGAATCGGTGCCGGCAAGAGCGAGGTGTCGCGGCTGCTCGTCTCGTACGGGGCCGTCCTGATCGACGCGGACCGGATCGCCCGCGAGGTCGTCGAACCGAACACGCCGGGACTCGCGGCCGTCGTGGACGCCTTCGGGGCGGACGTCCTCACCGCCGACGGGACGCTGGACCGGCCGAAGCTCGGCTCCATCGTCTTCGCCGACCCGGAGCGGCTGGCCGCCCTCAACGCGATCGTCCACCCGCTCGTCGGGGCCCGGTCGGCCGAGCTGGAGAGCGCGGCGGGCCCCGGGGACGTGGTGATCCACGACGTACCCCTGCTCACCGAGAACGGCCTCGCGCCCCTCTACGACCTCGTGGTCGTCGTGGACGCCTCGCCCGAGACCCAGCTCGACCGGCTGGTACGGCTCCGGGGCATGACCGAGGAGGAGGCCAGGGCCCGTATGGCCGCCCAGGCCGGCCGCGCGGCCCGGCGGGAGATCGCCGACCTCGTGATCGACAACGACGGCCCGCTCGACGCGCTGGAACCGCAGGTGCGGAAGGTCTGGGACGAGCTGGCACGACGGGCCGCGGAGACCGTCTAGACCCCGGGGCACCCCGTCCGGTGTTCCGGACCCGGAACGTGGGAAGGATGCAGTTCATGGCCGAGAGAAATCCGGAGACGCACGTCATCGACTTCCGTGCCGCCGAGCAGCTGCTGGCAGCACGGGACCCGCGTGGTGCCGTGAAACTGCTGGACTCGGTCATCGCCGAGCACCCGGAGAACACCGCCGCCCGCCTCCTGCGGGCCCGGGCCTTCTTCGCCGCGGCCCAGCTGCGCCCCGCGCAGCTGGAGTTCGAGCTGGTCCTGGAGCGCGAGCCCGACAACGCGTTCGCCCACTTCGCGCTCGCCCGCACCCTCCAGCGCTCCGGTCAGGAAGCGCGGGCCACCCGGCACTTCCGGCTGGCCGCCGCGCTCGACCCCCGGCCCGAGTACGTCCGCGCCGCCGGCTTCGAAACCGAGGACTGACCACCGGGGCCTCAGCCGCCCCGGCCGCCGTCCCCGGGCTTCCGGGGCCACCCGGTGCCGTCCTCCGGCTTCCGGGGCCATCCGCCGCGGTCGGCCTCGAACGGACCGCGGGGCCGCCCGTCGCCGTGGTCCGGCTCGTACGGCGGGACGTCCCGGCCCGGCTGCCAGTGCGGGCCCTGCCGCAGATGGCGCAGCACCATCGACATGTCCACGGCGACCACCAGGAACAGCACCCCGCAGGCCACCGCCCAGCCGGGGCGGCCGACCAGCACGAAGACCACCGTGCCGAAGACCGCCCACACCATCCCCCAGGCACTCAGCCAGAACCGCAGCCGCAGCGCGCTGCGCGCGGTGGCCGGTTCGCTCCCGGTACGCATGACGGCGCCCTCTCCCGTCGGATCCCTGTGGGCACTTCCAGCATGGACCCGCCCGGGGGCGAACGGAACGGCGCCGGCCGTCGGCTCAGTGCACGAGGGAGTAGCTGCGCCAGGGCAGGGTGCCCGGCACGATGGAGTCGGCGCTGTTGGTGGGCAGGTAGATCGGTTCCTCGCCCCGGCAGTGCGGGGTCCGGTACAGGATCAGGTCGATCAGGGTGCCGTTCTCGACCCGGGTCGCACCCAGCGGGAGCCGGTGGCAGCCCCTGACCGGCGGGCTCATCACCCGCACCACCTTCTCCCCGCGTGTCTCGTACGTCACGGGGCCGACGGCGGTGCGGCCGAGGCCCGAGCAGCCGGCGACCGTGAGCGTGAGCAGCACGGCCCCGGTGGCGGTCGTGAGACGCCGGCGAGCGGACATGGCGGAACCCCTTCGGTCGGGCGAGCGAGGCGGTCGGCGGCAGCCCCGGAGGCGTGAAAAGCCCTGGTCGTCGCCACCCTCCCGCCCCCGGAGGCCGCTGTCATCCGCTGTTGGGCCGGTCGGGGGACGCCGGGGGGCGGTCGTTGTCGTACCCCGCCCGTAAGGTCGGGGGTACCGGCGGGGAAGCTCCGCGCCGGCCGGACGGATTCCCGGGGGAAGGGAGGGCGGCACCATGACGGAGCGCTGGGCGGCGCGTGCCGCCGTGTTCCTGCCCGCCGCGCTGCCCCGGGACGGCCGGATCGCCCTCTGGTCCCCGGACGGGGCGCCGCTGCCCGCGCCCGACGGGCTCGCCGGGGCGGAGAGCACCCGGATCACCGTCGCCCGCAGGCACGGCACTGGCGCCCGCGGCCGGGAGGTCCCCGCCGTCATCCTGCCGGTGGCCACGGCCCTGCCGCTGCTCGTCGCCGCCCGGCACAGCCCCGCCGCCCACCCCGCCACCGCCTGCTGGGGCGCCGCCGCGCTGCACGCCCTGCACCTGGTCGCCCGGGGCCGGCTGCTGCCCGGCCTCACCGCCGACGACCTGGACGCCTGGCGCGCCGGGCCGCTCGACGCCGAGGACATCGCCCATCTGAGGGCCGTCGCCGCCGCCATGCCGTACGAGGCGCACGCGGTGCCCGTCGCCGGTTCCGGTCCGCTCGGGCTGCCCGATCCGGAGGCGCTCGTGCGGGCCTTCCTGGACGCGGTGGCGGACACCCTGCCGCGTACGCCGGCCGCCGTGCACGCGGTCGGTGCGCCCTTCGCGTCCGCCGCCCCCCAGCACCTCCCCGGGGCCCGCGCGTGGGCCGCCGAGGCCGCCGCCGGCATGGACGCGGGGGTGCGGATCTCGCTGCGGCTCGACCTCTCCGCCGCCGAACTCTTCGACATCGCCGACGAGGCCGAGGGCGGAGCCGAGCGGCGGGCCGCGGCCGCCGTCCTCCAGGTGCACAGCCTCGCCGACCCGACCCTCGTCATCGACGCCGCC
Organism: Streptomyces sp. NPDC085460; assembly: GCF_044541975.1. NCBI lineage: Bacteria > Bacillati > Actinomycetota > Actinomycetes > Kitasatosporales > Streptomycetaceae > Streptomyces > Streptomyces sp. NPDC085460. The sequence continues at coordinate 391,970 of NZ_JBITTO010000005.1, forward strand.
GCGCTGTGGGCGGGGGAGGGGGAGCACTTCGGCCCCCGGGCCCGCATCGACGCCCTCCTCGCCCTGCGCCGCGCCGCCCGGATCTGGCCGCCGCTCGGCCGCCTCCTGGAGCGGGACGCGCCCGACGTCCTCGCCGTCACCGAGTCCGAGCTGTACGAGCTGCTGGGCCCCGCCGCCGCCCGGCTCGCCGACGCCGGGGTGGCCCTGCACTGGCCGCGCGACCTGGCACGCTCGCTGAGCGCCTCCGCCGTCGTCCGCCCCGCCCGCTCCGCGCCCGGCTCCGCCACCGACGGCACCAGCTTCTTCGACTCCACCGAACTGCTCCGCTTCGACTGGCAGCTCGCCCTCGACGGCGATCCGCTCACCCAGGGCGAGATGGACCTGCTCGCCGAGGCGCACCGGCCCGTCGTCCGGCTCCGTGACCGCTGGGTCGTCGTCGACCCCGACCTCGTCCGCAAGGCCCGCAAGCGCGAACTGGGCCTGCTGGAACCGGTCGACGCCCTCGCCGCCGCCCTCACCGGCAGCGCCGAGGTCGACGGCGAGACCGTCCCCGCCGTGCCCGTCGGCGCGCTCGCCGTCCTCCGCGACCGGCTCCTCGCCGGTCCCGAGGCCGCCGTGCCCCCGCCCGGTCTCACCGCCACCCTCCGGGACTACCAGCTCCGCGGCCTCGCCTGGCTCGACCTGATGACCTCGCTCGGCCTCGGCGGCTGCCTCGCCGACGACATGGGTCTCGGGAAGACCGTCACCGTGCTCGCCCTCCACCTGCGCCGGGCGCGCCGCGAGCCCACCCTGGTGGTCTGCCCCGCCTCCCTCCTCGGCAACTGGCAGCGGGAGGCGGCCAGATTCGCCCCCGGTGTGCCCGTCCGCCGCTTCCACGGCACCGCGCGGGACCTCGGCGACCTGGACGGCGGCATCGTCCTCACCACCTACGGCACCTTGCGCACCCGTGCCGCGCGGCTCGCCGAGCGGTCCTGGGGGATGATCGTCGCGGACGAGGCGCAGCACGTGAAGAACCCGTTCTCCGCGACCGCGAAGGCGCTCCGGACCATCCCCGCGCCCGCCCGGGTCGCCCTCACCGGCACGCCCGTGGAGAACAACCTCTCCGAACTGTGGGCCATCCTCGACTGGACCACGCCCGGACTCCTGGGCCCGCTGAAGGCGTTCCGCTCCCGCCACGCGCGCGCGGCGGAGAACCACGAGGAGCTGGAGAACGAGGAGGCGGTGGAGCGGCTCGCCCGCCTCGTCCGTCCCTTCCTGCTGCGCCGCCGCAAGTCGGACCCGGGCATCGTCCCCGAGCTGCCGCCCAAGACGGAGTCGGACCATCCGGTGCCGCTCACCCGTGAACAGGCGTCGCTGTACGAGGCGGTGGTCCGCGAGACGCTGGGCCTGATCGAGGCCGCCGAGGGGATGGCCCGGCGCGGTCTGGTGATGAAGCTGCTGACCTCGCTCAAGCAGATCTGCAACCATCCCGCGCAGTACCTCAAGGAGGACGTCCAGGGCCGTGGCACCGCCCGTCTCGCCGGCCGCTCCGGCAAGCTCGCCCTCCTCGACGAGCTCCTCGACACGATCCTCGCCGAAGACGGTTCCGTCCTCGTCTTCACGCAGTACGTGACGATGGCCCGGCTCCTGGCCGACCACCTCACCGCGCGCGGGATCGGCAGCCAACTCCTCCACGGCGGGACGCCGGTGGCCGAGCGGGAGCGGATGGTCGACCGCTTCCAGGCGGGCGAGGTGCCCGTCTTCCTGCTCTCCCTGAAGGCCGCGGGCACCGGCCTCAACCTCACCCGGGCCGGGCACGTCGTCCACTACGACCGCTGGTGGAACCCGGCGGTCGAGGACCAGGCCACCGACCGCGCCTACCGGATCGGCCAGACCCAGCCCGTCCAGGTGCACCGGCTCGTCACCGAGGGCACCGTCGAGGACCGCATCGCCGAACTGCTCCGCGCCAAGAAGGCGCTCGCCGACGCGGTCCTGGGCTCCGGCGAGGCCGCCTTCACCGAACTCACCGACCGCGAACTGGCCGACCTGGTCTCCCTGAGGAGGTCCGCGTGAACCGCCCCGGAGCCCGGGCCGCCCGCCCCGCGCGCGGGGTCGGCCCCCGCCACGACGACCGCCGCCGTACCTTCCCGGCCGTCCCGCCCCGTCGCACCTCCGACGGGAGCTTCGCCGCCACCTGGTGGGGCAACGCCTGGGTGGCCGCCCTGGAGCGCACCGCCCTCGACCCGGCCCGCCTCGCCCGCGGCCGGGCCTACGCGGAGCGCGGCAAGGTCGACGCGATCACCGTCACCCCCGGCCGGGTCGTCGCCTATGTGCACGGCAGCCGGATCCGCCCGTACCGCACCGAGATCCGGATGCGGATCCTCGGGGACGACGGCTGGGAACTCTTCCTCGACGAGGCCGCGGCCCGGCCCGCGCACATGGCCGCCCTCCTGGACAAGGAGGTCCCGCACGCCCTGGAGGCGGTCGAGGGGCTGCTGCCCGCCCCCGGTGACCTGCTGCCCGACTGCTCGTGCCCCGACGACGGCTTCCCGTGCAAGCACGCCGCGGCCCTCTGTTACCAGGCGGCCCGCCTCCTCGACGAGGATCCCTTCGTCCTGTTCCTGATGCGCGGCCGAGGGGAGGGCGAGCTCCTCGCCGAGCTCTCCCGGCGGAACGCGGCCCGGTCCGCCGTCGAGTCCGGTACCACCGTGCCCGTGCTGCCCGCCGTGCCCGCCAGGGACGTGCTCGCCGTCGCCGGGCCGGTACCGCCGCTGCCACCGCCGCTGCCGCTCCCGGACCGGCCCGGCCGCCCCGCGGTCTTCCCGCCGGACCCGCACGCCCCCGACCCCCTCGCGCTGGACCTGCTGGCCGGGGAGGCCGCGGCCCGCGCCCACGCCTTCCTCGCCACCGGGCGCGACCCGGTCGCCGGGCTCACCCCGTGGCAGGACGCGGTCCGGCTCGCCGCCGCCCACCCCGGCTCCGGTCTCACCGTGTCGACCCGCGCCCTCTACCGGGACCTGGCCGACGCGCTCGACCGGACCCCCACCGACCTCGCCCGCGCCGTCGCCGCCTGGCGCCAGGGCGGGGCGGCGGGCCTCGCGGTCCTGGAGGAGCCCTGGGACCCGCCCGCCGGACCGTTCGACCGGGCCAGACCCGCGCTCATCGCCGCCGACTTCCCGGCGTTCCGCCCCTGGCGCAACCGGCTCTCCACCGCGTCGCTCCAGCTCCGGCTGGGCCAGGACGGCCTGTGGTACCCGTACGAATCCGACCGGGGGCGCGAGGACTGGTGGCCGCGCGGTGTCCCCGACGCCGACCCGGTCGGAGCCCTCACCGAACTCCTGGGCCGCTGAGGCGAGTCGGGGCGGCCACTCGAACGGCGCTCCCTCGAAGGAGTGAATCACGCCAACGGCCGGATCCGGCATCCGTGTTCGTCGCGTTTATTCCGGTACGGGCACTTGCCCGTGCAACTCCGGAAGGCAGGAAGCCATGAGGCAGATGCGCCGAAGTGGTCTGGCCACACTGATGGTCACGGGTGGTGCGCTCGCGCTGTCGGCGGGCGCCGCCCACGCGGACTCCGGTGCCGAGGGCGCCGCGGTCGGCTCGCCGGGAGTCATCTCCGGCAACACGATCCAGCTGCCGGTCCACGTGCCGGTCAACCTCTGCGGGAACACGGTCAACGTGGTCGGGCTGCTCAACCCGGCCGCGGGCAACTCGTGCGCCAACACCTCGGCCCCGGCCGGGGAGTCCCGGGACGGCGGCCCCGGCCGCACCCACAAGGACGAGGCCGTGACCCCGCGCGGCGGCGAGCAGACCGACACCCGTGGCGGCGGCTCCTCCGACGGCGGCGCGGTGAACGGCGGCGGCGCCACCGCCGAGAGCCACACCGAGGGCTCGCCCGGCGTGCTGTCCGGGAACGGCATCCAGCTCCCGATCGACCTGCCGGTCAACGTGGTCGGCAACTCGGTCAACGTCGTCGGCGTCGGCAACCCGGCCGTCGGCAACACCGGGGTCAACACCCCGAGCACCCCCGAGGAGCCGCAGGTCGAGATCCCGACCCCGCGCCCGGAGACGCCGGTGCGCAACGTGCCGCCGAAGCCGGTCGCGGAGCAGGAGAAGCCGGAGGCCCCCGCCCCCGCGCCCGCCCCTGCCCCGGCCCCCGCGCCGCAGGGTGAGACCCGCACCGTGGCCCTCGCCGCCACCGGCAGCGAGAGCGTCGGCTACGCCGCCGCGGGCAGCGCCGCGCTCCTCCTCGGCGGCGCGCTGATGTACCGCCGCGCCCGCCGCGCGGCCGACCAGGTCTGACCCCGGACCTTCCCCGCCGGGGCCGGCTCCGCTGACGTCCGAGCCGTCAGCGGTCGGCCCGGCCCGGCGCCCCCTCCGCGCCCGTCGTGCCCGTCACGCCGGGCGCGTCCGCGTGTCCGTGTGTCCGTGCGCGTCGGTCGCCGAAGGGCGCCAGGACCGCAGCACCGTCTCGATCGCCGGGGCGACCGCGGTGCGGGCCCGGTGGCGGGGGACACCGCTCATCAGCAGCGTGTCGTACGGGGTGTCCAGGTGCCGTACCGAGGCGCGGACCGCGGCCGTCACGGCGCCCCGGTCGAGGGCGCGCCCGGCGGCGGTCCTGCCCACCCGGCCGCTGCCCTTCGCCGAGGCGTGGCCGGCGATCTCGGCCGCCCGCTCCGGCGGGATCGCGGGGAAGAGCCGCAGGATCTCCGCCCGCAGCGCCTCGGTGATCCCGGCGTCCCGGACCGCGCGCCGCTCCGCGTCCCTGGCCCGGCGGCGGGCCCGGGCCTCGGCGTCGGCGAGGCAGGCGGTCTCCGCCAGGGCGAGGGCCGCCTCCTCGACGAGCAGCCCCTGCCGCTCGTACCGGGTGCGGCGCCGGTTGTGCCGCACCACCACCGCCCACAGGGCGCTGCGCTCGCGGGCGCGCCGGGTGAGCGCGGTGTCGCCCCGGCGCAGGAAGACCAGATGGCCGAGGTCGGCGCAGTCCAGGCAGACCGGCCGGTCGTACTCGACGATCATCCGCTCCAGCGGTCCCTGCCGGCACTCCGAGCAGCGGGGGCGGCGCAGCGGTTCGACGACGACGGGGGCGACGAGGTCCATGAACGGTTTCCCTCCCGTGGTCGTCGCGACCGCCCGAAGATCCTTCGGACCGTCAGATCATGGCATTCCGGGGCCGGTCGCGTCACTGCCCGAGCGGCCGGCGAGCGCCGCCGCGAGCCGGTCGCGGGCCGCCGTCTGCGCCGCGATCCGCGCGTCGAGCACCGCGAGCCGCTCGCGGGCGATCTCCAGGCCGCGGGCGGACGGCCGCACCGACGGCAGGTCGCCGTCGAGGCAGGAGCGGAAGGCCGACACGTCGTCGAGGGTGAGACCGGCGTCCAGGAGGTACCGGATGTTGGCGACGCGGACGACCGCGCCCTCCTCGTACCTGCGGTAGCCGTTGGCCGCGCGCTCCGAGGCGATCAGCCCGGCCTGCTCGTAGTGGCGCAGGGCCCGCGCCGACACGCCCGTCCTGCGGGCCAGTTCACCGATGCGCATCCGCCCAGTCGTATCACGCGACCAGCGCACCCCCGTCCACGGGGAGCACCGTCCCGGTGAGGAAGGCGGCGTCGGGCGCGGCGAGCGCGGTGACCGCCCAGGCGACCTCCTCGGGCCGGCCGACCCGGCCGAGCGGCGTGTGCGCGACCTGCCACTCGCGCACCGCCCGCCGCTGCTCGGGCGTCAGGCCCATGTGGTCGGCGATCGGCGTCTCGACGGCGCCGGGGGCGACCGCCACCACCCGGATCCCGGCGGGCGCGAGTTCGACGGCCCAGCAGCGGGTGAGCGTCTCCAGGGCGCTCTTGGTCGCCGGATAGACCGAGCTGTTCGGCCAGCCGCGCTGCCCGATCGTCGTGGTCACGTTCACGACCACGCCCCGGGAGGCGCGCAGCGCGGGCACGGCTGCCTGGGTGAGGAGCACGGGCGCGAGGAGGTTGGTCTCCAGGAGGGGCGCGATCACGTTCCGGTCGAGGGTGCCGAGGGGGCCGCCGCCGGCGATCCCCGCGTTGTTGACCAGGACGTCGAGGCGGCCGTGGGCCGCGAGGACGGCCCTGATGATCTCCTCGGGGGCGCCTTCGGCGGTGATGTCGGCGGGGTGCGGGTGGATCGCGGCCGGGGCGTCGGCGGCGGTCTCCCTTAGGGGCTCGGGCCTGCGGCCGACGGCGACGACGGTGGCGCCCTGCCGGGCGAAGGCCCGTGCGGTGGCCCGGCCGATGCCGGTGCCCGCGCCGGTGACGAGGACGACCCTGGGGGTGGCGGTGGTGGCGGTGGTGTTCATGGAGCCGATGGTGGAACCGTGACGCCAGTGACAAGGTCAAGTCCGGGGGCGCGCGGGGCAGAATGGGTGGGATGCGATACGAGGCGATCACCTGGGGCCGGATGGCCGGGCGGCTGGCGAGGCACGTGGACCGGCTGGTGCCCGGCGACGGCGGCGATCGGCTGAGGGTCGCCGTCGACGGGGCCCCGGCCGCCGGGGGCGAGGAGCTCGCCGGACTGCTCGCGGAGCAGCTCCAGGACCGGGGGCGCCCGGTGCGGGTCGTCGGGACCGGGGGATTCCTGCGGCCGGCGTCGCTGCGGTACGAGCACGGGAAGCGCGACCCCGACGCGTACTACGACGGCTGGACCGACACGGGCGCGCTGTGGCGGGAGGTGTTCACCCCGCTGGAACCCGGCGGCGACGGGCGGATCCTGCCCGACCTGTGGGACCCGGTGAAGGACCGGGCGACGCGCACCCCCTATGTGACGCTGCCGCCGGGCGGTGTCCTGGTGCTGCACGGGCCGTTCCTCCTCGGGCACTGGTTCCCCTTCGATCTGAGCGTCCATCTGCGGCTGTCGCCCGGCGCCCTCGCCCGGCGCGCCGAGGAGTCGTGGACGCTGCCCGCCTTCGCCCGGTACGAGGCGGAGGCCGATCCGGCCGGGAGCGCCGACGTCGTCGTCCGCGCCGACGACCCTCGGCACCCGGCGTGGACCGGGCTCGGGGCGCTCGGCTCAGACTGACGGCGGCCGGCCGCCGATCACCGTCACCGCCTCGGCGCCCGCCGCGCACCCCGCCTCGGCCGCCTCGGCCGGGTCCGCGCCCGCCAGCAGGGCGGCGAGGAACGCCCCGGTGAACGCGTCTCCCGCGCCCGTCGAGTCCATCCGCCGCTCGGGTGCCACCGGTGGGGCCGTCACCCGGGCGGTGACCGCGCCCGCCTCGGCGACCAGCGCGCCGGCCGCGCCCAGCGTCACCGCGACCAGCGGCACCCGGCGGCTCAGCTCCCGGGCCGCCGTCTCCGGGTCCGGCGCGCCGGTGAGGAGCCGGGCCTCGTCGGCGTTGGGCAGCAGCACGGAGACGCCGTCCACGGCCGCGAGGAACCGCTCGGGACCCAGCCCGGCGAGGAAGCCGGCCGAGGCCGGGTCCACGCTCACCGGTGTCCCGGCGGCCCGGGCGTCCCGCAGGGCGAGGAGGGCCGCCGCCCGGCTCGACGGGGCGAAGAAGAGGTAGCCGGAGAGGTGGAGCGCCGCCACGCCGTCCAGCAGCCCGGCCGACCAGTCGGCGGGGCTCAGTCGCAGCACGGCCCCGCCGTCGGTCAGGAAGGTGCGCTCCGCCGCCGCGTCCACCAGGGCTATCACCGTGCCCGTCGGGGCCTCCGGGTCGGGTACGAGGAGCGGCCTGACGCCCGCCTCGACCAGCGTCCGCTCGTGCCAGCCCGCCGCGTCGGTGCCGACCCGGCCGAGCAGCCGGACGTCCCGGTGGCCCGAACGGGCGGCCCAGCAGGCCGCGTTGGCCCCCGCGCCGCCCGGCAGGACGCGGATGGCCGCCGCCGTGTCCGTCGCCGGCGCGAGCGGGGTCCCGTGCCGGGCCACCACGTCCGTGACGACGTCCCCGACGACCAGCAGCGCTCCGGTCCGGTTCACCGGCCCGGCTCCCCGCGCCCCCGCCGCCCGGTCCACCCCGTCACCGCCCGCCCGTCGCGTACGCCCCCGCGATCTCCGCCGCGAGCCGGACGTTGCCCCGCACCGCCGCCAGGTTGGCCTCCAGGGACGCGCCGTCCGTGTGGGTGGTCAGGTACTCCAGGAGGAAGGGCGTCACCGCCTGCCCGGTGATCCCCTTCTCCTTCAGCTCGGCGAGGCCCCGGGCGAGCACCCGGTCGTGCAGCGCCGGGTCCAGCTGCTCCGCCTCCGGCACCGGGTTGGCCACGACCAGCGCCGACCACGGCCGGCCCAGTGCCTCCCGGGCCCGTATGACGGCGGCGACCTCCGCCGGGCTGCGCAGCGTCCAGTCGACCGGCTCCCCGGAGGAGGAGAGGTAGAAGCCGGGGAAGGTCTCCGTGCCGTACCCGGCGACGGTCACGCCCAGCGTCTCCAGCCGCTGGAGGGTCGCCGGCACGTCGAGGATCGACTTCACGCCCGCGCAGACCACGGTGACGCCCACCTCGGCGAGCAGCCGCAGGTCGGCGGACTCGTCCTGGGTCTCGCGCCATTCGCGGTGCACCCCGCCGAGGCCGCCGGTGGCGAAGACGCGTATGCCCGCGCCCTCGGCGAGCCGGGCCGTCGCCGAGACCGTGGTCGCCCCCGAGGCGCCGGTGGCGATCGCCGGAGCCAGGTCGCGGTGGCCGAGCTTGCGCACCGACGGATCCTCGGCGATCCGGGTCAGCCCCGCCCGGTCGAGGCCGATCCGCGCGACCCCGTCGAGCACGGCGATGGTGGCGGGCACGGCGCCCCGGTCCCGTACCGACTCCTCCAGCTCGACCGCCACCTGAAGGTTCCGGGGGCGCGGGAGGCCGTGGGCGATGATCGTCGATTCGAGGGCGACGACGGGCCGGCCCTCGCGGAGCGCGTCCCGTACCTCTTCGGACACCAGTGTGGTCGTGGTCATGGTCCATTTCTGGCGCGCCCGTCCGCCCCGCAAACACCTCTGGCGATCTCCCGCCACCCCCCTTTCGCACGGGGGTGCGAGTGGGGTACGGATTCGGTTTCCGGGCGTCCGGCGGGCGGGGCCGAACCGTGCCGGACCCCGCCGGAGCGGCGGGCAAGGCCCGGCTGCGGAATCCGTCGCCGACGGCGCCGGAGAGGAACGTGCCTGGTCAGCGGTGTGAACGGAGGGATTCCTTCCGCGGTCCCGCTGTCACCTGACGCCCCGGAGCCCGGCTACAGTCACCGCCCATGACGACACACGACCTCCCCTCCTTCGCCGTCCACATCCCCGACGCCGAGCTCGAAGCCGAGCCGCTCGACCCCGGCCAGATCGTGGCCGGCACCCCCGAGGTGACCGGCAAGGTCCTGTGGGAGTCCGCCGACGGCAAGCAGTTGCGCGGCATCTGGCAGATCACCCCCGGCGTCGTGACCGACACCGAGGCCAACGAGCTCTTCGTCGTCGTCAGCGGCCGGGCCACCGTCGCCGTCGAGGGCGGCGCCACGATGGAGATCGGGCCCGGTGACGCCTGCGTCCTGCGCGAGGGTGACCGGACCACCTGGACCGTCCACGAGACGCTGCGCAAGGCGTACCACATCACCCTGCCCTGACCCGGGGGCGCGTGGGTCAGGCCCTGCGGAGCACGCCCCGCAGGGCCAGGGCCGCCATCGGCAGCAGCAGGGCGGCCGCGAGGGCGTTGAGCGGCCCGTAGCCCACCTGGGAGACGATCACACCGGCCGCCAGGCCGCCGAGGCCGGCCGCCGTGTTCATCACCGTGTCCGAGAGGCCCTGGACGGCCGCGCGCGCCGCCTGCGGCACCGAGTCCGTCAGCAGCGCCGAGCCCGACACCAGACCGGCCGACCAGCCGAGCCCCAGGACGAACAGACCGGCCGCGACCCGCGTGTGGCTCGCCCCCGCCGTCCCCGCGAGCAGCGCCGCGAACCCCAGCAGTCCGACCGCGAGACCGATCACCGCGAGCCGGCCGAGCCGGTCCGCGAGCCAGCCCATCACCGGCGAGAACGCGTACATGCCCGCGATGTGCACGCTGATCACGAGCCCGATCAGCTCGATGCCGGCGCCGTGGTGGGAGAGGGCGACCGGAGTCATCGACATGATCGACACCATCACGGCGTGCGCGCCGGCCACCGTGACCAGGGCGATCCGCGCCTGCGGCGACTCCCGGACGGCGCGCAGCCCGGCCCGCAGCGACCGGCTCTCCGGCGGTTCCCCCGCCGCGCCCGCGACCGCGGCGGCCAGCGCCCGGGCCGTCAGCAGCGGGTCGGGCCGCAGCAGCACCGCCACCACCACCGCCGACACCACGAACACCACGGCGGCCCACAGGAACGGCCCCGCCGCCACGGGTATGCCGAGGCCCGCGACGCTGCGCCCGGCCGGCGCCGCGATGTTCGGGCCGAGGACGGCGCCGATGGTGGTCGCCCACACCACCGTCGAAATGGCCCGCGCCCGCCGGTCCGGCTCCGCCAGGTCCGCGGCGGCGAACCGGGCCGCGAGATTGGCCGACGAGCCCGCGCCGAAGCCCACGAGCCCGATGAGCAGCACCGGGAAGCTGCCGACGACCGCGCCGAGCACCGCCACGCCGGCCCCGAGCGCGCCCAGCAGATAGGCGAGCACCAGACCGGCGCGCCGGCCCCGGCGCGCCATCAGCGCCGCCAGCGGCATCGCGAGCAGTGCGGGCCCGGCGACCGTCGCCGTCGAGGCGAGCCCCGCGAGCGCGTCCGTGCCGCTCACCTCGGTGGCGAGGACGGCGGCGAGCGCGACGCCGGTCGCGATCCCGAGACCCCCGAGGATCTGGGTGGCGACGAGCACGGCCTGGACGCGGCGGCGCAGCTGCGGCAGGGCGGCGGGGGAGACGGCGGGGCCTGTCCCTCCAGCCACGGTGGTGTCAGGGGCGTCGGGCGTTTTGGTCACTACCGGAGTGTGCCAGTCCAGGCATCCGAGGGGAACGTCCGGGGCACGGCACCCCGGCCCCCGGGCGAAGGCCGGAGACGCGGCGATCGGCCCCCCCGAAGACGTCGTCCGGACGGCCCTCCGGCCCGTTCCCTCAGAACAGGGGTTCCGGCAGCACCCCTTCGAGCGCCAGGAGTCTTCGCTTCGTCTCCAGGCCGCCGCCGAAGCCTCCGAGGCCGCCGTCGCTCTCCACCACGCGGTGGCACGGCACCACCACCGGCAGCGGATTGGCACCCATCGCCGCGCCCACGGCCTGCGCGGCCTCCGGCTGCCCGACGCGCCGGGCCAGATCCCCGTACCCGACCACCGTCCCGAACGGGACGGCCTCGGCCAGCTCGCGCAGCACCCGGCGGTTGAAGCCGGTCGCCAGCGACCAGTCCAGCGGCAGGTCGAACGCGCGCAGCGCGCCCGCGAAGTACCGGTCCAGCTGCCGCACCGGCTCCGCGAGCCGCCCCGTGGCGCACTCGACGACCTCGGCTCCCAGCTGCTCGGCCAGCCGCTCCGGCATCCGCTCCCGGCGCCCCTCGCCCGCGTGGAACTCGACCCGCACGAGCCCCCGCCCGGTGGCCGCCAGGAAGAGCGGGCCGACGCCGCTCGGCACGACCGCCCACTCGACGGTCGCGCCCCGCGGTCCCTCCTCGATGTCCATGGCCTCACCGTACGTCCCGGCACCGACAGCCCCGCCCCCGTGCGGGCGGCCCGCCCGGGGCCGCAAGCGCGCCACCGACGCCCTCCGGCCAGAACGTCCGATCGGCGGCGATCCGGCGGCGCGACCGCACCGAGAGGTCACGGACCGGTCTCGCTCCGGTCTCACCACCGGAAAATCCCCGGTCAGATGCCCCCGGCCCCCCTCACGGGCCATAATCTCGCCCCGGTAGTACTACCCAGCGGTACCGACTGTTTTCGGACGTCCATGCGCCAGGGGTGGGAGGGCACACGCTCATGCAGGGCACGGTCGACGGATTCAGCTACGGGATCGTCACGCCGGTGGCGGCCTTTCTCATGGCCTGCCTCGGCGGTGCCCTGGGGCTGAGATGCACGACCCGCTCGCTGCGCCACCGGGACTCCTTCAAGGCCGGCTGGCTCGCCCTCGGATCCACCTCCATCGGCACCGGCATCTGGACCATGCACTTCATCGCCATGATGGGTTTCTCGGTCCAGCAGGCACCGATCGACTACGACCGGCCGATCACCTTCGCCAGCCTCGCCGTCGCCGTCGTCATGGTCGGCATCGGCATCTTCATCGTCGGCTACCGCGGTGCCACCGCGCTCACCCTCGTCACCGGCGGCACCATCACCGGTCTCGGCGTCGCCACCATGCACTACCTCGGCATGGCCGGGATGCGGCTGCCGGGACGGATCGAGTACGACCCCCTCACCGTCGCGTTCTCCGTGGTCATCGCCGTCGTCGCCGCCACCACCGCCCTCTGGGCCGCGGTCTCGGTCCACGGCTTCCTCGCCAGCCTCGGGGCCAGTCTCGTCATGGGCGTCGCCGTCAGCGGCATGCACTACACGGCGATGGCGGCCGTCAGCGTGCACCTGCACGGCACCCCGGCCGCCGCGGGCACGGGCGCGGGCGCCGGCTCGCTGCTGCTGCCGATGCTGATCGGCCCCGCCGTCTTCCTCATCCTCGCCGCCGTCGTGGTCATGTTCGACCCGCTGCTCGTCATGGGCGACCCCGACTGGCAGCGGGCCCCCGCCCGCTCCGCGTACCGCCCCGGCGTCCCCGCCCCCGGCTACGGCGAGCCCGCCAACTGGACCGCCCGCCCCGCCGGCCGCGCTCTCCGCCGCTCGGCCCCGAGGGGCGGACACCGCTCCCAGGACTGGTGACGGAGGGCCGCCGCGAGGCGATCGCCCCCCGACTGTCGGTGGCGAGTCGTACGGTGGTGGCATGCGGCCCGTTTCCAAGATCGAACGTTCGGTGGCGCCCTTCGAGGTCGTCTCCCCCTACCAGCCGAGCGGCGACCAGCCGGCGGCCATCGCCGAGCTGGACCGGCGCATCCGCGCCGGCGAGAAGGACGTCGTCCTGCTCGGCGCCACCGGCACCGGCAAGTCGGCCACCACGGCCTGGATGATCGAGAAGCTCCAGCGCCCCACCCTGGTGATGGCGCCGAACAAGACCCTGGCCGCCCAGCTGGCGAACGAGTTCCGCGAGCTCCTGCCGAACAACGCCGTCGAGTACTTCGTCTCGTACTACGACTACTACCAGCCCGAGGCGTACGTCCCCCAGTCGGACACCTACATCGAGAAGGACTCCTCGATCAACGAGGAGGTCGAGCGGCTGCGCCACTCCGCCACCAACTCGCTGCTCACCCGCCGTGACGTGGTCGTGGTCGCCTCCGTCTCCTGCATCTACGGCCTCGGCACCCCGCAGGAGTACGTGGACCGCATGGTCCCGCTCAAGGTCGGCGAGGAGATCGACCGGGACCAGCTGCTCCGCCGCTTCGTCGACATCCAGTACACGCGCAACGACCTCGCCTTCACCCGGGGCACCTTCCGGGTCCGCGGCGACACCATCGAGATCTTCCCCGTGTACGAGGAGCTCGCCGTCCGCATCGAGATGTTCGGCGACGAGATCGAGGCGCTCTCCACCCTCCACCCGCTGACCGGCGAGATCATCAGCGACGACCAGCAGCTGTACGTCTTCCCCGCCAGCCACTACGTCGCCGGCCCCGAGCGCATGGAGCGGGCCGTCAACGACATCGAGCGCGAGCTCGACCAGCGCCTGAAGGAGCTGGAGAAGCAGGGCAAGATGCTGGAGGCCCAGCGGCTCCGCATGCGCACCACCTACGACATCGAGATGATGCGCCAGATCGGCTCCTGCTCCGGCATCGAGAACTACTCGATGCACTTCGACGGCCGCGAGCCGGGCTCCCCGCCCAACACCCTCCTCGACTACTTCCCCGAGGACTTCCTCCTCGTCATCGACGAGTCGCACGTCACCGTGCCGCAGATCGGCGCCATGTACGAGGGCGACGCCTCCCGCAAGCGGACCCTCGTCGACCACGGCTTCCGGCTCCCCTCCGCCCTCGACAACCGGCCGCTGAAGTGGGAGGAGTTCCAGCAGCGGATCGGCCAGACCGTCTACCTCTCCGCCACCCCCGGCACCTACGAGCTGTCCCGCTCCGACGGCTTCGTCGAGCAGATCATCCGCCCCACCGGCCTCGTCGACCCCGAGGTCGTCGTCAAGCCCACCGAGGGCCAGATCGACGACCTCGTCCACGAGATCCGGGTCCGCACCGAGCGGGACGAGCGCGTCCTCGTCACCACCCTCACCAAGAAGATGGCCGAGGACCTCACCGACTACTTCCTGGAGCTCGGCATCCAGGTCCGCTACCTCCACAGCGACGTCGACACCCTGCGCCGCATCGAGCTGCTGCGCGAACTGCGCTCCGGGGAGTACGACGTCCTCGTCGGCATCAACCTGCTCCGCGAGGGCCTCGACCTGCCCGAGGTCTCCCTCGTCGCCATCCTCGACGCCGACAAGCAGGGCTTCCTGCGCTCCGGGACCTCCCTCATCCAGACGATCGGCCGCGCCGCGCGGAACGTGTCCGGACAGGTCCACATGTACGCCGACACGATCACCCCCGCGATGGCCCAGGCCATCGACGAGACCAACCGGCGCCGCGAGAAGCAGGTCGCCTACAACACGGAGCACGGGATCGACCCGCAGCCGCTCCGCAAGAAGATCAACGACATCGTCGCCACCATCGCCCGCGAGGAGGTCGACACCGAGCAGCTGCTCGGCAGCGGCTACCGGCAGGCCAAGGACGGCAAGGGCGCCAAGTCGCCGGTCCCCTCGCTCGCCGCGCACACCCCGAAGGCCGGCAAGGCCGCCAAGGCCGCCAAGGGCGGCTCGACGCTGGAGCTGGGCGACCGGCCCGCCGCCGAACTGGCCGGAGTCATCGAGGAGATGACGGAACGGATGCGCGCCGCCGCCGCCGAGCTCCAGTTCGAGGTGGCCGCCCGGCTGCGCGACGAGGTCGCCGAACTGAAGAAGGAGCTGCGCCAGATGAAGGAGGCGGGGCTGGCGTGAACGGAGACGGCACGGTGTGTTGCAAGACCGACACAAAACCGGGCCGCGCCCGGCACGTTGTCAGTGGCCCTGCGTAGGGTGCTGCCACAACGACGAGAGGGGCAGCGCGTGACGGTCAACATGACCAAGGGGCAGGCCATCAGCCTGGAGAAGCAGGGCGGGGGCAGCCTCACCCAGGTACGGATGGGGCTCGGCTGGCAGGCCGCGCCGCGCCGGGGGCTCTTCGGCTCGCGCACCCGCGAGATCGACCTGGACGCCTCCGCGGTGCTCTTCGCCGAGAAGCAGCCGGTGGACGTGGTCTTCTTCCGTCACCTGGTCAGCGACGACGGCTCCGTCCGGCACACCGGTGACAACCTGGTGGGCGGCGTGGGCCAGGGCGGCGACGACGAGGCCATCCTCGTCGACCTCCAGCGGATCCCCGTCCACATCGACCAGATCGTCTTCACGGTGAACTCCTTCACCGGGCAGACCTTCCAGGAGGTGCAGAACGCCTTCTGCCGGCTCGTCGACGAGACGACCGGCCAGGAGCTCGCGCGCTACACCCTGGACGGCGGCGGCCAGTACACCGCGCAGATCATGGCGAAGGTGCACCGGGCCGGCGCGGGCTGGCAGATGACGGCCCTGGGCAACCCGGCCAACGGCCGCACCTTCCAGGACCTGATGCCGTCGATCCTGCCGCACCTGTAGGACGGACCGGCGGGCCCGGCACAGGGCCCCGCCGCCGCGGCACCACCGCACCGCAGCTCCCGACGGGCACCGGCCCGCCGGGAGCTGTCCCGCATGACCGACCGGGACGAGCGCCGACCCGACCGGGGCCGCGCCGACCCGACCGGGACGAGCGCCGACCCGACCGGGAACGCGCCGAACGAGCACGCACCGACCGAGAACAGCGCCGAGGGGATACAGAGTCGAGATGACGGCCGAGCTGGTCCGGGGGCAGAACCACCCCCTGCCCGACACCCGACTCGAACTCCGGGTCTCCGCCGGACACCCGGTCGTCGCCGGGGCCACCCTCGGCGACGAGCGGGGACAGGTCGCCGGCGCCGAGTGGATCGCCCACCCCGGCGCCCCGGTACGGCCCGGGGTCGAGGTGCCCGAAGGGGCCGCCGCGGAGCACCGCATCGCCGTGGACCTCGCGGCCCTCCCGGACACCGTCCACCGGATCTCGCTGCTCCTCGCCCTGCCGCCGGACGCGGGCGGGCCGTCCCGCTTCGGCACCGCCGCCGCCCCCTTCGTGTCCGTCGCCGACCCGGCGGGCGCCGCCGTCGCCACGTACACCATCACCGGCCTCGACCGGGAGTCCGCCGTCGTCGCCCTGGAGCTGTACCGCCGGCAGGGCGTCTGGAAGGTCCGCGCCGTCGGACAGGGGTACGAGGGCGGGCTCGCCGAGCTCCTCGCCGACCAGGGCGCCCCGGCCGCCGCCGACCTCGCCGCCGCCGTCCTGCGCGCCGTCACCCCCGTCGCCGCTCCGGCGCCGCAGCCGGTGCCCGAGACCGCCGCGACCACCCCCGCCGCCCCCGACCCCTCCTCCTCCACCACCGCCATCAGCTACAGCCACCCGAGCCGCCGGACGGCCCCCGCGGCTCCCGCGCCCGACTCCGGAGCCGTACCGCCGCCCCGGCCGTCCGAGCCGCCGTCCCCGCCGCAGCCCGCCCCGGCGCAGTCCCGCCCGGAGCCCGTCGCCGGGGACGCCACCGGCTGGACCATGGACGAACGGCTCTACAACCAGGTGTGGGGCATGTTCGAGGACCTGGCCAGGACCGTGGCCGCCTACCGCAGCGCCCGCGACTTCGCCGACCACCGCCTCGACCGCGCGATCGACCAGGTCCTCGCCGACCCCGGCACCCGCGTCGGAGGCGCCGGCGACGCCGCCAGGGCCGAGGCCCGCGCCACGCACGAGGAGTTGATGGGCCGGGCCCAGGAGGTCCTCGACCGGGACCTCGCGCACCTCACCGCCGAGTCCGAGGTCGTCGAGCCCGCCCTGCCCGCCGCCTACGCCCGCTGGGACAACCCCGTCTGGCACGCCTACCGGACCCCGGAGGAGCCGCCGATGGCGGTCCGCCTCGGCGACCTCCACCTCCCCGAGCGGACCGGCCTCAGGATCCCCTTCCTCGTCCGCCTCCCGCTGGAGCGCGGGCTCTGGGTGGACGCGGGCCCCGGCCGCACCTCGGCGGCCGGACTCCTCGACGACGCCGAGCTGCGCCGGCTCGCCCTGGACAGCGCCGTCGCCCACACCGCCAGGCTGCTCGCGGCCCATCCCGCCGGCAGCCTCACCGTCCACGTCCTCGACCCGGCGGGCAGCGGGGCCGCGGCCTTCGCGCCGCTGGCCGAGACCGGTGTCCTGGCCGGCCCCCCGGCCCGCGGCGCGGCCGGGGTCACCGCCGTCCTCGCCCAGCTCACCGAGCGGGTGGACCTGCTCCAGATGGCGGTCCGGGGCGACGCCGCAGAGGACCTGCCGCCCGGCTTCGACCCGTCCCGCCAGCTGCTCGTCGTCCACGACTTCCCGCACGGCTTCGACGACCGGGCCGTCACCCGGCTCCGCTACCTCGCCGACGAGGGCCCTTCCGTCGGCGTCCACCTGCTGATGGTCGCGGACCGGGCCGACGCCGCCCCGTACGGGCCCGTGCTCGACCCGCTGTGGCGCTCGCTGCTCCGGCTCACGCCCGTGCCCGACGACCACCTCGCCGACCCCTGGGTCGGCCACGCCTGGACGTACGAGCCGCCGACGGTCCCGCCGGGCAGCGCGGTGCTCTGGCAGGTCCTCGGACAGATCGCGGAGGCCCGGCGGAGAAACCTGGGCTGACCTGCGCTCTTGGAGTCCGCTTTACCTTTTTCTTTACCTTCTCTTGGGTCTTCGGGTACTCTCTGTGGAGCGGAGGGGAGTACTCCCCATGCGCGGCGTACCCGTCAATACGGACGGATCAAGGACATCCGGTCCCGGGGCGTCGGCCCGGCGGTCGCGTGAGCGGCCCCGGGTGGAAGAGACCTCCGGCAGCGACGACGCTGATCAGTAGCCGTACGAAGCCGGAGGCGCAGTGGACGTTTCGATGACCATCTGGGTGCTGACCATTCTCGGTCTGTGTGCCCTGATCGCGGTCGACTTCTTCATCGGGCGCAAGCCCCATGACGTGTCGGTCAAGGAAGCCGGAATCTGGACCATCGTCTGGATCGTGCTCGCGGTGCTCTTCGGCATCGGCGTCACGATCTGGGGCGGCGGACAGGCGGGCGGCGAGTTCTTCGCGGGCTTCATCACCGAGAAGTCGCTCAGCGTGGACAACCTGTTCGTCTTCATCCTGATCATGGCGAAGTTCGCCGTGCCGTCCCATCTCCAGCAGCGGGTCCTGCTCTTCGGCGTACTGATCGCACTCGTGCTGCGGGCGATCTTCATCGCGGCCGGTGCCGCGATCATCGCGAGCTTCTCGTGGGTCTTCTACATCTTCGGCGCCTTCCTCATCTACACCGCCTGGAAGCTCGTCAAGGAAGCCATGTCCGACGAGGACGAGGACGACTGGAACGAGAACCGCCTGCTGAAGTCCATCGAGAAGAAGTTCGGCGTCGCGGACCGCTACCACGGCACCAAGCTCTTCGTGGTGCAGCACGGCAAGAAGGTCATGACGCCGCTGTTCGTCGTCATGCTGGCCATCGGCATGACCGACGTGCTGTTCGCGATGGACTCGATCCCCGCGATCTTCGGCCTGACCCAGGACCCGTACATCGTCTTCACGGCCAACGCGTTCGCCCTGATGGGTCTGCGCCAGCTGTACTTCCTCATCGGCGGTCTGCTGAAGAAGCTGGTCCACCTCAGCTACGGCCTGTCGGTGATCCTCGGCTTCATCGGCGTGAAGCTGGTCCTGCACGCCCTGCACGAGTCCGGTGTGCACGTCCCGGAGATCTCCATCCCGGTCTCCCTCGCCGTCATCGGCGGCGTCCTGGTGATCACCACGATCACCAGCCTGATCGCCTCCAAGAAGCAGTCCGAGAAGGCCGCTCTGGAGGCGGCCGAGAAGGACGCGGCGACGGACACGACGAAGGACGCGGCGACGGACACGACGAAGGACGACGCGGGGAAGACCGGCGTCGACGCGTGACGCGTCTCCTCCCCGCATGACGGCGACGGCCGGTCCGGGCATCCCGCCCGGGCCGGCCGTCGCCGTTCGCGTACCCCTGTGCGACCGCACAGGCCCCTAGGGCGTGTCTGACCATTCCCGTCGGGTCCGGCCCGTCCGGCACGCACGCTCGCCGCACGGCCGAAACGCCCAAGTAGCTCCGCTACAAGGGCGCCCCGGCCGCACGCCGATCGCACGCACCGGACGACCCGGCCTGATCCGACGCCAATGGTCGGACACGCCCTAGGCGGGCACCTTCTCGGGCGTCTGTGCCGGGCGGCGCTCCGGGAGCGTCTCCGGCAGGAGGGCGAAGCAGCCGAGGCTCACCAGGGCCACCACCGTCAGATACGCGGCCACGCCCCACGGCGGGCCGTCGCCGCCCTCGGAGAGCGCGGTGGCCACGATCGGGGTCAGCGCCCCGCCGAGCACCCCCGCCAGGTTGTAGCCCACCGCGGCGCCCGTGCAGCGCACCCGGGGCTCGTACAGCTCCGGGAGGTACGCGGCCACCACCGCGAACATCGTGATGAAGGCCAGCAGCGCCCCCAGGATGCCCAGGAACATCAGCAGCGGCTGCCCCGTGTGCAGCAGGGCCACCATCGGGAACATCCACAGCGCGGCCGCCGCGCAGCCGGCCAGACACAGCGGCCGGCGGCCCCAGCGGTCGCCCAGCAGGGCGAGCAGCGGCGTCACGGCGCCCTTCACCGCCACCGCCGCCATCACGCAGACCAGCATCACCGTGCTGCTCACCCCGAGCCGCTCGGTGCCGTAGGCCAGCGCCCAGGTGGAGACCGTGTAGAAGATCGCGTACCCGACGGCGAGGGCGCCGGCGGTCAGCAGGACGAGCCGCCAGTGGTCGCGCGCCACCTCGGCGAGCGGCGCGTTCGCCCGCCGCCCGGACGCGGACAGCTCCTCGAACTGCGGGGTCTCGGCGAGCGAGGAGCGCAGCAGCAGCCCGACGGCGGCGAGCAGGCCCGCCGCCCAGAACGGCACCCGCCAGCCCCAGGAGCGGAAGTCGGCGTCGCTCAGCCCGGCGGTGAGCGCCAGCATCACGCCGTTCGCGAGGAGGAAGCCGACCGACGGGCCGATCTGGGGGAAGCTCGCCCACAGCGCCCGGCGGTGCGGCGGGGCGTGCTCGGCGGTCAGCAGGACGGCCCCGCCCCACTCGCCGCCGAGCCCGAGCCCCTGGAGGAAGCGGAGCACGAGCAGCAGCAGCGGAGCGGCGACGCCGATCGCGTCGTACGTGGGGACGCAGCCGACGGCGACGGTGGCGCAGCCGGTCAGCAGCAGGGAGGCGAAGAGCACCGGCCGCCGCCCGTGCCGGTCCCCGATGTGCCCGAAGAGGACAGAGCCCATGGGGCGGGAGAGGAAGCCGACGGCGAAGGTGCCGAAGGCGGCGAGGGTTCCGGCGAGCGGGGAGAAGGTCGGGAAGAAGAGCGGCCCGAGGACGAGGGCGGCGGCCGTCCCGTAGACGAAGAAGTCGAAGAACTCGATGGCGGTGCCGACGAGGGAGGCGGCGGCGAGCCGGGGCATCGAGGGGGCGGGACGGGCCGTCGGCGGCGACGGAGCGTGACTGGGGTGCATGTGCCGCCAACTACCCGGCCGTTGTCCGGGTTACGGGGGCGTACGGGAGCGTCCCCGGCGTCACCGGGGGCGCTTCGGCGCCGGGCGGCTCACCAGCCGCGCTCGCGCCACTCCGGGAGGTGCGGGCGCTCGTCACCGAGCGTGGTGTCCTTGCCGTGGCCGGGGTAGACCCAGGTCTCGTCCGGCAGCGGGGCGAAGAGCTTGGTCTCGACGTCGTGCAGGAGGCTCGCGAAGGCGTCCGCGTCGTGCCAGGTGTTGCCGACCCCGCCGGGGAAGGGGGGCTCCCCTGTCAGCCGTCACCTGGGGGATGCGGTGGCTGGCCGGCTCCGCCGTTTCTGCCCGGACGGATCCGTGGACCCCGGTCGAGTCGCGGACACGCGAGGGGCCCGCGCGACCGTGTCGGGTCGAGCGGGCCCTTTGCCGTGCGGGTGGCGGACGGATGCCGGCTTGTCGGGGAGCGCGGCCTCCTCGCCTGGCGCAGAGCGGACAGCCGCTAGTAGCGGAGGTCCTTCTGCTCGGTGATCAGGCGGCCGGCGATGTGCAGGTTGCCGTCGGAGTCGAGCACCGCGATGATCTTCTTCGTCGAGCCGTGATGGGTCGTGAAGTAGATCTTGTCCGCCTCCTGGGAGGTGGAGTAGTTCGAGTTCACCGAGAGCTCGATGCTCACGGGAGAGCTGATGAGCACGTCCTTCTTGGGCGAGTTCGGGTAGACCTGGTTCTGCCGCAGCTTCACCCGGCCGTGAGTGTCCCCCTCGTCCCAGTCCGTTGCCACTCCGAGATCGATGTCGGGCATGCGAGTCCCCCCTCAAATCGGTGAATGGGCCTTTGGCCCGGTCCGCGGCTGAATCTAGGCGGAATGTGATCGTGGCGTCACGGGGAGTTCTATGGATGGCCGGTTTGCTGCCCGAACAGTCCTGAATCGACGTTCAGGCCATCAAAGGGAGAAACGTCCGGAATCCATAGAGACAGCCGAGGGCTTTCGGCTCCACCTCGGCGCGGGTGTGTCGTCGGCCGCGCAGTGGGCGCCGCGACTACCAGCCGCGGGCGTGCCATTCCGCCAGGTGGGGACGCTCCGCACCGAGGGTGGTGTCGTTGCCGTGGCCGGGGTAGACCCAGGTCTCGTCCGGGAGGACTCCGAACACCTTGGTTTCCAGATCGCCCATGAGGGAGTCGAACTCCTCCGGGTTTGTTGTCCGGCCAGGACCCCCGGGGAAGAGGCAGTCGCCGGGGAAGAGGTGCGGGTGGCCGTGCGGGTCGTCGTAGACCAGCGCGATCGAGCCGGGGGTGTGGCCGACGATGTGGCGGGCGGTGAGCACGACCTCGCCCACCCGGATCGTGTCGCCGTCCTCCACCAGGACGTCGGTGGCGACCGGGATGCCCTCCGCGTCGTACGCGCCCGCGTACGTCGTGGCGCCGGTGGCCGCGACCACCTCGCCCAGGGCCTGCCAGTGGTCGCCGTGCCGGTGGGTGGTGACGACGGAGGCGATGCCGTCGTCACCGATCAGCGTGAGCAGGGTCGCCGCCTCGGAGGCGGCGTCGATCAGCAGCTGCTCGCCGGTGGCACGGCAGCGCAGCAGGTACGCGTTGTTGTTCATCGGGCCGACCGCGACCTTGGAGATCATCAGGTCCTTCAGCTCGTGGACGTCGGCCGGACCGCCCACCCTCACCGCACCGCTGTACGTCATGGGATCAGCCTAGCTCCGCCCCCGACGGCGGTCCCGGGAAGCCGGCCCGCGCCACGGGCCCGGCGCGGGCCGGAAGGGGCAGGAGGGCCGGCCTGGAGCTAGAGCGGCGGGAGCTGGGGCAGGGGGCCGCCCTCGGTCTTGAGCGCGGAGCCGTCGCGGCGGCCGGCGAGCCAGCCGAGGAGCTCGGGGGCGGATCCGGAGACGCCCACGGGGCCGCCCTCGGCGCCGCCGCCGGTCGTCCAGGTCCGGCCGTCGTCGGCGCGGAGCGCGGTGGAGGGGACACCGGGGTGGCCGGCGAACCGCTCCGCGAGGAAGTCGATCTCGCGCCCGACGAACTCCCCGGGCAGGTCCTCCAGCTCGTACCCGCAGCCGAGGTCCACGTGGTGGAGGGCGACCTCCACCCAGCGGCGGAACGGGATCCGGGAGGCGCTGTCGGTGACGCCGTTGCGCAGCTCGACGGTGCGGCTCCAGTCGGGGACGGCCGCCGCGGTCTCCCGGAAGCGGGCGTCCGTCGCGCGCACGTCGGCGAGCTGGGCGTCGAGGGGGCGGGGGGCGTCGCGCTCGATGTCCGCGTCGCGCGCCTCGGCGCTCGCGTACATGGGCCGGCCCTCCAGGACGTTCACCAGGGCGTCGCCGTTCCGGGCCAGGTGGGCGAGGACGTGCCCGCGAGTCCAGCCGGGAAGCCGTGACGGCTCGGCGACGGAGGCGTTGTCCCAGGAGGCGGCGTCGGCCAGCAGCCGCTCGGTCGCTTCCCGCAGGGCGGCGAGGTCGCGCTCGTGATCGATCATGGCGCCGACCCTAGCGCCCGCCACTCGTTCGGGTGAAGCAGGCAGGCGAACCCCGGAAATCGAATGTACGTGCTATAAGCTCGGTGGTGGCAACCGGCGACCGAGGAAGCATCCGGCATCCTTGGTTGTTGAGTGCTTCGGGTGTTCCAGCTCATCCGCTCTCCCCCTCCGCTCTCTCAAGAAAGGTGCGGACCGGCGTGGCCGACCGTCTCATCGTCCGTGGCGCGCGCGAGCACAACCTCAAGAACGTCTCGCTCGACCTGCCCCGTGACTCCCTCATCGTCTTCACCGGACTCTCGGGGTCGGGCAAGTCCTCCCTGGCGTTCGACACGATCTTCGCCGAGGGGCAGCGCCGGTACGTCGAGTCGCTCTCCTCGTACGCCCGGCAGTTCCTCGGCCAGATGGACAAGCCGGACGTGGACTTCATCGAGGGTCTCTCGCCCGCGGTCTCCATCGACCAGAAGTCGACCTCGCGCAACCCGCGCTCCACGGTCGGCACCATCACCGAGGTCTACGACTACCTCCGCCTCCTCTTCGCCCGCATCGGCAAGCCGCACTGTCCCGAGTGCCGCCGGCCGATCTCCCGCCAGTCGCCGCAGGCCATCGTCGACAAGGTCCTGGAGCTCCCCGAGGGCAGCCGCTTCCAGGTGCTGTCGCCGCTGGTGCGCGAGCGCAAGGGCGAGTTCGTCGACCTGTTCGCCGACCTCCAGACCAAGGGCTACAGCAGGGCCCGGGTGGACGGGGCGACGATCCAGCTCAGCGAGCCCCCCGCGCTCAAGAAGCAGGAGAAGCACACCATCGAGGTGGTCGTCGACCGCCTCACCGTGAAGGACAGCGCCAAGCGCCGCCTCACCGACTCCGTCGAGACCGCCCTCGGGCTCTCCGGCGGCATGGTCGTGCTCGACTTCGTCGACCTCCCCGAGGACGACCCCGAGCGCGAGAAGATGTACTCGGAGCACCTCTACTGCCCCTACGACGACCTCTCCTTCGAGGAGCTGGAGCCCCGCTCCTTCTCCTTCAACTCGCCCTTCGGCGCCTGCCCGGACTGCACCGGCATCGGCACCCGGATGGAGGTCGACCCCGAGCTGGTCGTCCCCGACGAGGAGAAGTCCCTCGACGAGGGCGCCATCCACCCGTGGTCCCACGGCCACACCAAGGAGTACTTCGGCCGGATGATCGACGGGCTCTCGCAGGCCCTCGGCTTCCGCACCGACATCCCCTACGCGGGCCTCCCGCAGCGGGCCAAGAAGGCCCTCATGCACGGCCACAAGACCCAGATCGAGGTCCGCTACCGGAACAGGTACGGGCGCGAGCGCGCCTGGACCAGCCCCGCCTTCGAGGGCGCCGTCTCCTTCGTGAAGCGGCGGCACGGCGAGGCGGAGAGCGACTCCAGCCGGGAGCGCTTCGAGGGCTACATGCGCGAGGTGCCCTGCCCCACCTGCCACGGCACCCGGCTCAAGCCGATCGTGCTCGCGGTCACCGTGATGGACCGGTCCATCGCCGAGGTCTCCGCCATGTCGATCAGCGACTGCGCCGAGTTCCTGGGCCGCCTCACGCTCAACGCCCGGGACAAGAAGATCGCCGAGCGGGTCCTCAAGGAGGTCAACGAGCGGCTGCGCTTCCTCGTCGACGTCGGCCTCGACTACCTGTCGCTCAACCGAGCGGCCGGCACCCTGTCCGGCGGCGAGGCCCAGCGCATCCGGCTCGCCACCCAGATCGGCTCGGGCCTGGTCGGCGTGCTCTACGTCCTCGACGAGCCGTCCATCGGCCTCCACCAGCGCGACAACCACCGCCTGATCGAGACCCTGGTCCGCCTCCGCGACATGGGCAACACGCTCATCGTCGTCGAGCACGACGAGGACACCATCAAGGTCGCCGACTGGGTCGTGGACATCGGCCCCGGCGCCGGCGAGCACGGCGGCAAGGTCGTCCACTCCGGCACCTTGAAGGAGCTCCTCGCCAACGAGGAGTCGATGACCGGCCAGTACCTCGCCGGCCGCCGGGCGATCACCACCCCGGACATCCGCCGGCCCCTCGACCCCGGCCGGCTGCTCACCGTGCACGGCGCCCGCGAGAACAACCTGCGGGACATCGACGTCTCCTTCCCGCTGGGCGTCCTCACCGCCGTCACCGGTGTCTCCGGCTCCGGCAAGTCGACGCTGGTCAACGACATCCTCTACACCCACCTCGCGCGCGAGCTGAACGGCGCCAAGACGGTGCCCGGCCGGCACACGCGCGTGGAGGGCGACGACCTCGTCGACAAGGTCGTGCACGTCGACCAGTCGCCGATCGGGCGCACCCCGCGCTCCAACCCGGCGACGTACACCGGTGTCTTCGACCACGTCCGCAGGCTCTTCGCGGAGACCATGGAGGCGAAGGTCCGGGGCTACCTGCCCGGCCGCTTCTCCTTCAACGTCAAGGGCGGCCGCTGCGAGAACTGCTCCGGCGACGGCACGATCAAGATCGAGATGAACTTCCTCCCGGACGTGTACGTGCCGTGCGAGGTCTGCCACGGGGCCCGGTACAACCGGGAGACCCTGGAGGTCCACTACAAGGGCAAGTCCATCGCCGAGGTCCTGGACATGCCGATCGAGGAGGCCCTGGGCTTCTTCGAGGCCGTCCCCACCATCGCCCGCCACCTGCGGACGCTCAACGAGGTCGGGCTCGGGTACGTCCGGCTCGGGCAGTCGGCGCCGACGCTCTCCGGCGGCGAGGCGCAGCGCGTCAAGCTCGCCTCGGAGCTCCAGAAGCGCTCGACCGGCCGCACGGTCTACGTCCTCGACGAGCCGACCACCGGCCTCCACTTCGAGGACATCTCGAAGCTGATCAAGGTGCTGTCGGGCCTGGTCGACAAGGGCAACTCGGTGATCGTCATCGAGCACAACCTCGACGTCATCAAGACCGCCGACTGGATCATCGACATGGGCCCCGAGGGCGGCAGCGGCGGCGGCATGGTCGTCGCCGAGGGCACCCCCGAGGAGGTCGCCTCGGAGCCGGCCAGCCACACCGGCAAGTTCCTCCGGGAGATCCTCGGCGCCGACCGGATCAGCGACGCGGGTGTGCCCGCGCCGCGCGGGACGGCGAAGAAGACGGCGGCGAAGAAGACCACGGCCAGGAAGACGACCGCCGCGAAGAAGACGGCCAAGGCCACGGAGGCGGCGCCCGCGAAGGCGGCCAAGACCGCCAAGACCGCCAAGACCGCCAAGACCGCGAAGAAGGCGGCGACCACCCGCGCCCGCAAGGCGTGACACCCCTCCGGCCCGCCCCGGCCCCGTCCGCACGGGACCGGGGCGGGCCGGTGCCCGGAAGGGCGTCGGGTGCCGGCTTCGGCTCCGAGCCGGTGGTGGCCGGAGGAGTCCGGTCCACGGCATCCGGGGTGGGGTCGGACGGACCCCGTTGTACGGCTCCGAGGGCGTCGTCCCCGGAGCCGCACGGCTCCGGGGGGCACGGCGCGGAGGCCCGGACGGGCGGGCTCGCGGGGGGCTCGGGGCGCTATCCGGGTCCCGGGTCGAAACCGGCCGAAAGGGCGCGGGTATCGTCGGGGGACCACCCCGTCGCCGTCCCGTGGAGCGCTCATGCCCGGCCAGTCCACCCGCCGCACCGTCCTGAAGGGTGCCGCTCTCGCCGGTGCCGCCGGGCTGGGAGTCGCCGCCTGCTCCACCGAGTCCAAGGTCGGCCACGCCGGGGTGCCGACGCCCACCGCGCCGGTCGCCCTCGGCTCGCCGGACGAGGTCCCGGTCGGCGGCGCCAAGCTCTACCGCGAGCAGAAGGTCCTGGTCAGCTGCCCGGCCGAGGGCGAGTACAAGGCGTTCAGCGCCCAGTGCACCCACGCCGGCTGCGTCCTCGACAAGATCGAGGACAACGAGGGCAACTGCCCCTGCCACGGCAGCCGCTTCGACGTCACCACCGGCAAGGCCCTCAAGGGCCCCGCCACCGTCCCGCTGCCCGCCGTCGAGATCCGCGTCGAGGGCGGCGAACTGGTGGCCGGCCCGAAGACCGCGCCGAGCGCCTGAAGCCCGACGCGCGACGCCCGACGCCCGACGCCGGCCGTCTGAAGCCGGCAGTCCGGCGCCGGCCGTCCGAAGCCGCCTGAGGACCGCCGCCCGGCGCGGGCCGTTCCGCGTCACTCCCAGTCCCAGTCGATCCCCAGGATCCCGGGGCGCACCCCCTGCTCCACGAGGTGCACCGTGCGGTGCCGGCCGCCGAGCGTCAGCTCCGTACGGCCGCCGCGCGGCGCGCCCGCCGACGCCTGGGCGAAGCGCCGGCACCGTACCGGCAGCGCCGCCTCGTCGAAGGCGACCTGGAGCACGTACTGCCCGCCCGCGAAGCTGAAGCCGCGCACGTACTCGCCGCTCGGACCGGCCGTCCCGTCCTCGAAGCCGTACGAGAAGAGATGCGTGTCGCCGGCCCGCAGCCGCGCGTCGAAGAGCAGCTCGGCGACGAGCACCCCCGTCTCCGCGTGCCACCGCACCCGTCCCGTACGGCAGTTCTCCACCGCTCGGACGCGCACGCGTGCGGGGTCGCAGCCCGGGTCGCCGTGGTGGATCGCGAGGTAGCGGTCCACGCCGTCCCGGTGCGCGCGCACCACGTGCTGGGACTCGCGCCCCACCAGCTCCCGGACCGGCCCGATCCGTACCCGTTCGTGGTGGCCGACGGTGTGCAGTCCGCCGTCCGCCGGCGACTCCAGCTCCGCGAACAGCTCCTCCACGGCCCCCGACGCCTCCACCAGCGAGCGGTACGAGCGGGCCGCCGGCCGCTCCACGGCCTCACGGGCCGCCGTGTCCTCCGTCAGCAGCCGCAGCAGCGAGTTCCCCGGCAGCTGGAGCACCTCCTCCAGGGCCCGGACCGCCTTCAGCGACTCCGGCCGCTGCGGCCGGCGGGCGCCCTGCTGCCAGTAGCTCAGCGAGGTCACCCCCACCTTCACGCCCCGGTGGGCGAGATGGTGCTGGACCCGCTGGAGCGGCAGCCCGCGCACGGCCAGCGCGGTGCGCAGGGCCAGGTGGAAGGGGCCGGTGTGCAGCAGCTGCACCAGATCGGCCTCGGTGTGGCTCACACGGGCTCCTCGGTGAACTTTCACGCCCGGAGTGCGGAGCGGCGCGGCCCGGGCGGCGGGCGGGCAGGTGGACGGCGGCCACGCGTTCACACCCGCGCCACACCGTTCACAGCCCGATGTCACCCCGCATTGAAGCGTGTTGACCCGCTCCCGACAACGACCGATGCTCCAAGCGGTGTCCGGACGCCACCCCACCCCCCACGCACACCCCCCACGCACCCCCCACCCATCCCCACCCCCGCACTGGGAGGAACCCCATGCGCAGACGACTCCAGAACGGGAAGAGGGGCCTCGTGGCGTTCGCCACCGCCGCGCTCCTCCTCGTCCCCACCGCGGCCTCGGCGTCCGCCGCGCCGGCCCCCGCCGACACCACCGCCGCGGCCCCCGCCGGGACCACCGCCGCCCTCGCCTCCAAGCGCCTGAACATCACCATGCAGGCCCAGCAGAAGACCAACTGGTGCTGGGCGGCGGGCGGGAACACCATCGCCACCTGGTACGGCCGCGGCTACAGCCAGAACCAGTTCTGCAACGCCGCCTTCCAGCGGCAGCAGGGCTACGACTGCCCCAACTGGCAGGCCACCCTCGGCAACGTCCAGACCGGCCTCTCCTGGGCGGGCGTCCGCCCCGGCTCGTACGTCGACGGCTGGCTGCGCTACTCCACCGTCCAGACCGAGATCAACGCCGACCGGCCGATCGAGACCCGCATCCAGTGGTCGAGCGGCGGCGGCCACATGCACGTGGTGTACGGCTACGACGACGCCAACAGCTGGGTGTACTGGGGAGACCCGTGGCCTTCCAGCAATCGCTACAACTGGGCCTCCCACGCGTGGTACGTCGATAACGCCTCCTTCTCCTGGACCCACTCCCTCTACCGGATCGGGGCGTGATCATGACCACCACGGCACTCGTGACCGGAGCCACCGCGCTCCTCGCCCTCGGCCTCGCGGCCCCCGCCGCGGCGGCGGCCCCGGGCACCGACCCGCTGCCGGCCGCGCCGACCGCCGAGCGGGCCGCCGCCGCGCCGGAGACGCTGGCCACCGTGGGCCGCTTCTTCGCCCGCGACGGGGCGCTCGCCCGTACCGCCGAGGCACCCCGGATATCCGGCGCGTCCGTCCCGGTGCGGATCCTCGCCGCCGACTTCGTCGCCGGAGCGGCGGGCGCGCCGGTGGCCCGCGAGGAGTACCGGGCCAGCCTCGCCGTCGCCGCCGACGGGCGGAAGGCGTCGCTGTGGACGGTGAGACGCTCCGGCGGCTGGCAGGTGGTGAACATCGCCACCGGCGACGACGAGATCCGGTACGCGCGCGAAGGGGCCCGGAAACTCCCCGGGGGCCTGGTCTTCCGCGAACCGCAGATCGACGCCTGGTTCGTCCAGAAGGGCGCGAAGGTGCTGCCGCTGGACGAGGACGCGGTGGCGGCCGTCGGCCGGAACGGGACGACCCTCACCGCCTACCGCGACCGGGTCACGCGCGCGTACGCCGACAAGCTCCCCGGCTCCGCCTACGCGCGCAAGGGCGCGGCGGGCGGCTACGGCCCCGAGGCACAGGCCCCCGCCCCCGGCGCCCCCACAGCCGCCGCCCCCGCCCCCGCAGCCGGTGCCCCCGCGGCCGGCGCCCCCGCCCCGGCCCCCGAGCACCGCCCGGTCGCCGCCGCCGCGACGGCCGGCCACCATCAGCCCGCCGCGGCCACCGCCGCCTCCACGATCGCCGCCCTCGGCGCCGTGACCGCCCTCGCCCTGACCGCCGCCGCGGCCCTCCGCCGCCGCGCGGACGCCCGCCGTACCCGGCGCCCCTGACCCCCCTCACCGACCCCCTCCCGCACGGCCCACGAGGCCGCCCGCAGGCGGCGGCGGCCCGGGACGCCCACGAGGCGCCCCGGGCCGCCGGGGGCGGCACCCCGCACCCCCGTGGGCCCGCCCTCCGTGTCGGTCCCCGCCAGTAGGGTGGGGCCATGGCCGACCCCTCCAGCTACCGCCCCAAGCCGGGTCAGATCCCGGACTCGCCGGGTGTCTACAAGTTCCGGGACGAGCACCGCCGGGTGATCTACGTCGGGAAGGCGAAGTCGCTGAAGCAGCGGCTGGCCAACTACTTCCAGCCGCTCGTGAGCCTCCACCCCCGGACCGCCACCATGGTGACCACGGCCGCCTCCGTGGAGTGGACGGTGGTCTCGACCGAGGTCGAGGCGCTCCAGCTGGAGTACACCTGGATCAAGGAGTACGACCCCCGGTTCAACGTGAAGTACCGGGACGACAAGAGCTACCCCTACCTCGCCGTCACGCTGAACGAGGAGTTCCCGCGCGTCCAGGTCATGCGCGGCCACAAGAAGAAGGGCGTCCGGTACTTCGGGCCGTACGCGCACGCGTGGGCGATCCGCGAGACCGTCGACCTGATGCTGCGGGTCTTCCCCGTCCGGACCTGCTCGGCCGGCGTGTTCCGGAACGCGGCCTCGGCCGGCCGGCCCTGCCTCCTCGGCTACATCGGCAAGTGCTCGGCCCCCTGCGTCGGCCGGGTCACCCCCGAGGAGCACCGGGAACTGGCCGACGAGTTCTGCGACTTCATGGCCGGCCGCACCGGCACCTACATCCGCCGCCTGGAGAAGGGGATGACGGCCGCCGCGGAGGACATGGAGTACGAGAAGGCCGCCCGGCTCCGCGACGACATAGGGGCGCTGCGCCGCGCCATGGAGAAGAGCGCCGTCGTCCTCGCCGACGCCACCGACGCCGACCTCATCGCCCTCGCCGAGGACGAGCTGGAGGCCGCCGTCCAGATCTTCCACGTCCGCGGCGGACGCGTCCGCGGCCAGCGCGGCTGGGTCACCGACAAGGTCGAGGCCGTCTCCACCGCCGGCCTCGTCGAGCACGCCCTCCAGCAGCTGTACGGCGAGGAGAGCGGCGACACGGTCCCCAAGGAGGTCCTGGTCCCGGCGCTGCCCGAGGACGCCGAGGCCGTCACCCTGTGGCTCTCCGGCCGCCGCGGCTCCCAGGTCTCCCTGCGCGTCCCGCAGCGCGGCGACAAGAAGGACCTGATGACCACCGTCGCCCGCAACGCCCAGCAGGCCCTGGTCCTCCACAAGACCAAGCGCGCCAGCGACCTCACCACCCGCTCCCGCGCCCTGGAGGAGATCGCCGAGGCCCTGGACCTGGAGTCGGCGCCGCTGCGCATCGAGTGCTTCGACATCTCCCACCTCCAGGGCGAGGACGTCGTCGCCTCCATGGTCGTCTTCGAGGACGGGCTGCCCCGCAAGAGCGAGTACCGCCGCTTCCAGATCAAGGGCTTCGAGGGCCAGGACGACGTCCGCTCCATGCACGAGGTCATCGGCCGCCGCTTCCGCCGCTACCTCGCCGAGAAGGAGCGGACGGGGGAGTGGGGCGAGGAGGGCGAGGTCACCGTCGACGAGGCGGGCGACGACGGGCGGCCCAAGCGCTTCGCCTACCCGCCGCAGCTCGTCGTGGTCGACGGCGGACAGCCCCAGGTCGCCGCCGCCCGCCGCGCCCTCGACGAGCTCGGCATCGACGACGTCGCCGTCTGCGGCCTCGCCAAGCGCCTGGAGGAGGTCTGGCTGCCCGGCGAGGACGACCCCGTGGTGCTGCCCCGCTCCAGCGAGGGCCTGTACCTCCTCCAGCGGGTCCGTGACACGGCTCACGATTTCGCCATCCGCTACCAGCGCTCCAAGCGGACCAAACGGCTCCGGAGCAGCCCCCTCGACGCCGTCCCCGGCCTCGGCGACACGCGCAAACAGGCCCTGATCAAGCATTTCGGCTCGGTGAAGCGGCTGAAGCAGGCGACAATCGAGCAGATCTGTGAGGTCCCCGGCTTCGGCCGGAAGACCGCGGAGGCGGTCGCCGTGGCCCTGGCCCAGGCGGCCCCCGCCGCACCCGCCGTGAACACGGCCACAGGAGAGATCATGGAAGACGACGGGGGCACCACGGCATGACCGACGGGCAGCACACGCACCACCGAGAAGACGGAGCAGGACACGTGAGTACGGGCACGAAGGAGACCGCGGGCGACAACGGCGCCGAGGCGGCCATCCCCGAGCTGGTGATCATCTCCGGCATGTCCGGAGCCGGCCGGTCCACCGCGGCGAAGTGCCTGGAGGACCTGGGCTGGTTCGTCGTGGACAACCTGCCGCCCGCGCTGATCCCCACCATGGTGGAGCTCGGCGCCCGCTCCCAGGGCAACGTCGCCCGGATCGCGGTCGTCGTCGACGTCCGCGGCCGGCAGTTCTTCGACGCGCTCCGGGAGTCCCTCGCCGACCTCGACGCCAAGCAGGTCACCCGCCGGATCGTCTTCCTGGAGTCCTCCGACGAGGCCCTGGTCCGCCGCTTCGAGTCGGTCCGCCGCCCCCACCCCCTCCAGGGCGACGGCCGCATCGTCGACGGCATCGCCGCCGAGCGCGACCTGCTGCGCGAGCTGCGCGGCGACGCCGACCTGGTCATCGACACCTCCAGCCTCAACGTCCACGAGCTGCGCGCCAAGATGGACGCCCAGTTCGCCGGGGACGAGGAGCCCGAGCTGCGGGCCACCGTCATGTCCTTCGGCTTCAAGTACGGCCTGCCGGTCGACGCCGACCTCGTCGTCGACATGCGCTTCCTGCCCAACCCGCACTGGGTCCCCGAGCTGCGCCCGTACACCGGCCTCAACGAGGAGGTGGCGAACTACGTCTACAACCAGCCCGGCGCCAAGGAGTTCCTGGACCGCTACACCGAGCTGCTCCAGCTGATCGCCGCCGGCTACCGCCGCGAGGGCAAGCGGTACGTCACCATCGCCGTCGGCTGCACCGGCGGCAAGCACCGCTCCGTCGCCACCGCCGAGAAGCTCGCCGCCCGCATCGCCGCCGAGGGCGTCGAGACCGTGGTCGTCCACCGCGACATGGGGCGCGAGTGAAGCCGTACCGACGGCGCTCCTCCTCCACCCTCACGGTGCGGCGGACGCTCCGCAGGCGCGGCGCCCAGCCGAAGGTCGTCGCCCTCGGCGGCGGCATGGGCCTCTCCGCCTCCCTCGCCGCGCTGCGGCGGATCACCGGCGACCTGACGGCCGTCGTCACCGTCGCCGACGACGGCGGCTCCAGCGGCCGGCTCCGGGAGGAGCTGGGCGTGCTGCCCCCGGGCGACCTGCGCAAGGCGCTCGCCGCGCTCTGCGGCGACGACGACTGGGGGCAGACCTGGGCCCGGGTCATCCAGCACCGCTTCCAGTCGAAGGGCGAGATGGGCGGCCACGCCGTCGGCAACCTGCTGATCGTGGCCCTCTGGGAGCAGCTGGGCGGCGACCCCGTGCAGGCCCTCGACCTGGTCGGCAGGCTGCTCGGCGCCCAGGGCCGGGTGCTGCCCATGTCCGCCGTGCCGCTGGAGCTCCAGGCCCTGGTCAGGGGCCACGACCCGGAGCGCCCGGAGGACGTGGACACCGTCCGGGGCCAGGCCACGGTGGCGCTCACGCCGGGCGAGGTGCAGTCCGTGCACCTGGTGCCGCACGACCCGCCGGCCGTGCCGGAGGCCGTCGCCGCGGTCCTCGACGCGGACTGGGTCGTCCTCGGCCCGGGCTCCTGGTTTTCCTCGGTGATCCCGCACCTGCTCGTGCCCGAACTGCTCGACGCGCTGGTCGAGACGAAGGCCCGGAAGGTGCTCTCGCTGAACCTCGCGCCCCAGCCGGGAGAAACAGAGGGCTTCTCCCCGCAGCGTCATTTGGAGGTTTTGGGACGACACGCCCCTAAACTCGCCCTGGACGTGGTGCTGGCCGACGAGGCCGCCGTGCCCGACGTGTCAGCCAGGGAACCCCTCGTCGACGCCGCCAAGCGGCTCGGCGCCGCGCTGGAGCTGGCGCCGGTGGCCCGGGCCGACGGTTCTCCGAAGCACGACCCGGAGCGACTGGCCGCCGCGTACGACCGTATTTTTCGGATGCATGGAAGGATCGGCCCATGGCGATGACGGCAGCGGTGAAGGACGAGATCTCCCGGCTTCCCGTCACCCGGACCTGCTGCAGGAAGTCGGAGGTCTCCTCGATCCTGCGGTTCGCGGGCGGTCTGCACCTGGTCAGCGGCCGGATCGTGATCGAGGCGGAGCTCGACACGGCGATGGCGGCCCGGCGGCTGAAGCGGGACATCCTGGAGATCTTCGGGCACAGCTCGGAACTGATCGTGATGGCCCCCGGCGGGCTGCGGCGCGGCTCCCGCTTCGTGGTGCGCGTGGTCGCCGGAGGCGACCAGCTGGCCCGGCAGACCGGCCTGGTCGACGGCCGGGGCCGGCCCATCCGGGGCCTCCCCCCGCAGGTCGTCTCCGGTGCCACCTGTGACGCGGAGGCGGCCTGGCGGGGTGCCTTCCTCGCCCACGGCTCGCTGACCGAGCCGGGCCGCTCCTCCTCCCTGGAGGTCACCTGCCCCGGCCCGGAGGCCGCGCTCGCCCTGGTCGGCGCCGCCCGCCGGCTCTCCATCGCCGCGAAGGCCCGCGAGGTCCGCGGCGTGGACCGGGTCGTCGTCCGGGACGGCGACGCCATCGGCGCCCTGCTCACCCGGCTCGGCGCCCACGAGTCGGTGCTCGCCTGGGAGGAGCGGCGGATGCGCCGCGAGGTCCGCGCCACCGCCAACCGGCTGGCCAACTTCGACGACGCCAACCTGCGCCGCTCGGCCCGCGCCGCCGTCGCGGCCGGCGCCCGGGTGCAGCGCGCCCTGGAGATCCTGGGCGAGGAGGTGCCGGAGCACCTCGCCGCCGCGGGCCGGCTGCGCATGGAGCACAAGCAGGCGTCCCTGGAGGAGCTGGGCGCGCTCGCCGACCCGCCGCTCACCAAGGACGCGGTGGCCGGCCGGATCCGCCGGCTGCTCGCCATGGCCGACAAGCGGGCGCAGGACCTGGGCATCCCCGGCACCGAGTCGAACCTGACGGAGGAGCTGGACGAGAGCCTGGTCGGCTGAGCCCCGCACCCGGTCCGCACGGCCCCCGCCCCTTCCGGGACGGGGGCCGTCCCCGTACCGGTGGAACCGTGAACTCCGTTCCCGGACACCGCATCTGACGCCCCATCGGCATTCGTGTGGCACAAGCCCCCCACCGCGAGGCGCCCTTGACAGGCCCATGGGCGCCCAAGAGCCTGGCATCCGTTCTTCTTCGTGACGGATCACATCGAGGGGGGCTCACATGAGACGAAGGGCGCGCGCGATCCTCGCCGCCGCTTCACTGCTGATCGCCGGGCTCGCGGCGGCACCCGCCGCCGGAGCGCGGCCGGCGGACCCGGAGGGCGGCGACGCCCTCTCCGTATGGCGCGCCACGGTCACCAAGGAGCAGGTACCGCTCCTCCTGGAGGCCGGCACCGACGGGCACGAACTGACCGAGCAGGTACCCGAACGCGGCACCGCCACCGTCGAGCTGTACCTCACCGAGGCACAGGCCGGGGCGCTGCGCGACCAGGGCGTCCCGCTCGCCGCGCACGACCCGGGCCCGGCCGCGGCGAAACGCTCGGCCGCCGCGGGCGACGGCGTCTTCCGCCCCTACGGCGGCCCCGGCGGCCTCAAGGCGGAACTCCTCGCCACCGCCGCCGCCCACCCCGGCCTCACCAAGGTCGTCTCGATCGGCAAGACCCTCAAGGGCCAGGACATCCTCGCCGTCAAGGTCAGCAAGGGCGCCCGCACGGCGAAGGACGGCAGCAGGCCGGCCACGCTGTACCTCTCCAACCAGCACGCCCGCGAGTGGATCACCCCGGAGATGACGAGGCGGCTGCTCCACCACTACCTCGACAACTACGGCACCGACGAGCGGATCACCCGCATCGTCGACACCAGCGAGCTGTGGTTCGTGCTCTCCGCCAACCCCGACGGCTACGACTTCACCCACGCCGACCCGGCCAACCGCCAGTGGCGCAAGAACCTCCGCGACAACGACGGCGACGGCACGGTCGGCAGCGGCGACGGCGTCGACCTCAACCGGAACTTCGCCTACAAGTGGGGCTACGACGACGAGGGTTCGTCGCCCGACCCGGCCGACGAGACCTTCCGCGGCAAGGGCCCCATGTCCGAGCCGGAGACCCGGGCCCTGGACGCCTTCCAGAAGCGCATCGGCTTCTCGTACGGCATCAACTACCACTCCGCCGCCCAGCTCATCCTCTACGGCGTGGGCTGGCAGGTCGCCACCGACACCCCCGACGACACCCCGCTGAAGGCGCTCGCGGGGACCCCGGAGAAGCCCGCCGTCCCCGGCTACCGGCCGCAGGTCTCCTCCGAGCTGTACACCACCAACGGCGAGGCCGACGGACACGCCGCCAACGTCAACGGCATGCAGATGTTCACCCCGGAGATGTCCACCTGCGCCACCGCCTCCCGGGTCGACCCCGACGACGCCTGGGAGGCCGCCGACTGCGCCTCCGTCTTCACCTTCCCCGACGACGAGAAGCTGATCCAGGCCGAGTTCGCGAAGAACATCCCCTTCGCGCTCGCCGTCGCCGAGTCCGCCGCCCGCCCCGACGACCCGGTCTCCCCGGTCGGCGCCCCGGCCCCGGCCCTCACCCCCGACCCGTTCACCACCTCCTACGCAGCCGCCGGCGAGGAGCAGCCGGTCGCCGTCACCGCCCGGAAGTCGCTGCGCGCCAAGACCCTCCACTACCGGATCAACGGCGGCCGCACCCACCGCGCCGGGGTCGAGGCGTGGGACGGCGGCGAGACCTACGGCGGCGAGGACAACCTCTACTACGACCAGTACCGGGGCGAGGTGCGGGGCGCCCGGCCCGGCGACTCCGTCGAGGTCTGGTTCACCGGCCGCGGCCGCGACGGCAGGACCACCGCCACCACCCCCTTCACCTACGAGGTGGCCGACCGCGCCCGCGGCGACGTCCTCGTCCTCGCCGAGGAGGGCGGTACCAGCGCCGCCCGGCACGCCGCCACCTATGTGAAGGCGCTCGCCGCGACCGGCCGCAGGGCGGCCGTCTGGGACGTCGCCACCCAGGGCGCCCCGCACGCGCTCGGCGCGCTCGCGCACTTCCGCACCGTCGTCTGGTACACCGGCGCCGAGCGGCCCACCGGGGCCGTCGAGCTCGCCGTCCGCTCGTACCTCAACGAGGGCGGCAAGCTGGTCAACGCCGGCGAGAAGACCGGCGGGCTCACCCGGATCGGCCGGGCCGAGTCCAACGACTTCGCCCAGTACTGGCTCGGCGCTTACCACCGGGCCGGGCTGAACGGCCCGGCCTCCTTCGCCGGCGCCGGGCGCCTCGCGGGACCGCCGACCGGGCTCGGCGCCGCCGAGGGCAACCCGCTCGACCACGCCGGCGCCTACACCGTCACCTCCGACACCCTCGACCCGGAGCGCTTCCCGCAGTTCGCCTCCAGCGCCCCGGCCGGCGACTACCCGGGCATGCGGACCCCCTTCGAACCGGCCGAGGGCAGCACCTTCGCCGCCGTGAAGCACGCCGACGACACCTGGGCCCGGCTCACCCGCACCGTCGACCTCACCGGCACCACCGCCGCCGAAGGGCCCCGGCTCGACTTCCAGGTCAGCCACGACACCGAGCCCGGCTACGACAACCTGATCGTCGAGGCCCGTACCGCCGGCCAGGACGACTGGACCACCCTGCCCGACCGCAACGGCGGCACCTCGGCGGAACCGCCCGCCGACTGCGGCGAGGGCTACTACCTGAAGCTCCACCCCGCCCTCGGCCGCTACCTCACCCTCGGCGAGGACGGCTGCGCGCCCACCGGCACCACCGGCGCCTGGAACGCCTTCACCGGCCCCTCCAACGGCTGGCGGCAGGCGTCCGTCGACCTCTCCGCCTACGCGGGCAAGCAGGTCGAGCTCTCCCTCTCCTACGTCTCCGACCCGGGCACCGGCGAGACCGGCGCCTTCGTCGACGACGTCCGGCTCGTCACCGCGGCCGGCACCGAGCGGGAGGGCTTCGAGAGCTCGCTCGGCGCCTGGACCGTCCCCGGCGCCCCGCCCGGCAGCCCCGGCAACACCGCCGACTGGACCCGCTCGCCGGCCCTGTTCCACTCCGTCGCCGCCGTCACCACCCGTGACACCGTCCTCCTGGGCTTCGGCCTGGAGCACGTCGGCTCCGCGGCCGAACGGCAGCGGCTCATCGGCCGTGCCCTCACCGCGCTCCGCCGCTGACGGAGAGTAGTGGGGCCGAAGGTCCCACGAGCTCCCCCCGACGGCCCGTACCCGTTGACAGGTACGGGCCGTCGGCCATTTTCCGGTGACTTTCCGGGCGCGGTCGGCTGCGCTCGATGTCACTCGGGGGCGTGCGTGGAGGTAGGGTCGGAAGCGGTCGGGGACATCCCAAAAAAATCAAGAGCTAGCCGGTGTGACATATCACCCGGCATTCCTAACGAGGAGATCGGTTCGTGACGATCCGC
Organism: Streptomyces sp. NPDC085460; assembly: GCF_044541975.1. Taxonomy (NCBI): domain Bacteria; kingdom Bacillati; phylum Actinomycetota; class Actinomycetes; order Kitasatosporales; family Streptomycetaceae; genus Streptomyces; species Streptomyces sp. NPDC085460. The sequence continues at coordinate 430,415 of NZ_JBITTO010000005.1, forward strand.
GTAGGCATCAACGGCTTTGGCCGTATCGGTCGCAACTACTTCCGCGCGCTCCTTGAGCAGGGTGCCGACATCGAGGTCGTGGCCGTCAACGACCTGGGCGACACCGCGACCACGGCCCACCTGCTGAAGTACGACACCATCCTGGGCCGCCTCAAGGCCGAGGTGTCCCACACCGCCGACACCCTCACCGTCGACGGCCACACCATCAAGGTGCTGTCCGAGCGCGACCCCGCCTCCCTCCCGTGGGGCGAGCTGGGCGTCGACATCGTCATCGAGTCGACGGGCATCTTCACCAAGCGCGAGGACGCCGCCAAGCACCTCGCCGGCGGCGCCAAGAAGGTCCTCATCTCGGCTCCGGCCAAGGACGAGGACATCACCATCGTGATGGGCGTCAACCAGGAGAAGTACGACCCGGCGAACCACCACGTCATCTCCAACGCGTCCTGCACCACCAACTGCGTCGCCCCGATGGCCAAGGTCCTCGACGAGAACTTCGGCATCGTCCGCGGCCTCATGACCACGGTCCACGCGTACACCAACGACCAGCGCATCCTGGACTTCCCGCACAAGGACCTGCGCCGCGCCCGCGCCGCCGCGGAGAACATCATCCCGACCACGACCGGTGCCGCGAAGGCCACCGCCCTGGTCCTCCCGCAGCTCAAGGGCAAGCTGGACGGCATCGCCATGCGCGTCCCGGTCCCCACCGGCTCCGCCACCGACCTGGTGGTCACCCTCGACCGCGAGGTCACCAAGGACGAGGTCAACGCCGCCTTCAAGAAGGCGGCCGAGGACGGCCCGCTCAAGGGCATCCTCTTCTACACCGAGGACCCGATCGTCTCCTCCGACATCGTCAGCGACCCGGCGTCGTGCACCTTCGACTCCTCCCTGACCATGGTCCAGGACGGCAACAGCGTCAAGATCCTCGGCTGGTACGACAACGAGTGGGGCTACTCCAACCGTCTCGTCGACCTGACCACCTTCGTCGGCGACCAGCTCTGACGTACTAGGGTTCAGCAGGGCAGGGCTTTCGATGTGAGCAGGGCTCGCGCAGCGCGACGAAGCGCTGCGCGGGCCCTGTCTCGTGTGCTCCACCGCGTACCAAGGAGTCAGTGAACAGATGAAGACGATCGACGAGCTTCTCGGCGAGGGCGTCGAGGGCAAGCGGGTGTTCGTCCGCGCCGATCTCAACGTGCCGCTCGACGGCACGACCATCACCGACGACGGCCGCATCCGCGCCGTCGTCCCCACGGTGAAGGCGCTCGCCGACGCGGGCGCCCGGGTCGTGGTCGCCTCCCACCTGGGCCGCCCCAAGGGCGCCCCGGACCCGGCGTTCTCCCTCGCCCCGGCCGCCGCGCGGCTCGGCGAGCTGCTCGGCGCCGAGGTGGCCTTCGCCACCGACACCGTCGGCGAGTCCGCGCGGGCCACCGTCGCGGGCCTGGCCGACGGCCGGGTGGCCGTCATCGAGAACCTGCGCTTCAACGCCGGCGAGACCTCGAAGGACGACGCCGAGCGCGACGCCTTCGCCGGGGAGCTGGCCGCCCTCGCCGACCTCTACGTCGGCGACGGCTTCGGCGCCGTCCACCGCAAGCACGCCTCGGTGTACGACCTCCCGGGCAAGCTGCCGCACGCGGCCGGCTACCTGATCGCCACCGAGGTCGGCGTCCTGAAGAAGCTGACCGAGGACGTCCAGCGGCCGTACGTGGTCGTCCTCGGCGGCGCCAAGGTCTCCGACAAGCTCGGCGTGATCGACCACCTCCTGGAGAAGGCCGACCGCATCCTCGTCGGCGGCGGCATGGCCTACACCTTCCTCAAGGCCCAGGGCCACGAGGTCGGCATCTCCCTCCTCCAGGAGGACCAGATCCCGGCCGTCCAGGAGTACCTGAAGCGCGCCCAGGACCGCGGGGTGGAGTTCGTCCTCCCCGTCGACGTCCTGGTCGCCACCGAGTTCCCGGACCTCAAGACCAAGGCCCCGGCCCACCCCACCACCGTCGCCGCGGACGCCATCCCGGCCGACCAGGAGGGCCTGGACATCGGTCCGGAGACCCGCAAGCTGTACGCCTCGAAGCTCGCCGACGCGGCCACCGTCTTCTGGAACGGTCCGATGGGCGTCTTCGAGCACCCCGACTACGCCGAGGGCACCAAGGCCGTCGCCCAGGCGCTCGTCGAGTCCCCGGCCTTCACCGTGGTCGGCGGCGGCGACTCCGCCGCCGCGGTCCGCATCCTGGGCTTCGACGAGAACGCGTTCGGACACATCTCGACCGGTGGCGGCGCCTCCCTCGAATACCTTGAGGGCAAGCAGCTCCCCGGCCTCGTCGCACTGGAGAAGTGAACACCACCATGAGTGAGACCACCCGCACCCCGCTGATGGCGGGCAACTGGAAGATGAACCTCAACCACCTGGAGGCCATCGCCCACGTCCAGAAGCTCGCCTTCTCGCTCACCGACAAGGACTACGACGCCTGTGAGGTCGCCGTCCTCGTCCCCTTCACCGACCTGCGCTCCGTGCAGACCCTGATCGACGGCGACAAGCTGAAGATCAAGTACGGCGCCCAGGACCTGTCGGCCCACGAGTCCGGCGCCTACACCGGTGAGATCTCCGGCGCCATGCTCGCCAAGCTGAACACCGGCTTCGTCGCCGTCGGCCACTCCGAGCGCCGCCAGTACCACGCCGAGTCGGACGAGCTGTGCAACGCCAAGGTGAAGGCCGCCTTCGCCCACGGCATCACCCCGATCCTCTGCGTCGGCGAGGAGCTGGACGTGCGCGAGGCCGGCAACGCCGTCCCGCACACCCTCGCCCAGGTCGAGGGCGGCCTGAAGGACGTCCCGGCCGAGCAGGCCGAGACGGTCGTCATCGCGTACGAGCCGGTCTGGGCCATCGGCACCGGCAAGGTCTGCGGCGCCGCCGACGCCCAGGAGGTCTGCGGGGCGATCCGCGGCAAGCTCGCCGAGCTCTACACGCAGGACGTCGCCGACAAGATCCGCATCCAGTACGGCGGCTCCGTCAAGAGCGGCAACGTCGCCGAGATCATGGCGCAGCCCGACATCGACGGCGCCCTGGTCGGCGGTGCCTCGCTGGACGCGGACGAGTTCGTCAAGATCGTCCGCTTCCGCGACCAGTGACGATGTAGAGCGGCGGAGGCGATCCGTCGTACCCTTGCGGGGGTCGGGCCGGTGCGCCTGGCCCCCGTCCCTTTTCAAGCTCCGAGGAAGTTGGTCCAGCCGTGGTTATGGGGTTCTCGATCGCCCTGATCGTCTTCAGCGGCCTGCTGATGCTGCTGGTGCTGATGCACAAGGGGAAGGGCGGCGGCCTCTCCGACATGTTCGGTGGCGGCATGCAGTCCTCCGTCGGCGGCTCCTCGGTCGCCGAGCGCAACCTCGACCGGATCACGGTCGTGGTCGGGCTGCTCTGGTTCGCCTGCATTGTGGTACTTGGTCTGCTCATGAAGCTGGACGGGTAACTCCGCACACTGGACGCGCGTTGGGCCTTCCGTAGACTGGGGCATCAGCGAGCACCATCACGCAGGGAGTTACGACCGTGGCAAGTGGCAACGCGATCCGGGGAAGCCGGGTCGGAGCGGGGCCGATGGGTGAGGCCGAGCGGGGCGAGTCGGCGCCGCGCCTCCGCATCTCCTTCTGGTGCTCGAACGGGCACGAGACCCAGCCGAGTTTCGCGAGCGACGCGCAGGTCCCGGACACCTGGGACTGCCCCCGCTGCGGCTTCCCGGCCGGCCAGGACCGGGACAACCCGCCGGACCCCCCGCGCACCGAGCCGTACAAGACCCACCTCGCCTACGTCCGCGAGCGGCGCAGCGACGCCGACGGCGAGGCCATCCTCGCCGAGGCGCTCGCCAAGCTCCGGGGCGAGATCTGAACGACAACTGAACACCGGAAGAAAGGGCTCCACCGGCGAACTCGGTTCGCGGGCGGGGCCCTTCGCCGTGTCCGGGGCCGGTGGCACCGATCGCCCCGTTCGATCAACTAGGTTGGAGGAGCAGCGGGGCAGACACGTACGAGAAGAAGTGGGCGATGTCCGAAATGACCACTGAAGGACGCATCAGGCTCAACCGGCTGCCCGAGTGGGCGGCCCTCGGCAAGCACCGGGAGCAGCTGGGCGACACCCATCTGCGCGAGCTGTTCGCGGCCGACCCGGAGCGCGGCACCGGCTACACCCTGCGGGTCGGCGACCTCCACCTGGACTACTCCAAGCACCTCGTCACCGACGAGACCCTGGAGCTGCTGCGCGAACTGGCGGCCGCCACCGACGTCGCCGGTCTGCGCGACGCCATGTTCCGCGGCGAGAAGATCAACACCACCGAGGACCGGGCCGTCCTCCACACCGCGCTGCGCGCCCCCCGCGGAGCCGTGATCGAGGTCGACGGCGAGAACGTCGTCCCCAAGGTCCACGCCGTCCTCGACAAGATGGCCGGCTTCGCCGAGAAGGTCCGCTCCGGCGCCTGGACCGGCCACACCGGCAAGCCGGTCAAGAACATCGTCAACATCGGCATCGGCGGCTCCGACCTCGGCCCCGCCATGGCCTACGAGGTCCTGCGCGCCTACACCCAGCGGGATCTGACGCTCCGCTTCGTCTCCAACGTCGACGGCGCCGACCTCCACGAGGCCGTCCGCGACCTCGACCCGGCCGAGACGCTCTTCGTCGTCGCCTCGAAGACCTTCACCACCATCGAGACGGTCACCAACGCGACCTCCGCCCGCGACTGGCTCCTCACCGGTCTCGGGGCCGGCCAGGAGGCCGTCGCCAAGCACTTCGTGGCGCTCTCCACCAACGCCGAGAAGGTCCAGGACTTCGGCATCGACACGGCCAACATGTTCGAGTTCTGGGACTGGGTCGGCGGCCGCTACTCCTACGACTCCGCCATCGGCCTCTCCCTGATGATCGCCATCGGGCCGGACCACTTCCGCGAGATGCTCGACGGCTTCCACCTCGTCGACGAGCACTTCCGCACCGCCCCCGCGGAGGAGAACGCGCCGCTGCTCCTCGGCCTCCTCGGCGTCTGGTACGGCGCCTTCTTCGACGCCCAGTCGCACGCCGTCCTGCCGTACTCCCACTACCTGTCCAAGTTCACCGCCTACCTCCAGCAGCTCGACATGGAGTCCAACGGCAAGTCCGTGGACCGCCAGGGCGAGCCCGTCGACTGGCAGACGGGACCGGTCGTCTGGGGCACCCCGGGCACCAACGGGCAGCACGCCTACTACCAGTTGATCCACCAGGGCACCAAGCTGATCCCCGCCGACTTCATCGGCTTCGCGAAGCCGGTCGCCGACCTGCTGCCCGGCCTGGTCGCCCAGCACGACCTGCTGATGGCCAACTTCTTCGCCCAGACCCAGGCCCTCGCCTTCGGCAAGACGCCCGAGGAGGTACGCGCCGAGGGCGTGCCGGAGGAGCTCGTCCCGCACAAGACCTTCCAGGGCAACCACCCCACCACCACCCTCCTCGCCGACGCCCTCACCCCCTCGGTCCTCGGCCAGCTGGTGGCGCTCTACGAGCACAAGGTCTTCGTCCAGGGCGCCGTCTGGAACATCGACTCCTTCGACCAGTGGGGCGTCGAGCTCGGCAAGGTCCTCGCCAAGCGGATCGAACCCGTCCTGACCGGCGACGGGTCCGCCGACGGCCTCGACAGCTCCACCGCGGCCCTCGTCTCCGCCTACCGCGCCCTGCGCGACCGGAGCTGACCGATGGCGGGGGAGAACGTGATACGGCTCAGGCCGCCCAGGAACGCCGTGGACCGCAGGGCCGTCGGCTGGTGGCGGACCCAGTGCCTCATCGGCACCGCCGTCCCGGTCGTCGTCCTCGGCGTCCTCGGCCTCCTGATCGAACCGGCCCGGTTCTGGCTGCTCCTCCCGGCCGCCGTCCTGGCCGCGATCGGCCTGGCCTGCACCGCGTTCTTCCCCGCCTGGTGGTACCGGGTGCACCGCTGGGAGGTGACCGACGAGGCCGTGTACACGCGCACGGGCGCCCTGTGGCAGGAGTGGCGGATCGCCCCCATGTCACGGATCCAGACCGTCGACACCGTACGCGGCCCGCTGGAGCAGCTCTTCGGGCTCGCCACCGTCACCGTCACCACCGCCTCCTCCAAGGGCGCGCTCCGCGTCGAGGGACTCGACCACGAACTCGCCGCGGAGCTCGCCGAGCGCCTGACCCGGATCACCCAGGCGACCCCCGGGGACGCCACGTGACCCCCGGCGACGAGGGGGAGTGGCGGCGCCTCGACCGGCGTACCTCCCTCGTCACCGCCGCCGTCCTCTGCGGCGTCGCGGTCGGCGCCGGCGTCCCGGTCACCGCCGGTCTCGCCGGCTCCCGGCCCCTCTGGCAGGCCCTCGCCTGGGTCCTCGCCGGCGCCGCCCTGCTCATCGGCGGCGGCACCGCCGCCGAACACGTCCGCCTGCGCCACACCCGCTACCGGATCGGGCCCGACCAGGTCGAGCTCCACTCCGGCCTCATGCTCCTCAAGCGGCGCTCCCTGGCCCGCGAGCGGATCCGCAGCGTGGACCTCACCGCCAACCCCCTCCAGCGGGTCCTCGGCCTCGTCAAGGTCCGCATCGGCACCGGGGAGTCCACCGGCGGCGGCGAGTCCACCCTGGAACTCGAATTCGTCACCCGGACCGAGGGCGAACGGCTCCGCCGCGCACTCCTCGCCCGCCCGGACACCCCCGAGACCGTCCCCGACCACGACGGCACCCTCGCCGTCCTCGACCCCCGCTGGATCCGCTACGCCCCCGTCTCCTTCGTCACCGGCCTGCTCGGCGGCGCCGCCGCCGGAGCGGTCATGCAGGTCAGCGAGTGGTTCGGCGTCCAGTCCGAGGTCATCGACTGGGTGGGGGACCGCTTCCAGGACGTCTCCCTGCCGTGGATGATCGTCGACCTCGTCCTCCTCGTCACCCTGGCCGGCGCGCTCGGCTCGCTGGGGCTCTGGGTCGAGATGTGGTGGAACCACCGGCTCGAACGCGAGCCCGGCGGCACCCTCCGCGTCCGCCGCGGCCTGCTCAGCACCCGCTCGGTCACCCTGGAGGAGGAGCGCCTGCGCGGGGCCGAGCTCGTCGAACCGCTCGGCGTCCGCCTCGCCGGCGCCGCGCGCGTCGACGCCGTCGCCGGCGGCCTCGCCGAGGACGACGAGAAGCACACCGACCTCAAGACGCTGCTCCCGGCCGCGCCCCGGGCCGTCGCCGCCCGGGTCGCCGCCGAGGTCCTGCGCGAACCGGCCGCGCCCTTCTCCCTCCCCCTCACGCCCCACCCGCGCGCCGCCCGCGGCCGCAGGCTCCGCTGGGCCCTGGCCGCCGTCCTCGGACCCGCCGCCGTCCTCGTCCTGCTCGGGGCGCTCCTCACCCCGGTGCTGCTGTACGTGGCGGCCGGCTGGACCGCGGTGCTCACGCCGCTCGCGGTCGCCCTCGCCCTGGACGCGTACCGCTCGCTCGGCCACGCCCTCGGCGGCGGGTATCTGGTCACCCGCTCGGGCACGGTACGCCGGGCCACGGTCGCCCTCCAGCGGTCCGGCATCATCGGCTGGACGGTCAAGCAGTCGTACTTCCAGCGGCGCGCCGGCCTCCTCACCCTCACCGCCACCACCGCCGCGGGCGAGCGCGCCTACGACGTCCTGGACGCGGACGCGAGCGAGGGCCTGGCCTTCGCCGCCGAGGCCGTACCGGGGCTGCTCACGCCCTTCCTGGAGACGGCGGAGGCCCGGTTCACCGAGGGGTGAACCGGGCCTCCGCCGTCGCCGGGTGAGCCTCCGTCAGGCCGAGGCCGGCGGGTACAGGCTCCGCGGCAGCTCCGAGGCCGCCGCCTCGTCCATCAGCCACAGCGTGCGCGAGCGCCCGCGGGCGCCGGCCGCCGGGGCCTGCACCTCGCCGGCGCCGGAGAGCGCGATCGCCGCGGCCTTCGCCTTGTCCGCTCCGGCCGCGAGCAGCCAGACCTCCTTCGCCGCCCGGATCGCCGGGAGGGTCAGGGAGATCCGGGTCGGCGGCGGCTTGGGCGCGCCGTGCACGCCGACCACCGTCCGCTCGGTCTCCCGGACCGCGGGCAGCTCCGGGAAGAGCGAGGCCACGTGGGTGTCCGGGCCGACGCCCAGCATCAGCACGTCGAAGGCCGGCACCCCGTCCCGCTCGGTCGGGCCGGCCGCGGCGGCCAGCTCCGCGGCGTACCCCGCGGCGGCGGCGTCGGCGTCGTTCCCCCAGGGGCCGTCCGAGGCCGGCATGGCGTGCACCCGGGCCGGGTCGAGCGGGACCCGGTCGAGCAGCGCCTCGCGGGCCTGGGTGACGTTCCGCTCGGGGTCGCCCTCGGGCAGGAACCGCTCGTCGCCCCACCACAGGTCGAGCCGCGACCAGTCGATCGCGTCCCGGGCGGGCGCGCTGCCGAGCGCGGCGAGCAGCCCGTTGCCGTTGCGGCCGCCGGTCAGCACGACCGAGGCGGCGCCCCGCGAGGACTGGGCGTCCACGATCCGGGTGATCAGCCGGGCCGCCGCGGCCTCGGCCATGAGCTCCTTGTCCCGGTGGACCACCAGCTGAGGGGCGCTCACTTGGCCGCCGCCTTCTTCGCCGGGGCCTTCTTGGCGGGCGCCTTCTTCGACGGCTCGGCGGCGGACTCCGGCGCGGCGGTGACGTCCGGGGCGGGCTCCTCCGGCGCGGGGGCGGTGACGGCCGCCTCCTCGTCGAGCCGCTCAAGACCGAACTTGAGCGAGGCCGCGTAGGTGTCGTCCGGGTCGAGCCGGCGCAGCTCCTCCGCGATCAGCTCGGCCGTCTCGCGGCGCTTGAGCGCCACCGCGCGGTCGGGCTGGCCCTCTATGGAGAGGGTCGCGAGCGAGCCGTCGGGCCGGTCGAGCACGATCGGTCCCGCGCTGGTCTCCAGGCGTACGGAGGTGAGGCCGGGCCCCTGGGAGAGGGAGCGCCGCACCGGCACCTTCAGCCGCTCGGCCAGCCACATCGCGAGCAGCTCGACGCTCGGGTTGAACTCCTCGCCCTCCACGTCGGCCGAGGTCACCTTGCAGTGGACCTGGTCGAGCGCGGCGGCCAGCATCGAGCGCCACGGGGTGATCCGGGTCCACGAGAGGTCCGTGTCGCCGGGGGTGTAGGTGTCCGCGCGCGAGGTCAGCTCCTCGATGGGCTGCTCGGCGGCGTACGTGTCGGTCACCCGCCGCTGGGCGAGGGCGCCCAGCGGGTCGTTCGCCGGGTCGGTCGGCGCGTTCACCGGCCACCAGACGACGACGGGGGCGTCCGGGAGGAGCAGCGGCAGCACCACCGACTGGGCGTGGTCGACGACCTCGCCGTAGAGCCGGAGGATCACCGTCTCCCCGGAGCCGGCGTCGGCGCCGAGGCGGACCTCGGCGTCGAGCCGGGTGTTGGCCCGGTCCCGCGGCGAGCGCGAGACCCGCTTGATGACCACGAGGGTCCGCGAGGGGTGCTCGCGGGACGCCTCGTTGGCCGCCTTCAGCGCGTCGTAGGCGTTCTCCTCGTCGGTGACGATGACGAGGGTGAGCACCATGCCGACGGCCGGGGTGCCGATCGCCCGCCGCCCGAGCACCAGCGCCTTGTTGATCTTGGAGGACGTGGTGTCCGTCAGGTCGGTCTTCATGGCCGGCGCCAGCTCCGTCCGTCTCGTGCGAGCATCTCGTCCGCCTCGACCGGGCCCCAGGTCCCGGACTCGTACTGGGCGGGCTTGCCGTGGGCGTCCCAGTACTGCTCGATCGGGTCGAGGATCTTCCAGGACAGCTCGACCTCCTCCACGCGCGGGAAGAGGTTGGAGTCGCCGAGGAGGACGTCCAGGATGAGCCGCTCGTACGCCTCGGGGCTGGACTCGGTGAAGGACTCGCCGTAGGCGAAGTCCATCGACACGTCCCGGATCTCCATCTGGGTGCCGGGCACCTTGGAGCCGAAGCGGACGGTGACGCCCTCGTCGGGCTGGACCCGGATGACGATGGCGTTGCGGCCCAGCTCCTCCGTCGACGTGTGGTCGAAGGGGGAGTGCGGGGCGCGCTGGAAGACCACCGCGATCTCGGTGACCCGGCGGCCGAGCCGCTTGCCGGTGCGCAGGTAGAAGGGGACGCCCGCCCAGCGGCGGTTGTCGATCTCCAGCTTGATCGCCGCGTAGGTGTCGGTCTTCGACTGGGGGTCGATGCCCTCTTCCTGGAGGTACCCGACGGCCTTCGCGCCGCCCTGCCAGCCCGCGCCGTACTGGCCGCGGACGGTGGACTTCGCCAGGTCCTTGGGGAGCCGGACGGCGCCCAGGACCTTGGTCTTCTCCGCGGCGAGCGCGTCGGCGTCAAAGGAGGCGGGCTCCTCCATCGCGGTCAGCGCGAGCAGCTGGAGCAGGTGGTTCTGGATGACGTCACGGGCGGCGCCGATGCCGTCGTAGTAGCCGGCGCGGCCGCCGATGCCGATGTCCTCGGCCATGGTGATCTGCACGTGGTCGACGTACGACCGGTTCCAGATCGGCTCGAAGAGGGTGTTGGCGAAGCGGAGCGCCAGGATGTTCTGGACGGTCTCCTTGCCGAGGTAGTGGTCGATGCGGAAGACCGCCTCGGGCGGGAAGACCTCGTGGACGACCTCGTTGAGCTCCTTGGCGGAGGTCAGGTCGTGGCCGAAGGGCTTCTCGATGACGGCGCGGCGCCAGGAACCGTTCTTCTGGTCGGCCAGGCCGTGCTTCTTCAGCTGCTGGACGACGAGCGGGAAGAACTTCGGCGGCACGGACAGGTAGAAGGCGAAGTTGCCCCCGGTGCCCTGCGCCTTGTCCAGCTCCTGGATGGTGTCCTTCAGCTGCTCGAACGCCTCGTCGCTGTCGAAGTCGCCCTGGACGAACCGCATGCCCTGGATGAGCTGCTGCCAGACCTCCTCGCGGAAGGGGGTGCGGGCGTGCTGCTTGACGGCGTCGTGGACCTCCTGCGCGAAGTCCTCGTCCTGCCACTCCCGGCGGGCGAAGCCGACGAGCGAGAAGCCCGGCGGCAGCAGGCCGCGGTTGGCCAGGTCGTAGACGGCGGGCATCAGCTTCTTACGGGACAAATCGCCCGTGACGCCGAAGATGACCAGGCCCGACGGCCCCGCGATGCGCGGGAGCCGTCGGTCTGCGGCGTCACGGAGCGGGTTGGCTCCGTCGACGGTGCTCAAAGTGGTCAGGCCTCCGAAGGGACGCGGCGCGCGAGCTCCGCCTCGGTCGAGCTGAGCAGGTCGTTCCAGGACGCCTCGAACTTCTCGACGCCCTCGTCCTCCAGGAGCTGGACCACGTCGTCGTAGCTGATGCCCAGCTTGGCGACGGCCGCCAGGACCTCGCGGGAGGAGTCGTACGTGCCGCGGATGGTGTCGCCGGAGACCTCGCCGTGGTCGGCGGTGGCCTCCAGGGTCGCCTCCGGCATGGTGTTGACGGTGCCCGGGGCGACCAGGTCCACCACGTACAGCGTGTCCTTGTACGCCGGGTCCTTGACGCCGGTCGAGGCCCACAGCGGACGCTGCTTGTTGGCCTGCGCCTTGTCCAGGGCCGCCCAGCGCTCCGAGGAGTCCGAGAAGACCTCCTCGTACGCCTCGTAGGCGAGGCGCGCGTTGGCCAGCGCCGACTTGCCCTTGAGAGCCTTGGCCTCGTCGGTGCCGATGCCGTCCAGGCGCTTGTCGATCTCGGTGTCCACGCGGGAGACGAAGAAGGACGCCACCGAGTGGATCTTCGCCAGGTCGAGGCCGCGCTCGCGGGCCTTCTCCAGGCCCGCCAGGTAGGCGTCCATCACCGCGCGGTAGCGCTCCAGCGAGAAGATCAGCGTCACGTTCACGCTGATGCCGAGGCCGATGACCTCGGTGATCGCCGGCAGACCCGCCTGGGTCGCCGGGATCTTGATGAGCGTGTTGGGCCGGTCCACCAGCCACGCCAGCTGCTTCGCCTCGGCGATCGTCGCGGCCGTCTCGTGGGCGAGCCGCGGGTCGACCTCGATGGAGACCCGGCCGTCCTGGCCGTCCGTCGAGTCGAAGACCGGGCGCAGGATGTCGGCGGCGTCACGGACGTCCGCCGTCGTGATCATGCGGATGGCCTCGTCCACGGTCACCTTGCGGGCGGCCAGGTCGGCGAGCTGCTGCTCGTAACCGTCGCCCGAGGTGATCGCCTTCTGGAAGATCGACGGGTTGGTGGTCACACCGACCACGTGCGACTGGTCGATCAGCTCGGCCAGGTTCCCGGAGGTGATCCGCCGGCGCGACAGGTCGTCCAGCCAGATCGCGACGCCTTCGTCGGAGAGGCGCTTGAGAGCGTCTGTCATGAGAGTTGCATCTCCAAAAAGTCGTACGTATCCGCGTCAGCGCGCGGCGGCTGCGATCGATTCCCGGGCGGCGGCGGCCACGGCCTCCGGCGTGAAACCGAACTCACGGAAGAGGACCTTGGCGTCGGCCGAGGCGCCGAAGTGCTCCAGCGAGACGATCCGGCCGGCGTCACCGACGTACTTGTGCCAGGTCAGGCCGACACCGGCCTCCACCGCGACACGCGCCTTCACCGACGGCGGCAGGACGGAGTCCTTGTACGCCTGGTCCTGCTCCTCGAACCACTCCACGGACGGCATCGAGACCACGCGGGTCGGGACGCCCTCGGCCTGGAGCTGCTCGCGGGCCTCGACGGCCAGGTGCACCTCGGAGCCGGTCGCGATGATCACGACCTGCGCCTCGCCGCCCTCGGCGTCGAACAGCACGTAGCCGCCCTTCGCCGCGTCCTCGTTCGGCGCGTAGGTCGGCACGCCCTGACGGGTGAGCGCCAGACCGTGCGGCGCGCCCTTCAGGTACTCACGGGTGTGCCGCTTCATGATCTCGCGCCAGGCGATCGCCGTCTCGTTGGCGTCGGCCGGACGGACCACGTTCAGGCCCGGGATCGCGCGCAGCGCGGCCAGGTGCTCCACCGGCTGGTGGGTCGGGCCGTCCTCGCCGAGGCCGATCGAGTCGTGCGTCCACACGTAGGTCACCGGCAGGTGCATCAGGGCCGACAGGCGCACCGCATTGCGCATGTAGTCCGAGAAGACCAGGAAGGTGCCGCCGTAGATGCGGGTGTTGCCGTGCAGCGCGATGCCGTTCATCTCCGCGGCCATGGCGTGCTCGCGGATGCCGAAGTGGATCGTGCGGCCGTACGGGTTCGCCTCGGGCAGCGGGTTGCCCTCGGGGAGGAAGGAGGACGACTTGTCGATCGTCGTGTTGTTGGAGCCCGCGAGGTCGGCCGAGCCGCCCCACAGCTCGGGGACGACCTCGCCCAGCGCCTGGAGCACCTTGCCCGAGGCGGCGCGGGTGGCGACGGACTTGCCCGCCTCGAAGACCGGGAGCTTCCCCTCCCAGCCGGCCGGCAGCTCGTTCGCCTGGATCCGGTCGAACTCGGCGGCCCGCTCCGGGTTGGCCGTACGCCACTCGGCGAGCTGCTTCTCCCAGGCGGCGCGGGCCTCGCGGCCCCGGTCGCCGAGCCCGCGGGTGTGGCCGATGACCTCGTCGGAGACCTCGAAGCTCTGCTCCGGGTCGAAGCCCAGGACGCGCTTGGTGGCCGCGACCTCGTCGTCGCCGAGCGCCGAGCCGTGCGCGGCCTCGGTGTTCTGCGCGTTCGGCGCGGGCCAGGCGATGATCGAGCGCATCGCGATGAACGACGGACGCTCGGTCTCGGCCTCGGCCGCGCGGATCGCCGCGTACAGGCCGGCAGGGTCCAGGTCGCCGTTGGCCTGCGGCTCCACGCGCTGCACGTGCCAGCCGTACGCCTCGTACCGCTTCATCGTGTCCTCGGACACGGCGGTCTCGGTGTCGCCCTCGATCGAGATGTGGTTGTCGTCCCACAGCAGGATCAGGTTGCCGAGCTTCTGGTGGCCCGCGAGCGAGGACGCCTCGGCGGAGATGCCCTCCTGGAGGCAGCCGTCGCCGGCGATCGCGTAGACGCGGTGGTCGAAGGGGGAGGTGCCGGGGGCCGCCTCCGGGTCGAAGAGACCGCGCTCGTAGCGGGCGGCCATCGCCATGCCCACCGCGTTCGCCACGCCCTGGCCCAGCGGGCCCGTGGTCGTCTCGACGCCGGCCGTGTGGCCGTACTCGGGGTGGCCCGGGGTCTTCGAGCCCCAGGTGCGGAACGCCTTGAGGTCGTCCAGCTCCAGACCGAAGCCACCCAGGTACAGCTGGGTGTACAGGGTCAGGGAGGAGTGGCCCGCGGAGAGCACGAACCGGTCGCGGCCGACCCACTCGGGGTCGGACGGGTCGTGGCGCATCACCTTCTGGAAGAGGGTGTACGCGGCCGGCGCGAGGCTCATCGCCGTACCCGGATGGCCGTTGCCGACCTTCTGTACGGCGTCCGCGGCCAGGATGCGGGCGGTGTCGACGGCCCGCTGGTCCAATTCGGTCCACTGGAGGTCTGTGGTGGTCGGCTTAGTGCTCACCCTGGGTCAGGGCTCCTCTCCACATGTCTGTAGCCGGTGACTGAGGGTGTACCGGCGTTGTCGAGCCTACCCCCGAAAAAGGCCCCTCTTTTCGTGTCCATGCCCCTCAAATGAGCGGACGGAGCAACAGTGCCGGTGCCCGTGGCGGTTCGCCTCCCGAACGGCGCGCCGAAGGGTGTCCGCCCCTTGATACGGGGAGGGACGCACGCCTAAGAGTGAGGCCCGCCAACACGACCCCACCCCCGCGAAGATCGCTGTCTGGGCAACGTCTAGAGTGGCGTGGTACGCGCAAGTTTCACCCCGCCTTTATCCGGGGAACTTGCTGGGAATTTCTCTGTCAGGGGTGTGCGTGACGGCCGTCGAGTCCCGACCCGCAGGGGTCGTCGTGGCTACCGGTCCGGGGGGCCATCGGCCGTTCGGGGCCCGCGTCAAGGCATTCGTGGCGCTGACCAAGCCGCGGATCATCGAGCTGCTGCTCATCACCACCGTTCCGGTGATGTTCCTCGCCGAACAGGGCGTCCCCGACCTGTGGCTGGTGCTCGCCACCTGCTTCGGCGGCTACCTCTCGGCCGGCGGCGCCAACGCGCTCAACATGTACATCGACCGCGACATCGACGCGCTGATGGACCGCACCGCGCAGCGCCCGCTGGTCACCGGAATGGTCTCGCCGCGCGAGGGCCTGGTCTTCGGCATCACCCTGGCGGTCGTCTCCACCCTCTGGTTCGGCCTGCTGGTCAACTGGCTCTCCGCCTGGCTCTCCCTCGGCGCGCTCCTCTTCTACGTCGTGATCTACACGATGATCCTGAAGCGGCGCACCGCGCAGAACATCGTCTGGGGCGGCATCGCCGGCTGCATGCCCGTCCTCATCGGCTGGTCCTCGGTCACCAACTCGATGTCCTGGGCCGCCGTCATCCTCTTCATGGTCATCTTCTTCTGGACGCCGCCGCACTACTGGCCGCTGTCGATGAAGGTGAAGGACGACTACGCGCGCGTGGGCGTCCCCATGCTCCCCGTGGTCGCGTCCAACAAGGTCGTCGCCAAGCAGATCGTCCTCTACAGCTGGGTCATGGTCGCGGTCTCGCTGCTGCTCACCCCGCTGGGCTACACGGGCTGGTTCTACACGGCGGTCGCGCTGGCCACCGGCGGCTGGTGGCTCTGGGAGGCGCACGGCCTGCTGAACCGCGCCAAGTCGGAGGTCACCGGCGCGAAGCTCAAGGAGATGCGCCTCTTCCACTGGTCCATCACCTATGTGTCGCTGCTCTTCGTGGCGGTCGCGGTGGACCCCTTCCTGCGCTAGGTCCTGTCCGGCTCCGGCGGCCGGGTCGTGTGGGCTGTCCCACGCGGCCCGGCCGTCGTCAGTCGATCTACCGCTCGGTAGCATCCCTGTCATGGCAGACACCACGGAAGACACCACGGCCGTCTCCCCGCGCGCCGAGCGCAAGGCGGCGAAGCTCGCCAAGGAGATCCGCGCCTTCGGCAAGGAGCACGGCGGCGCCGAGGGCCAGCTCGCCCACATCGGCCAGGCCGGCACCCGGATCGTCCTCGTCGGTGAGGACGGCGGCTGGGGCGACCTGGTGGCCCCCACCTACGCGATCGCCCAGCAGGCCGCCGAGAAGGCCGGGCTGACCCTGCACGACGAGTTCGACGGCGAGTTCGCCGCCAAGGTCGTCACCGGCCCGTACGAGTGGACCCGGATGGCCGGTATCCAGCTCGGCGGCCCCGCCAACGCCTGACCCCGGGGCCGGACCCGAACCGGGACCCGGGCCCGGACCTGGGCCCGGACCTCGTCCCGCGACGGCACCGGTCGGCGTGACCGGTCACCGCGGGCCGGACGCCGTCATCGGCGCGAGGCAACAACCTCGCGCGGGGCTCACCCGTTAGGACGTGTGGAGACACGCCCACGCAGGGAGCCCCCCGAGATGATCGACACGCCGCGCCTGGTGGACCAGTACTGCCACGGGGTGCTCCGGACGGAGCTGGGCCTCGGCACCTTCGAGGCCCACCTCGGCCCGGCAGCCGTCCTGCCCGCCTCCGGCACCACCTTCTTCGACACCCAGACGGGCTTCGCCGTACGCCGCTGGTGCCCGCCGCTCCTCGGCCTGGAGCCGCACTGCCCGCCCGCCCGCTACCTGGCCCGCCGCCGCGAGCTCGGCGTCGCGGAGACCGGCCGCAGGCTCCTCGGGGGCGCCGGCATCGCCACGTACCTCGTCGACACCGGCCTCCCCGGCGACCTCACCGGGCCCGCCGAGCTCGCCGCCGCCGGGGAG
This sequence comes from Streptomyces sp. NPDC085460, assembly GCF_044541975.1. NCBI lineage: Bacteria > Bacillati > Actinomycetota > Actinomycetes > Kitasatosporales > Streptomycetaceae > Streptomyces > Streptomyces sp. NPDC085460. Next base: position 447,048 of record NZ_JBITTO010000005.1, read on the forward strand.
GCCCGGGCCCACGAGATCGTCCGTCTGGAACCCCTCGCCGAGCAGGTCGCCGACACCTCGGGCACCGTCGACGCCTTCCTCGCCAACCTCACCGAGGCCGTCCAGAGCGCCGCCGTGCACTCGGTGGCCTTCTCCTCCGCGTCCGCCGCGCGCTGCGGCCTCGCCGCCGTCGCGGACCCCCCGGGGCGGGGCGAGGCCCGCCGGGCCGCCGGGCGCTGGCTCGCCGACCGCCCCGCCGGCGGCCCCCTCGACTCGCCGGTGCTGCTGCGCCACCTGCTGTGGATCGCGGTCGGCGCGGGCCGGCCGCTCCAGCTGCACACCGGGGACCGCGACCCGGGCGGCCTGGCCGGATTCGCCGCCGCCACCGCCGGGCTCGGCGCCGACCTCGTCCTGCTGCACGGCGCGCCGCACCACCGCACGGCCGCCCGGATGGCGGGGGTCTTCCCGCACGTCCACGCCGACCTCGGCGCCGCCCTCGCGCACACCGGGGCCCGCGCGGCGGACGTCCTCGCCGAGGTCCTGGAACTGGCCCCGTTCGGCAAGCTGCTCTACTCCAGCGGCGCCCGCGGCCTGCCCGAGCTGCACGTGGTGGCCGCCAGCGCCTTCAGGGCCGCCCTCGGCCGGGTGCTGGGCGCCTGGGTCATGGACGGCGCCTGGTCCCGTACGGACGCGCAGCGGGTCGCCTCGATGCTGGCCGCGGACAACGCGAAGCGGGTCTACCGGCTCGGGTGAGCCGGTGGACCCGCTTCGGGGGTGGGTCAGGCGTTCGCCGGCTCCGGCTCGGCCTGGGCCGGGATGTCCGCCGTCGGCAGCGGACGCTCGCGCAGGCTCAGGGCCAGGCGCACGACGGCGATCCACATCAGCGAGGAGCCGAGCATGTGGACGGCCACCAGGAGCTCCGGGACGCCGGTGAGGTACTGGACGTACCCGATGGCGCCCTGCGCCAGCAGCACGATCAGCAGGTCGCGGGCGCGGGCGCGGATGTCGTCCGGGGCGTCGACCACGCGCAGGACCAGCCACATCGCGACGGCGAGGGCGCAGACGACCCAGGCGGCGATGGCGTGCAGATGGGCGGCGGCCGTCCAGTCCCAGGGCATGCGGGGCACGTCGCTGCTGTCGCCCGCGTGCTTGCCCGCGCCGGTCACCGTGGTGCCGAGCACGATGAGCAGCGCCGAGGCGATCGTGATCGCCCAGGACAGCTTCCGTACCGGCCCCGGCACGCGCGGGCGGGCGGGCGTGTCGCCCTCGCCGGTCCGGTGCCAGGTGATCACGGCGACCGTCAGCAGCGCGTTCGCCGCCAGGAAGTGGCCGGCCACCGTCCACGGGTTGAGGCCCATCCAGACGGTGATGCCGCCGATGACGGCGTTGCTCATCACGATCCAGAACTGCGCCCAGCCCCAGCGGGTGAGGTTCCGCCGCCACGGCTTGGTCGACCGGGCGGCGATGATCGCCCAGCCGACGGCCGCCGACAGGACGTACGTCAGCATCCGGTTGCCGAACTCGATCAGGCCGCGGTAGCCCTGCTCGGGCGTCACGATGAGGCTGTCGTCGGTGCACTTGGGCCACGTGTCGCAGCCGAGGCCGGAACCGGTCAGCCGGACCGCGCCGCCCGTGACGATGATGAGCACGCTCATCACGACGGCGGAGAGCGCGGCGCGCCGGAGGATCCGGGGGGACGGCGTCCAGCGCTGGGCGATGAAGGCGAGGGGGGTCTGCACGGGCCCTATCGTAGGCGGGGGCTTGTGCACGCTTTCACGAGGGGTGCCTTGTCGGGAAACGTCACCCTCTGAACCCCCGCGACTACTCCCAGCGGAAGAACCGCGCCGCCGCGCCGAGCCCCAGGACGGCCCACGCGGCGAGGATCCCGGCGTCGGCCCACGGCATGCCCGCGCCGCCCTGGAGGACGTCCCTGAGGCCGTCGGAGAGGGCGGCGATCGGCAGCAGCCCCAGCACGTCGCCGGCCGCGCCGAACTTCTCCAGCGGGACGATCACCCCGCCGCCGACCAGGAGCAGCAGGAAGACCAGGTTGGCGGCGGCGAGGGTGGCCTCGGCGCGGAGGGTGCCGGCCATCAGCAGGCCGAGCCCGGAGAAGGCGGCGGTGCCGAGGACCAGCAGGAGCAGCACGGCGAGCGGGTTGCCCCGGGGGGACCAGCCCAGGCCGAGCGCGATGGCGGTCAGCAGGACGATCTGGAGGACCTCGGTGACCAGCACGGAGAGCGTCTTGGCGGTCATCAGGGCCCAGCGGGGCAGCGGGGAGGCGCCGAGCCGCTTGAGGACTCCGTAGCGGCGCTCGAAGCCGGTGGCGATGGCCTGGCCGGTGAAGGCGGTGGACATCACGGCGAGGGCGAGGACGCCCGGGGCGAGGAAGTCGACGGCCTCGCCGGCGCCCGTGTCGACGACGTCCACGGTCGAGAAGAGCACCAGCAGGAGGGAGGGGATGATCACCGTGAGGAGGAGCTGCTCGCCGTTGCGGAGCAGCATCCGGGTCTCCAGGGCCGTCTGGGCCGCGATCATCCGTCCGACGGGGGCGGCCCCCGGCTTCGGGGAGTAGATGCCTGCGCTCACGACCGGAGCTCCTTGCCCGTCAGTTCCAGGAATACGTCTTCGAGGGTGTGGCGCTCGACCGAGATGCGGTCGGGCATGACGCCGTTCTGGGCGCACCAGGTGGTGACCGTGGCGAGCAGCTGGGGGTCGACGGTGCCGGTGATCCGGTACGCGCCGGGCAGCGGCTCCGCGGCCTCGGTGCCGTCCGGGAGTGCCTTGAGCAGGGAGCCCAGGTCGAGACCGGGGCGGCCGGTGAAGCGGAGGGTGTTCTCGGCGCCGCCGCGGCAGAGCTGCTCGGGGCTGCCCTGGGCGGCGACCCGGCCCGAGTCGACGATGGCGACGTCGTCGGCGAGCTCCTCGGCCTCCTGCATGAAGTGGGTGGTGAGGACGGTCGTGACGCCGTCGGCGCGCAGCTCGCGGACGAGGTCCCAGGTGGCGCGGCGGGCCTGCGGGTCGAGGCCGGCGGTGGGTTCGTCGAGGAAGACGAGTTCGGGGCGGCCGACGACGGCCATGGCGAGGGCGAGCCGCTGCTGCTGGCCGCCGGAGAGCCGCCGGTAGGTCGTACGGCCGCAGGAGCCGAGGCCGAGCCGTTCGACGAGCGCGTCGACGTCGAGCGGGTGGGCGTGGAGCTTCGCCATGTGGCGGAGCATCTCGTCGGCGCGCGCGCCGGAGTAGACGCCGCCCGACTGGAGCATCACGCCGACGCGGGGGCGCAGGGCGGCGGCGTCGGCGACCGGGTCGAGGCCGAGGACGCGGACGGTGCCGGCGTCCGGCCTCCGGTAGCCCTCGCAGGTCTCGATGGTGGTGGTCTTGCCGGCTCCGTTGGGGCCGAGGACCGCGGTGACCGTGCCGGTGCGCACGTCGAGGTCGAGGCCGTCGACGGCGGTTTTCGTGCCGTACCGCTTGACCAGGCCGCGGACGCGGACGGCGGTGTCGGCGGTGCCGTCGGGCTCGTTTCGCATGCCGGGAAGTCTAGGAGAGGGGGCGGAGGGCAGGTCGGCCCGGGGGCTCGATTCATCCCACGAATGATCGTTTCCGCAGGTCAGGTAAGCCTTACCTGAGTGACGCACGCCATCGTGGTCGCTCCCGGCGTCGCTTGTCACTGCCTGATTAATTACGCAACAATGGCGTTGTGAAAAACCTTGGCGCGGCTCCCGTGGAGGAACTCGCGACCCGAGAGCGGTCGACACGCAACCGGGTCGCGCGGTCCATCCTGGATCACGGGCCGTCCACCGTCGCCGACCTCGCGGAGAGGGTGGGACTGACCCAGGCGGCCGTACGCCGTCACCTCGACGCGCTCGTCGCCGAGCAGGTCGTCGAGGCCCGCGAGAAGCGCGTCTACGGCGCCCGCACCCGCGGCCGCCCCGCCAAGGTCTTCGCTCTCACCGACTGCGGCCGGGACGCCTTCGACCAGTCGTACGACTCCCTCGCCGTCGAGGCGCTCCGCTGGATCGAGCGGAACGCCGGTGGGGAGGCCGCCGTCGCCGCCTTCGCCCGCGACCGGTTCGAGGCCCAGGCCGAGAGCTACCGGGAAGCCGTCGAGTCGGTGGAGCCGGAGCGGCGGGCCGAGGCGCTGGCCAAGGCCCTGACGGCGGACGGGTACGCTGCCACTGCGCGCAACGCGCCGGTCGGCGAGCAGCTCTGCCAGCACCACTGCCCGGTCGCCCACGTCGCCGAGCAGTACCCCCAGCTGTGCGAGGCGGAGACGGAGATCTTCTCCCGCCTCTTGGGAACGCACGTCCAGCGCCTGGCCACCATCGCCCACGGCGACGGCGTCTGTACGACGTTCATCCCGCACAGCGCCCCACAGACCACCGAAACAGCATCCGCAAGCACGGCCGGGAGGAACCCCGCATGACCACCGAGATCAGCCACCCCGAGCTCGAGGGCCTGGGTCGGTACGAGTACGGCTGGGCCGACTCGGACGCGGCCGGCGCCACTGCCAAGCGCGGTCTGGGCGAGGAGGTCGTCCGCGACATCTCCTCGAAGAAGAACGAGCCCGAGTGGATGCTGAAGCTGCGTCTCAAGGGTCTGCGGCTCTTCGACAAGAAGCCCATGCCGACCTGGGGCTCCGACCTCGGCGGCATCGACTTCGACAACATCAAGTACTTCGTGCGGTCCACCGAGAAGCAGGCTGCTTCCTGGGAGGAACTGCCGGAGGACATCAAGAACACGTACGACAAGCTCGGCATCCCGGAGGCGGAGAAGCAGCGCCTCGTCGCCGGTGTCGCCGCCCAGTACGAGTCCGAGGTCGTCTACCACCAGATCCGCGAGGACCTGGAGGAGCAGGGCGTCATCTTCGTCGACACCGACACCGCGCTGAAGGAGCACGAGGAGCTCTTCAAGGAGTACTTCGGCACCGTCATCCCGGTCGGCGACAACAAGTTCGCCTCGCTGAACACGGCCGTGTGGTCCGGCGGATCGTTCATCTACGTGCCGAAGGGCGTGCACGTCGAGATCCCGCTCCAGGCGTACTTCCGTATCAACACGGAGAACATGGGCCAGTTCGAGCGGACGCTGATCATCGTCGACGAGGACGCCTACGTCCACTACGTCGAGGGCTGCACCGCCCCGATCTACTCCTCCGACTCGCTGCACTCCGCGGTCGTCGAGATCATCGTGAAGAAGGGCGGCCGCTGCCGCTACACGACCATCCAGAACTGGTCGAACAACGTCTACAACCTGGTGACCAAGCGCGCCGTCGCCTACGAGGGCGCCACCATGGAGTGGGTCGACGGCAACATCGGCTCCAAGGTCACCATGAAGTACCCGGCCGTCTACCTGATGGGCGAGCACGCCAAGGGCGAGACCCTGTCCATCGCCTTCGCGGGCGAGGGCCAGCACCAGGACGCCGGCGCCAAGATGGTCCACATGGCCCCGAACACCTCGTCGTCCATCGTCTCCAAGTCGGTGGCGCGCGGCGGCGGCCGCACCTCCTACCGCGGCCTCATCGAGATCGGCGAGGGCGCCCCCGGCGCCAAGTCCAACGTCCTCTGCGACGCGCTGCTCGTCGACACGATCTCCCGCTCCGACACGTACCCCTACGTGGACGTGCGCGAGGACGACGTGACCATGGGCCACGAGGCCACCGTCTCCAAGGTCTCCGAGGACCAGCTGTTCTACCTGATGCAGCGCGGTCTCACCGAGCAGGAGGCCATGGCGATGATCGTGCGCGGCTTCGTCGAGCCGATCGCCAAGGAGCTGCCCATGGAGTACGCGCTGGAGCTGAACCGGCTGATCGAGCTGCAGATGGAAGGCGCGGTGGGCTAGAGCGCCCCGCAGACCAGGTAAACGACCAGGGCTCACTCGCTGAGCCCCGCGAGCCCGCCGCACGGCGGCAGGGAAGGACGGGCGCCGCACGGCGCCCGCCGGCCCGGCCCCCACGAGCGGGCGCGTACGACGAGGCAGGAAGAGAGCAACACGTTAGCCATGGCTGAGGCTCAGAACATCCCCGCGGGCTCCACCACCGCGGGCTCGATCGCGGTGGCCGCCGAGTCCACCGTCGCCACCCGCATGAGCGCCCCGCCGTCCTTCGACGTCGCGGACTTCCCGATCCCGCACGGCCGCGAGGAGGAGTGGCGCTTCACCCCGCTCGCCCGCCTGCGCGGTCTGCACGACGGCACCGCCGTCGCCACCGGCGAGGGCGTGCGGGTCGAGATCGAGGCCCCCGAGGGCGTCACCGTGGAGACCGTCGGCCGCGACGACGAGCGCCTCGGCAAGGCCGGCAAGCCCGTCGACCGCGTCGCCGCCCAGGCGTACTCCTCCTTCGAGAAGGCGTCGGTCGTCACCGTCGCCAAGGAGGCCGTCCTCGCCGAGCCGATCCGGATCGCCGTGCACGGCCAGGGCGGCACCGCCTTCGGCCACCAGGTGATCGAGCTCGGCGCCTTCGCCGAGGCCGTGGTCGTCATCGACCACACCGGTGACGCCGTGCTCGCCGCCAACGTCGACTTCGTCCTCGGCGACGGCGCCAAGCTCACCGTCGTCTCCGTGCAGGACTGGGAGAAGGACGCCGTCCACGTCGCCCAGCACAACGCGCTGCTCGGCCGGGACGCCTCCTTCAAGTCGGTCGTCGTCACCTTCGGCGGTGACGTCGTCCGCCTCCACCCGCGCGTCAGCTACGCCGCCCCCGGCGGCACCGCCGAGCTCTTCGGCCTGTACTTCACCGACGCGGGCCAGCACCAGGAGCACCGCCTCCTGGTCGACCACAACACCCCGCACTGCACCTCGAACGTCGCCTACAAGGGCGCGCTCCAGGGCCAGGACGCGCACGCGGTCTGGATCGGCGACGTCCTCATCCAGGCCGCCGCCGAGGGCACCGACACCTACGAGCTCAACCGGAACCTCGTCCTCACCGACGGCGCCCGGGTCGACTCCGTGCCGAACCTGGAGATCGAGACCGGCGAGATCGCCGGCGCCGGCCACGCCTCCGCCACCGGCCGCTTCGACGACGAGCAGCTCTTCTACCTGATGGCCCGCGGCATCCCGGAGACCGAGGCCCGCCGCCTCGTCGTCCGCGGCTTCTTCGCCGAGCTGGTCCAGCAGATCGGCCTGCCCGACGTCGAGGAGCGCCTGATCGCCAAGGTCGAGGCCGAGCTGGAGGCTTCCGTCTGATGGCCGCGTTCGTCCGAGTCTGCGCGCTGAGCGAGCTGGAGGCCGACACCCCGAAGCGGGTCGAGGTCGACGGCACGCCGGTGTCGGTCGTCCACACCGAGGGTGAGGTGTTCGCGATCAACGACATCTGCTCGCACGCGAACGTCTCCCTCTCGGAGGGCGAGGTCGAGGACTGCGCCATCGAGTGCTGGCTGCACGGTTCCAGCTTCGACCTCCGTACCGGCAAGCCGTCCGGCCTTCCCGCGACGCGCCCCGTCCCCGTGTACCCCGTAAAGATCGAAGGGGACGATGTGCTCGTCTCCGTCACCCAGGAGTCCTGAGTCACCCATGGCAACGCTCGAAATCCACGACCTGCACGTCTCCGTCGAGGCGGAGAACGGCCCCCGCGAGATCCTCAAGGGCGTCGACCTGACCATCAAGCAGGGTGAGACCCACGCGGTCATGGGCCCCAACGGCTCCGGCAAGTCGACCCTGGCGTACTCCCTGGCGGGTCACCCCAAGTACACGGTCACCGGCGGCACCGTCACCCTCGACGGCGAGGACGTCCTGGAGATGTCCGTCGACGAGCGCGCCCGCGCCGGCGTCTTCCTCGCCATGCAGTACCCGGTCGAGGTCCCCGGCGTCTCGGTCTCCAACTTCCTGCGCACCTCCGCCACCGCCATCCGCGGCGAGGCCCCCAAGCTGCGCACCTGGGTCAAGGAGGTCCGCGAGGCCATGGAGAAGCTCTCCATGGACCCGGCCTTCGCCGAGCGCAACGTGAACGAGGGCTTCTCCGGCGGCGAGAAGAAGCGCCACGAGATCCTCCAGCTGGAGCTCCTCAAGCCGAAGATCGCGATCCTCGACGAGACCGACTCCGGCCTCGACGTCGACGCCCTGCGCATCGTCTCCGAGGGCGTCAACCGCGTCCGCGAGACGGGCGAGGTCGGCACCCTGCTCATCACCCACTACACGCGCATCCTGCGCTACATCAAGCCCGACTTCGTGCACGTGTTCGCGAACGGCCGCATCGTCGAGTCCGGCGGCGCCGAGCTCGCCGACCAGTTGGAGAACGAGGGCTACGACAAGTACGTGAAGGGTGGCGCATCCGCGTGACTTCCGCCCATCAGGGGCTGACCGGCCTCCTCGACACCGAGGCGATCCGCAAGGACTTCCCGCTCCTGGATCGCACGGTCCACGACGGCAAGAAGATCGTGTACCTGGACTCCGCGGCCACCTCGCAGAAGCCGCGGCAGGTCCTCGACGCGCTCAACGCCTACTACGAGCGTCACAACGCCAACGTCCACCGCGGCGTCTACACGGTCGCCGAGGAGGCCACCGCGCTGTACGAGGGCGCCCGCGACAAGGTCGCCGCCTTCATCAACGCGCCGAGCCGCAACGAGGTGATCTTCACCAAGAACGCCTCCGAGTCGCTCAACCTCGTGGCCAACATGCTGGGCTGGGCCGACGAGCCCTACCGCGTGGACCACGAGACCGAGATCGCCATCACGGAGATGGAGCACCACTCCAACATCGTCCCGTGGCAGCTGCTCTCGCAGCGCACCGGCGCGAAGCTGAAGTGGTTCGGCCTCACCGACGACGGCCGTCTCGACCTGTCGAACATCGAAGAGGTCATCACGGAGAAGACGAAGATCGTCTCCTTCACGCTGGTCTCCAACCTGCTCGGCACCCAGAACCCGGTCGAGACCATCGTCCGGCGCGCCCAGGAGGTCGGTGCGCTCGTCTGCATCGACGCCTCCCAGGCCGCCCCGCACCAGGTCCTCGACGTGCAGGCGCTCCAGGCCGACTTCGTGGCCTTCACCGGCCACAAGATGTGCGGCCCGACCGGCATCGGCGTGCTGTGGGGACGGCAGGAGCTCCTGGAGGACCTGCCGCCCTTCCTCGGTGGCGGCGAGATGATCGAGACCGTCTCGATGCACTCCTCCACCTACGCGCCGGCCCCGCACAAGTTCGAGGCGGGTACGCCCCCGATCGCCCAGGCCGTCGGCCTCGGCGCGGCCGTGGACTACCTGTCGGCGATCGGCATGGAGAACATCGCGCGCCACGAGCACGCGATCACCGAGTACGCCGTCCGCCGCCTCCAGGAGGTGCCGGACCTGCGGATCATCGGCCCGACCACGGCCGAGGACCGCGGCGCGGCGATCTCCTTCACGCTCGGCGACATCCACCCGCACGACGTGGGCCAGGTCCTCGACGAGCAGGGCATCGCGGTCCGGGTCGGCCACCACTGCGCGCGGCCGGTCTGCCTGCGGTACGGAATTCCCGCGACCACGCGGGCGTCGTTCTATCTGTACTCCACTCCGGCCGAGGTCGACGCCCTGGTCGAGGGACTGGAGCACGTACGGAACTTCTTCGGCTAGGGGACGCTCGTGAAGCTGGATTCGATGTACCAGGACGTCATCCTGGACCACTACAAGCACCCGCACGGGCGGGGCTTGCGGGACGGCGACGCCGAGGTGCACCACGTCAACCCGACGTGCGGCGACGAGATCACGCTCCGCGTGAAGTACGACGGCGAGCGGATCGCGGACGTGTCGTACGAGGGCCAGGGCTGCTCCATCAGCCAGGCGTCGGCCTCCGTGCTCAACGAGCTGCTCGTCGGCAAGGAGCTGGCCGAGGCGCAGAAGATCCAGGGCACCTTCCTGGAGCTGATGCAGTCCAAGGGCCAGATCGAGCCGGACGACGCCATGGAGGAGATCCTGGAGGACGCGGTGGCGTTCGCCGGCGTCTCCAAGTACCCGGCCCGGGTGAAGTGCGCGCTGCTCAGCTGGATGGCGTGGAAGGACGCGACCGCCCAGGCCCTGGGCGGAGACGACCAGAAGTCTGTGAGGAAGTCGGCATGACCGAGAACATCGAGGCCACGACGAAGCCGGCCTCCGAGGAAGAAGTCCGCGAGGCGCTGTACGACGTCGTCGACCCCGAGCTGGGCATCGACGTCGTCAACCTGGGCCTGATCTACGGGATCCACATCGACGACGCCAACATCGCGACGCTCGACATGACGCTGACCTCGGCGGCCTGTCCGCTGACCGACGTCATCGAGGACCAGGCCCGCGCGGCCACCGACGGCATCGTCAACGAGCTGCGGATCAACTGGGTCTGGATGCCCCCGTGGGGCCCGGACAAGATCACCGACGACGGCCGCGAGCAGCTGCGCGCGCTCGGCTTCAACGTCTGATCGGCGCCCGTACGCGAGAGGCCCCCGGCACTGTGCCGGGGGCCTCTTCGCGTCCGGCCGGGGCCCGGCCCGGCTGCCCGGGGCCAGGGTGCCCCGCGCTCGTTGTGTACACCCGTACACAGTGATGTGTACCCTCGTACACATGGGTTACGGACTGCTCGCCGGGGCCATCGCGGCCGAGATCATCGCCACCACCTCCATGAAGTACAGCGAGGGCTTCACCAGGCTCTGGCCCTCGCTCCTCACGGGTACCGGGTACGTCATCGCCTTCGCGCTGCTCGCCCAGGCCCTCAAGACCCTCCAGGTCGGCACCGCCTACGCGATCTGGTCCGGCGTCGGCACGGCCGCCGTCGCCGGCATCGGGATCCTCTTCCTCGGCGAGACCCTCAGCCTCGCCAAGATCGCCGGGATCGTCCTCATCGTCGCCGGGGTCGCCGTGCTCAACCTGGGCGGGGCGCACTGATGGCCCGGGCCCGCCGCTACGACCCCGAGCGCCGGGAGCGGATCGTGGACGCCGCCCTGCGGGTGGTCCGTCGGGACGGGATCGCGGGGCTGAGCCACCGCGCCGTCGCCGCCGAGGCCGACGTGCCGCTCGGCTCCACCACGTACCACTTCGGCTCCCTCGACGAACTCCTCGTCGCCGCCCTGCGGAAGCTCAACACGAGCTGGGCCGGCGCACTGCGCGGCGCGACCCCGCGCGCGGGGGAGGAGCTCGCCGCAGGGATCGCCCGGCTGCTCGGCGGGTGGCTCGGGGCCGACCGGGGCCAGGTGGAGCTGGAGTACGAGATCTACCTCGCCGCCCTGCGCCGCCCCGCCCTCCGCCCCGTCGCCGCCGAATGGGCCGAGGAGGTCGTCACCGCCCTCGCCCCGCACACCGGGCCGGCCACCGCCCGCGCCCTCGTCGCCCTGATCGACGGCATCGGCCTCCAGGTGCTGCTCACCGAGACGCCGTACGACGAGGCGTACGCGCGCGAGATGATCGCCCGGATCCTGAACGAAGACCCGAAGGGGCCGGCCCGGGACTCGTCGGAAGCTCCGGCACGCCCGACCGGCACCTGAGACCGGTTGGCCCGCGCGGGGGCCCGACCGTTAGGTTTTCCGTCATGACCACCACTGCTCCTCGCACCACCGGCGCCGTCGCCGCCGGCCTCGCCACCCTCGCCGGCGACGGCACCGTCCTCGACACCTGGTTCCCCGCCCCCGAGCTCACCGAAGAGCCCGGCCCGGCCGGCACCACGCGGCTCTCCCCGGAGGAGGCGGTGAACGCCCTCGGCGAGGGCGCCGCCAAGGCCCTCGGCGTGGACGCCCGCCGCGGCGTCGAGGTGGTCGCCGTGCGCACCGTCATCGCCTCGCTCGACGAGAAGCCGCTCGACGCGCACGACGCCTACCTGCGCCTGCACCTGCTGAGCCACCGCCTCGTCCGGCCGCACGGCCAGAGCCTGGACGGCGTCTTCGGCCTGCTCGCCAACGTCGCCTGGACCTCGCTCGGCCCGGTCGCCGTCGACGACATCGAGAAGGTGCGGCTCAACGCCCGCGCCGAGGGCCTGCACCTCCAGGTCACCTCGATCGACAAGTTCCCCCGCATGACCGACTACGTCGTGCCCGCCGGCGTCCGCATCGCCGACGCCGACCGCGTCCGTCTCGGCGCCCACCTGGCCGCCGGCACCACCGTCATGCACGAGGGCTTCGTCAACTTCAACGCCGGCACCCTCGGCACCTCCATGGTCGAGGGCCGCATCTCCGCCGGCGTCGTCGTCGGCGACGGCTCCGACATCGGCGGCGGCGCCTCCACCATGGGCACCCTCTCCGGCGGCGGCAACGTCGTCATCTCCATCGGCGAGCGCTGCCTCGTCGGCGCCGAGGCGGGCGTCGGCATCGCGCTCGGCGACGAGTGCGTCGTCGAGGCCGGCCTGTACGTCACCGCCGGCACCCGGGTCACCATGCCCGACGGCCAGGTCGTCAAGGCCCGTGACCTCTCCGGCGCCTCGAACATCCTCTTCCGCCGCAACTCGGTCACCGGCGCCGTCGAGGCCCGCCCGAACAACGCGGTCTGGGGCGGCCTGAACGACATCCTGCACAGCCACAACTGACGGCGATCACGACGCGTTGAGTCTCCGGGGAGCGCGGTGCTCCCCGGAGAGACGAGTCGAGGAGTCGACATGAGGACGAGGCCGATGGTCGCGGGAGTGCTCACCGCGGCGGCGGTGCTGCTGCCGGCGGGGGCCGCCCGGGCGGACGAGACCCACACGCACAACGGACCGACCGTGACCAACGGTCCCAGCCTCAGCCTGCACACCGGTCAGATCGACGACCCGCTGGAGGACGTGCTGGAGCACGCGGCGATCCTGGGGCGGACCTCCACGGTCGACTCAGGCTGAGACCAGCTCCGCCAGGAGCGCGCGCAGCCCGTCGGCCGTCTCCCGGCCGGCGGGCCGCAGCGGTTCCCTGACCGGGCCGCCGAGGAGCGCCTTCGCGGTGACCGTGCCGGGCAGCCCGGCGGACATCATCCGCTCGACGAGCGGGAGCGTGCGGGCGTGCAGCCGGGCCGCCAGGGCGGTGTCGCCCGCGTCGTACGCGTCGAGGACGGCGGCCAGCCGGCGCGGCGCCACGTTCGCCACCGTACTGACGTAGCCGGCGCCGCCGACCGCGTACAGCGGCAGGTTCAGCTCCTCGTTGCCGGAGTAGTAGGCGAGCGGGGTCTCGGCGATCAGCCGGCCCGCCGCGAGCAGGTCGTACGAGCAGTCCTTGACGGCCGTGATCCTCGGGTGCTCGGCGAGCCGGCGCATGGTGTCGGGCTCGACGCGGGTGCCGGTGCGGCCGGGGATGTCGTAGACCATCACCGGGAGCCCGGCGCCGTCCGCGACCTTCAGGAAGTGGGCGGCGACCGCGTCCTGCGGCGGGCGGCTGTAGTACGGGGTGACGACGAGCAGGCCGTCGGCCCCGGCCGCCTCCGCCTCCCGGGCCAGCTCCACCGTGTGCCGTGTGTCGGCCGTGCCCACGCCGGCCACCAGCGCCGGGCCCGGGCCGACCGCCTCCCGGACCGCCCGGACCAGCGCAGTCTTCTCGGCGTCCGTGGTGGTCGGGGACTCCCCGGTGGTGCCGTTGAGGACCAGTCCGTCGCAGCCCTCCCCGACCAGCCGGGCGGCCAGCTTCCCGGCCGCGTCGAGGTCGAGGGCGCCGGAGTCGGTGAACGGGGTGACCATCGCGCAGAGGGCGCGGCCGAACGGGCGGGGAGTTCCTGGAGTGCTCATGGAGGCAGTCTGGGCGGACGCCATCGTTCAGGTCCACTTAGATCTGCTTCGCCGGAACGTTCAGTTCAGGTGAACGGAAGCTCCGGTCAGAGGGCGAGCTTGAAGCCCTCGTGGCTGCGGGCGTAGCCGAGCGAGGCGTAGAAGCGGTGGGCGTCGGCGCGCCCCTTGCCGCTGGTCAGCTGGACGAGGGCGCAGCCGCGCTCCCTCGCCCGCGCCGCGGCCCGCTCCATCAGCTCCCGGCCGAGCCCGCCGCCGCGCCGGTCGGCCCGGATCCGGACCGCCTCGATCAGCGCCCGCTCGGCGCCGCCCTTGCCGAGCCCCGGGATGTAGGTGGCCTGGAGGCAGCCGAGGACGAGCTCGCCGTCGACCAGGACGAGGAGTTCGTTGCGCGGATCGCCCGCGATGGCCGCGAAGGCCCGTTCGTACGCCTCGGTGACGGCGACCGTGGCGGGGTCCACCACCCGGTGCTCGTCGGCGAGCAGGGCGAGGACGGCGGGGAGTTCGGCGCGGGTGGCGGGGCGAAGGATCATGGCGCGCAGTCTTCCATGCCGAACCCCCTTGACCTCGACCAAGGTTGAGGGTGGAGGGTCGAACCGTTCGCACCGAGCAGGAGGAGACACCCCATGAACGCCGTCGCACACCCCGATGCCCGTCCCGACCTCCACCGCCCCGGAGTCGGCGCCGTCCTCGTCAGCACCTGGCGGGTCGGCACCCCCGAGCGGCAGCGCGCCGCCGTCGAGGCCGTCCGGAAGGCGTGGGAGAGCAGGGCGTGGCCGGACCTCGGCCTGCTCTCGTACAGCGTCCTGGCCGGCACCGACGGGGACACGCTGCTGCACTACTCGCAGTGGACCGAGCAGCAGGCGTACGACGACTTCGTCCGTACCTACCGCGACGACCGGAACGCCGAGATCGACGCCGCCGTGCCGGGCATCGAGCGGGTGGAGCTCCGCCGCTACGGCCCGATCCACCGCTCCACCGCCCGCGGCGCGACGAGCACGGGGGAGCTGCCCGGGGTCGTCGTGATCGTCGAGGCGGACTTCGACCCGGCGGACGCGGGGCGCCGGGAGGAGTGGGTGGACGGCGTGTTCGCCGCGCTGGACGAGGACGCGGCGACGCGGCCCGTGCCGGGCGGGATCAGCGGCCAGTTCCACCTCTCCACTGACGGCGGCCGGGTCCTCAACTACGCCGAGTGGGAGAGCGAGCGGGCCCATGAGAAGTGGCTGGCGGACGACGCCCCGCTGAGCGAGGCGTGGGCGCGGGTGCAGCACCACCCGGCGCTGACGGGCGGCCGGGTGCGCAGGTACGCGCCCGCGCTCAGCCTGAGCGCGGGCGCGTAGCGGGGCCGCCGTCCTACGGGCGGAAGCGCAGGACCTGCGGGTCGTGGTCGCTGTTCTGGTCCGCGAACTCGGCGTTGATGTGCACGCTGTCGTACGCGAAGTGGCGCACGCCGGGGCTGGTCAGGATCTGGTCGAGGACCTGGCTGTTGCCCTGGTAGACGTACGAGTAGCGCTCGGAGCGGGGCAGCGACTTCACCGCCGGGTAGAGCACGTCGCCGTCGGTCAGCGCCTCGGTGGTCGCCGAGAACTCGAAGTCGTTGATGTCGCCGACGACGAGGACGTCCGCGTGCTTGTCGACCGCCGTGATCTCCTTCACGAAGGCGTTGACGGCCTGCGCCTGGAGGAGGCGCTTGGCCTCGGAGGAACGGTTCGGCGGCTGGAACTGCGAGGTCAGCGCCTGGTCGCCGCCCTTCGAGCCGAAGTGGTTGGCGATGACGAAGACCGTGCGGCCGCGGAAGCTGAACTCGCCCGCGAGCGGCTTGCGGCTGGCCTCCCAGGCGGCGTTCGCCGGGTCGATCCGGCCGGGGGAGAGGGTGAGGGCGGCGCGGCCCTTCGCACCGGTGACGCCGGTCGCGGTGGTCGCGTCGCCGCCCGCGCGGTCCACGAAGGAGACCCGCTCGGGGTTGAAGAGGAAGACCTGACGGATGTTGCCGCCGGGCTCGCCGCCGTCCTTGTTGTTCTCCGGGTCGATCGAGCGCCACTCGTACGCCGGGCCGCCGGCCGCCACGATCGCGTCCGTGAACTTCTTCAGCGTCTGGCCGGCCGAGACCGTGCCGTCGTTCGTGGCGCCGTTGTCGTCCTGGATCTCCTCCAGGGCCAGCACGTCCGGCGCGGCGAGGTTCTCGACGACGGCCTTCGCGAGCGCGTCGAACTTCTCCTGCGGGTCGCTCGGGTCGAGGTTCTCCACGTTGTACGTGGCCACGGCCAGCTCGTTCTTGTGCTGCTTCCGCGTGACCTCGCGCTCCAGGCCGCGGTCCACGACCGTGCCGAGGGTGCGGGCGGTCAGGGTGTAGCCGCCGAACTGGTTGAAGTCGAGCGGGCCCTCGGTCGAACCGACCAGCCAGTCGCCCACGTTCGCCTTCGGGAAGGGCTGCTGGGCGGTCGGGACCAGCGACTGGATCTGGAGCCGGCCGGTGTTCTGGGACGCGTACGAGCCGTAGACCGCGCCGCCGCGCCAGTTGCGGTTCTCCCACGGCTTCACCGTGACCCACAGCTCGGAGTACGGGTCGGTGGCGCCGACCACCCGCGAGGAGGAGACGCGGACGTTGGTGCCCTCCAGCGACTCGTAGTAGTCCAGGGCGTACGCGCGGGGCTTCAGCGGCAGCGCGTTGATCGAGCCGCCGTTCGCCGGGTCGCCCTCGGGGGCGTACGCGTCCGGCACCGACCAGGGGGCGATGGTGACGGGCGCGGGCAGCGCGTTGCCCTGCGAGACCACGGTGACCTTGGGGCGGGACAGCTGGGTCAGCGACTGGTTGCCGGAGTTCAGGCCGCCGGGGACGTACTCGGTGACCGTGCCGTCGACGCTGACCGCGTCGCCGACCGCGACCGTCGGGGCGGAGCCCGTGAAGACGAACAGGCCCTCGCTGGTGGCCGGGTCGCCGTCGCCCTGCGGGTCCTGCATCCAGAAGCCCCGCGACGAGCCGTAGGTCCGGACGCCGGTGACGACGCCGGTCACCCCGGTGACCTGCTTGCCGGCCAGCGGCGAGACCCGGGTGGTGCCCTGGACGTCGTGGATGCGGACCGCGGCGGTGTCCTCGGCCGCGGCGCTCTGCGAGCCGGCGAGCAGTCCGGCCGCGAGCGCGGCGGCGACCACCGCGGAGACGGCGGCGGTTCTCGGTATGGAGGAAGACATCAGGAGGCTCCGAGGGTGCTTGGAGGAACGGCAGAGAGATCTACGCGCGTCAATCTCTTGTGAGAGCGCCCCACTTGTCAAGGGTCGACGGGTGTACGAAGGCTGACGGGTCCATGAACCCGCGGGCGGCCCCCCGGATGCGTCTACGCTGAGGACGCCGGCCCCGCCGGCCCCCACCGGTCCGGCCCCGGACCGCACCCGTCCCCACCGATCCACGCACGCGTCGAGGAGATCCCCCACATGGCTGCGGAGCACCCCACCCTTCCCCCCGTTCGGCTGCCCTCGGACGCGGAGCTGGCTCGGGAAGCCCTGGCCGCCCCCCTCCTCGCCCACGCCGTCCGCCTCGCCCGCTGGGCGGGACCCGGCACCCGGGTCGGCGCGGGTGGCGAACTCGCCGACGAGCAGCTGCCGGACGCCGCCGAGGTCCTCGGCCTCGCCGGTGACGAGGACGCCGAGTACTGGGCGGGCGACGCCTGGCGGCTCGCCGTCGACACCGGCCTGGTCGACGTCGAGGACGGCGCCGACGACGACACCCCCGGCATCGCCGCCCCCGGCGAGAACCTGGCCGTCGTCACCGGCGGCGCGCCCCGCGACGTGCTCGGCATCTGGCTCGACGCCTTCGACGCCGTCTTCGCCGACGCCGTCGCGCCCGCCATCGACGACCTGGAGCCGCTGCTCGACGAGGACGGCGGACTCGACCTCGACACCCTGGACTGGGACCCGGAGGCGGAGGCCGACTTCCTGGAGGGCGTCCTCGGCAACCTCTACCTGCTGACCGTCAGCGAGGGCGGTCCCGGCGAAGGCCCCGTGCCGCTGCCCGCCCTCGCCGCCTCCATGGTCGTCCCCGACGACATGGGCGAGCCCACCGACGACGTCCTGGAGCAGGTCTCCGACGCGATGATGCGGCTCGACGAGCAGTTCCGGCTGCTGGAGCCGATCGGCCTCGTCGAGTACCAGCCCGTCGACGAGGCCCTGATGGCCGAGGAGGGCGAGGAGCCCGCGCCGCCCGTCGACGACGAGGACGTCTCCCGCTACGGCATGGTCCGCCTCACCCCGCTCGGCCTCTACGGCGTCCGCACCCGCATGCTGGAGGCCGGCGTCGACGCCCCCGCCGTCGGCGACCTCGCGGAGAAGGACGCCGACGCCCTCCTCGCCGGCCTGGCCGGCTACCCCGAGTCCGCCGCCCGCGCCGAGACCGAGGCGTGGCTCGCCGGCCGCGAGCCGGTGCCCGCCGCCGCCGAACTCCTCGCCGCCGCCCGCGGCTCCGACCCGGGGTCCCCGCTCCGCCGTCTCCACTGCCAGCAGGCCCTCGCCCTGGTCGGCGCCGACGCCGAGCCGGTGGTCCGCGCCGTCCTCGACGACTCCGAGCTCGGCGGCCTCGCCCGCGTCTGGCTCGTCGAGCGCGGCGCCTCGGACGTGCCCCCGCCGCCGGAGTCCATGATCTTCTGGCTCGCCGTGGACACCATCGCCGCCCAGCTCGACGCCGTCGGCGACCTCGCCGAACTCCAGGAGCTCATCGAGGGGCTGACGAGCCGGCACACCGGCTTCCTGGAGACCGCCTGGCGGGTCGAGCACCCCGCCACCGCCGACGTCCTCGACGCGATGGGCCGGCTCCACCCCGACAAGACCGCCGCCAAGGAGGCCCGCAAGGCCGCCTTCAAGGCGCGCTCCCGCGCCGGCTCCGCCTGATCCCTCGGCAGCGGGCCGCGGAGCCCTTTCCCCGGAACCGGGGAAGGCGCTCCGCGGCCGTTCCCGCGCCGTTCAGCCGCCGTTCCCGCGGGCGCGCCATG
This sequence comes from Streptomyces sp. NPDC085460, assembly GCF_044541975.1. Lineage (NCBI taxonomy): Bacteria > Bacillati > Actinomycetota > Actinomycetes > Kitasatosporales > Streptomycetaceae > Streptomyces > Streptomyces sp. NPDC085460. Next base: position 465,608 of record NZ_JBITTO010000005.1, read on the forward strand.
GTGTGCGCGACATCCGGCCCTCAGCTTGGGGAGAGTCCGTACACCATGGCGCTCAACCGCAGAGAGTTCACCCAGAAGTCCGCCGTCGCCGGCTTCGCCCTCACCGGCGCCGTCGGGGTCCTCGCCACCGCCCCCGAGGCCCTCGCGAGCGACGAGCGCGCCCACGGCGGCCCCGGCCGCGACGACGACCGCGACGACCGCGACGACCGCGACGACCGCGGGTACTGCCACGACCGCCTCGGCTACGGTCCGCTCGTCGCCGACCCCGACGGCATCCTCGCCCTCCCCGAGGGCTTCGCCTACCGCGTCGTCACCCGCACCGGCGTCACCCGCCTGGAGAGCGGCGAGTTCACCCCGTCGAACCACGACGGCGCCGCCACCTTCGCGGGACCGCGCGGCACCACGTACATCGTCTACAACCACGAGCTCAAGGGCGCCCGCTCCCAGTGGGCCCACCCCGTCCCGCTCACCGAGGGCCTCGTCTACGACCCGGGCGCGGCCGGCGGCTGCACCGTCGTCGAGGTGCACCGCGACGGCACCACCGCCGAGTGGGTCGGCATCGCCGGCACCTCCACCAACTGCGCCGGCGGCCGCACCGCCTGGGGCACCTGGCTGACCTGCGAGGAGAACTCCGACCTCGCCGGCAAGAACGGCATGACCAAGGACCACGGGTGCGTCTTCGAGGTGGACCCCCGCGACCGCCGGGCCAACCTCGACCCCAAGCCCCTCAAGTTCTTCGGCCGTTACGACCACGAGGCCGTCGTCGTCGACCCCAAGCGCGGCCACGCCTACCTCACCGAGGACGCCTCCAACCCCAACGGCCTCCTCTTCCGCTGGGTCCCGCCGCGCGGCTTCGAGCACGGCCGCGGCAGGCTGCGCCCGCTCGCCGACGACGCAGGCGCCCTCCAGGCCGCCCGGTGCATCGACTCCGGCGGCCGGTTCGTCGACGACCTCTCCCGTGCCGGCCGCATCGGCACCGTCTACGGCGTCGACTGGGTGGACGTCCCCGACCGCGACGCCCGCACCACGCCCGTGCGCAAGCAGTTCACCGACCACCAGATCACCCGCGCCCGGAAGCTGGAGGGCATGTGGTGGGGCGACGGCGGCGCCTACGTCGTCTCCTCGTACGCCCGTGACGAGAGCCCCGGCGCGGCCCACGACGGCCAGGTCTGGTTCTACGACCCCAAGCGCCGCACCCTCACGCTGAAGGTGCTGCTGGGCGTCAACACCGCGCCGGACCAGGACGGTGCCTACGACGGCCCGGACAACATCACCGTCTCCCCGTACGGCGGGCTCGTCCTCGCCGAGGACGGCGAGGGCGTCTCCCACCTCTTCGGCGCCACCGACTCGGGCCGGACCTACCCGATCGCGCGCAACGACCTCAACGACAGCGAGTTCACCGGCGTCGTCTTCTCGCCCGACGGCGACACCCTCTACGCCAGCATCCAGAACCCGGGCATCATGGTCGCGATCACCGGCCCCTGGCGGCGCCAGCCCCGCCGCTGACACCGGGCAGGTCACGGCCCTCCGGGGAACCTGTGAGGAATCCCGTCGGGAACCCGACGGGTTCCCGCCAGGTTGCAAGATCCTCTGTCGGCTCCATGGACTGACATCTAACCTGTCAGTCCATGGACGACGTTCTGATGCCCGTGGGCCGGACCCTGCTGCGCGACCGGGCCTACGAGTCGCTGCGCGAGGCGATCGTGCGCGGCGACCTCGCCCCCGGTGCCCTCCTCAAGGACGCCGACCTCGCCGACCGGCTCGGACTCTCCCGCGCCCCCGTCCGCGACGCCCTCGCCCGGCTCACCGTCGAGGGCCTCGTCGAGACCAAGCCGCAGAGCTACACCCGGGTCACCCGCCCGGTCAGCCGGATCGTCCGGGACGCCGCCTCCGTGGTCCGGGTCATGCACGAACTCGCCGCCCGCACCGCCGTGCCGCTGCTCGGCCCGGAGGCCATCCGCGCCATGCGCGAGGCCAACGAGCGCTTCGCCGCCGCCGTCCGCGCCTCCGACGTCGAGGCCGCCCTCGACGCCGACGACGAACTGCACCAGGTCCTCGTCGGCGCCAGCGGCAACCACGCGGCCGCCGCCACCATCGACCGCTACACGCCGCTGATCCGGCGCGTCGAGCGCCGGCTCTTCGGCGACTCCGGCAGCTGCGCCTCCGCCGAGCTGCACGCCCGTCTCATCGACGCCTGCGCCGCCGGGGACGCGGACGAGGCCGTGCGGATCACCAGCGAGATCTGGGCCGCCCTGGAACAGCTGGCCGACGACGCCATCGAGGTCGCCGAGGTCACCGGCATCCCCGCGCCCCAGGGGCCGTGACGCCCCCCTCCGTCCCCGTCCGCCACCCCAGGGAGAGCCGCCCGTGCCCATCACCGACTTCGACCGCTACCCGCTCCTCTTCGGACCCTCCCCGGTCCACCCCCTCGAACGGCTCGGCCACCACCTCGGCGGGGCGACGCTCTGGGCCAAGCGGGAGGACTGCAACTCCGGGGTCGCGTACGGCGGGAACAAGACCCGCAAGCTGGAGTACCTGGTCGCGGACGCCCTCGCGCAGGGCTGCGACACCCTCGTCTCCATCGGCGGCGTGCAGTCCAACCACACCCGCCAGGTCGCCGCCGTCGCCGCCCGCGCCGGGCTGAAGTGCGTGCTGGTGCAGGAGAGCTGGGTCGAGTGGCCCGACGCCGTCTACGACAAGGTCGGCAACATCCTGATCAGCCGGCTCGCCGGCGCCGACGTGCGGCTCGTGCGGGCCGGGTTCGGGATCGGCTTCAAGGAGAGCTGGGAGCAGGCCCTGCGGGAGGTCGAGGAGGGCGGCGGGAAGCCGTACGCCATCCCGGCCGGCGCCTCCGACCACCCGCTCGGCGGGCTCGGCTTCGCCAACTGGGCCTACGAGGTGGCCGAGCAGGAGCGCGAGCTCGGCGTCTTCTTCGACACGGTGGTGGTCTGCTCGGTGACCGGCTCCACCCAGGCCGGCATGGTCGCCGGCTTCGCCGCCCTCGCCGAGGAGGGCGGCCGGCCCCGCCGGATCATCGGGATCGACGCCTCCGCGAAGCCCGCCGAGACCCACGGCCAGATCACCCGGATCGCCCGGAACACCGCCGCGCTCCTCGGCGTCGAGCGCGAGCTGACCGGCGCCGACGTGGAACTGGACGAGCGCTACCACGCCGGTGTCTACGGGGTCCCGGACGAGGCCACCCTCGACGCGATGCGGCTGGCCGCCCGCACCGAGGGGATGGTCACCGACCCCGTCTACGAGGGGAAGTCGATGGCCGGGCTGATCGACCTGGTGGACAGCGGCGAGATCGGCCGCGACGCGACCGTCCTCTACGCCCACCTCGGCGGCCAGCCCGCCCTCAACGCCTACAGCGCGCTCTTCTCGTAGCGCGCCGGGTCCCGCCGCTCAGAGCGCCTGGGCGGCGGGCTTCACCATGCCCCGGACCGTCCGGGACTTCACGAACTCGCCCATCGCGGTCATCTCCCACTCGCCGGAGAACTGCTTGATGAGCTTGGCCATCATCACGCCGGTCTGCGGCTCGGCGGAGGTCAGGTCGAAGCGGACCAGCTCCTCGCCGGTCGCCGCGTCCATCAGCCGGCAGTACGCCTTGGCGACCTCGGTGAACTTCTGCCCGGAGAACGAGTTCACGGTGAAGACCAGGCCGGTGGCGTCGGCCGGCAGCCGGCCGAGGTCGACGGTGATGACCTCGTCGTCGCCCGCGCCCTCACCCGTCAGGTTGTCCCCGGAGTGCCGGACGGCACCGCCCAGGATGGTCAGCTTGCCGAAGTAGCAGCTGTCCAGGTGGTTGCGCTGGGGGCCGTACGCGATGACCGAGGCGTCCAGGTCGATGTCCTTGCCCCGGTACGCGGGCTCCCAGCCGAGGCCCATCTTCACCTGGGAGAGCAGCGGCCGGCCGCCCTTGACCAGCGACACCGTCTGGTTCTTCTGGAGGTTGACCCGGCCCTTGTCCAGGTTGATCTTGCCGGTGGGCGCGGGAGCGGCGGCGGGGGCGGGGGCGGCCGGGGCCGCGGCGGCGAGCCGGGGGTCGGCCGGGGGAGCCGGCGGCATCGGCGGGGGAGTGAAGGACGGGAGCGTCTGCCCGGACTGCGCGGGCGGGGCCACCGGCGCGGGCGCGACGGGGGCCGGGGCCGCGGGGGCGGCGGCGGGCTCCTCCTCGACCGAGACGCCGAAGTCGGTCGCGATGCCGGCCAGGCCGTTCGCGTACCCCTGGCCGACGGCGCGGACCTTCCACGCGCCGTTGCGCTGGTAGATCTCGACGACCACCAGGGCCGTCTCGGTGGCCAGCTGCGGCGGGGTGAAGGTGGCGATGACCGCGCCGCTGTCGGCGTCGCGGACGGTCGCGGTGGGCTCGATGCCCTGGAAGGTCTGTCCTGCGGCGTCCGGGCTGGCCGTGACCACGATCCTCTCGATGCCGGCGGGCAGGCCGCCGGTGTCCACCAGGATCGCGTCCGGCGCGGTGCCGCCGCCGGAGCGGTAGGTGACACCGGGGCCCGCGGGCTGGTTGTAGAAGATGAAGTCGTCGTCCGAGCGCACCTTGCCGTTGGCGCCGAGCAGCAGGCCCGAGACGTCGAGCCGCACGGGGGCGGCGACGTCCACCGCCACACGGGGGCCGGTGAGCGGGAGGTTCGAGCCGGGGGTCATTGCGGTCATGCCAGGCTCAACGATCCGGGCCGCTTTGCCGTTCCCTTACCCGCGGCGGGTTGCGCCACCTTGGTTACGGGGGTGGTTCCGGGCCTGGCGCTCGTTGCCGAAACGGTACGCCCCGGTCCAGCGGGCCATCAGCATCTGGACGTCGCCGGACTGCGCCTCGGCGAGGAACTTCGCGGCCCGCGCCCCGCGCAGGACCCCGGCGGGCCGGCCGTGGTGGGTGAGGACGACGGAGCCGTCCCCGCGCTCTTCGTAGCTGAATCCCTGAGGTCGTGGCATGGGGGCATCCTGCCCGTCCCGGGCCAGTCGGTCATATGAATTATCTTTCGCATCGTGGGTGCTGTGGGTGGGAGCTCTTTTACGACCGGGGACGTCGACGAGGCGCGCCAGGAACTCGACGCGCGCTACTACGCGAGCCGCATGGACGTCGTGGACGAGCGCCGGTCCTTCGCGGCCCGCTTCGACATCGTCGAGTTCGGGCCGCTCGTCATCGGCGACCTCAGCTGCGGGGCGGACGTCCGGATGAGCTTCGGCGAGCTCGGCGCCTACCACGTCAACGCCCCGCTCAGCGGCACCATGGAGATGCGCCAGGGCGGCGGACCCGCCGTGTACGCCTCCGCGCGCGAGGCGCTGCTCCTCGACCCGGCCGGGGACACCTACCTGGACCGCTGGAGCGGCGACGGGCGGATCCTCTCCGTCAAGGTGGGCGCGGCCGAGCTGCGCGACCGCCTGGAGCACCTGCTGGGCCGGCCGCCGCAGGGCGGCCTCGCCTTCCGGCCCGGTCTCGACATCTCCCGGGGCCCCGGCCTCAGCTGGGTGCGGTTCGCCCGCCGGGTCGCGGCGGAGGCGCTCGCCGGGGAGGGGCTCGCCCACCACGAACTCGTCGCCCGCCCCCTCCAGGAGGCGCTGCTCAACGGCCTGCTCCTCGCGGCGGAGCACCCCTGGCGGGAGGAGCTCGCCCACCCCGCGGGGCCGCGCCGCCCGGCACCGGTGAAACGGGCCATGGACGCGGTGCGGGAGCGCCCCGAGCACCCCTTCACCACCTCCGAACTCGCCGTCCACGCGCGCGTGAGCGTCCGCAGGCTCCAGGAGTCGTTCCGGGAGTACGTCGGGATGTCGCCGATGGCGTACGTCCGGGAGGTCCGGCTCGAACGGGTCAGGGAGGAGCTGCGGGCGGCGGAACCGGACGAGGTGAGCGTGAGCGAGGTGGCCTGGCGGTGGGGCTTCGCGCACCAGGGCCGTTTCGCGGCGCGCTACCGCGAGAGGTTCGGCGAGTCGCCGTCCCGGACCCTGAGGACGGCGCCCTGAGGACGGCGCCCTGAGGACGGCGCGCCGAGGATGGCGCCTTGAGGGCTGTGCCCTGAGGCGGGCGGTGCGCCCCTGTGCCCCTGCCGACCGCGCATTCCGGACAGAGGCCGCGTTACGCGGCTCGCGGTGATCTTGGTGGCGGCCTACGGTGGGGGGCGTCCGGCGCTGCCAGCGCGCGCCGTCGAACCGGGCCCGGCCGGCTCCCCCGTATCACCGGCCGGGCCCGTGGCATTCCTGGACACCTCCTCCGGCCCCGCCGTACGGTCGGCCCCCGGGCTGTCGAGGGAGAGGGGCGCGCAGTGGGGTACGCCGGGACGATGGGCCTCGGGGCGGGGCAGGCGGTGCGGGAGCTCGGCGCGGACGACGACACGGACGACGAGCTCCGGGACGACATCCGGCGGGTGACCGGCCGGGAGCTGCTGGACGACACCTCCGAGGACACGGCGGACGCCGTGGTGTGGTGGTGGCGGGAGGGGGACGGGGACCTGGCGGTCGAGCTGCGGGACGACGCGGGGCCGCTGGCCGAGGGCGGTCCGATCTGGGTCCTGACGCCGAGGCAGGGGAAACCGGGGCACGTCCCCGCCCAGGAGCTGGAGGAGCTCGCCGGCGACGCGGACCTCCGGGTGCGTGCCGTCGTCCCCCTCGGCGGCTGGACCGGCCACCGGCTGTGCCGCCGCTGAGGCCGGAGCGGCGGCGGGGTCAGAGCGCGGTGAAACCGCCGCCTATGTAGAGGTCGTCCGGACTGCCCGGGGCCGGGAGTCCCCGGGCCGCCAGGAGGCCGGGGGCGTAGGGCTCCGAGTCGTCCTGGGGCGCGTAGCCGAGGGCGCGGGCCGGGGCCAGGTCCCACCAGCCGCGGGTGTTGGCCGAGGAGCCGTACACCACCGTGTGCCCGACCCGCTCCGCCGTGAGCGCCGCGTGCAGCAGGCGCGCGCAGTCGGCGGGGCTCAGCCAGAGGGAGAGCATCCGGACCGACGTCGGCTCGGGGAAGCAGGAGCCGATGCGGACCGAGACGGTCTCGACGCCGTGCCGGTCCCAGTAGAGCTGTGCCAGGTCCTCGCCGAAGCACTTGGAGAGGCCGTAGTAGGTGTCGGGCCGGTGCGGGGCGGTGATCGGCACCAGGGGTTCGCCGTCGCGCGGGGCGGGGGTGAAGCCGACGGCGTGGTTGCTGGAGGCGAAGACCACCCGGCGGACGCCCTCCGCGCGGGCCGCCTCGTAGAGCCGGTGGAGACCGGTGACGTTCGCCGCGACGATCGCGTCGAACTCGGCCTCCACGGAGATGCCGGCGAGGTGCACGATCGCGTCCACCCCCCGGACCGCCTCCCGGACCGCCTCGCGGTCGGCGAGGTCGGCGACGATCGCGTCCGGCGCGTCCGGCACGGGAGCGACGTCGAGGAGGCGGAGTTCGTAGCCGTACCGCGGGAGCAGTCCCCGCATGAGGGTGCCGACACCTCCGGCGGCGCCGGTGAGCAGGAGGGTGCGGGGTGCGGGCATCGGCGGTACTCCTCGGCCGGAGAGCGTCATTCACGGACGTGGACACGCTAGGGAGGGGGTGAGAGGGCGTCAAGGTCCTGTTCCACCGGGCCTCTCCGGGCTTCCTCGCCTTGACCGGCGGCTCGGGCGCGGTTAGCGTGCGAGCGTCGTTCATGGATGTGAACGGCCGTGGAGCCGTGTGACGCGTACTTCCGGGAGCGCCCGTGACCACCCCCGCCCGCCCCCGTACGGGAGCCTTCCTCTACCCCTGGGACGTCGACGGCGACCCCGCCGCCCCCGCGCTCCTCGCCGGGCTCGGCGTCCGGCAGGTCACCCTCGCCGCCGCCTACCACTCCACCCGGGCGCTCAGCCCCCGCCACCCGGAGCACCGGGTCGTCACCGCCGAGCACGCCGCCGTGCTCTACCCGCCGGACCCGGACCGCTGGCACGGCCGCCGGCTCGCCCCGTACCCGGCGGGCGACTGGGCCCCCGGCGACGCCTGGGCACGCGCCGCCGCGGCCCTCGACGGCACCGGTCTCGCCGTGCACAGCTGGGTCGTCCTCGCCCACAACTCCCGGCTGGGCGCCGAGCATCCGGACACCTCCGTCGTCAACGCCCACGGCGACCGCTACTCGTGGGCCCCCTGCATCGCGCACCCCGAGGTCCGCGCGCTGCTTGTGGACCTCGCCGCCGAGGCCGCCGTCCGCCCCGGCGCGGCCGGCACCGAGCTGGAGTCCTGCGGCTGGTACGGCTACGCCCATCTGCACGCCCACGACAAGACCGGCGGCGTGCCGCTCGACGACCGCGCCCAGCTGCTGCTGTCGCTCTGCTTCTGCCCGCACTGCCGCCAGGGGTACGCCGACGGGGGCGCCGACCCCGACGCGGTGGCCGCCGCCGTCCGCGCCGCCCTCGCCCCCGTCTGGACCGGCACCGGACCCGCCGGCGAGCTCGGCGACCTGGCCGCGCCCGTCCTCGCCTGGCGCGCCGGGACCGCCCGCTCGCTCCAGGAGGCCGCCGTCGCCGCCGTCCGGGCCGCCGCCCCGCCCGGCTTCCGGATCCTGCTGCACGCCGACCCGGACCCGTACCGCTGCGGCGCCGACGCGGGCACCGACCCCGGGCACGTCCTCGGGCTCGCCGACGGCGTGGTCGCCCGGCCCGGCCGGCTCGCCGCCTTCGCCGCCCACCGGCCGCCCGGCTCCACCCTCGCCGCCAACCTGTCCGTCGTCACCGGCATGGGCGGCGCCCCCCGCCGCCTCGCCGAGGACGCCCGCCGCGCCCTCGCCGACGGCGCCACCGAACTCCGGCTCTACCACGCGGGCCTGGCCTCCTCGGCCGACCTGGCGGCGGTCCGGGCCTCCCTGGCCGAGCTGGGCCGGAGCGCCTGAGGCTCAGACCAGGCGGCCGTCCCTGGCCACCACCCGGCCCGCCCGGACCACCAGGTCGCGGCCCGGCAGATCCACCACGACCTGCGGCAGGCACTCGCCCTCGACCAGCATGAAGTCGGCCGGGGAACCGGGGCGCAGGTCCGCGGCGGGCAGACCCATCAGCGCCGCGCCGCCGTCGGCGGCGAGCGCGAAGCACGCCTCCAGCTCCTCGTCGAGACGGGCGTCCGCGGCCCAGCCGGCCAGCCAGGCGCGGTGCAGCATGTCGGCGTCGCCGTACGGGCTCCAGCTGTCGCGGACGCCGTCCGAGCCGAGGCCGACCGTCACCCCGCGCTCGGCGAGCCGGCGGAACGGCAGGATCGTCGTCTCGCCCAGCGCGACCGTGGTCAGCGCGATCCCGGACTCCGCCAGCAGGTCGGCCGTCTCGTCCAGCTCCCGGCCGGCGAGACCCGCCACCGCGAAGGCGTGTGCCACCGCCACCTTGCCCCCCAGCCCGGCCGCGCGGGTGCGGGCGGCGATGTCCCGCAGCACCGCCAGGCCCGGCTCGCCCCGGTCGTGCAGATGGATGTCGAGGCCCAGGCCGTGCTTCTCGGCCAGCCCGAAGACCAGGCCCAGCTGGTCGCCGTCCCGGCCGCCGGTGGCGTCGAAACCGGTCGGGTCGATGCCGCCCAGATGGCTGACCAGACCGCTCGCCGCCGCCTCCGCGAGCAGCTCCGCCGCGCCCGGGGCGCGGACGACGCCGTGCTGCGGGAAGGCGACCAGCTCGACGTCGACGATCCCGGCCAGCTCGGCGGCCGCCTCGGCGACGCCCTCGATCGCGGCCAGGTCGTAGGCGGGGGCCACGTCCGCGTGCGCGCGCATCGCGCGGGTGCCCCGGGTCGCCGCGTGGGACATCAGGCGCAGCGCCCGCTCGCCCACCGGGGTGGGCAGCGAGCGGGCCAGGTCCACGTCCCCGGCCACGTAGTCGGCGATGCCGTCCGCGGGGCGGCGGCGGTACCAGGGCTCGCCCCAGGAGGTCTTGTCCGGGTGGATGTGGGCGTCGACCAGGGTCGGCAGCGCGAGCCGCCCGCCGCCGTCGACCCGCTCGACGGCGACGCCCTCGGGCAGCTCCGCGACGAGCACCCCGTCGACGGCGACGAGGTCGCGGGCGGGGCCGCCGAGGGGCCGTACGTCGTGGAAGAGGGTCGCGGTGCGGGGCGTGGGGCTCACGGGGGGTCTCCTTCGGACTCAGACGCAACCCTTTTGGTATACCATGTGGACTCGGCTGAGGCGGCTGACCGGGTGGCTTTACCCCTCACCAGGCCAGCTTCTCCAGCGCGTCCAGGTCCAGCGCCGTCGTCGGGGCCGGGCCGGGGCCCCCGGTCTCCTGGCCGTCGTCGCCGGGGCCCACCCGCAGCTCCGCCCAGATCGTCTTCCCCCGCCGCCCGTACCGGGTGCCCCAGCGCTCCGCGAACCGCGCCACCAGGTACAGCCCCCGCCCGCCCTCGTCCGTCTCCGCCGCGTGCCGCAGGTGCGGCGAGGTCGAGCTGCCGTCCGAGACCTCGCACACCAGCGTCCGGTCGTACAGCAGCCGCACCCGTACCGGATCCGCCCCGTACCGCACCGCGTTGGTGACCAGCTCGCTCAGGATCAGCTCCACCGCGAAGACCGTCTCGTCGAGCCCCCACTCGCTCAGCCTGGCCGCCGCCGCGTTCCGCACCGGCGACACCGCCGCCGGGTCCCGCGCCACCTCCCACTCGGCGATCCGGTCCGCCGGCAGCCGCCGGGTCCGCGCCACGAGCAGCGCGATGTCGTCCCGGGGCGCGGGCGACAGCAGGTTCGCCAGCACGTCCGCGCAGGTCTGCTCCGGGCTCCGGTCCGGCCGCTCCAGCGTCGTGCGCAGCAGCCGCAGCCCCGTCCCCACGTCCCGCCCGTGGTCCTCCAGGAGCCCGTCCGTGAACAGCACCAGCTTGCTGCCCTCCGGCAGCCGCAGCTCCGTCGACTCGAACGGCACGTCCCCGAGCCCGAGTCCGAGCGGCAGCCCCGGCGGCAGCGGCGGGAACTCCACCCGCCCGTCCGCGTCCACCACGGCGGGACCCGGATGCCCCGCGCTCGCCACCGTGCACATCCCGGACGCCGGGTCGTAGATCGCGTACAGGCAGGTCGCGCCGGTGATGGTCTCCTCCCGCCGCCCCCGGCCGTCGTCGCCCGCCGCGGTCGCCGGCTCCGCCTCCTCGTCGATCCGCCCGGTCAGCTCGTCCAGATGGCCCAGGATCTCGTCCGGCGGCACGTCCAGCGTCGAGAAGTTGTGCACCGCCGTCCGCAGCCGCCCCATCGTCGCCGCCGCGTGCAGCCCGTGCCCCACCACGTCGCCCACCACCAGCGCCACCCGCGCCCCCGGCAGCGGGATCACGTCGAACCAGTCGCCGCCGACCCCCGCCTTCGCCGGCAGGTAGCGGTACGACACCTCCACCGCGTTCTGCTCGGGCAGCACCCGGGGCAGCAGGCTCCGCTGGAGCGTCACCGCCATCGCGTGCTCCCGGGTGAACCGGCGGGCGTTGTCGATCGCCACCGCCGCCCGCGCCGCCAGCTCCTCCGCGAACTCCAGGTCCTCCTCCCCGAACGACTCCGCCGTGTCCGCCCGCCAGAAGTTCGCCATCCCCAGCACCACGTCCCTGGCCAGCAGCGGCACCGTGAGCAGCGAGTGCATCCCGTACGCCAGCGCCCCGGCCGCCCCCTCCGGGTCCTGTGCCCGCCAGCCGTCCGCCGCCGCCAGCTCCGCCTGCACCACCGCGTGCCCCTCGCCCAGCGCCGTCGCCATCGGCGTGCTCGGCACGTGGAAGCGGATCACCTCGCCGACCTGCTGGAGCGGATGGACGGCCCGTACCCCGCTCAGCGCCGTCCTGCGCATCTCCGAGAGCGTCGCGTCCTGCGGCGGCTCCTCGCCCCGCAGCACCGGTTCGAGCAGCTCCACGGTCGCGAAGTCCGCGAACCGCGGCACCGCCACCTCCGCCAGCTCCTCCGCCGTCCGGACCACCTCCAGCGTCGTCCCGATCCGCACGCCCGCCTCGTACAGCAGCTGGAGCCGGCCCCGCGCCACCGCCGCCCGCCCGCTCAGCGCGGCCAGCTCGGTGGTGTCCCGCATCGTCATCACGCTGCCCTCGCCGGGGCCGTCGGCCCGCACGGTGGGGCGCACGCTCACCGCGAGCAGGCGGTCGCCCGCCCGGTGGACCTCGTCGGTCGCGGTCCGCCCGGACTCCAGCAGCTCGACCGTACGGGGATCGAGCCCGAGCTCCGCGACCGGCCGCCCGTCGGCGTCCGCCGGCAGATCGAGCAGGCGCCGCGCCTCGTCGTTGGCGAGCAGCAGCCGCTTGTCCGCGCCGATGATCAGCACCCCCTCGCGGACCGCGTGCAGCACCGCCTCGTGGTGCTCCTTCATCCGGGTCATCTCGGCCGGGCCCAGCCCGTGCGTCTGCCGCCGCAGCCGCCGCGACACCAGCGCCGCCCCGCCCACCGCGAGCACCAGCGCGCCGCCGCCCGCGGCCAGGAGCACCACGAGACGGCCCTCGACCGCCTCGCTGAGGGACTGCACCTCGATGCCGCTCGTCACCAGGCCGACGATCCGCCCCTCGTCGTCGACCACCGGCACCACGGCCCGCACGGCGTCGTTCGGCGCGCCCCGGAAGGTCTCCGTGTACGACTCGCCGTCCACCACCGCCCGGGAGAGGTCCCCCTTCGCCTTCTGGCCGATGAGCCCGGTCTCCGAGTCCGTGTACCGGACCCCGTCCAGGCCCAGCACCGCGACGAAGTCCACCCCGGTCGCCACCCGGGCCTGCTCCGCCCGTTCCTGGAGCGCGGCCGTCGGGTCGGGCGAGGTGAGCGCCGCGTCCACGCCCGGCGCCTTGGCGAACGCCTCCGCCACCGCGAGCGACCGCACCCGGGCGTCCGCCAGGACGTCCTGCCGGGCCTGCTGGAAGGTGACCAGCACCGCCGCCACGATCAGCAGGACCGCGATGAGCGCCTCCAGGGCGAGGACCTGGCCGGCGAGGCTGCGCAGCCCGGAGCCGCGCCCCGGCGGCCTGTCCCGGCGGGCCGTCATCGCGTGCTCCGGGCGATGAGCAACGCCACGTCGTCGGGGGCGCCGGGGCGGCGCAGCTCGCGCAGCAGCCGGTCGCAGCTCTCCTCCAGGGGCAGCTCCCGGGTGGCGTCGACGAGGGTGACGAGCAGGGCGATCCGGTCGTCGATGGAGGTGTCGCGGGTCTCGATGAGGCCGTCGGTGTAGAGCACGAGCCGGTCGCCCGGGAGGAACGGCACCCGCGCGGTGCGGAAGGTGCCGCCGCCGACGCCGAGCGGTACGCCGGTGGAGAGGCCGACCAGTTGGGCCGGTCCTTCCGCCGGGAGCCGGACCGGCGGCAGGTGGCCGGCGTTCGCGATGCGGCAGCGGCCCCGCCGCGGATCGTGCACGGCGAACAGGCAGGTGGCGATGGAGTGCTCCAGGCCGACCGCGATCCGGTCCAGGTGCCGCAGCACCTGGGTGGGGGAGAGGTCGAGGTCCGCGAAGGCGCGGGTGGCGGTCCGCAGCCGGCCCATGGTCGCCGCCGCGTCGATGCCGCTGCCCATGACGTCCCCGACCACCAGGGCCGTCTTCTCGTCGGGCAGCGCGATCACGTCGTACCAGTCGCCGCCGACCTCGCTGGACGCCTGGGCCGGCTGGTAGCGGGCGGCCGCCTCCAGGCCGGGGCGGTCGGGCGGGTCGCCGGGCAGCAGGCTGCGCTGGAGGGTGACGGCCGCGTTCCGCACGTTCTGGTACCAGCGGGCGTTGTCGATGCCGACCGCCGCCCGGGCGGCCAGCTCCACGGCGAGCAGCACGTCGTCCGCGTCGAACGGCAGCGGGTTGTGCCGGTCCCGCTTCAGGTCGAGCGCCCCCAGCACCTCGCCGCGCGCGATCAGCGGCACCGCCAGGTACGAGTGGACCCCCGCCCGCGCCAGCAGGCCGACCGCCTCAGGGCCGCGCGCGATCCGGGGGAGGTCCTCCGCCCCGACCCGGGCCACCAGGACCGGCCGCCCGGTCTGCACGCACCGGGTGACCAGCCGGTCGGCGCCGTAGAGGGCGACCGAGCCGGGCGGGTCGGCGGCCGCGAGCGCCTCCGTCTCGTGCCCGGCCTGCACGGCGAGCGCCCGGAAGAGCGCCGGGCCCTGCTCGGGCGCGTCCGGCCGGCGCAGCGTCAGCACCGAGTCGAGGACGTCGACGGCGGCGATGTCGGCGAGCGCGGGAACCACCACCGTCGCCAGCTCGTCCGCGGTCCGCTCCACCTCCAGGGTGGTGCCGACCCGGGCCGAGGCGTCCGCGACCAGGGCGAGCCGCCGCCGGGAGCGGTCGGCCGCCGCGTCCGCCCGGTGCCGTTCCGTCACGTCGACGATCCAGGCCGCCACCCCGAGGACCCGGTCCCCGGCCGCCTCCAGGCGGTAGAACGACACCGACCAGGCGTGCTCGCCGCCGCCGGGGTCGGCCGGGGTCGCGCCCATCACCTGGAGGTCCAGGAGCGGCTTGCCGGTCTCCAGGACCTGCCGGGCCGCCGCCTCCAGGGGGGCCGCGTCCACGCCCGGGAGCACTTCGGAGGGCCGCTTGCCCAGGTGCAGGGCGGCCGGCAGGCCGTTGAACCGTTCGAGCGCCGGGTTGACCAGGACGTACCGCAGCTCGGTGTCGAGGACCGCCAGGCCGAGCGGGGACTGGTCGACCAGCCGGTCGGAGAGGGCCAGCTCGGTCTCCACCCGGTCGACGGCCGACCGGTCGGCGACGATGCCGAGCGCGTACAGGTCGCCCACGTCGTCCGTGAGCCGCATGTTGCGGAACTCCAGCTCGCGGGTCGACCCGTCCTTGTGCCGGATGGGGAAGGTGCCCGCCCAGGTGGTGCCCCGGCCCAGCACCTCGCCGAACAGCCGCATCGCCTCGGCCCGGTGCTCCTCGCCGACGATCAGCCGTGCCACGTACTGCCCGAGGGCCTCGTCGGCCCGGTAGCCGAAGAGCGTCTCCGCCTGCGGGCTCCACAGCACGATCCGCCCGGCCGCGTCCACGACCACGGCCGCCACCCCGAGTACGTCGAGCAGCCCCCGAGCGCCGAAGGCCGCCCCGCCCACCGGGCGTCCGGGCACACCGCCGCCGCCCTCCTCCGTCCCCGTGCCCGTCTCCGGGAAGGATCCGGCCGTCACACTGCCCTCCTCCCGCACAGGCCCTGAGCCCGCCGCCCCTTCCATGCTCCCCGGCCCCCCGCCCGCACGCACCACGAGAACGCCCGGCGCGGAGCGGGGGGGGGGCTGGGGCCGGGACGGGGTTACGGGGGCTGGGGCGGGGTTACGGGGCGGGGACCGGATACGGGTACAGGGATACGGGGCGGGTACGGGGCTACGGGTGCGGTTACCGGGCTACGGCGTCCCGGCTGCCGTACGCGCGCGTGGCCGGGGCCCCGTCGCCGTGACGCCCGCCCAGGCCAGGCCGGCGAGCGTGAGCGCCGGGAGCAGCAGCCGGACGTCCACGGCCGTGACCAGGGCCGCGCCCAGTGCCAGGGCCACCGCGTTCGGGACGAAGAGCACCGTGTTCGCGGTGGCCGCGATCCGGCCGACCGCCTCCGCCGGGGCCTCCCGCTGGACCGCCGTCATCGCCGCCACGAGGACCCACGGCAGGCCGAGGCCGATCCCCGCGCTCGCGGCCAGGGCCGCCGCGTCGAACGGCAGCGCCCGCAGCCCGGCCGCCGCCGCGAAGAGCGCCAGCGCGGCGGCGGCGAACAGCCGCTCCGGCATCCGGCGCAGCAGCGGCCCCGCGGTCAGCCCGGCCAGGACGGAACCGGCGCCCTGCACGGCGTAGAGCACCCCGGCGTACGCGGGCGGCCGGCCGAGCCCGTCCACCACCGCGTACACCACCGCGCCGTTCACCCCGGCGAGCAGCATCGTGAACGCCCCGGTGGCGACCAGCGGCCGCAGCACCGGCGAGGCGGCGAGCAGCCGCACGCCCTCGGCGGTCTCGCGCCGCCAGGCGCCCCGCTCCCGCGCGGCCGGCGCCTGCCGCTCCTCGCCGATCCGCATCGCGGCGAAGGCGCCCGCCGCCAGCGCGAAGCTCGCCGCGTCCAGAAGGGCGACGGGACCGCCGCCGTACCGGGCGAACAGCCCCGCCGCGGCGAGCGGGGCGATCAGTTTCACCGACTCGTTGGCGGTCATCCGCCAGCCGTTGACCGAGCCGAGCCGCTCCTTGGCGGAGCCGGTCGCGAGCAGGGCCTGCTCGGCCGCGTCGTGGACGGCGCCCTGCGCCCCGTACAGCACGAGGACGGCGAAGAGCAGCCACACCCGGTCGGCCGAGGTCACCCACAGGAGCAGGGGCAGCACGGCGGCCATCGCGAGGTCGAGGGCGATCAGCAGCGGACGGCGGCGCACCCGGTCCGCGAGGGTGCCGAGCAGCGGCCCGAGCAGGGCCGGGGCCCAGAGGGCGAAGGAGGTGAGGGCCGCGAGCCCGTCCGAACCCGTCAGCGACTTGACCCAGATCCCGGAGACCAGCCACATCGCCGTCGTTCCGAAACCGGACACGACCACACCCGTGAGATACCAGCGCATGGCCGCAGCGTGGCGTCTGAGGAGGCCCGGCCGGATCGGGCACCTGCCCTATTCCGGGCGCACGGCCCGCTTCCGCTCGTACCACAGGGCCGCCCCCGTGACCACGGCACCGAGCCCCTCCCACAGGCCCACGCCGAGGAAGCCGGCCGGGGCCCGCCCGCCGGCGACCGCGAGGGTGAAGACCGCGCAGGTGAGGAGGCGGAAGGGGACCGTCCACCGGAAGAACGCCTTCCAGTCGGAGAGCGCGGCCAGCACGTAGTAGACGCCCATGTTGAGCGCGGCCATCGAGGAGGCGGTGAGGAAGACCAGCGTGTGGTCGCCGTCCGCCCGCCCGCCGTCCGGGACCGGTGCGAAGCCCATCACCGTGAGCAGGGCGTCCGGGGCGACCAGGCCCACCACTCCCAGGGCGGCGGCGAGCAGACCGAAGACCGCGATGGTCCAGCCGGACAGCGAACGGGGCAGGCGACGCACGACGGTCCTCCGCGAGGCGAGCAAGGTCGACAGTTCGAGAGCGCGCTCTCGCGTTCGAACGCGCGAGCGTGACCCTGCATATCGCGTGAGGACCCGCGGGGGCCAATCCGGCCCCCGCTGACGTCACTTCGGGGACGGGGGCGTCCCGGGCCGGCCGCCGCGGACGTCACTTCGGGGCGTGGCCGCCCCTCGGCGTCACCTCAGTGCCGCCGCCATCATCTTCTGTGCCACCGGCGCCGCCAGGCCGTTGCCGCTGACCTCGGAGCGGGCCGCGCCCGAGTCCTCGATCATCACGGCCACCGCCACCTGCTTCCCGGTCGACGGGTCCTTCGCGTAGGAGGTGAACCAGGCGTACGGCGTCTTGCTGTTGTTCTCGCCGTGCTGCGCGGTGCCCGTCTTGCCGCCGACCTCGGCCCCGGGGACCGCCGCGTTGGTGCCGGTGCCCTTCTCCACCACCGTCACCATCGCGCTGCGCAGCTGCTCGGCGGTGCCGGAGGAGACGATCCGGGTGGCGTCACCGTCGTCGTAGGTCCGCAGCGGGTCCCCGTCGGAGTCGACCACCTCGGAGACCATGTGCGGGGCGGCCAGCTGCCCGTCGTTGGCGATCACCGCCGAGACCATCGCCATCTGGAGCGGGGTGGCGGTGACGTCGAACTGCCCGATGCCGGTGAGCGCGGTCTGCGCCGGGTCCATCCCGGACGGGTAGACGCTGGCGTAGGCACGGACCGGCACGTCCTGCTCGTCCTCGTTGAAGCCGAACTTCTCCGCCATCGCCCTCACCTTGTCCTGCCCCAGGTCGGCGGCCATCTTGGCGAAGACGTTGTTGCAGGAGTACTGGAGCGCGGTGCGGATCGTGGCGTTCTCGCAGGGCGCGGAGGGGTTCTCGTTCTTCAGGACGGTCCGGGTGGTCGGCAGCGTGTACGGGTCGGGGCTGGCCGTCCGCACGTCCACGGAGGAGTACAGGCCGTCCTCCAGGGCCGCGGCGGCGACCACCAGCTTGAAGGTGGAGCCGGGCGGCAGCGGCTGCCGCAGCGCCCGGTTGACCAGCGGCTTGTCCGGGTCCTCGGAGAGCCGCTGCCACGCCTCGCCGTCCGTGGTGCCGGCGATGTCCGAGGGGTCGTAGGAGGGCGTCGAGACCATGCCGAGGATCCGGCCGGTGACGGGGTCGATCGCGACGGCCGCGCCCTTCTTGTTCCCGAGCGCCCGGTAGCCGGCCTCCTGCACCTCCGGGTCGATCGTGGTGATGACCGTGCCCGGCTCCTGCTGCTTGCGGGTGACCGCGTCCACCGGGTTCTTCAGCCGGTCGTCGGTGCCGTCCAGGATCCCGGAGTAGATGCCCTCCAGCTGGGTGGCGCCGTACGCCTGCGAGCTGAAGCCGGTGACCGCCGCGTACAGCTCGCCGTCCGTGTAGGTGCGCTCGTACGCGAGATCACCGCTCTCGGTGCGCTTCGAGCCGGTGACCGGCGAGCCGGCCACGACGATGTTCCCGGGCGGCTGCGCGTACTGCGCGATGGTCTTCCGCCGGTTCTTGCTGTCGTTCGCGAGCGCCTTGCCCTCGTACGCCTGCACCCAGGTGGCCCGGCCGAGGAGGGCGAGCACGAGGAGCAGCACGAAGACCGAGGTGCGCCTGATCGTCTTGTTCATGGCACCTGGAGGGACGAACGGGGCGGCGGGCGCCGTTCCGGGTGCGGCCCGATTCTCAGGAAACGTTCATGCGGCACGCATCCGCCGGGCCTCGCGCGCCGGACCCCCGCGCCGCCCGCTCACAGCCTCCGCGTCGCCAGCGTCAGCCGGTCGCGCGCGTCGAACAGGGCGTCCTTGATCAGCTGCTCGTGGCCCGGGGTCAGCCGCGCGGCCGGCACCGAGCAGCTCAGCGCGTCCCGGGCCGGGTCCCGGTAGGGGATCGCCACCGCGAAGCAGCGCAGCCCCAGGGTGTTCTCCTCCCGGTCCACCGCGAACCCCTGCTCGCGCACGGCGGCCAGCTCCTCGATCAGCCGCTCGCGGTCGGTGATCGTGTGCTCGGTCACCGCCGGCAGCGTCCTCGGGAGCAGCTCGCGGACCTGCTGGTCGTCGTGGGTGGCGAGCAGCGCCTTGCCCAGCGCGGTCGAGTGGGCGGGGAGCCGGCGGCCGACCCGGGTGAAGGGCCGCAGGTGGTGCTGGGACTGCCGGGTGGCCAGATAGACCACGCTGGTGCCGTCGAGCCGGGCCAGGTGGACGGTCTCGGTGGTGTCGTCGGAGAGCCGGTCCAGGGTGACCCGGGAGGCGGCCACGACCTCGTCGCCGTCGATGTACGAGGTCCCCACCAGCAGGGCCCGCACCCCGATGCCGTACCGGGTGCCGGTGGCGTCGGTCTCGACCCAGCCCAGCTCGACCAGGGTGCGCAGCAGCATGTAGAGGCTCGACTTGGGGTAGCCGACGGCCTCCTGGACGGCGGCCAGCGTGTGCATCCCGGGCCGGCCGGCGAAGAACTCCAGCAGCTCCACGGTCCGCACCGCGGACTTCACCTGCGCACCGCTCGCGTCGGCACCCGCCATGACCCCGCCCTTCTCCCTGACTTCCGGACCACCTTGTGGGAACACCCGTGGCGTCAATAGAGTCCACCCCGAAGCGTTCACGCACAAGAACAGCGTTCATCATAGTGAACAGCCCTGGTGGGCGGCGATGGTGAACAGCCGGAGCGAACAGGGGTGGAGCGGTGTCGGCAGCAGCAGTGTGGAGTGTGGACCCCCGGACGGGGAAGCGGCGCGAGCAGGTCGGGACGGAGGCCACGGCGGACGGCGTCGACCGCGCGGTCCGCGCCGCGCACGCCGCCCGTGGCTCCCTCGCCGACCGCACGGTCCGGGCGGCCTTCCTGCGGACCGCCGCCGACCTCCTCGACGCCGCCGCCGACGAGGTCGTGACCACCGCCGACGCCGAGACCGCCCTCGGCGCCCCCCGGCTCACCGGCGAGCTCGCCCGCACCACCGCCCAGCTGCGGGCCTTCGCCGACGTCGTCGACGAGGGCGCCTTCCTCGACGTACGCGTCGACCTGCCCGACCCGTCGGCCGTGCCGCCCCGCCCGGACCTGCGCCGCTGGAAGATCCCGCTCGGCGTCGTCGCCGTCTACGCCGCCAGCAACTTCCCGCTCGCCTTCTCCGTCCCCGGCGGCGACACCGCCAGCGCCCTCGCGGCCGGCTGCCCCGTCGTCGTCAAGGCGCACCCCGACCACCCGGCCACCTCCGAACTGGCCGCGGGGCTGCTGCGCAGGGCCGCCGCCAAGGCCGGCCTCCCCGAGGACGTCGTCGTGCTGCTGCACGGCTTCGACGCGGGCGTCGAGCTGGTCCGCCACCCGCTGGTCGCCGCGGCCGGCTTCACCGGCTCCGTGCGCGGCGGCCGGGCGCTCTTCGACGCCGCCGCCGCCCGCCCCGCGCCGATCCCCTTCCACGGCGAGCTCGGCTCCCTCAACCCGGTCGTGGTCACCCCCGGCGCCGCCGCCGCGCGCGCCGAGGAGCTCGGCAGCGGCCTGGCCGGCTCCATGACCCTGGGCGCGGGCCAGTTCTGCACCAAGCCCGGCCTCGTCCTCGCCCCGGCCGGCGCCGACGGCGACCGCTTCCTCGCCGCGCTCACCGAGGGCGTCGGCCAGGCGGGACCCGCCGTCCTGCTCGACCACCGGATGCGGGCCGCCTTCGTCGAGGGCGTCACCGAGCGGGCCGCGCTCGACGGCGTCGAGGCCCCGGTCGCCCCCGGCGCCGCCGACGAGCACACCGTCACCGCCGGCGTCCTCACCGTCGACGCGGCCCGGCTCGCCGACGGCGGCCACGCGCTGCTCCTGGAGGAGTGCTTCGGCCCCGTCACCGTCGTCGCCCGCTACGCCGACGAGACCGAGATCACCGGCGTCCTCGGCCGGCTGCCCGGCAACCTCACGGCCACCCTGCACTGCGCCGACGAGGACCCGGCCGCGGCCGGGCTGCTCGCCGCGCTCACCCCGCTCGCCGGCCGCGTCCTCGTCGGCGGCTGGCCCACCGGCGTCGCCGTCGCCCCGGCCCAGCACCACGGCGGCCCCTACCCGGCCACCACCTCCACCTCCACCTCGGTCGGCGCCACCGCCATCGAACGCTGGCTCCGCCCCGTCACCTACCAGTCCACCCCCCAGCACCTCCTCCCGCCGGAACTGCGCGACGGCAACCCGCTCGGCGTCCCCCGCCACTGACCCGCCCGGCCGGGCCCCACCGGGGGCCCGGCCCCCCAGGCAGGCACTGCCGCCACCGCCCCGCCAGTGCCGGCACAGCCCCTAGTGCCGCTGGTGACGGACCCGCACCACGATCTTCCCGGTGTGGGCGTTCGACTCCATCAGCCGGTGCGCGTCCGCGATCCGCTCCAGGCCGTCGAAGACCTCGGCGACCACCGGCGCCAGCGAGCCGTCCCGCAGACCCGAGCCGATGAACCCGGCGGCCAGCCGGCGCCCCTCCTCGGTCCGGGCCAGCTCCCCGTTCGCGTACGCGTGGACGGTCTGCGGCCAGTTCCGGGACAGCTCCACCGGCCGCGGGTCCAGCCAGCCGTAGAGCACCGCCGTCCCACCGGGGCGCAGCGCGTCCCCGAGGCGGGCGAACCCGGGCCCGCCGATCGCGTCGAAGACCAGGTCCGCGCCCCTCCCGCCGGTGATCCGGCGCACCTCCGCGGCCAGGTCCCCGGTCTCCGTCGCCACCACGTGGGCCGCCCCCAGCGCCAGCACCGCCTTCCGCTTCGCCTCGCTCCGGGTCGCGGCGATCGGCACCGCCCCGACCCGCAGCGCCGTCTGCACCGCGGCCGTGCCCACCCCGCTCGACGCGCCGGTGATCACCACGTGGTCGCCGGGCCGCAGCCCGCCCGTCAGCACCATCCCGCCGTACGCCGTGAAGTACGTCAGCCAGACCGCCGCGCCCGTCACCGCGTCCACCCCGGCCGGCCGGGCCACCAGGTACTCCTCCGGCAGCACCACCCACTCCGCGTACACGCCGAACTCGCCGAACTCGAAGTTGGCCGCCGCGAGGACCGGATCGCCCGGCGCGAAGGCCGTCACCCCCGCGCCGACCGCCTCGACCGTGCCCGCGGCCTCGTAACCGAGCCGCGAACCGGGCAGCCGCGCCGGGTAGTAGTAGGTGCCCGCCCGGAACAGCGCCTCGGCGCGGTTGAGGCCGATCGCCTCGACCCGGACCAGTACCTCGCCGGGGCCCGGCGCCGGCAGCGGCACCTCCTCGACGGACAGCACCTCGGGGCCGCCGAGCTCGTGGAACAGGACCGCTCTCGTCGTCATGTGATCTCCCATGGACCCGACCGTAGGAGCGGCCCCGGAGACGATCCATGTCCCTCTCGCTCCCGGTCATGTCCGATCGTCTCGCCACCGCCCGGAGCGGTACGGTGCCGGCCATGGACGTACTGAGCGACGCCATCGCCGTCATGCGCACCGGCCGCCCCCACTCCTCCCGCACGGTCCGCCTCGCCCCCTGGGGCTTCCGCTTCCCGCCCAGCGAGGGCGCCGGGTTCCACGTCCTCCTCCAGGGCGCCGCCTGGCTCCTCCCGCCCGACGGCGCCGCCCCCGTCCGGCTCGGCCCCGGCGACGTCGTGCTGCTCCCGCACGGCACCGGCCACGGCCTCGCCGACCGGCCCGACACCCCGCTCACCGACGCCGTCCCCGCCCCGGACGGCTCTTGGCCCGGAGCCTCCGACCGGGGACCGGTCGGCCCGGCGGAGACCTTGCTCCTGTGCGGCTCGTACCAGCTCGACCGGAACCGCGCCCACCCGCTCCTCACCGAACTGCCGCCGTACGTCCACCTCCCCGCCCGGGTCGGTGCCCACCCCCGGCTGCGCGCCGCCATCGACCTGCTCGGAGCCGAGCTCGAGGAGCCCAGGGCCGGGTCCGACGCCCTCGTCCCCGCGCTCCTCGACACCCTCCTCGTCTACCTGCTCCGCACCTGGTGGCTCGCCGAACGGGCCGACCGCTCCACCGGATGGTCCGCCGCGCTGGGCGACCCGGCCGTCGCCCGCGCCCTGCGCGCCCTCCACGCCGACCCGGCGCGGAGCTGGACCGTCGAGGAGCTGGGCGCGCTCGGCGGGCTCTCCCGGGCCGCCTTCGCCCGCCGCTTCACCGCCCTGGTGGGCCGGGCCCCGCTCGCGTACCTCACCTGGTGGCGGATGACCACGGCCGGCCGGCTGCTGCGCACCGGCGATCTGCCGCTGCGGGCGGTCGCCCAGCGGGCCGGCTACACCTCCGAGTTCGCCTTCGCCAAGGCGTTCAAGCGCGCGTACGGCACGGCCCCCGGCCGGTACCGGAAGGGGATCCGGGTCACATCCGGCGCGGAAACGGAATGAAATCCGGACCGGACGGCGTTCGTACCAGGACAGACCACACGAGCCACCCCCTCCGGAGAAGGAACCCATGCGCGTAGAGATCTGGTCGGACATCGCCTGCCCCTGGTGCTACATCGGCAAGGCCCGTTTCGAGAAGGGCCTCGCCGCCTTCGCCCACCGCGACGACGTCGAGGTCGTGCACCGGTCCTTCGAGCTCGACCCGCACCGGGCCAAGGGGGACACCGGGCCCGTCCTGGAGATGCTGGCGGCGAAGTACGGGCGGACGCTCGACGAGGCGCGGGCCATGGAGGCGCACGTCGCGTCCAACGCGCACGCCGAGGGCCTGGAGTACCTGACCGACGGCCGCGACCACGGCAACACCTTCGACATCCACCGGCTGCTGCACCTGGCCAGGGAGCGCGGCCGGCAGAACGAGCTCCTCGACCTCGCCTACCGGGCCAACTTCGCCGAGGAGCGGTCGGTCTTCGACGGGGAGACGCTGATCGCCCTCGCCGTGGAGGCCGGGCTCGACGAGGCCGAGGCGCGGGCCGTCCTCGCCGACGAGGCCGCCTACGCCGACGCGGTGCGCGAGGACGAGCGGGAGGCCGCCGAACTCGGGGCCACCGGCGTGCCGTTCTTCGTCCTCGACCGCCGCTACGGCGTCTCCGGCGGGCAGCCCGCCGAGGTCTTCACGCAGGCCCTGGAGCAGGCGTGGCAGGGCCGCGCCCTCCAGCCGGTCGGCGCCGCCGCGCCGGACGCCGAGGCGTGCGGCCCGGACGGCTGCGAGGTGCCGCCGCGCGCCTGACGCGCGGCGTCGCACCGACCGGCGAGCGCCGTCGCACCGACCGGCGAGTGCCGCCGAACCGACCGGCGAGTGCCGCCGCACCGACCGGCGGGCGCCGTCGCACCGCTCTGACCTGCGCGGATAAGCGGCGCTTGGGGGAGGTCCATGATCGGTGGCCATTGACGGGCCGTCACGCGCAGCGCAGGCTGGGGCCATGGACTCCCTCGAACAGCCGCTCGGCGGCTCCGAGTTCGCCCCCGGGCGGACCTATCTGAACACCTCCGCCTGCGGCCTGCTGCCGCGCCGGACCGTCGAGGCGGTCACCCGCCTCGCCGAGGAGACCGCCGACGGGCGCTCCGACGGCGCCGGCAGCTTCGACGTCGTCGACGAGGCCCGCGCCGCCTACGCCCGGCTCGCCGGGGTCGCGCCCGGGCGGGTGGCGGTGGGCAGCGCGGTCGCCGTGCACTGCGGGATGATTGCCCAGTCGATGCCGTCCGGCGCCGAGATCCTCTTCCCCGAGGGCGACTTCTCCTCGCTCATCACGCCCTTCACGGTCCGCGGCGACCTGAAGACCCGGTTCGTGCCGCTGGAGCGGCTCGCCGAGTCCGTCCGCCCGGAGACCGCGCTGGTGGCCCTCTCCGCCGTGCAGTCGGCGGACGGGCGCACCGCCGACCTCGCCGCCGTCCGGGCCGCCGCCGCGGCCCACGGGGCCCGCACCCTGCTCGACGCCACCCAGTCCGCGGGCTGGCTGCCGCTGGCCGCGGGGGAGTGGGACTACACGGTCGCCGGCGCCTACAAGTACCTGCTCTGCCCGCGCGGCGCCTCCTTCCTCACCGTCACCGAGGAGGCCCAGGACAGCCTGCTGCCGATCCACGCGGGCTGGGTGACCGGCGAGGAGATGTGGGTCAACAGCTACGGCCCGGTGCGCGAACTCGCCCGCTCCGCCCGCCGGTTCGACGAGCCCGCCGCCTTCCTCTCATACCACGGCGCGCTCCGCTCGCTGGAGCTCCTGGAGGAGATCGGGATCGAGCGGATCGAGGCCCACGACAAGGGGCTCGCCGCCCGCTTCCGCGCCGGGCTGGTCTCCGCCGGGCACGAGCCGGTCATGGACGACTCCACGGTCGTCGCCGTGCCGGGCCTCGGCCACCGCGCGGACGCCCTCCGTGACGCCGGCGTCCTGCTGTCGGCCCGCGCCGGCAACCTGCGGGCCTCCTTCCACCTGTACAACACGGCGGCGGACGTCGACCGCGCCCTGGACGTCCTCGCGGGCTGACCCGCGACGGAGCCCCGCGGCTCAGCGGTTCAGCGGTTCAGCAGTTCAGCGGCGGGCACTCGCCCGCGTCGCCCGCCTCCGCGCGCAGGTTCTCCGCCAGGACGCCGAGGAGGCGGGCCAGCTCCGCCCGCTCCGCCGGGGCGAGACCGGCCAGTGAGCTCTGCTCCAGGTCGGACCAGGCGCCCTCGACCCCGGCCTTCAGGGCCTGCCCCGACTCCGTCGCCTCGACGAGCACGGCCCGCCGGTCGGCGGGGTCGGGGGAGCGGCGCACGTGTCCGCACTGCTCCAGGCGCTGGAGCATCTTCGTCACGGTCGACGGGTCCAGGCCGAGCGACTGGATCAGCTCCGACTGGCGGACCGCCCCGCAGTCCCACAGCCGCATCATCATGAGCTCCTGGCCCGGGTAGAGGCCGAGCTCGCGCAGCCGCCGTCCCATCGCGATCCGGTGCGTCCGGGAGACCCGGGCCAGGGTCAGGCCGACCGGGCCGCCGCGCGCGGCGGACGGGGACTGCTCGGTACAGACGGGCTCGACTGTGGTCATGGGGGCTCCTCGGGGGCGGTTCCTCGCCCCCAGGTTACCGCGACCGGGATATTTGATTGGCTGGCCAAGGAATGGGTTACAGTGGCGGCACGCCACATACTTGGCCGACCACATATTTCCCGGGAGACCGTCATGACCACCGCCTTCGACCCCGTCGACCTCGCCGGCGCCCGCCTCGCCAACCGCATCGCCATGGCCCCCATGACCCGCAGCCGCGCCCAGGGCGACGGCCGCCTCCCCACCGCCCTGGTCGCGGAGTACTACGCCCAGCGCGCCTCCGCCGGCCTGATCATCACCGAGGGCGTGCAGCCCACCGCCGTCGGCCAGGGCTACCCCGGCACCCCGGGCCTGCACTCCGCCGAGCAGGTCACCGCCTGGCGTGAGGTCACCGACGCCGTCCACGAGCGCGGCGGCCGGATCTTCGCCCAGCTGATGCACGCGGGCCGGATCAGCCACCCCCAGGTCCTCGGCGAGGGCCTGCACCCCGTCGGCCCCTCCCCGGTCACCCCGGCCGGACAGCTCTTCGCCGGCACCGGCCTGATCGACTTCGTCGCCCCGCGCGAGCTCACCGCCGAGGAGATCCACGAGACCGTCGAGGGCTTTGCCAGGGCCGCCCGCAACGCCGTCGAGGCCGGCTTCGACGGCGTCGAGATCCACGGCGCCAACGGCTACCTGATCCAGCAGTTCCTCGCCACCGGCTCCAACCACCGCACCGACGAGTGGGGCGGCCCGGTCGGCAACCGCATCCGCTTCGCCGTCGAGGTCGTCAAGGCCGTCGCCGACGCCATCGGCCCCGACCGCACCGGCCTGCGGATCTCCCCCGCCAACACCTACAACGACATCGCCGAGACCGACACCGACGCGATCTACCCGGCGCTCGTCGACGCCCTGGAGCCGCTCGGCATCGCCTACCTGCACATCACCGAGCCCGCGCCCGAGGTCCGCGAGCTCACCCTCGCCCTGCGCAAGCGCTACTCCGGCACCCTCATCCTCAACCCGGCCACCGACGGCCCCACCGGCCCCGACGCCCTCGCCCTGATCGAGGACGGCACCGCCGACCTCGTCGCCTACGGCGCCCTCTTCCTCGCCAACCCCGACCTGCCCGCGCGGCTGCGCTCCGGCGGCCCCTTCAACACCCCCGAGCCCGCCACCTTCTTCGGCGGCGACCACCGCGGCTACACCGACTACCCCGCCCTGTGACCGGTCCCGGATACGCGAGAGGGCGGGGTCCGGACCCCGGACCCCGCCCCCGCCGCGTGACGGCGCCGGCTACACCGCCCAGGCGGAGGTGACCGCCCGGCGCGCGCCCTCCAGGTCCACCGCGCGGCCCGCCTCGCCGAGCACCGCGCCCAGCGCGGCCAGCGAGGACTGCACCGCGTTCGGCGTCGCGTCCGCCCCGTAGTGGTTGACCCGGACCATCTCCTTCGCCAGCGCCCCGCCGCCCGCGATCAGCGGCAGCGACGGGTCCGCCGCCAGCGCCTTCGCCACCAGGTCGGCGGCGTCCAGGTCGGCCGGGACCCGCAGCGTCGTCGCCACCGGAGCCGCGTCCGCCGCCTCGTACACGTACGGCTCCAGACCACCGCCCAGCGCCACCGCGCCGGCCCGGGTCGCCGCCGCGGCCGACGCGTGCCGGGCCATCAGCCGGTCCAGGCCCTCCGCCTCGATCCGCTCCACGCACGCCTCCAGGGCCAGCATCTCCAGCTGCGCCGGGGCGTGCAGCAGCGCCTTGCGGCCACCGTCGATCCAGCGCTCCTTCCAGTCCAGGAGGGAGAGGTACGAGCGGCGCGGCGCGGCCGGGTTGGCGGCGAACCGCTCCCAGGCCCGCGCGCTCACCGACACCGCGGAGACGCCCGCCGGGCCGCCCATCGCCTTCTGCGCGCCGATGATGCACATGTCCACGCCCCAGGCGTCCGGCAGCACCGGCTCGGCCCCGATCGACGCCACCGCGTCCAGGTAGAACAGCGCGCCGTGCGCCCGCACGACCTCGCCGATCTCCGCGACCGGGTTGGTGTTGCCGGTGGCGGCCTCCGCGTGCACCAGCGAGACGAAGTCGATCTCCGGGTGCTCGGCCAGCGCTCGCTCCACCTGCTCGGCGGTGACCGCCGTGTGGAAGGGCACGGCCAGGTCGACCACGGTCGCCCCGCAGTCGCGCAGCCAGTTCCCGAAGGTCTGCCCGTACGGACCGGTGACCACGTTCAGCGCGGTCGAGCCGGCCCGCGCCCCACTGCGGATGCACCCCTCCAGCGGCAGCAGCGCCTCGCCCTGGGTGATCACGACGTCCTGCTCGGTGGAGAGCAGCGCGGCGACCCGCCGCTCGATGGACGCGAAGTGCGAGGCGGTCATCGGGGCCAGGTCGAGCAGCGGATGTGTCACGGTCACGGTGGTGCCTTCTCAGGTCGGTGGTGCGGGCCCGGCCAGCGTACGCCCACCGCTCCGGCGCGCCCTCGTACAGTGCTGGCATGAGCGATCACGAGGTGTTGCACGTGAAGGGGCGGGTGCTCGTCGGCCCGGAGGACGTACGGGACGAACTCTGGTGCGTGGACGGGCGGATCACCTTCGAGCGGCCCGCCGGGGAGGCCCTGGCCGTCGAGGGGTGGGCGCTGCCGGGGCTCGTCGACGCCCACTGCCACGTCGGCCTGGACCGGCACGGGCCCGTCGACGAGGCGACGGCGGAGAAGCAGGCCCTCACCGACCGGGACGCCGGCACCCTCCTGATCCGCGACGCGGGATCGCCCTCCGACACCCGCTGGATCGACGAGCGCGAGGACCTGCCGAAGATCATCCGGGCCGGCCGGCACATCGCGCGCACCCGCCGCTACATCCGCAACTACGCGCACGAGATCGAGCCCGCCGACCTCGTGGAGTACGTCGGCCGGGAGGCCCGCCGCGGTGACGGCTGGGTCAAGCTGGTCGGCGACTGGATCGACCGGGAGGTCGGCGACCTGACGCCGTCCTGGCCGCGCGCCGAGGTGGAGGCGGCCATCGCGGAGGCGCACCGGCTCGGCGCCCGGGTCACCGCCCACTGCTTCGCCGAGGACTCGCTGCGCGACCTCGTCGAGGCGGGCATCGACTGCGTCGAGCACGCCACGGGTCTGACCGAGGAGACCATCCCGCTCTTCGCGGAGCGCGGGGTCGCGATCGTCCCCACGCTGGTCAACATCGCGACCTTCCCGCACCTCGCGGACGGCGGCGAGGCCAAGTTCCCCCGCTGGTCGGCGCACATGCGCCGGCTGCACGCGCGCCGGTACGACACCGTCCGCGCCGCGTACGACGCGGGCATCCCGGTCTTCGTCGGCACCGACGCGGGCGGTTCCCTCGCCCACGGGCTGGTCGCCGAGGAGGTCGAGGAGCTGACCAAGGCCGGCATCCCGGCCCTCGACGCCCTCTCGGCCACCACCTGGGGGGCCAGGGCCTGGCTCGGCCGGCCCGCCCTGGAGGAGGGCGCCCCCGCCGACCTCGTCGTCTACGACCAGGACCCGCGCGCGGACGTCCGCGTCCTCGCGGCCCCGCGCCGGGTCGTGGTCAACGGCCGGATCCTCGCCTGAGCCGACCGCCCGAGCGGTCGGGCGAGCGGCCGGGCGAGCGGCTTCGCCTGAGGCGACCGCCCGCGCTGCCGAGCGAGCCGCCTCGCCGGAGGGCGGCGGCCCGTCAGCCGGCCCGTCAGCCGGCCCGCCGGAAGGCCCGGCAGCCGTGCCGCCACCCGTGGGACAGCCGCCCGGCGGCCGTACCTCCGCCCGTCAGGCGGGCTTCCGGAGGAAGGCCAGCCGCGCCTTCTTCTCCGGGATGAACACCTCCGGCAGGTCGACCTCGGGGAGGACGACCTCCGGGCCGAGCTCGAAGCCGGCCCGCTCCATGCGGCGGACGGCCTTCTCGTTGTCCGCGTCCGGCTCGACCACGATCCGCCGGTGGTCCCGGAGGCAGAAGGTGAGCAGTGCCGAGATCAGGCCGGCCGTGAAGCCGGGGGAGGGGGCGGTGCTCGGGGCGATGAAGAAGTGGCAGCCGATGTCGCCCTCCTCCACCTCGTAGCACTCGCTCACCCGGTCCGCCTCGGGGTCGTACGTCTGGAGGATCGCGACCGGCTCCCCGTCGAGCTCCACCATGAAGCCGTGGTGCGTGGTGAGCGAGTCCAGGTGCGCGTAGACGTCCCTGACCTGCTCGACGGTGGTGCCGTTCATGCCCCAGAAGCGGGCCCGCTCCTCGTTGACCCACGCGTGGATGAGCGGCGCGTCCGCGTCCGGGGCGAGGGGTCTGACGGTGACGGTGCCGAGGCCCTCGACGGCCTGGACGTGGACGGGGGCGGTCATTCCTGCTCCTTGGTGAGGCGGTTCCAGTCGGTGGTGACGGGGGCGAGGTCGCCCCGCAGCCACAGGGGGAGTTGGTCTTCGTGGTGCGGGTCCCCGGCCACCCCGGACGCGCCGAACGGCACGATCCAGCCGCTGCGCTCGCGGTCGGCGAGGTCCCACACGTACCGGGCCGCGGAGGCCCGGGCGCTGCGGTCGGTGTAGCCGGGGGCGCTGGAGGTGGAGAGCACGCAGTCGTGGTCGCCGCCGAGGCCGGGCCAGCGGGAGTCGTCGGCATGGGGCAGCGCCTGCCAGGGCGCGAGCCGGTGGGTGGCGCCCCAGGCGGCGGGCGGCTCGCCGGCGGCGGTCTCCTCCAGCGCCTCCCGGACGATCCGGGCCACGTCGCCGGCCGGGACGGGCCCGGACACCAGCAGCGTCTCCAGGGCGAGGCCGACCCGGGGCCCGAGGTACAGCCAGGGCCGGAACACCTCCGGGTACGGCGCCGGCTCCCGCAGCCCCGCGAAGACCTCGTGCGCGGCCAGCCGCCGCACCACCGCGCCCCGCACGGCCGCGTAGAGCCCGGCGTCGGCGCTGTCCGCGTCCATCCGCCGGTTCCAGGCGAGCAGCCGCCGCCCGACGTCCCCGGCGGCGGGGGAGAGGCCGTCGGAGGCGGCCGCCACGGCGGCGAGCAGCCGGGCCGCCGCGCGGTTGTCGGTGTCGCGGTGGACGGCGGTGGTCGTCTCGGCGGTCCATGCGGCGGAGGCGTCGAGCAGCGCGGCGATCCGGTCGGCCCGGTGCGCCGGCGCGAACTCGACGCCGAGCGGGGCGGCGAGCCCGCGCGCGTTGGCCATCACCGCGTACCCGCTCGTCACCTCGGCGCGGGGCAGCGGCGCGGGCTCCGCCGCCCAGGCGTGCCCCGGCTCCCAGGCCGGTACGGGCCGCAGGGAGTTGGCCCGGTCGCGGACCGGGACGTGTCCGGCGACCCGGTGCAGCAGCCCGCCGGCGGTGTCGGCGGCGAGCACCACGTTGACCGGCTCCACCCAGGCGTCGAGGGCCGTGTCGACCTCGGCGACGGTACGGGCGGCGAGCAGGCGCGGCAGGACCTCGAAGCCCAGCCGGCCGGTGACCCGGGGCACGTACCGCAGGCTCAGCCCCTCGCCCTCGGCGCCGGGAAGGTCCGGCACCTCGCCGGTGATCACCGGGCCGCGGCCGGTCTCGACCAGCTCGATCAGGACCGGTTCGCCGCCGGCCACCTCGACCGTCTCGGTGTGCGCGGCGGCCGGGCGCCAGCCCTCGGGGCCGTACGCCTCCACGCCGCCGTCGGCGGTGCGCCGCAGCCGCTCCCGGTACAGGTCCTGGTAGTCGGCCATCGCGTTGGTGATCGCCCAGGCGACCGGCCCGGTGTGCCCGAAGTGGGCGAGCCCGGGGACGCCGGGCACGGCGAGCCCGACGACGTCGTACTCCGGGCAGGCCAGCCGGATCTGCTGGTAGACGCCCGGCGCCTCGATGAACCGGTGCGGGTCGCCGGCCACCAGGGCCGCCCCGCTCGCGGTCCGCTCGCCGGCCACCAGCCAGCCGTTGGAGCCCGCCGTGGCCGGCCCGTCGGCGGCGAACAGCTCGGTCCACTCCTCGCCGAGACCGGTCGCCACCTGCTCGCGCCACAGCTTGGTCGGGAAGCCGGCGAAGAGGATGTGGGTGGAGAGCCAGACGGCCAGCGGCGTCCACGCCTCCCAGCGCCCCGCGGTCAGTCCGGTCGCGGCGAACTCGGGTGCCCGGCGGGCCCCTTCGGCCAGTCCGGCGTTCACCCCGTCCGCGTACGCCCGCACCCAGTCCGCGGTCCGCGGGTCGGTCTCCTCCAGGCGGGCCAGGCAGCGCCGCGCGGTGTCGGCGAGCCGGGCCCGCCGGACGAAGACGTCCCAGCCGGCCTCGGCCGCGCCGAGGAAGGCGGCCGTGGTGCCCTGCGCCCGGTGGCGCTCGACCTCCAGCTGCCAGGCGCGGTCGCGCGCGGTGACCCGGCCCTGCGCGAAGGCCAGCTCCTCCGGGTCCCCGGCGCGCAGATGGGGGACGCCGTACGCGTCCCGGTAGACCTCGATGCTCACCCGATCCGATCCCGTCCTGTGCTTCCCGATGCCGTTAGGTTAGGCTGACCTAAATTGATCGCCGACCCAAAGTAACCCATGGGTCAGGGGGAGGAGCACGCGGTGGGGCACGGGTGGCAGGGCGCCGTCCTGAAGCTGATGGGCGCCAAGGACTTCACGTTCACGGTCACGGGGGCCGAGCAGGTCACCGAGGACTACCGGAGGGTCCACTTCACGGACGGCGGGCTGCTCGCCGCCGCCGGGGTCCACCCGACGATGTGGGTCCGGATCTGGTTCGAGAACGCGGGCAAGCCGCACCAGCGCGGCTACACCCTGGTCGACCCCGACCCGGAGGCGGGCACCTTCAGCCTGGAGTTCGCCCTCCACGACGGCCCCGCCAGCCACTGGGCCCGCGACTGCGCCCCCGGCGACACCGTCGAGGCCACCCTCCAGGGCACCGGCTTCGAGACCCCCGAGCCCCGGCCCGAGCGGCTGCTCGTCATCGGCGACCCGGCCTCGCTGCCGGCCGTGAACTCGCTGCTCGACGCGCACCCGGACCTCCCGGCCACCATCTGGTTCGAGACCCAGCACGCCTCCGACGAGGAGCTGCCCTTCCGCACCGACCCGGACCGCCACGAGCTGCGCCGGGTGCCCCGGCAGCGGGCCGGCGCCGCCCTCGTCGAGCGGGTCAGGGCCGAACTGCCCGCGCTCGCCGGGCCCGAGGCGTACGTGTGGATCGCCTGCGACACCGCAACCACCCGCGCATTGGCCTCGTACGCCCGCAAGGAACTGGCGCTGCCGAAGGACCGGGTCCACGCGCTCGGCTACTGGCGGGCGAGCTGAACCGTTCCGTCCGGGCAGGCTGTTGACGATCCGTGACCCCACCGGGGCGCGGATCGTTTCTTTTGCCCGCGCGGACGCCTTCCGCGCTCCGGACGCACCTCCCCGTACGAAACACGCGGGACGACCGGGAACGGTTGTGTCGTAAAGAATCGAAAATGAACACGGAAACCCCCCTTTGGAGTGAACTCACGTCAGGCGACTGTCGGTTCACTCTCCGTGCGTAAAGATTCCGGTGTCTCAAGTCGCCGCCGCCGCGCAGACCCACCGTCCCCGTGGTGAGCGGCCGGCGACGCCATGTCTTCTGTGGGGGTTCCACCATCTTGAACAGCAACACCTTCCGCGTTCCCGTCCGCCGCACCGCGGCCGCCGCGACCGTCGTCGCCCTGGCCGCCGGCCCCGTCCTCCTCGCCGCCCCGGCCGCGCAGGCGACGGACGGCGAGCGCCGCGAGGGCAAGGCCGGCGCCGTGGTGCTCCGCACCGGACTCGACGTCTCCCTGCTCGGCGAGACCGTGAAGATCCCGGTCCGCGCCACGCTCAACGAGGTCCAGGCGCCCGAGAGCGAGAACAAGACCGCGCTCAGCGTGAAGGTGCAGGGCGCGGAGGGCGACAAGCCGATCGACATCCTCGCCGCCGACGTCGCCACCTCGACCGCCACGGTCGACGAGCGCAAGGCCGAGGGGTACGTCAACCTCGCCAAGGCCCGCGTCCACGTCCCCGGCCTCCCCTCCCTGGCCATCATCGAGGTCGAGAAGGTCACCTCCAAGGCGGTCTGCGAGGCCGGGAAGAAGCCGGTCGCGGAGTCCAACGTCCTCGGCCACGTCCAGGCCCTCGGCAAGAAGGTCACCCTCACCGCGGGCGGCCGCACCCAGCTCGACGTGCCCGCCGTCGGCCGGATCACCCTGGACCTCTCCCGCACCAGCACCACCACCCGCACCGCGGCCGCCACCGCCCTGGAGCTCGACGTCGAGGTGAACCCGCTCAGCCTCGGCGTCGCCAAGGTCAAGGGCACCGTGACCCTCGCCGAGGCCACCTGCGAGACCCCCGACGGCCCGGCCCCGACCGAGAAGCCCACGGAGAAGCCCACCGAGAAGCCCACGGAGCGGCCGACCCAGGAGCCCACAGAGGAGCCGACCGGGAAGCCCACCGAGAAGCCGGCCGAGCCCTCGCCGCAGCCCACCGAGCCGAAGGACGACGGCGGCATCACCACGAACAACGGCGGCTCCACCCCGACCCAGAACCTCGCCGAGACCGGCGGCAGCTCC
The DNA here is from genome assembly GCF_044541975.1 of Streptomyces sp. NPDC085460. Classification (NCBI taxonomy): domain Bacteria; kingdom Bacillati; phylum Actinomycetota; class Actinomycetes; order Kitasatosporales; family Streptomycetaceae; genus Streptomyces; species Streptomyces sp. NPDC085460. Next base: position 499,855 of record NZ_JBITTO010000005.1, read on the forward strand.
GCCACCCCGTACATCGCGGGCGGCGCTCTCGCGCTCCTGCTCGCCGGCGGCGGCGCCGTGGCCCTGACCCGGTCCCGCGCCCGCGCCCGCGGCTGACGGCCCGAGGGGGAGACAGGGGGAACCGGGCAGGGCGGGCGGTGCACCGACACCGCCCGCCCTGCCCGTTCACGCTCCAGCGGTACGCCGAAAGCCTCCAGCCGTACGCCGGAGCCTCGGCCGCCTTCCAGCGGTACGGGCCCCGGCAGTACCCCGAAGCCTCAGCCGCCCAGCAGCAGCGCCTGGTCAAGCGCCTGGAGGAAACGATTCGTCGTCGCCCGGTCCCGGACCGCGAGCCGCAGCCAGTGCCGGTCGAGACCCGGGAACGTGTCCCCGCGCCGCGCCGCGAACCCGAGCAGCCGCAGCCGCTCCCGTATCGCGTCGGCACCCTCGATCCGGATCAGCACGAACGGCCCCTCGGCCGCCGCCACCGTCCGCACCTCGTCGAACTCCGCGAGCCCCGCCAGCAGATGCGCCCGCTCCGTCCCGATCCGGTACGCCGCGTGCTCCGCCTCCGCCAGCGCCGCCCGCGACACGCACGCCTCCGCGGCCACCAGCGCCGGCGTCGACACCGGCCACAGCGGCTGCGCCCGCTCCAGGAGCGCGATCGTCTCCGGCTCCGCGAGCGCGTACCCGATCCGCAGCCCCGCGAGGCCCCAGGTCTTCGTCAGGCTCCGCAGCACCACCAGACCCGGCACGTCCGTCCGCCCGGCCAGCGCCTCCCGCTCGCCCGGCACCGCGTCCATGAACGCCTCGTCCACGACCAGGTACCGCCCCGGCCGCGCCAGCGCCGTGATCGTCTCCGCCGGATGCAGCACCGAGGTCGGGTTGGTGGGATTGCCGATCACCACCAGGTCCGCGTCCTCCGGCACCGCCGCCGGATCGAGCCGGAAGCCGTCCTCCTCGCGCAGCAGCACCCGGGCCACCTCGTGCCCGGCGTCCCGCAGCGCCGCCTCCGGCTCGGTGAACTGCGGATGCACCACCACCGGCCGCTTCACCGGCAGCGCCCGCGCGAGCAGCACGAACGCCTCCGCCGCGCCCGCGGTCAGCAGCACCCGCCCGGTGGGCAGCGCGTGCCGCTCGGCCACCGCGGCGCGGGCCGCACGCCCGTCCGGGTACTGCGCCAGGCTCGTCAGGGAGTGGGCGATCCGTTCCCGCAGCCAGTCCGGCGGGGTCGCCGTCCGGACGTTGACCGCGAGGTCGATGAGTTTCTCGTCCCGGACCTCGGCGTCACCGTGATGACGCAGGTCGTGGATGTGCCTGCCCATGTGGGGGCTGTCCGTGTGGGTGTCCATGTCCGCCGTCGTGTGGGGGGTGGGGATGTGGGGTGAGTCAGGCTTGCCAGCGATGTACCCGCACGTCAAGGGCAACAACCGTGCGACAGACGTCACTTCGTCCGGACAGAACGGTACGAAACCGGCGATCGCACACGTCACCCGCCGCGACTTCCGCTTCGGCACCAGCAGCACCGCCCCCGGACCCGCCGCCCGCAGCGCCGCCGCCTCGGCCACCGACGCCGTCCCCGTCGCCGCCAGCGGCACCTCCGACGGATGCGGCACGGCCACCCCGGCCAGCACCTCCGCCGCGAACCCCGCCACCGGCACCCCGAGCCGCGCCGCCGCCGCCACGATCCCCGGCTCGCCCACCCGGGCGTCGAGCGTCGCGAGACCCGCCACGCGCGCGTGCCCCGGCACCTCCACCTCCGCGAGCGCCGCCCGCACCAGCGTCAGCACCTCGTCCTCCGACGCACCCGACCGGGCCCCGACACCGATGTGCACACCGGGCCCCCCATCCGATAGCAAGGGGCCATGGCAGTGGTCGTCGCGCTCGGCGCGTTCCTCATGACGCTCTTCGGCGGCTGGGTCGCGCAGCGCGTCACCGACCGCCGGCACCTCGTCCTCGGACTCGCCGGCGGCCTCATGCTCGGCGTCGTCGGACTCGACCTGCTGCCCGAGGCCCTGGAGGCCGCGGGGGCGGAGGTCTTCGGCGTCCCCGAGGCCCTGCTGCTCTTCGTCGGCGGCTTCCTCTTCGCCCACGTCGTGGAGCGCGTGCTCGCCGTCCGCAGCGCCGCCCACGGCGTCCACCGCGACGGGGCGACGCCGGGCGCTCCCCCGAAGGGCGGCGGCCGGGAGACGGGCGGGAGGGTCCCCCAGGTCGGGCTCACCGCGGCCGGCGCCATGGTCCTGCACAGCCTCATGGACGGCATCGCGCTCGGCGCCGCCTTCCAGGTCGGCGGCGGCATGGGCGCCACCGTCGCGCTCGCCGTCATCACCCACGACTTCGCCGACGGCTTCAACACCTACACGCTCACGAGCCTCTACGGGAACGCCCGCCACAAGGCGATCGCCATGCTCGTCGCGGACGCCGCCGCGCCCGTCGTCGGCGCGGCGTCCACCCTCCTGTTCACCCTTCCGGAGGAACTTCTCGGCGCCTATCTCGGCTTCTTCGGCGGCGCCCTGCTCTACCTCGCCGCCGCCGAGATCCTGCCCGAGGCCCACCACGAACACCCCGCCCTCTCCACCCTGCTCTGCACGGTCGCGGGCGTCGGCTTCATCTGGCTCGTGGTGGGACTCTCCGGTCACTGACCTCACCCGCAGTGCGCCACGAACCGCGCGGCGACCTCCGGCGACCCCGCCCAGTGCGTGTGCACGTAACTCGCGTGCACCCCGCCCCGCACGAAGCCCTCCACCCTGCGCTCCGGCTGCCGCAGCCCCCAGGCCGGGACCGCCCCCGCCCCCGGCTCGATCACCGTGCGGTGGAACTCGTGCCCGCGCAGCCGGGCCCCCGCCGGAGCCAGCACGCTGTCGCTCACCGCGACCGCGTCCCGGTACCCGAGCGTCAGCCGCTCCGACATCCGCGCGTCCGCCTCCAGCACCCCGCACATGGGCGTGCCGTCCAGCGACCGCGCCAGATACAGCAGTCCGGCGCACTCGGCCGCGACCGGCGCCCCGCCCGCCGCGAACTCCGCCACGGCCTTCCGCAGCGGCTCGTTGGCGGCCAGTTCGGCCGCGTACATCTCCGGGAACCCACCGCCGATGACGAGCCCGCGCGTCCCCTCGGGAAGCGCCTCGTCCCGCAGCGGGTCGAAGGTGACGACCTCGGCCCCGGCGGCCCGCAGCAGCTCGGTGTGCTCGGCGTACGAGAACGTGAACGCGGCCCCGCCGGCCACGGCGACCACCGGCCGCCGCCCCGCCGGGGGCGCCGCCACGACGGCCGGGCTCCACGCCTCCGTGTCCAGGGCCGGCGCCGACCGCGCCAGCGCCAGCAGCGCGTCCAGGTCGCACCCGGCCCGCACCTGCTCCGCCTGCGCCGCCACCGCCTCCACGGCCTGCGCCTGCCGCTCGGCGACCGGGATCAGACCGAGGTGCCGCGACGGCGTCGCCACGGCGGGCGCCCGCCGCAGCACCCCGAGCACCGGCACCCCCGACTCCCCGAGCGCCTCCCGCAGCAGGTGCTCGTGCCGGTCGGTCGCGACCTTGTTCAGGATCACGCCCCCGATCCGCACCTCCGGGTCCCAGGACGCGAAGCCGTGCACCAGCGCCGCCACCGACCGCGACTGCGAGGACGCGTCCACGACCAGCACCACCGGCGCCTTCAGCAGCTTCGCCACCTGCGCCGTGGACGCCAGCTCACCCTGGTCGGCGGCCCCGTCGTACAGCCCCATGACCCCCTCGACCACGGCCAGGTCGCAGCCGCGCGACCCGTGCGCGAAGAGCGGGGCGACCAGCCCCGTCCCGCACATGTACGCGTCGAGGTTGCGGCCCGGGCGGCCGGTGGCGAGCGCGTGGTAGCCCGGGTCGATGTAGTCGGGCCCCACCTTGTGCGGCGAGACGGACAGACCCCGGGAGGCGAACGCGGCCATCAGGCCGGTCGCCACCGTGGTCTTGCCCGCCCCCGAGGACGGGGCCGCGATGACGAGACGTGCTACCACTCGATGCCCCGCTGGCCCTTCTGACCGGCGTCCATCGGGTGCTTGACCTTGGACATGTCGGTGACGAGATCGGCGAAGTCCACCAGCTCCTGCGGCGCGTTCCGCCCGGTGATGACGACGTGCTGATGGCCCGGACGGTCCCGCAGCACCTCGACGACCTCCTTCACGTCGATCCAGCCCCAGTGGAGCAGGTACGCGAACTCGTCGAGGACGTAGAACTTGTACCTCTCCTCGGCCAGGTCCCGCTTGACCTGCTCCCAGCCCTCGCGCGCCTTGTCCTCGTGCGACTGCTCGCCCTCGGCGACCTCGCGCTGGATCCAGGACCAGCCCTCGCCCATCTTGTTCCAGGTGACCGTGCCGCCCTTGCCGGTCTCGCCGAGCGCCTTGAGGGCGTTCTCCTCGCCGACCTTCCACTTGGCGGACTTCACGAACTGGAACACCCCGATCGGCCAGCCCTGGTTCCAGGCGCGCAACGCCATCCCGAAGGCGGCCGTCGACTTCCCCTTGCCGACGCCCGTGTGCACCATCACCAGCGCCCGGTTGCGGCGCTGACGGGTCGTGAGACCGTCGTCGGGCACGACGGTCGGCTGTCCCTGCGGCATTAAGCGGCCCTCCTGACAGAACGGTTGACTTGTGCTTCCCGTACGAGCCCGGCGATCGCGTCGGCGCGCAGCTCGTCCAGGGTGACGGCGGTGCCGCCCAGATCACGGGCGAGGTTCCCGGCGAGACCGAGCCGCACCGGGCCGGCCTCGCAGTCCACGACCACGGCGGCCGTGCCGTCGGCGGCGTGCAGCCGCGCGGCCCGCGCCGCCAGACCCACCGGGTCGGGCCCGCCCCCGGTCGCCCGCCCGTCGGTCACGACCACGAGCAGCGCCCGGCGCGAGGGGTCCCGCAGCCGCTCCACCCGCAGCACGTCGTGCGCCTTCAGCAGCCCGGCCGACAGCGGCGTACGGCCTCCGGTCGGCAGCTCCTCGAGACGGGCGGCGGCCGCGTCCACGGAGGACGTCGGCGGCAGCGCCAGCTCGGCCCCGCGCCCCCGGAAGGTCACCAGGCCCACCTTGTCCCGCCGCTGGTACGCGTCGAGCAGCAGCGAGAGGACCGCGCCCTTCACCGCGCCCATCCGCTTCCGGGCCGCCATCGACCCCGAGGCGTCCACCACGAACAGCACGAGGTTCCCCTCGCGCCCCTCCCGGACGGCCTGCCGCAGATCGTCCCGGCGCACCACGAGCCCCGCCCCGGACCGGCCCCGCGCCCGCTGGTGCGGCGCGGCGGCCCGTACGGTCGCGGACAGGTGCAGCTTGGTCAGCGCGCCCCGGGGCCGGGTCGAGCCGGTGGTCCTGCCGTGCTCGGTACGGGCCCGGGAGCGCCGCCCGGCGGCCCCGTCCCCGAGGCCGGGCACGCTGAGCATCTTCGTACGGAACGGCTCGGCGGCCTTCACCGCGGCCCGCTCACCGGCCGCGCCCTGAGGCGCGGGCGCCTGGGCGGGCGCGGGCGCCGGTGCCTCCTCCGGTACGCCGTCGGACTCGGGCGCGGGCCCCTCGCCGCCCTGCGGCGGAACGCCGCCACCGCCACCGGGACCGCCGTCCCCCGGCCCGTCCGGGCCCGGGTCCGGATCGTCGTCCGGCTCCTCGCCCTTGAACCGCTCCAGCGTCTCGTCGAGCTTGTCCTCGTCGAGCCCCGGCGCGTCGAAGGGCGAGCGCCGCCGCCGGTGCGGCAGGGCCAGCAGCGCGGCCTGCCGCACGTCCTCGCTCGTGACCTCCTCCCGGCCCGCCCACGCGGCGAGCGCGGTCGCGGTCCTGGCCATCACGATGTCGGCGCGCATGCCGTCGACCTCGAACGCGGCGCAGGTGGCGGCGATCTGGAGCAGCACGGCGTCCCCGAGGACCACGCGCGGCAGCAACTCCCGCGCGGTGACGATCCGTTCGCGCAGCGCGGTCTCCTCGCCGGCCCAGCGGGCGGCGAAGCCGGCCGGGTCGTCCTCGAACGCCAGCCTGCGCCGCACCACTTCGACCCGCTCCTCGGGCACGCGGGAGGCGGCGACCTCCACGGTGAGCCCGAACCGGTCGAGCAGCTGCGGCCGCAGCTCGCCCTCCTCGGGGTTCATCGTCCCCACGAGCAGGAAACGGGCGGCGTGCCGCACGGAGACGCCCTCGCGCTCGACGTGCGACCGGCCCATCGCCGCGGCGTCGAGCAGCACGTCGATCAAGTGGTCGTGGAGCAGATTGACCTCGTCGACGTAGAGGATCCCCCGGTGGGCGTCGGCGAGCAGGCCCGGCTCGAACGCCTTCACCCCGTCGGCGAGCGCCCTCTCGATGTCCAGCGACCCGACGAGCCGGTCCTCGGAGGCGCCCACGGGCAGCTCGACCATCCGCGCGGGCCGCGCGTCCGAACCCCCGTCCCCGTGCGGACCGTCCGGGCAGGCGGGGTCGGGCGAGGCGGGATCGCAGCTGAACCGGCACCCGGCGACGACGGCCACCTCGGGCAGCAGCTCGGCGAGCGCGCGCACGGCCGTGGACTTGGCGGTGCCCTTCTCGCCCCGCACGAGGACACCGCCCACGGCGGGCGAGACCGCGTTGAGCAGCAGCGCGAGCCGCAGGTCGTCCATGCCGACGACGGCGGTGAAGGGATAGCGGGTGCTCATCGGGTGGTCGCTCCTTCGGTACGTACGGATGCCTGGGCCGGGGCGGTGCTCACGGCGCCCCCGGCGGCACGAACGGCAGCCCCTCGGGCGCGCCCTTCTCGATGAGCCGCAGCAGCGCGTCCGTGTCGGCGTGCTCCTCGATGAGGTCGCCGAGCCGGTCCAGCTGCTCCTCGCGCAGCGCGCCGAAGGAGGTGTCGGGGGCCGGGACGAAGGCCCGGCCGGCCGCCGCGGCGACCTCCCGCAGGAAGGCGCGCCGGAAGCCGTCGCTCTCCAGCGAGCCGTGCCAGTGGGTGCCCCAGACGGAGCCGACGCGGCAGCCGTCAAGGCTGCGGCCTTTGTCATCAGAGATGAACACTTCCCCGCCGCGTACGTCCGCGACGCCGTGGTGGATCTCGTACCCCTCGACCGGTTCGCCGAGCGCCTCGCCGACCGGACGGGCGAGGGTCTTCTCGCGCGCGAACCGGACCCGTACGGGCAGCAGCCCGAGCCCGTCGACGGCGCCCGCCTTCGACTCGACCTCGTCCTCGATGTGCTCGCCGAGCGCCTGGAAGCCGCCGCAGATCCCCAGCACGGGCCGCCCCTCGGCGGCCCGCCGGAGGATCGCGTCCGCGAGTCCGCGCTCGCGCAGCCAGGCCAGCGCCTTGACCGTGCCGCGGGTGCCCGGCACGACGACGAGGTCCGCGTCGGCCAGCTCCTCCGGCCGGTCCACGAACCGCACGATCACGCCCGGCTCGGCGGCCAGCGCGTCGACGTCGGTGAAGTTCGACATCAGGGGGACGGCGCAGACCGCGACCCGCAGCACGTCGGCGCCGAGCGGCGGCGCGACGACCGACTCGCGGACGGTGCCCCGCAGCGAGACCCGGAGGCCGTCCTCCTCGTCGATCCCGAGCCCGTGCGCGTACGGCAGGACGCCGAGGGTCGGGCGGCCGGTGAGGCCGTGCAGCATGTCGAGGCCGGGCTCCAGCAGCGTCACGTCGCCGCGGAACTTGTTCACCAGGTAGCCGGCGATCAGCTCCTGGTCCTCGGGGGCGAGCAGCGCCGTCGTGCCGAAGAACTGGGCGAAGACCCCGCCCCGGTCGATGTCGCCGACCACGACCACCGGGAGCCGGGCGGCCCGCGCGATGCCCATGTTGACGATGTCGGTGCGGCGCAGGTTGATCTCGGCCGGGCTGCCGGCGCCCTCGCAGATCACCGCGTCGTGCGTGGCCCGGAGCTCCTCCAGGCAGGCGAGGACCGGTTCGAAGAGGGTCTGCTGCCGGCCGCCGTGGTAGCCCCTGGCGCTCATCTCGCCGACCGGCTTGCCCATGAGGACCACCTGGCTGGACCGGTCGCCGCCGGGCTTGAGCAGCACCGGGTTCATCAGCGCGGTCGGCTCGACGCGGGCGGCCTGCGCCTGCATGGCCTGGGCGCGGCCGATCTCGGCGCCCTCCCGCGTCACGAAGGAGTTGAGGGACATGTTCTGTCCCTTGAACGGCGCCACCTTGACGCCCTGCCGGACCAGCCAGCGGCAGATGCCGGCCGTGACGACGCTCTTGCCCGCGTCGGAGGTCGTCCCGGCGACGAGCAGCCCCCCACCCCTCACTTCGTCCTCCGCTTCACCGTGTCCGTCAGGATGCGGCCGCCGACGCAGGCGGCCAGGGTCAGCCAGGTCACCCGGCGGGAGAGCCGGACGGCCCGGTCGATGTCGGCGACCTCGACGGGCCGGCCCCCGCCGTTGAGGACGGGCCGGTGCTCGACCCGTCCGCCGTACGAGAGCGTCCCCCCGAGGCGTACCCCGAGGGCGCCCGCGAACGCGGCCTCGACCGGTCCGGCGTTGGGGCTGGGGTGCCGGGAGGCGTCGGCCCGCCAGGCGCGCGCGGCTCCGCGCGGGTCGCCGCCGGCGGCGGTCGCGAGGGCGGCGGTGAGCCGGGCGCCGGGCCAGCCGGCCAGGTCGTCCAGGCGGGCGGAGGCCCAGCCGTAGCGGCGGTACCGGTCCGACCTGTGGCCGACCATGGCGTCCAGGGTGTTGACGGCCCGGAAGCCGAGCAGGCCGGGGACACCGGCGACCGCGCCCCAGACGAGGGCGCCGACGACGGCGTCGGAGGTGTTCTCGGCGACGGACTCGACGACCGCGCGGGCCATCGCGGGCCCGTCCAGGGCCTGCGGGTCGCGCCCGACGAGGTGCGGCATCCGCTCCCGGGCGACCTCCAGGTCGCCGGCGGCGAGCGCCCCGCCGATGGCCCGCGCCTCGCGGCCCAGGGTGGTCCCGCCGACGACGGCCCACACGGCGGCGGCGGTCAGGGCGGCGGAGGCGGTCCCGCTGCCCCGGGCGGTACGGGCCGCGAGGGCCCCGGCGGCGACGGCGCCGCCCGCGCAGACGGCGGTGTGCAGGGCGCCCCGGCCGCGGTGGTCGCGCCAGAGGCGCCGCTCGACGGCGGCGGCGGCCCGGCCGAAGGCGGCGACGGGGTGGCCGCGGCGCGGATCGCCGAGGACGGTGTCGACGGCGAGACCGGCGGCCGCGCCGTACGCGAAGACTGCGGTGGCTCGGGAGGCCCCGGGGATGCGGCCGGGCATGGCGGCGTGTCCTCACTCAGGGTCCGCGCCCTGGCTCGACGTGACCGGCGGCGAGAGTTCCTGACTTCCGGACCCCCGGCGCTGAGCCGGGCCCGGTCACAGTGGCGGGACCGCGCCGGAATCGCACCGGGCTTCCTCTCCATTGCCGCCGTATTGGCCCCGGCAGTCCACCACGCCCCGCGAAGGGCCGTCAACCCGCGCTTGACCTGCGGCGGATCACTGTGCGAAGTGCCACAGACACGAGGGCCGGGCCCGCCCTCGGCAGAGGTGCGGGCCCGGCCCCGGAAGCGTCGTGGGTCAGACGACGATGAGGTAGATGCCGTACGCGACGGCCGCCGCGCAGAGCGCGAAGCAGGCGTAGGCGGCGGTGCGGGCGAGGGCCGCGGAGCCTCCCCTGGCCGCGGCCTCCTCCTGCTTGGTGAGGCCGACGATGCCGAGGGTGAAGAGGCCCACGAGGGCGACGGTCGCCACGAGGCTGACTCCGAAGACGGAGCCGAGAGCTGCCCAGTCGATCTTCATGGCTTGGTTTCCCGTTTCCTTGGAGGTCTCAGACCGCGGCGGCGGGGGCCGGGGGAGCGGCGGGGTCGTTCGGCCCCGGCGCGTGGATGGTGGTCTTCAGGCCGTCGTCCGCGACGGCGGCGACGGAGCCGGCCGGCGGCGGGGTGACGGCCGCGATGGCCGTGGTCACGACGCCGGGGCCGTCGCCGTTCGTGCCGTCTGTGCCGTTGAAGTCGTCGCCGTTCACGTTGTTGTGGTCGACCGGCTCGCGGCGGGAGAGCACCCAGATCACGGCCGAGCCGCCGACCAGGACGAACGCCGTGGCGGCGATGCCCCAGGGGCCCTGCTTGGTGAGGAACTCGGCGCCGGCGCCGACGAGGCCGGCGGCGGGCAGGGTCAGACCCCAGGCGACGAACATGCGGGTGGCGGTCGACCAGCGGACGACACCGCCCTTGCGGCCGAGGCCGGCGCCCATCACGGCACCCGAGCAGGACTGGGTGGTGGAGAGCGAGAAGCCGAGGTGCGAGGAGGCCAGGATGACCGTGGCGGCGCTGGTCTGGGCGGCGAAGCCCTGCTGCGGCTGGAGGTCGGTGAGGCCCTTGCCCATGGTGCGGATGATGCGCCAGCCGCCGAGGTAGGTGCCGAGCGCGATGGCGACACCGGCGGAGACGACGACCCACAGGGGCGGGTTCGAGCCGGGGGCGACGACGCCCTGGGTGACCAGGGCGAGGGTGATGATGCCCATCGTCTTCTGGGCGTCGTTGGTGCCGTGGGCGAGGGAGACGAGACCGGCGGAGGCGATCTGGCCGGCCCGGTAGCCCTTGGCCGTGGCCTTCGCCTCGGGGTTGGCCTTGATCTTGTACGTCAGCTTGGTCGCGGCCATCGCGGCGAGACCGGCGACGAGGGGCGCCGCGATCGCCGGGATGAGGACCTTGGTGACGATGGTGGAGCCGTTCACGGCCGACCAGCCGGCCGACATCACGGCGGCGCCGATGAGGCCGCCGAAGAGGGCGTGGGAGGAGCTGGACGGCAGGCCCAGGAGCCAGGTCAGCAGATTCCACAGGATGGCGCCGACGAGGGCCGCGAAGATCACTTCCGTGCGGATGCCCTCTTCGTTGATGATCCCGCCGGAGATCGTCTTGGCGACCTCGACGGACAGGAAGGCGCCGACCAGGTTCAGCACGGCGGACATGGCCACCGCCGTCTTCGGCTTGAGCGCACCGGTCGAGATGGTCGTGGCCATCGCGTTGGCGGTGTCGTGGAAACCGTTCGTGAAATCGAACACGAGAGCTGTCACGACCACAATGGCGAGCAGCAGCGTGATGTGTTCCATTTACCCAGGCAATCGTTTGACGTCAGTGGCTGGACGAACGTAGGCAACCTGAGTGAACGGAAGGTGAACTGGGTGGGGCATCACGGTGTCCCGAACCGGGGTCGTGAGATTCCGCTTCGCCTCCCCGGTGCCCCCGTGTCCACCATCCGGTCACCCCGCAACCCCGGGTAATCCCGCCCCGTACGGGACGCACGGGACCCATGCCCCCTTCCCTCCCGATCGGGGCGTTTCACGCCCTGGACGGTTTCATCCGCACGAGGCACCCGCCGAGGAGACGCTCGTCACCCTCCCGGGGCACCCGGGCGGCCCCCGTCCGGTGGCAGCCCCCGGGTCCCGTGCCGAGACTGGGAGCGTGCGCCCGGCTACAGCGACGGCAGCGGCCGTCACCACCCTGATCGGTGTCGGCGCGGCCGCGGTGGCGGCCGGCCGCTACGCCAGCGACGTCGCCCTCAAGGCCGCCTCAGGGCGGCCCCTCCCCGGCGACCCCAAGCTCACCGTGCACGCCACGGGACCCGAGCGGGTCACCCTCACCCGCAGCCTCGCCTCCCTGCGCCCCGGCACGTACGGGATGACGGCGCCCGGCCTGCACGCGGTCACCGGACCCGTCCTCGACCGGGTCCCGCACACCGCCGACACCGTCGTCCGCCGCCTCGAACGCGTCGAGCGCGGCGCGCTCGGGCCCGGCAGCCGCGTCCGGCTCACGCCACAGCTGCACACCGGCACCCCCGAGACCGCCCTCGGCCTCTTCCACGAGGACATCGAGATCCCCGGCGAGCTCGGCCCGCTGCCCGCCTGGCTCGTCACCGGACCCCGCTCCACCTGGGTGGTCGCCCTGCACGGCCTGACCGCCGGCCGCGAGCACACCCTCAACCTCGTCCCCTTCTACGCCCGCCGCCGCGTCCCGGTCCTCGTCCCCGCCTACCGCGGCGACGCGGGCGCCCCCTCCCCGGCGGACGGCCTCGCCCAGCTCGGCGACACCGAGTGGCGCGATGTCGACGCGGTCCTCCGCTACGCGGTCCGGCGCGGCGCGACCAAGATCGTGCTGCACGGCTGGGGCACCGGCGCGACCATGGCGCTGCGGGCCGCCGCCGAGTCGGGGGTACGGGACCGGATCGCCGGCCTCGTCCTCGACTCCCCTGTCCTCGACTGGGAGGCCACCGTCCGCAACCTCGCGGCCGCGCGGGGCGTCCCCGGCCCGCTGGTCCCGCTCGCCGTCCGCGCCGCGCTCGGCCGCACCGGCCCGCACCCCGACCACACGGCCGGCCTCCGCGTCCCGGTCCTCCTGGCCCACGGCCCCGACGACACGATCGCCCCCTGGGAGCCGTCCGTCGAACTGGCCGCCCGCCGCCCGGACCTCGTGACCCTCCTCCCGGTCCGCCAGGCCCCCCACACGGCCATGTGGAACGCCGACCCGCTCCGCTACGAGGAAGCCCTCCGCCGTTACCTGACCCCCCTCATGTAGCCGGCTCCGCCGCGGGCACCCGTTCCACCGGCGCCCCCGCGGGCGCCGCCCCGCCACGGCGTGGCGGATTCCGATTGGGCTTTCGGGCCGTCAGCGGGAAGACTGCCCCCGTGACGTCTCGAAAGCCCGATGAACCATTGGCGCGCAACTCCAGACTCCGACTCGTCCGTCCGCGGTCGCTGGCCACCGCCCGACGGGCCGCGACGACGCGGCGCACCCGGCCTGCCCCGAGGCCGCCCGAGGGCACCCCGCCCCGCGCGGAGCTGGCCCGCCAGGCCCGGCTCGTCCTCGCCGACGCCGTACGGATCGCCCGCTGGGCCGCCGCACCGCGCGGCCCGCAGACGGGTCCCCGGGCGGTCGCCGCCGACCCTTCCGCTTCCGCTCCGCTCGACGGCCCCGCCGCCGCCGAACGGGCCGCCGCCGACCTGGGCCTGACACCGGGTCGGGTCCGGGCCGGCTGGGACCGGGCCCGGCTGGCCGGCCTCGTCGAACTGCACGGCGCCACCGTCCGCCCCGGCTGGCGGCTCCAGGCGTGGGACCGGGACGACTCCGCGGTGCTCCGCGGCTGGGTCGCGCTCCTCGACGCCTGGTCGCTCGTCCGCCCCGCCCCGGAGGGCGTGGCGCCGGGCGCGGTCGCGGAGGTCGTGGAGGCGGTGCCGCAGGTCCTCTCGCTGCTCCAGCTCTCCCAGGGCCCCGTCCTCGTGCCCGCCCTCCTCGACCTCCTGGGCCAGCGCGTCGACGAACTCCGCGAGGAGCGCTGCGAGGTCCCGGACGAGAACGTCCCCGCCCCCGAGGCACCCCCGGCCGAGCGGCTGCCCGCGCTCCTCGACTGGGCCCTGGAGGGCCTCGCGGAGGTCGGCGCGCTCACCCTCGACCCGGCGGCCGGACCGGAGGGACGTCACGCGACCCTGACCCCGCTCGGCAACTGGGCGGTCTGGGTCAAGCTGGAGCAGATCTGCGTCGCCGCCCAGAGCCCCGCGGGCAACATCGAGCAGTCCGCCGCCGACATGCTCCGCGGCTGCGCCCGGCTCACCCCGGGACCGGCCCGCGACGAGTACCGCGCCTGGCTCGCCGCCCGCCCGCTGGCCGGGGCGGTCGCCGAACTCCTCGCCGCCGCCCGCGGCGAGGACGCGCTGCTGCGCGGGCTCGCCTTCGAGGCGCTGCGGGTCGTCGGCGCCCCCGCGGAGGCGGAGGTCCGCGCCGCGGTCGCCGAGCCCTCGCTGCGCCCGTACGCGCTGCTGTGGCTCGCCGAGTACGACGGCACCGACCCCGACGACGCCCCCGAGGTCCTGACCCGGGAGGAGGCGACCTGGCTCTGGGTGGACACGGCCGCCGCCGTCGCCGACCACGGCGAGAGCGAGCTGCTGGTACGGCACCTGGACTCGGCCGTCCAGGGCACGGTGCCCGCGCTGCTCGACGAGGTCAGGGCCGTCGGCCACCCGCGGACCGTGCAGGTGCTGGTGGCGCTGGCCGCCGCCCACCCGGACCCGGCCCTGGCGAAGGCGGTGCGCCGGGCCGCCTTCCAGGTCCACACCGGGGGCGCCTGACGCGAGGCCGGGGGGTCAGTCGCCGCCGGGGGTGTACGTGCCGAAGCTCCACACGTTCCCCTCGGCGTCCTTCGCCATGTAGTCCCGGGAGCCGTAGTCCTGGTCGGTGGGCGGCATCACGATCTCCACGCCGTGCGCGGCGGCCCGCGCGTGGTGCTCGTCCACGTCCCGGACGTGGACGTAGATCCCCACCGGGCCGCCCGCGCCCATCGCCTTGTCGAACTCGCTGTCGGTGCCGCTGCTGCCGAGCATCACCATGCCGTTCCCGTAGCTCAGCTCGGCGTGGGCGACGAGGCCGTCCTCGCCCTCGTACACGGCGGTGGCGGTGAACCCGAACGCCTCCGTGAGCAGCGTGATCGCCGCCTTGGCGTCCCGGTACTTCAGCGCCGGACAGATGTCGGGTGCCTCGGACATCCCGCTCACTCCCTCTCGGTTCGGCCGGATGTGATCTGTCGGCCGGATGTGATCTGGGACACAGTCTTGCAGGCGGAGCCGGTGATCAGCGGAAGGTGTTGCACCGGGCCATGTCGCCGGTGCGGTAGCCGGTGTAGAACCACTGCCGGCGCTGCTCGGCCGAGCCGTGCGTCCAGCTCTCCGGGGTCACCCGGCCCTGGAACCGCTCCTGGATCCGGTCGTCGCCCACCGCCGCCGCCGCGTCCAGGCCGTCCCGGATGTCGGCGTCGTCGAGCCGGGCGATCAGCGGCCGGCCGGTGGACTCGTCCGGGGTGCTCGTCGCGTGCCGGGCCCACACCCCCGCGTAGCAGTCCGCCTGGAGCTCGACCCGGACGGCGTTGGAGTCCGCCCCGGTCCGTCCGTCCTGGGCCCGGCTCAGCGTCCCCATCAGGTTCTGCACGTGGTGCCCGTACTCGTGGGCCACCACGTACGCCTGGGCGAAGGGGCCGCCGCCGGCGCCGAACTTGGTCCGCAGCTCGTCGAAGAAGCCCAGGTCCAGGTAGACCCTCCGGTCGCCGGGGCAGTAGAAGGGGCCGACCGCCGAGCTCGCCGCCCCGCAGGCGGTGTTCACCCGCTGGGTGAACAGGACGGTGGAGGCGTCGCCGTAGGTGCCGCCGCGCCGCTGGTACTCGGCGCGCCAGAAGTCCTGGACGCTGTTGACGACGGCGACGGTCCGGCAGTCCGGCCGGCTGTTGGCGTCCGCGCCGGTCCGGCAGGACCGGTTCACCTGGGCCGCGGAGGAGGCGCTCGCGGCGGGTTCGTCCTCGCCGCCGGAGGAGAGCCCCAGCTGGTCGGGGCCGACCCCGAAGAGGATGCCGAGGATCAGGGCGATGAAGCCGATGACGCCGCCGCCGACGGTCGCCTTCCCGCCGGGGATGCGGCTGCCGCGGACGTCCTTCACCTCGGAGGTGTCCAGACGGGCGTCGTCGTCGAACTGCACGGTCCACCTCCGCGTCACCGCGGCGGCCCGACCGCCGCCCTTCGCCGAGTATCAGCCGACCTTCCATCCATCGCCCGTTTTGTTCCCTCTGGTGGGAACTGAGACATAACTCCCGATCGGGTCTTCGTCGCCCATGTGGCCGAAAAGCAGTTGCAGGCGCCCGTTAGACTGGCCGCATGGCCATTCTCCTCTGGGTGCATTAGCGGCGCCGACGCCCGCCACCAGCCGTCTCTTCCGCCGTCTTCCCACCGCCCTGGAGTCTGTCCGTGATCACCGCTTCCGGCATCGAGCTGCGCGCCGGCGCCCGCATCCTCCTCGAGAACGTTTCCTTCCGCGTCGCCAAGGGCGACCGCATCGGCCTCGTCGGCCGCAACGGCGCGGGGAAGACCACGCTCACCAAGTGCCTGGCCGGCGAGGGCCAGCCCGCCGGCGGCAGCATCGCCCGCTCCGGCGAGGTCGGCTACCTCCCGCAGGACCCCCGCACCGGCGACCTCGACGTCCTCGCCCGCGACCGGGTCCTCTCCGCCCGCGGCCTCGACGTCCTCCTCCGCAAGATGCGGCAGAACGAGGAGCGGATCGCCAACGGCTCCGGCGCCACCCGCGAGAAGGCCCTCAAGCAGTACGAGCGCCAGGAGACCGAGTTCCTCACCAAGGGCGGGTACGCCGCCGAGGCCGAGGCGGCCACCATCGCCGCCGCCCTCGGTCTGCCCGACCGGGTCCTCGGCCAGCCGCTGCACACCCTCTCCGGCGGTCAGCGCCGCCGGATCGAGCTGGCGCGGATCCTCTTCTCGGACGCCGACACCCTGCTCCTCGACGAGCCGACGAACCACCTCGACGCCGACTCGATCATCTGGCTGCGCGACTACCTCAAGACCTACCGCGGCGGCTTCATCGTCATCTCCCACGACGTCGACCTGGTCGAGACCGTCGTCAACAAGGTCTTCTACCTGGACGCCAACCGCTCCACCATCGACGTCTACAACATGGGCTGGAAGCTCTACCAGCAGCAGCGCGAGGCCGACGAGAAGCGCCGCAAGCGCGAGCGCCAGAACGCCGAGAAGAAGGCCGCCGCGCTCAACTCGCAGGCCGACAAGATGCGCGCCAAGGCCACCAAGACGGTCGCCGCGCAGAACATGGCCAAGCGCGCCGAGCGCCTGCTCTCCGGCCTGGAGGCGGTCCGCGTCTCCGACAAGGTCGCCAAGCTGCGCTTCCCGGAGCCCGCGCCCTGCGGCAAGACCCCGCTCACCGCGGAGGGCCTGTCCAAGTCGTACGGCTCCCTGGAGATCTTCACCGACGTCGACCTCGCCATCGACAAGGGCTCCCGCGTCGTCATCCTCGGCCTCAACGGCGCCGGCAAGACGACGCTGCTCCGCCTCCTCGGCGGGGTCGAGCAGCCCGACACCGGCGAGGTCACCCCCGGCCACGGCCTCAAGCTCGGCTACTACGCCCAGGAGCACGAGACCCTGGACCCGGACCGCACGGTCCTGGAGAACATGCGCTCCGCCGCCCCCGACCTCGACCTGGTCGAGGTCCGCAAGACGCTCGGCACCTTCCTCTTCTCCGGCGACGACGTCGACAAGCCGGCCGGGGTGCTCTCCGGCGGCGAGAAGACCCGGCTGGCGCTCGCCACCCTCGTCGTCTCCTCGGCCAACGTGCTCCTGCTCGACGAGCCCACCAACAACCTCGACCCCGCCAGCCGCGAGGAGATCCTCGGCGCGCTGCGCACCTACAAGGGCGCCGTCGTCCTCGTCACCCACGACGAGGGCGCCGTGGAGGCCCTCGACCCGGAGCGGATCATCCTGCTCCCGGACGGCGTCGAGGACCTGTGGGGCCCGGACTACGCGGACCTGGTCGCCCTGGCCTGAGCCCGGACTGGATCATTCGGCTCATCGCCGGATCCGTCATCTGAGTGAGAAGGTCTCGTACCCCCGGCGCGGACCTCTGCCGAATCCTTCCGGCAGAGTCCGCGCCGTACGTGTGTTCGCATGACGGCGCTGACCTGGCGGTCCCTTGATCCACTCGTTCGATGGTCGGGTTCCGGCCGCGCGGAATGACTGGTTCCGATCGTGAGGACGACGTACTCGTCCGCAAACCCGGCAGGACGGACCTCGTCGAATGGGTGGCCAGGACGACGGGGAGGGGTGATCATGAGAAGTCCAGAGCGCACTTCCCATGAGGAGGCACGGGTGGCCGAGACTCTGAAGAAGGGCAGCCGGGTGACCGGCGCCGCGCGCGACAAGCTCGCGGCAGACCTGAAGAAGAAGTACGACTCCGGTGCGAGCATCCGGGCGCTGGCCGAGGAAACGGGCCGCTCCTACGGATTCGTCCACCGGATGCTCAGTGAATCCGGAGTGACGCTGCGTGGTCGCGGCGGAGCGACCCGGGGCAAGAAGGCAGCCTCGGCCTGACGCCGGGGGCGGCTCGACCGGTCCACCGGGACCTTCCCGGTGGGCACCCGGTCGGTCCTGTGACCGACCCGGTGGTTACTGTGCAGTCACTTAGCATCGGATGCAGTGCTGCACCGGAACCGGAGGCGCCCCATGACCACGCCCGACGACTCCCAGCTCGTCTTCGACAAGGACGGTGTACGGCTCACCGTCGAGGACGCCGTTGCCACGGTGACCCTGACCAACCCGGCGAAGCGCAACGCCCAGTCTCCCGCTCTGTGGCGGGCGTTGACGGAAGCCGGCCGGTCTCTGCCGGGCAGCGTGCGGATCGTCGTCCTGCGCGGTGAGGGCCAGTCCTTCTCCGCCGGACTCGACCGACAGGCGTTCACGCCCGAGGGCTTCGACGGAGAGCCGTCCTTCCTCGACCTCGCACGGGGTTCCGACGCGGACCTCGACGCGGTCATCGCCGAGTACCAGGAGGCGTTCACCTGGTGGCGCCGCAGCGACCTCGTGTCGATCGCGGCCGTCCAGGGGCACGCCATCGGTGCGGGCTTCCAGCTCGCCCTCGCCTGCGACCTGCGGGTCGTCGCCGAGGACGTGCGGTTCGCGATGCGCGAGACCAGCCTGGGCCTCGTCCCGGACCTCACCGGGACGCACCCGCTCGTCTCCCTCGTGGGCTACGCCCGCGCCCTTGAGATCTGCGCCACCGGCCGCTTCGTCCACGCGGACGAGGCCGAGCGCATCGGCCTGGCCAACATCGCCGTGCCCGCCGCCGAACTCGACGCCGCGGTACGGGACCTCAGCGCCGCCCTGCTCGCCGCGCCGCGCGACGCGGTCGTCGAGACCAAGGCGCTGCTCCAGGGTGTCACCGGCCGCTCCTACGAGGAGCAGCGCGTCGCCGAGCGCGCCGCCCAGGCCCGCCGCCTCCGCGACCTCGCGGGGCTCGGCGACTGACACGCCGGTCCGCCCGCCGATCCGCCCGCCGCGAAGGGCCCGTCACCGGCCCTTCGCCGCCGTGCGTGCCCCCGGGGTCAGCGCACCTCCATGACCAGGACGGTGACCGCGGCGCCCGCCTCCGCCGCCGCCTCCGCGGCCTGGTGCGCCGCGTGGGCCACCTCCGCCGGATGGTGGTCCGCCGCCACCGCGAGCTCCACCCGGACCGCCCCCGGCGTGCGGTGCACCGGCCGGCCCAGCGCGTTCGTCAGCGCCGTCACGCCCGGCACCCGCAGCACCGCGACCGCCACCGGGTCGTCCGTCGGCGGTGCCGGGTGGCCGGGCGGCGGACCCGCCGGCTCCGGGGCGGGCGCCTCCATCAGCAGATCCGTCACCCGCAGGTCCACCTCCGTCACCGCCAGACCCAGCTCCGTGGCCGCCGCGAGGAGCGCCGCCCGTACCTCCCCGGCCGTCTCGGGCAGCGGCCCTCCGCCCGCCACCGCCGCGAACTCCGCGTCGATCCGCAGCGGTCCCGGCGGTAGCCCGCCCGGCGGTACCGGGAACGGCGGCTCCGGAACGGTCGCCTCACCCGCCGCGCCGATCCGCACCGTGCCCGGCGCCACGCCGTTCACCTCCGCCGCCGCCCGGCCCAGCACCTGCCGCGCCGCGCGCTCCGCCAGCCACGCTCCCGCCACGCTGCCGAGCGGCAGCAGCCTGCCCGGCGCCAGGCGGTCGCGGACCGCCGTCGCCCAACCGTCACCCATGGTCATTGCCCCAGCCTGCCGTATCCCCGGAGCGGTCTCGGGGAACCGCCCTTAGTGTGGGCGAAGAACCCCGAAATATCCCAGAAGGGGCTGAATTCGATGACGGACAGCGAACGCAGCGGTGAGTCCACCCCGGTCACCAGGAAGGGCGGCGGAACCGCCGCTTCCCGGGGCCGCACCACCATCGCCGACGGAGTGGTCGAGAAGATCGCCGGCATGGCGGCCCGCGATGTCGTGGGCGTCCACGCCATGGGCAGCGGAATCTCCCGCACCCTCGGCGCGGTCCGCGACCGCGTCCCCGGCGGGGGCGGCGGCAAGGCCGGCGTCACCCGCGGGGTGAAGGCCGAGGTCGGCGAGGTGCAGACCGCGCTCGACCTGGAGATCGTCGTGGACTACGGCGTCTCCATCGCGGACGTCGCCGGCGCCGTCCGCGAGAACGTGATCACGGCCGTGGAGCGGATGACCGGTCTGGAGGTCGTCGAGGTCAACATCGCGGTCAGCGACGTGAAGCTGCCCGACGAAGAGGACGAGGAACCCGAGTCGCGGCTCCAGTAGCCGACCGGTACGGAACAACGGACCGCAGGGCCCGGAAAGGGGTTCAGCATGAGCATGGCGGTGGTCGGCCTGCTGGCCGGCATGGGTCTCGGCTTCGCCGGATACTTCGGCGGCTTCGGGGCGTTTCTGCTGGTCGCGGCCTTGGGGGCGGTCGGTTTCGTGGCCGGCCGCTTCCTCGACGGCGACCTCGAACCCGGCGATCTGCTCCGGGGCCGCGACCGCGGCGACCGGCGGCGGTGACGGCGGGTGCCCACGGACGTGACGGAACGCCACCCGGTACGCGAGCGGGGCGCGACCACGATCGCCGACCGGGTGGTCGCCAAGATCTCCGCCCAGGCCGCCAGGGAAGCCCTCGGCGGCCTGCCGGCGGGCGGCCACCCGCCGCACGCCTCGGTCGTCGTCCACCGGGACGCCGCCCGCATCTCGGTCAGCCTCGAACTCGACTACCCCACGGACGTCGGACGCCGCTGCGGAGCCGTCCGCGGCCGGGTCCGCGGCCGGGTCGAGGAGCTCGTCGGCATGGAGGTCCACGAGGTCTCCGTCCACGTCGAGCGCCTCCACTCCCCGCGCACCTCGCCCGCCGCCAGGAAGGGCCGCCTGGCATGACGACCCCCGGACAGCCCGGCGCCCCCCAGGAGACCGGGGAGAGCGCGAAGGACGTCGGCGGCGTGCCCGTCCTCGCCGGAAGCGGCGAGGAGACCGAGCGGGTCCGGCGGTTCTGGTCGGTCCGGCGGATCCCCGCCGCGCTGCTCGCCGCCGTCGTCCTCGGCGGCGCGGGACTGCTGCTCTACGACGTGGCCGCCGTCCGGGCCGACCACAGCGCCATGAGCTGGCGGCGCGAGCTCGCCGACGCCCTCGCGAGCCGGCCCCTCGACAGCGCCACGACCCTCGCCGCCGCGGCCGCCGCCGTCCTGCTCGGCGTCTGGCTGCTGATCCTGGCGTCCACCCCCGGCCTGCGCGCCGTCCTGCCCATGCGCCGCGCCCATCCCGACGTACGGGCCGGGCTCGACCGGGAGGCCGCCGCACTCGCCCTGCGCGACCGGGCCATGGAGGTCTCCGGCGTGCAGTCCGTGAAGGTCACGGTCGGCCGCGCCAAGGTCGCCGTCCGGGCCGTCTCCCACTTCCGCCCGCTCGACGACGTCCGCGCGGACGTCGAGTCCGTCCTCGCCGACGGCGTCGAGGAACTCGGGCTCGCCCGCCCGCCCGCCCTCACCGTCCGGGTGGCCCGCCCGCCCAAGAAGGGGTGACGCACCGGTGAACGCCCCCGTCACCGCCGTCCTGCGGCGCGTCAACCGAGCGCTCCTCGGCCTCGCCGGGCTGCTGCTCGTCCTCGCCGGCGGAGCCGTCCTCGCCGCCGGACTCGACCTGCCCGTCCCGTCCTGGTGGCCCTGGTCCGGCCCCGACGACGTGCTGCTCACCACCGCCGACCGGCGGCGGTGGCGCGAGGAGGGCTGGTGGTGGCCGACCGTCATCGCCGTCCTCGGCGTCATCGTCCTGCTCGCCCTCTGGTGGCTGTTCGCCCAGTTCCGCCGGGCCCGGCTCGCCGAGGTCCTGGTCGACACCGGTGACGGCGACGCGGCCGTGCTGCGCGGCCGGGCCCTGGCCGAGGTCCTGGAGGCCGACGCCGCCGCCCAGGAGGGCGTGGCCCAGGCCCGGGTCGCCCTCACCGGCCGCCGCACCGCCCCCCGTACCCGCGTCGCGCTCCTCCTGGAGCCGTACGCCTCTCCCGGCCAGGCGCTGGCCGGCCTCAGCGACGAGGCCCTGGCCCGCGCCCGTACGGCGGCGGGTCTGGCCGCCCTCCCCACCGAGGCCCGCCTCCGGGCGGTCAAGCACCGGGCCCGCCGGGTGAACTGACGGGCCGCGGGCTCAGAAGCCGTGCCGGGCGCCGCCGTCCACCGGCAGCATCAGCCCCGTCAGGTAGGAGGCGGCCGGGGAGAGGACGAACGCGGCCGTGCGGCCGAACTCCTCCGGCGTGCCGTAGCGGCGCAGCGGGATCGCCAGCTCGTTGGCCGCGCGGGACGCCTCGGCGTCACCGGAGAGGGCGTCGAGCTGCCGGACCCGGTCGGTGTCGATGCGGCTGGGCAGCAGCCCGACCACCCGGATCCCGCGCGGACCGAGGTCGTCGGCGAGCGACTTGGCGAAGCCGGCCAGGCCGGGGCGGAGCCCGTTCGAGATGGTCAGGCCCGCGATCGGCTCGTGCACGGACCCCGACAGGACGAAGCCGATCACGCCGCCCTCGCCCAGCGTCTCGGCCGCCGCACGGGCGAGCCGCACCGCGCCGAGGAAGACGGTGCCGAAGGCAGCCGTCCACTCCTCGTCGGTGTTGTCCGCGGCGAAGCCCGGGGCCGGGCCGCCGACGCTGATCAGGATGCCGTCGAAGCCGCCGAACCGGGCGCGGGCCTCCGCGATCAGACGGGCCGGGGTCCCGGGGTCGTCGTTGTCGGCGGCGAGGCCCGCCGCGCCCTCGCCCAGCTCGGCCGCCGCCGCGGCGACGGTCGCCTCCTCGCGGCCGGTGATCAGCACCCGGGCGCCCTCGGCGAGCAGTGCCTCCGCGGAGGCCCGGCCGAGCCCCCGGGTCGCGCCGGTGACGACGTACACGCGGTCCTTCAGTCCAAGATCCATGGGCCTATCCTGCCGTCTCGTCCCAGGGCAGTGCGAGCGCCGTACCGACCAGTCCGATGTGGCTGAACGCCTGAGGGAAGTTGCCGAGCTGCCGGTCCGCCACCGGGTCGTACTCCTCCGCGAGCAGTCCCACGTCGTTGGTGAGCCGCACCAGCCGTTCGAAGAGCTCCCGCGCCTCCTCCTGGCGCCCGGTCATGCGCAGCGCGTCGGCGAGCCAGAAGGAGCAGACGAGGAAGGTGCCCTCCTGGCCGGGCAGCCCGTCGACGGAGCCGGAGTCGGGGGTGTAGCGGCGTACGAAGCCCTGGTGGGTCAGTTCGGCCCGGACGGCGTCGACCGTGCCGACCACCCGGGGGTCGTCCGGCGGCAGGAAGCCGACGCGGGGGATGAGCAGGGTGGCCGCGTCCAGTTCGGCGGAGCCGTACGACTGGGTGAAGGTGTTCCGCTCCGCGTCGTACGCCTTCGCGCACACCTCCGCGTGGATCTCGTCCCGCAGCGCCCGCCACCGGTCCGGCTCGCCGGGCAGCGAGGGGTCCGCCTCCAGGGTGCGCACCGCCCGGTCGGCCGCCACCCAGGCCATGACCTTGGAGTGGGTGAAGTGGCGGCGCGGACCGCGCACCTCCCACAGGCCCTCGTCGGGATCGCGCCAGTGCGACTCCAGGAAGCCGAGCAGGCTCAGCTGGAGGTTCCAGGCGTGCCGCTCGGGCGGGATGCCGGCCTCGCGCGCGAGGTTCATGGTGTCCATGACCTCGCCGTACACGTCGAGCTGGAACTGGTCGACGGCCGCGTTCCCGGTCCGTACCGGCGCCGAGTCCGCGTAGCCGGGGAGCCAGGGCAGCGTGGTCTCGGGGAGCCGCCGTTCGCCCGCGGGACCGTACATGATCTGGAGGTCGGCGGGGTCGCCCGCGACCGCGCGGAGCAGCCAGTCGCGCCAGGCGGCGGCCTCGTCGGCGTATCCGGCGGCGAGGAGCGCGCCGAGGGTGAGGGAGGAGTCGCGCAGCCAGCAGGACCGGTAGTCCCAGTTCCTGACGCCGCCGAGTTCCTCCGGGAGGGAGGTGGTGGGGGCGGCGACGATCCCGCCGGTGGGGGCGTAGGTGAGGGCCTTGAGGGTGATGAGGGAGCGGATCACGGCGGCGCGGTACGGCCCCCGGTAGGTGCAGCGGGCGGTCCACTCCCGCCAGTCGGCGAGCGAGTGCTCCAGCGCCTCGAAGGGGTCGATGAGGGCGGGCCGGCGCTCGTGCGAGGGGTGCCAGGTGAGGACGAACGCGACCCGCTCCCCGGCGGCGACGGTGAAGGCGGAGCAGGTGGCGAACTGCTGGCCCCAGGTCTTCACCTCCGGCTCGCTGCGGAGCCAGACGGCGTCGGGTCCCGCGACGGCGACGCGGTGTCCGTCGGAGCGCCTTATCCACGGCACGATCGAGCCGTAGTCGAAGCGCAGGCGGAGCACGGCGCTCATCTCGACCCGGCCGCTGACGCCCTCGACGATCCGGACGACGTCGGGGGCGCGGTCCCGCTGGGGCATGAAGTCGGTGACCTTGACGGTGCCGGTGCGGGTCTCCCAGAAGGTCTCCAGGACGAGGGAGTCCTCGGCGTAGCGGCGGGAGGTGCAGCTGCCGGCGCCCTTGGGGGCGATCCGCCAGTGGCCGTTGTCCTCGTCGCCGAGGAGGGCGGCGAAACAGGCGGCGGAGTCGAAGCGGGGCAGGCACAGCCAGTCGATCGAGCCGTCGCGGCCGACGAGCGCGGCGGTCTGGAGATCGCCGATCAGGGCGTAGTCGTCGATGCGTCGGGTCACGTTGTGGGCGTTCCCGCAAGCGGCGGCGGTCAATCAGCGGGGCGAGGTGGCCCGCATCGCGCTGCCGTCCTCCTGCGGGGCGTCCGGGGCCCCGCCCTCCGGCCCGCCGTCGCCCTCGGAGGCGGTCGCGGCGGCGGTGGCGCGGTCGCGCTTCTCGCGCCGTACGAGGACGATCCAGCCGACGGGCACGCCGGCGGCGAAGAGCCACCACTGGACCGCGTACGCCATGTGGGCGCCGATCGAGTCGTGGTCCGGCTCGGGGATCTGCTCGGGGGAGCCGCCGGCCGGTTCGGGCTCGGTCTGCTCGACGTAGCCGCCGAGCACCTCGCGTCCGATGAGCTCGGCCTGCTGGGCGCTGCTGATGAGCATCACCTGACGGTCCGGCAGGCCCTTGAGGTCCTTGATGCCGCTGGCGCCGGTGGTCTCGTCGGCCTTGAGCCGGCCGCTGACCGTGACCTCGCCCTTCGGGGCGGGCGGGACCTCGGGGTAGTCGCGCTGGTTGGCGGCGGCGGGCACCCAGCCCCGGTTGACCAGGACGACGGTGCCGTCCTGGAGGACCAGCGGGGTGAGGACGTGCGCGCCGACCCGTTCGTCGGAGGAGGTGCGGCGGCGGACGACCACCTCGTGGGCGGTGTCGAAGGTGCCGGTGGCGGTGACCCGGCGCCAGTAGTCGGCGCGGGGGACGACGTGGCCGGGGGAGGTGAGCTCCTCGACCGGGACCGGCGCGGCCTCCAGGTTGTCCGCGATCAGGGTGTTCTGGGCGACCCGGCGTTCGTGCCGGTGGAACTGCCAGAAGCCCAGCTCGATCATCACGGGGATGAGGACGAGGGCGACGAGGGTGAGGATCACCCACTGCCGGGACAACAGGAAGCGGTACACCCCACGACCGTACCGTCCGTGCGGAGCCGCCCGCACAGGGGGTC
Source organism: Streptomyces sp. NPDC085460 (assembly GCF_044541975.1). Taxonomy (NCBI): domain Bacteria; kingdom Bacillati; phylum Actinomycetota; class Actinomycetes; order Kitasatosporales; family Streptomycetaceae; genus Streptomyces; species Streptomyces sp. NPDC085460. The sequence continues at coordinate 525,222 of NZ_JBITTO010000005.1, forward strand.
GGGTGACCGGCGCCACCCGACCGGGATCGTCTCCTCGCAGGGACCGGGGCGGTGGTCACACCCGGTCGACGATGCCCGCCTTCCCCTCCGCCCGGGCGCAGTGGGCCCCGCAGTACCAGTTCCCCTCGACCTCGACGCCCTGTCCGATGATCTGGACCCGGCAGTGCTCGCAGATGGGCGCCATCCGGTGGATGGCGCAGGCGAAGCAGTCGAAGACATGGATCGCGCCCTGGGCATGGATCTCGAAGGACATGCCGTAATCGTTTCCGCAGACCTCACAACGTGCCATGCGCCACAGGGTGGAGCCCCGGGCACGCGCGTGCCGGGCGGCACGCCCGCCGCGCGCGGGGTGTCACCCGTCTGCCGGGGCCACGTCCCGCAGCAGGTGGGCGTAGGCGGCCTCGTCCACGATCGGCGTGCCGAAGGACTTCGCCTTGACGGTCTTGGAGGTGCCGGCGTCCGGGTCGTTGGTGACCAGCAGGCTGGTGAGCCGGGAGATCGAGCCGGCGACGTGCAGCCCGGCCTCGACCGTGCGGTCCTCCAGGAGCTCCCGGTCGACGGAGGTGTCGCCGGAGAAGGCCACCCGCATGCCCTGCTTGAGCGGCTTGTCGCTCTGGTACCGGCCGGGGTTGGGGTACGGGCAGGGCGGCCGCTTCCGGGAGGGGCGCCAGCTGCCCGCCCGGTAGGAGGACTGGTGGCCGATCATCGGGCGGGCCGGGGAGGCCGCCCACTCGGTGAGCGCGCGGCACTCCAGGAGCGGCAGCCGTACGCCCCGCTCCGCCGCCGCGCGCAGGCTCGGGCGGAACGCCTCGGCGAGCACCCGCGCGTCGTCGAGCGCGTTGTGCGCGCGCTGCTGCACCACCCCGAAGTGGGCGGCCAGCGACTCCAGCTTGTGGTTGGGCAGCGGCAGCGCCAGCTCCTTGGAGAGCGCGATGGTGCACAGCCGCTGCTTCACGGGCGCGGTCCGCTCGGCGCGCGCGTACTCCCGGGCGATCATCTGCCAGTCGAACAGGGCGTTGTGGGCGACGAGGACGCGGCCGTCGAGGCGGGCCGAGAACTCCTCGGCGATCTGCGCGAACAGCGGCGCGCCTTCGAGGACGTCGCTGGTGAGGCCGTGGATCCACACCGGTCCCGGGTCCCGCTCCGGGTTCACCAGCGTGTACCAGTGGTCCTCCACCGTCCCGCGCGCGTCGAGGCGGTAGACGGCGGCGGACACGATCCGGTCGTCGCGGGCGAGACCGGTGGTCTCCACGTCGACGACCGCGTACCCCTGCGGGTAGGCGGCCGGCCACGTCGCTGCTGTCGTACGGTCGTCGAGCATGGTCACTGAGAATACGGCCCGCGACGGACACTCCCGTCCCCGGTGTCCGGCTTGTCCTCGATGTCCCCCGTGACGGGGGGCGGGGCCCCGGCCAGCAGCCCCTCCACCAGCGCGCGCACCGAGGCCGCGAAGAGCCGTTCCGTCTCGACCGGGGCGGCCAGCGCGCGGGCGAGCGGTGGGTCGGCGTCGGCGGTCCCGGCGTCCCACAGCTCCTCCTCGGCGGGCGACTGGACGGGCGCGCGCTCGCGGTTGCGCTCCACCAGGACGAACCCGACCACCTGGAAGGCGACCGCCCGGACCAGCTCCGCCGCCCGCTCCCCGCGCAGCCCCGCGGCGTGCGCCTCCCGGGCCAGGGCCCGCTGGGCCGGCAGGAACATGCGCTCCGTCAGGCCCCGCTCGTGGACCATCGCCACCAGGTGCGGGCGCTCGCGCAGCGCCCGGCGCAGGGCGTGCGCCACCGAGCCGATCCGCTCCGCCGGGTCCTTCCCGTGCGGCCGGATCGCCCCCAGGTCGGCGACCGTGCGGGCGGCGAGGGCGTCGAGCAGGGACTCGCGGTTGCCCACGTGCCAGTAGATCGAGGTGACCGCGGTGCCCAGGGCGGCGGCGAGGCCGCGCATGGTGAGCCCGTCGGGGCCGTGGGCCCGCACCAGGGCCGCCGCCGTGTCCAGGACCTCCTCGCGGCTGAGCGCCGGGCGTGCCATCCGCTTCCCCCTGACGGTTCGTCAATTCACTGCGCGCACGCGTCTTTACCCTTCATCGGCGGCGGTGTAACAGTGTTACAGGCCATCGGCCCCGGGCCCCGCGGGCCCGGGACCGGATCCGTCCGGAAGGGTGGTACGACGACATGGCACGAGTACGGTACGGGGCGCGCACCGAGGCGGAGAGCGCCGCCGCGCGCGCCGCCGCGGCGAAGCTCCCCGACATCTGGTCCACCGGCGTGGTCGCCCTCTGGGAGACCGACCCCGACGCGGTGGCGGCCGTCCTGCCGCCGCCGCTCAAGCCCACCGGACGCCCGCTCGTCCGGGTCACCGTCAGCAAGGTCGACCTGCCCGGCTATCCGCTCGGCGCCGGCTCGGTCTCGGTGGCCGCCGCCCACGGCGCGACCGAGGGCTGGTATCCGCTGGTCATGCCGATGACCCACGAGCGGGCCCTGATCGGCGGCCGCGAGGTCTTCGGCGAGCCGAAGAAGCTCGGCGAGGTCGTCGTCGAGCGCGACGGCCTCGTGGTGGGCGCCCGGCTCGCCCGGCACGGGATCGCCTTCGTCGAGGTGCGCGGTGCCGTCTCCGGCCCGCTGCCGCTGCCCGAGCCGGTCGAACGGACCGACTTCTACTTCAAGTTCCTGCCCGGCGTGGAGGGAGCCGGCTTCGACGCCGACCCGGTCCTCGTCCACTGCGTCCGCCACGAGAAGGTGCGGAAGCTGGAGCGGGTCACCGGGGACGTCGTCCTGCGCGAGTCCATGTACGACCCGGTCGCCGACCTCCCGGTCCGCCGGCTCGTCGGGATCACCTTCGGCGAGAAGACCTCCGACCAGCGCGGCAGGGTCGCCGAGCGGGTCTCCGCCGAGGCCCTGCTGCCCTATGTCCACCAGCGGTACGACGACCCGGCGCAGATCCTCGACGGCCCGCCGGAAGGGAGCGTCTGATGGAACTGGGGGAGGGACAGGTCGCCGTCGTCACCGGCGCGGCGAGCGGCATCGGCCGGGCGATGGCCCGCCGCTTCGCCGCCGAGGGACTCGCCGTCGTCCTCGGGGACGTCGAGCGGGGGCCGCTCGCCGAGGCCGCCGACGAGCTGATGGCGGAGGGGGCGCAGGTCCTCGCCCGGACCGTCGACGTCTCCGACCCGGAGTCGGTGCGCGCCTTCGCCGACGCCGCCTACGACACCTTCGGCGCCGTCCACGTGCTCTGCAACAACGCGGGCGTCGGCTCCGGCGCCGAGGGCCGCATGTGGGAGCACGAGCCGAACGACTGGAAGTGGGCCTTCTCGGTCAACGTCTGGGGCGTCTTCCACGGCATCCAGGCGTTCGTGCCCCGCATGCTCGCGGGCGGCGAGCCCGGCCACGTCGTCAACACCTCCTCCGGCGACGGCGGCATCGCCCCGCTGCCCACCGCCTCCGTCTACGCGGTCACCAAGGCGGCCGTCGTCACCATGACCGAATCCCTCTACGCCCATCTGAGGGCGGAGCACGCGCGCGTGGGCGCCTCCGTCCTCTTCCCCGGACCGCACATGCTCCGCACCGGCCTGTGGGAGTCGCACCGCAACCGGCCCGAGCGGTACGCCAAGGAGCGCCCGCGCCGGACCCCGTACCGCTCCCTCGACCAGTGGGAGGCCGCCATGAAGGAGGCCGGCCACGAGATCGCCTTCACCCCGGTCGAGGAGGTCGCCGAGCACGTCGTCGAGGGGATCAGGGCCGACCGGTTCTGGATGCTGCCGGCGAGCGAGCACAGCGACCGGCAGATCACGGCACGCTCGCGGTCGATGCTCGACCGCGCGAACCCCACCTACCTGGAGAGCTTCATCCTCGACTGACCGGCCTGAGGGGGCTGTGCGCACCATGAGCCATGAGGACCCGTATCTGATCGTCTCCTCCGACTGCCACGCCGGGCTCCCCACCGAGGAGTACCGGCCCTACCTGGAGTCCCGCTTCCACCGGGCCTTCGACGACTTCCTCGCCGGGCGGCAGGCCCGCCGCGAGGCCATGACCCGCCTCGGGGTCCGCAACGAGGACTTCGCGAACAAGTGGTTCAGCGACCACGAGGAGGGGCTGCGCGGCGGCTGGGACCACGCGCAGCGGATCAAGGAGCTGGACGGGGACGGCGTCGCCGCCGAGGTCGTCTTCCCGGACGCGGACGCCGTCGACAGCCAGACCGCCGCCCCCTTCGGCGTCGGCCTCGGTCTCTCCGGCGACCAGGACCCCGAGCTCGGCATGGCGGGCGCCAAGGCCCACAACCGCTGGCTCGCCGAGTTCGTGTCCCACGCCCCGGCCCGGCACTGCGGGGTCGCCCTGCTGCCGGTCACCGCGGACCCGCGCGAGGTCGTCGCCGAGATCCACCGGGCCAAGGAGTCCGGGCTCGGCGCCCTGATGATCCCGTCCATGTGGGTCGACAAGGCGCCCTACCACGACCGGCGTTACGACCCGGTGTGGGCGGCCGCCGCCGAGACCGGGATGCCGGTCGTCACCCACTCCGGCGCCGCGCCCCGCGAGGAGTACGGCGACCACCTCGGCATCTACGTCTCCGAGGTCACCTGGTGGCCGGCCCGGCCGCTGTGGTTCCTGCTCTGGTCCGGCGTCTTCGAGCGGCACCCCGGGCTGCGGTTCGGCGTCGCCGAGTCCGGCTGCTGGTGGCTGCCGAACCTGCTCTGGTTCATGGACCGGCTCTATCTCGGCGCGCACGGCGGCAAGAAGCTCTCGCCCTTCGCGGAGCTGCGGCGCCCGCCGAGCGAGTACCTGGACCGGCAGGTCTTCGTCTGCGCCACCAACACCAAGCGGCGGGAGCTGGCGCAGCGGTACGAGATCGGCGTGGACAACATCCTGTGGGGCTCGGACTTCCCGCACCCGGAGGGGACCTGGCCGAACACCAGGACCTGGCTGCGGAACACCTTCCACGACATCCCGGTGGGGGAGACCCGGCGGATGCTGGGCCTGGCCGCCGCCGAGGTCTTCGGATTCGATATTCGAATACTGGATCCGATAGCCAAGCGGATCGGCCCCACCCCCGCCGACCTCGGCCAGCCCGCCGACCAGTCCGCCGTCGAGGCGTCCTGGGCCCGCTCCCGCGAGACCGGCCGCCACTGGCTCACCGGCGGCGACTTCCCGGTCCTGGGCCCGGCCGCGGGCCGGGAGACGGGCCGGGACGCCGACCCGCGCGCGGGGGTGACCCCGTGACCGACCGCTACACCGTGATCTCCGCCGACTGCCACGCCGGCGCCGACCTCCTCGACTACAAGCCCTACCTGGAGAAGCGGTTCCACGACGACTTCGACGCCTGGGCCGCCACGTACGTCAACCCGTACGAGGACCTGCTCGCCGACACCGCCGACCGGAACTGGAACTCCGACCGGCGGCTGCGCGAGCTCGAAGCGGACGGGATCGTCGCCGAGGTCGTCTTCCCCAACACCATCCCGCCCTTCTTCCCCTCCGCCTCCCTCATGGCCCCGGCCCCCACCCGGGAGGAGTTCGAGCGGCGCTGGGCGGGGCTGCGCGCCCACAACCGCTGGCTCGCCGACTTCTGCGCGCGGGCCCCCGGCCGGCGGGCGGGCGTGGCCCAGATCCTCCTCAACGACGTGGGTGCGGCCGTCCGCGAGATCCGCCGCACCCACGCGGCCGGCCTCACCGGCGGCATCCTGCTCCCCGGCACCCCGCCGGGCAGCGGACTGCCGGAGCTGTACTCGGAGACGTACGACCCGATCTGGGCGGTCTGCGAGGAGCTGGGCGTGCCGGTCAACCACCACGGCGGCTCCGCCTCGCCGCCGCTCGGCGACGAACCCGCCGCCCGGGCCGTCTTCATGGTGGAGACCACCTGGTTCTCCCACCGGGCCCTGTGGCACCTGGTGTTCGGCGGCGCCTTCCGCCGCCACCCGGGCCTGAGACTGGTCCTCACCGAGCAGGGCTCCGGCTGGATCCCCGGGGTGGTGGAGATGCTGGACTACTACCACGGCAGGCTGGTCGCGGCGGCGAGCCGGGCGGTCACCGCCGAGTCGAAGTTCGGCGCCGGCCTCGCGGACTCGATGGGACGCAGCCCCGGCGAGGTCTGGCGGGAGAACTGCTTCGTCGGCGCGAGCTTCATGCGCCCGCACGAGGTGCCGCTGCGGGACCGGATCGGCCTCGACAAGATCATGTGGGGCAGCGACTACCCGCACGACGAGGGCACCACCCCGTACTCCAGGGAAGGGCTCCGCCTCGCCTACGCCGGCCTGCCGCGCGAGGAGGTCACGGCGATGGTCGGCGGCAACGCGGCCCGCGTCTACGGCTTCGACCTCGCCCTCCTCGACCGGCTCGCGGCCGTCCACGGCCCCGCCGTCGAGGAGATCGCCACCCCCCTGGAGAAGGTCCCGGAGGGCGCCACCAGCCCGGCCTTCGCCCCGGGCGGGTCGGTCCGCGTCTGGTGACCCGGCGGGTGCGACCCTCCTGAGGTGACCGCACCCCCCGCCCACGACGAGGCCCACGGCGGCGCCCTCGGTTCCCGTCTCAACTGGCTCCGGGCCGCCGTGCTCGGGGCCAACGACGGCATCGTCTCCACCGCGGGCCTCGTCGTGGGCGTCGCCGGCGCCACCGAGTCCCAGGCCGCCCTCCTCACCGCCGGACTCTCCGGTCTGCTCGCCGGCTCCCTCTCCATGGCGGTGGGGGAGTACGTGTCGGTCTCCGTCCAGCGCGACTCCGAGGACGCCGCCCTCGCCACCGAGAAGCGCGAGCTCCGCGAGAGCCCCGCCGCCGAGCTCGACGAGCTCACCGCCCTCCTCACCGCCCGCGGTCTCAGCCCCGGCGTGGCCCGCGAGGCCGCCGTGCAGCTCACCGAACGCGACGCGCTCAAGGCGCACGCGCGCGTGGAGCTGGGCATCGACCCCGACGACCTCACCAACCCGTGGCACGCGGCCTGGGCCAGCTTCCTCGCCTTCACCGTCGGCGCGCTGCTCCCGCTGCTCGCGATCGTCCTCCCGCCCCCCTCCGTACGCCTCTGGATCACCGTCTGCTCGGTCCTCGCCGCCCTGACCCTCACCGGCTGGTGGGCCGCCCGGCTCGCCGCCGCGCCCGCCCCGAGGGCCACCGTCCGCACGGTCGCCGGCGGCGCCCTCGCCATGGCCGTCACCTACGCGGCCGGTTCCCTCCTGGACGTCGCGGGCGTGTGACGCCCGGCCCGCTTGTCGGAAGGCGCCAAAGCCTGCTGACACCTCGTCTCGCATACTTGTCGGTAACGACGTCTAGCCGTCCACAGGGGCGGGCCCTACCGTCATCGGCATGCCGCACCTGCCCGATGTCGTGCTCTGGTCCATACCGGCGTTCGTCCTGCTCACCGTCGTGGAGATGGTGAGCTACCGGCTCCACCCCGACGAGGACGCCGCCGGGTACCAGGCGAAGGACGCCGCCACCAGCATCGGCATGGGACTCGGCAGCCTCTTCGCCGACCTCGTGTGGAAGATCCCGATCGTCGCGGTCTACGCCGCCGTCCACGAGCTCACCCCGCTCCGCGTCCCCGTCCTGTGGTGGACGCTCCCGCTGATGCTGCTCGCGCAGGACTTCCTCTACTACTGGTCCCACCGGGGCCACCACGTCGTCCGGATCCTGTGGGCGAGCCACGTCGTGCACCACAGCAGCCGGAAGTTCAACCTCTCCACCGCGCTGCGCCAGCCCTGGACCGGCTTCACCTCCTGGCCGTTCTACCTGCCGATGATCGCCCTCGGCGTGCACCCCGCCGCCGTCGCCTTCTGCTCCTCGGTCAGCCTCGTCTACCAGTTCTGGATCCACACCGAGCGGGTCGGCAGGCTTCCCCGCCCCTTCGAGTACGTCCTCAACACCCCCTCCCACCACCGCGTCCACCACGCCTCCCAGGGCGGCTACCTGGACCGCAACTTCGGCGGGATCCTGATCGTCTGGGACCGGCTCTTCGGCTCCTGGACCGGCGAGACCGAGCGGCCCGTCTACGGCCTCACCAAGAACATCGAGACCTACAACCCGCTGCGCGTCGCCACCCACGAGTACGCCGCCATCGCCCGCGACCTCCGCGCCGCCCGTGACTGGCGCGAGCGCGCCGGCCGCGTCCTGCGCGGCCCCGGCTGGCAACCGGAGCCCCGCCCCACCCCGCACCACGACCAGACCGCCCCGGAGCCCGCCGCGTGAACACCCCCGACACCACCCCCGACACCACCCCCGGCACCACCCCCCTCGCCCCCACCCGCACCACGCCCCTCACCCCCTCCCGCACCACCCCGCTCGCCACCCCCACCCGCACCATCCCCCTCACCCCCTCCCGGGTCCTGCTCGGCGCCTTCCTCCTCGCCGCCGCCGTCGACCTCGGCTCCCTCCTCGCCGGCGCCGACACCGGCCACCTGGTCGCCAAACCGCTCCTGATGCCGCTCCTCGCCGCCTACGCCGCGACCCGGGGCGCCCCGAAACTCCTCGTCACCGCGCTGCTGTTCGGCTGGGGCGGAGACGTGCTGCTGCTCCTCGACGCCGACTGGGCCTTCCTCGCCGGCATGGGCTCCTTCGCCCTCGGCCACGTCTGCTACCTCACCCTGTTCGGCCGCCGCCGCACCTCCCCGGCGCTCGGCGCCCTCTACGCCGCCGCCCTCGCCGGCACCGTGCTCGCCCTCTGGCCCGGCCTCCCCGCCGACCTGCGGATCCCGGTCGCCGGATACTCCCTGCTGCTCACCGCGATGGCGTACCGGTCGAGTTCCCTCGGCGCCCTCGCCGGCATCGGCGGGGCGCTGTTCCTGCTCTCCGACACCCTCATCGCCACCGGCATCGCGGAGTGGCCCCAGCTGCCCGCCCCGGACTTCTGGGTCATGCTGACCTACATCGCCGCCCAGTACCTGCTGACCGCGGGCGGGCTCCAGGCGATGTACGGTGAACGTCGTACAAGCAGCTGACCCGGACGAGGAACCATGCGCGCCACCACCATCCACGCCCCCTTCGACCTGCGCGTGGAGGAGGTGCCCGACCCCGTCGTCCAGGACCCCGCCGACGTCGTCGTGCGCGTCCTGCGCGCCTGCGTCTGCGGCAGCGACCTGTGGGCCTACCGCGGCGAGTCCGCCCGGCAGCCCGGACAGCGCATCGGCCACGAGTTCCTCGGCGTCGTCGAGGAGACCGGCTCCGAGGTCCGCGGCTTCACGGCCGGCGACCTCGTCGTCGCCCCCTTCGTCTGGTCCGACGGCACCTGCGACTACTGCGCCGAGGGCCTCCACACCTCCTGCCCCCGAGGCGGCTTCTGGGGCTCCGTGGGCTCCGACGGCGGCCAGGGCGAGGCCGTCCGCGTGCCCTTCGGCGACGGCACCCTCGTCAAGCTCCCCGCCGACGCCGCCTCCGACGACCGGCTGCTCACCGCGCTGCTCGCCCTCTCCGACGTCATGGGCACCGGTCACCACGCGGCCCTCGGCGCCGGCGTCCGCCCCGGCTCCACCGTCGCCGTCGTCGGCGACGGAGCCGTCGGCCTCTGCGGCGTCCTCGCCGCCAGGCGGCTCGGCGCCGAGCGGATCATCGCGCTCGGCCGGCACACCGCCCGTACCGACCTCGCCCGCGCCTTCGGCGCCACCGACGTCGTCGCCGAGCGCGGCGAGGCCGCCGAGGCCGCCGTCCGCGAACTCACCGGCGGCCAGGGCGCCCACGGCGTCATCGAGGCCGTCGGCACCGAACAGTCCATGCGCACCGCCGTGAACATCACCCGCGACGGCGGCTCCATCGGCTACGTCGGCGTTCCGCACGGCTCCGGCACCGGCCTCGACCTCTCCGTCATGTTCGACCGCAACATCGCCCTGCGCGGCGGCGTCGCCCCCGTCCGCGCCTACCTCCCCGAACTCCTCGCGGACGTCCTCGACGGCAGCCTCGACCCGTCCCCGGTCTTCGACCTGACCGTGGACCTCGACGGCGTCCCCGCCGGCTACCGGGCCATGGACGAGCGCACCGCCCTCAAGGTCCTCGTCAAGCCGTAGCGCCGCCCGACGGGCCCCGGTCCGCGGGACGGGCGCCCTCCCACACCGGGGCGTCCGCCCCCGCGACGCCCGGCGGGCGCGACCAGCCCGCCGGGCCGCCCTCGTACGCCACCGGCGACAGCGCGTGCCGCAGCCGCCCCAGCGGCCCCTCCGACTCCACGACGTGCCGCCCGGGGTCGTACCGGGGCAGGCCGTGCGTCAGCCAGTGCCCGGTCTGCGCCAGCGCGAGCCGTACGAGGCGGCCGCGGCCGTCCCGCCGCCGCTCCGTCAGCGACCGCAGCACCGCCGCCGCCAGCAGGTACCCCGTCCCGTGGTCCAGCGCCTGCGCCGGCAGCGCCCCCGGCTCCTCGGCCGAGCCCTCCGCGACCGCGATGCCCGTCGCCACCTGCACCAGGCTGTCGAAGCCGCGCCGGCCGCCCCACGGCCCGTAGTCGCCCCACGCCGACAGCCGGGCCGTCACCAGACCAGGCCGCTCCAGGCCGTACCGCTCCAGCGCCCCCGGCCGGTACCCCGTCACCAGCACGTCCGCCGCGTCGAGCAGCTCCTCGAAGGTCCGCCGGTCCGAGGGCCGGTCCAGGTCGAGGGCCGCCGTCCGCTTCCCGACGTCCGTGTCCGCGTGCTGGTCCGGCAGTTCGGGCCGGCCCGGCGGATCGATCCGCAGCACGTCCGCGCCGAGCAGCGCCAGCGTCCGGGTCGCCACCGGACCCGCGATCACCCGGGTCAGGTCGAGCACCCGAGGCGGTCCGTCCGCCCGCCGCCGGGGCGCCGCCCCGTCCCGCACCTCCCGGCTCAGCACCGGCCGCGCCGCCACCTCCCGGCCCTGCGCGTGGCCGGCCCACCCGTCCGGGGTGCGCAGCGCCACGGCGAGGCCCCCGGAGGCGTACACGGCCGTCTCCACCTCGACGGCGGTGCGTCCGCCGATCGCCTCCGCGACCGCCTCCACCGCGTCGTCCGCGCCCAGCGCGGCGAGCAGCGCGGCCTTGTGGTGCGGGTAGTTGGCGTGGGTGCGGACCCAGCCGTCGGCGGCCCGCCAGAACCGCGACAGCGGCGCGAAGCTCACCGGCGCCCGCCCGTCCACCCGCAGGTGACGCTCGCTCACGAAGGCGGTCGCCACGGCGCCGTCGTCCACCCGGACCGGCCCCGCCACGCGCGCGTGCTCCACGGCCGCGAGCCCGCAGACCGCGACCGTCGCCCGCGCCAGGTCCATCACCGGCAGCCGGGCCGGCAGCAGCCCCGACACCCCGCCGTACTCCACCCGGTCCACCAGGGCGGGATCGCCGCCCAGGACCGCCCACAGCGCTTCCGTACCACTCCGAACCGTGCTGTCCATGCCCGCACTATGGCACCCGGTGCCACCTCCCGGACACGCGAAAGGGCCCCGGTGTGGCAGACCACACCGGGGCCCTTCCCCGCCGCTAGGGCGTCACCACTTGCGGACGGCTTCCAGCGCGTCCACCAGACCGGCTCCGTAGAAGCCGTTCTTGGCCTTGCCGCCCTCGCAGACGGCGTCGATCGTGCCGTCGCCCTCGATGTCGTACGGGTTGGTGCAGGCGCGGTCGTCGGCCTGCGCGTACAGCATCGCCTTGAGGGTGGTCGGGCCCGCCCACGGGTGCGTCGACTTCAGCAGCGCGAGCACACCGGCGGCGTGCGGCGACGCCATCGACGTACCGGCCTTGTAGTTGTAGCCGCCGTTGACCGTGGTCGACAGGATGCGGCCGTTGACCGCCGGGGCGTCCGGGGTCTGGAACTCGGTGCGGTCACCGCCGGGGGCGGCGATGTCGATGACACCGAGACCGTAGTTCGAGTAGGACGCCTTCAGGTCCTTGGCGCCGGTCGCGGAGACCGTCACGACACCCGGCAGCTGGGCCGGGAAGTCGAGGCACTCCTTCGGGTCGATGACCCGGTCGCCCGGCGTGGTGTCGTTCGGGCTGGAGTTGTCCAGGATCTCGTCGGCGGCGAGGTCGAACTTGGAGTTGCCGGCCGCGGCCACGTTGACCGTGCCCTTCTTCTCCGCGTACCGCGACGCCCGGGTGACCGCCTCGACGAGGGCCTTCTGGTCCTCGTCCGTCTTGCAGGCGAACATCCACGGGTCGGTGTAGTAGCTGTTGTTCGTGACCTCGACGCCCTTCTCGGCCGCCCACATGAAGCCGCAGACCACGGCCTCGGTGTAGAAGAAGCCGTCCGGGGTCGACACCTTGATGCCCGACACCTTGACGCCCGGGGCGACACCGGTGATGCCGATGCCGTTCTTGGCGGCGGCGATCGTGCCGGCGACGTGGGTGCCGTGGTCCGACTCGCCCGGGTTGGGGCGCCACGAACCGGGGGTGGTATCGGCCTTGCCGGAGACGCAGTTGGCGGACGCGGCGGTGTCGAAGTTCGGCGCCAGGTCCGGGTGGGTGTCGTCGACGCCCGTGTCGATGACGGCGACGGTCACCCGCTTGCTGCCGAGCGTCTTCTGGTGGGCCTTGTCGGCCTTGATGGCCGGGAGGTCCCACTGCAGGGGCTCCAGCGCGTCCTGCTCGTCCGTGGCGCGGGCCGCGGCGGCCTTGGCCTCGGCGGGCGACAGCGCCTGCGTGGACTCGCCGACCGAGTTGTCGCTCTGCACCGAGAGCGGGGCCGTACGGGTCGCACCCGCCGACACCACGCCGCGGGCCTTGCGGATGGTCGGGGCGAACGCCGGGTTCTGCGAGTGGACGACGATCACGCCTATCTGGTCGTACGCGACCACGACCTCGCCGCCGGCGGCGGCTATCGCCTTCTTCACCGAGGCGGCCGTCCAGCGGCCCCCCGCGGTGTTGACGACGTACGAGAGCTTCTCGCCCGTCGCCGCGGCGGTGGCGGCCGCCGGGGCATCGCTCAGTTCCGCGGCGGAGGCGGCGCCGGAGGGAAGGAAGCCGAGCGAAGCGGTGAGCGCGAGACCAGCAGGCAGAGCGAGTACTCGGCCGCGCCTCGATCCCAGATGAGCCATGGGTTCTCCACATCATCCGTATGTACTGCGCGCGCGCGGGGTTGCGCACGGGCAGGTGCATGACGAGTGAAGCTATCGCTGATCTTCCCCGGTCATCAATGAGTTGAGAAGACTTGATGAAGATTCCCGGGGGGAAATCCACTCGGCTGAACCACTTCGCATCCGGCTCCGTGCCGTTGAGCAGGGGAGGGGCTCCAGCAGGCGCCCCGCTTCCCGCACCCCCAGGTGAGGCCCCCTTGACCATGCCGTCCGTCCCCGCGTCACGAGGAGATTCCGTGGCTACCGAAGCACCGCCGCCGCCGAGAAAGGGCACCGAGGCCGACCCCGGTCCCGCCCGGCCCACCACGGAGCAGTTCGTCGAGGTCCAGCGGAGCGAGGAGTTCGGCGAGCTCCGCCGCACCTACCGCTCCTTCGCCTTCCCCCTGACGATCGCCTTCATCACCTGGTACCTGCTCTACGTCCTGCTCTCCAACTACGCGGGCGGCTTCATGGGCACCCGCCTCTTCGGCAACATCAACGTGGCGCTCGTCCTCGGACTCGGCCAGTTCGCCACCACCTTCCTCATCGCCTGGCTCTACTCCCGCCACGCCGCCCTCCGCCTCGACCCCAAGGGCGACGCCATCAAGGCCCGGATGGAGGGCGACGCATGAGCACCACCGCCCCCGTCCTGCTGGCCGCCGGCAACGCCACCACCGAGCACCGGCCGCTGATCATCGCCCTCTTCGGCGCCTTCGTGATCGCCACCCTCGCCATCACCGTCTGGGCCGGCCGGCAGACCCGCAGCGCCGCCGACTTCTACGCCGGCGGCGGCCAGTTCACCGGCTTCCAGAACGGCCTCGCGATCTCCGGCGACTACATGTCCGCCGCGTCCTTCCTCGGCATCAGCGGCGCCATCGCCCTCTACGGCTACGACGGCTTCCTCTACTCCATCGGCTTCCTCGTCGCCTGGCTCGTCGCCCTGCTCCTGGTCGCCGAACCGCTGCGCAACTCCGGCCGCTTCACCATGGGCGACGTCCTCGCCTACCGGATGCGCCAGCGCCCGGTCCGCACCGCCGCAGGCACCTCCACCATCGTCGTCTCGATCTTCTACCTGCTCGCCCAGATGGCCGGCGCCGGCGTCCTCGTCTCGCTGCTCCTCGGCATCACCAGCGACGGCGGCAAGATCGCGATCGTCGCCCTCGTCGGCGTCCTGATGATCGTCTACGTGACCATCGGCGGCATGAAGGGCACCACCTGGGTCCAGATGGTGAAGGCGGTGCTGCTCATCGCCGGCACCCTCCTCATCACCTTCCTCATCCTGCTGAAGTTCGACTTCAACCTCTCCGACCTGCTCGGCGCCGCCGCCACCAACAGCGGCAAGGGCGACGCGTTCCTGGAGCCCGGCCTCAAGTACGGCGTCACCGAGATCTCGAAGCTCGACTTCCTCTCGCTCGGCATCGCCCTCGTCCTCGGCACCGCCGGCCTGCCGCACATCCTGATCCGCTTCTACACGGTGCCGACCGCCAAGGCCGCCCGGAAGTCGGTCAACTGGGCCATCGGCATCATCGGCGCCTTCTACCTCATGACGATCGTCCTCGGCTTCGGCGCGGCGGCCCTGCTCAGCCCGGAGACCATCACCTCCTCCAACAAGGCGGGCAACACGGCGGCACCGCTCACCGCCCTGGAGGTCGGCGGCGGCGCCGGTTCCACCGCCGGAGCGATCCTCCTCGCGGTCATCTCCGCCGTCGCCTTCGCCACCATCCTCGCCGTGGTCGCCGGCCTGACCCTCGCCTCCTCCTCGTCCTTCGCGCACGACATCTACGCCAACGTGATCAAGCGCGGCCAGGCCACCGAGAAGCAGGAGATGCGGGCCGCCCGCTGGTCCACCGTCCTCATCGGCATCGTCTCCATCGCGCTCGGAGCCCTCGCCCGCGACCTCAACGTCGCCGGCCTGGTCGCCCTCGCCTTCGCGGTCGCCGCCTCCGCCAACCTGCCGACGATCCTCTACTCGCTCTTCTGGAAGCGCTTCACCACCCAGGGCGCGCTCTGGTCGATCTACGGCGGCCTGATCTCCTCCGTCGTCCTCGTCCTCTTCTCGCCGGTCGTCTCCGGCGGACCGGGCTCCATGTTCAAGGGCGTCGACTTCCACTGGTTCCCCCTGGAGAACCCCGGCCTGGTCTCCATCCCCCTCGGCTTCCTCCTCGGCTGGCTCGGCTCGATCCTCTCCAAGGAGGAGCCGGACGCCGGCAAGTACGCCGAGCTGGAGGTCAAGTCCCTCACCGGCGTCGGCACCGCGGCGGCGGTCCGGCACTGACCGCCGCGCATCCGGTCGTATACGGTCCGCGACGACCCGCCGGCCGCGTCGTAGAGTTCTACGACGCGGCCGGTCCCGTCCTCGTGACAATCGGCCCGTGCCCGGCGCCGGTGCGGTCACGTAGGCTCGAACGAGAAGCGAAACCTGGAGAAGGGGAGGGGAACCGTGCTCCTCGACACGTACGGCCGAGTCGCCACCGACCTGCGCGTTTCCCTCACGGACCGGTGCAATCTGCGCTGCACCTACTGCATGCCCGAAGAGGGGCTCCAGTGGCTGGCCAAGCCCGACCTCCTCACCGACGACGAGATCGTCCGGCTGATCCGGATCGCCGTCACCGACCTCGGCGTCACCGAGGTCCGCTTCACCGGCGGCGAGCCGCTGCTCCGCCCCGGCCTCGTCGGGATCGTCGAGCGCTGCGCCGCCCTGGAGCCCCGCCCCCGGATGTCCCTCACCACCAACGGCATCGGCCTCAAGCGCACCGCCGCCGCCCTGAAGGCCGCCGGACTCGACCGGGTCAACGTCTCCCTGGACACCCTGCGCCCCGAGGTCTTCAAGACCCTCACCCGCCGCGACCGCCACCACGACGTCCTCGACGGCATGGCCGCCGCCCGCGACGCCGGCCTCACCCCGGTGAAGGTCAACGCGGTCCTGATGCCGGGGCTCAACGAGGACGAGGCCCCCGACCTCCTCGCCTGGGCGATGGAGCAGGGGTACGAGCTCCGCTTCATCGAGCAGATGCCGCTCGACGCCCAGCACGGCTGGAAGCGCGACGGCATGATCACCGCCGGGGACATCCTGGAGTCGCTGCGCACCCGCTTCACGCTCACCGAGGAAGGCGCCGACGAGCGCGGCTCCGCCCCGGCCGAGCGCTGGGTCGTCGACGGCGGCCCCCACACGGTCGGCGTCATCGCCTCCGTCACCCGCCCGTTCTGCCGGGCCTGCGACCGGACCCGGCTCACCGCCGACGGGCAGATCCGCACCTGCCTCTTCGCCACCGAGGAGACCGACCTGCGGGCCGCGCTCCGCTCGGACGCTCCCGACGCGGCCGTCGCGGAGCTGTGGAAGAAGGCGATGTGGGGGAAGAAGGCCGGCTCGGGCCTGGACGACCCGAGCTTCCTTCAGCCGGACCGCCCGATGTCAGCCATCGGCGGCTGAGTCCCCGGCCCCCGTGGCCTCCCACTCCGCGAACGGCACGACGTCCTTCAGGAACCCCCGCACGCCCAGGAACTGGGAGAGGTGCTCACGGTGTTCCTCGCAGGCGAGCCAGGTCTTGCGGCGCTCCGGCGTGTGCAGCTTGGGGTTGTTCCAGGCGAGCACCCAGACGGCGCCGGCCCGGCAGCCCTTCGCGGAGCAGATCGGCTTCTCGTCACTCACGGGACCATTGATCACCGGAACATTGTCCAGCAAGGGCGATGCCGAGCAGCCACGGGGGGAGCTGCCCGGCATCGGTCCGTCGCTCCGACGGGGGATGCGGAGCGCGTACGCAGTATGTCACGGCACCCTGGGTGCGGTGCACCGGAACTTCATGATTGATTTGAGCTTTTCTTGAGGTTCCCGGCGGGGTCGCCGTCACGTCGCGTGACGGGGGAAAGGCCGGGTCCGGTCAGGCGTGTCCGTACGGACGTTCCGCTCCGGGTTCCGCCACGCCCTCGGTCGCCCCCAGGGCCGGCCGCACCGGCGCCGGCAGATACGCCGACGGGAGCGAGGGGGCGCTCTCCCGCCCCGCGTTCGCGATCACCACGGCGATGTACGGCAGCAGCACCCCGAGGGCCAGGGCGACGATCGCCACGTGCCGCTCCACGTTCCACAGCACCGCGGCGGCGATCACCGAGAGCGTCCGGACCGACATCGAGATGACGTACCGCCGCTGCCTGCCCCGGACGTCGTCCGCGAGCCCCTGCCGGGCCCCGGTGATCCGGAAGACCTCGGGTCCGCCTCGCTTCCGCATCGCGTTCCACCACCCGCCGCTCGCGCCGGACCCTCCCCGGCCCGGACCTCGCACCACGGTACGCCCACCGTCCGGGGGCGACGAGACCGGGGCACGTATGGAGTCGTCCGACATGCGCCGTATGGCCGATGGGCCGAGACTGGGGCCACATGCGCACGAGGAGGCGGCTATGAGTTGGTTGTGGGCGATCATCGTCGGTTTCGTCCTGGGTCTGATCGCGAAGGCGATCCTGCCCGGCAAGCAGCAGATCCCGCTGTGGCTGACGACGATCTTCGGCATTCTGGGCAGCGTCCTGGGCAACGCGGTCGCCGGCTGGATCGGCGTCGAGGACACCAAGGGCATCGACTGGACCCGTCACCTGCTCCAGCTCATCGGCGCCGTGGCCGTGGTCGGCGTCGGCGACATGATCTGGGCCTCGATCAAGGGCAACAGACAGCGCACCTGATCCGGGCGGAGCACGCCGGAGGCCCGGTACGGCGACCGATCGCCGTACCGGGCCTCCGGCCTGTGGCTACTGGCCCGCGTACTCGATCGCCGCCAGGTTCTTCTTGCCGCGCCGCAGCACCAGCCACCGGCCGTGCAGCAGCTCGCCGGCCTCGGCGACGGCGTCCTCGGCGGTCACCTTCACGTTGTTCACGTAGGCACCGCCCTCCTTCACCGTGCGGCGCGCCGCCGACTTGCTCGCCACCAGACCGACCTCGGCGAACAGGTCCACGACCTGGCCCAGCTCGGTCACGCGCGCGTGCGGCAGCTCCGAGAGGGCCGCGGCCAGCGTCCGCTCGTCCAGCTCGGCCAGGTCGCCCTGCCCGAACAGCGCCTTCGACGCCTCGATCACCGCGCGGCACTGGTCCGCGCCGTGCACCAGCGTGGTCAGCTCCTCGGCGAGCGCCCGCTGCGCGGCCCGCGCCTGCGGACGCTCGGCGGTCTGCGCCTCCAGCTCCTCCAGCTCCTCGCGGGACTTGAAGGAGAGGATCCGCATGTACGTGGAGATGTCCCGGTCGTCCACGTTCAGCCAGAACTGGTAGAACGCGTACGGGGTGGTCATCTCCGGGTCGAGCCAGACGGCGCCGCCCTCGGTCTTGCCGAACTTGGTGCCGTCCGCCTTGACCATCAGCGGCGTCGCCAGCGCGTGCGCCTCGGCGCCCGGCTCCAGCTTGTGGATGAGGTCGAGGCCGGCCACCAGGTTGCCCCACTGGTCGGAGCCGCCCTGCTGGAGCGTGCAGCCGTAGCGCCGGTACAGCTCCAGGAAGTCCATGCCCTGGAGCAGCTGGTAGCTGAACTCGGTGTAGCTGATGCCCTGCTCGGACTCCAGGCGGCGGGCCACGGAGTCCTTGGTCAGCATCTTGTTGACCCGGAAGTGCTTGCCGATGTCCCGTAGGAACTCGATCGCCGACATCCCGGCGGTCCAGTCCAGGTTGTTCACCATGACCGCGGCGTTCTCCCCCTCGAAGGAGAGGAACGGCTCGATCTGGGAACGCAGCCGGGTCACCCAGTTCGCGACCGTCTCGGGGTCGTTCAGGGTGCGCTCGGCGGTCGGCCGCGGGTCGCCGATCTGGCCGGTGGCCCCGCCGACCAGCGCCAGCGGCCGGTGCCCGGCCCGCTGGAGCCGGCGGACGGTGAGCACCTGGACCAGGTGGCCGACGTGGAGACTGGCCGCGGTCGGGTCGAAGCCGCAATAGAACGTGACGGGACCGTCCGCGAGAGCCTTGCGCAGGGCGTCCTCGTCGGTGGACTGGGCGAAGAGCCCACGCCACTTCAGCTCGTCGACGATGTCCGTCACGGTCGTCAGTCTCCTTGGATCGTTATGGGGTGACAGCCCAGTCTAGGCGGGTCAGACGCCCTTGCTGACCGAGCTCATGTTGAAGTCGGGCACCCGCAGCGCGGGCATCGCGGCCCGGGTGAACCAGTCGCTCCACTCGCGCGGCAGGGTCCGCTCCGTCCGGCCCGCCTCGGTGGCCCGCGACAGCAGGTCCACCGGCGACTCGTTGAACCGGAAGTTGTTGACCTCGCCGACCACCTCGCCGTTCTCGACGAGGTAGACGCCGTCCCGGGTCAGACCGGTGAGCAGCAGCGTCGCCGGATCGACCTCGCGGATGTACCAGAGGCAGGTCAGCAGCAGTCCGCGCTCGGTGGCGGCCACCATCTCCTCCAGCGAGCGGTCGCCGCCGCCGTCGAGGATCAGGTTCCCCGCCCCGGGCGCCACCGGCAGGCCGGTGAGGCCCGCCGTGTGCCGGGTGGTGATGAGCCGGTCGAGCGCACCGGCCCGCATCCACTCCACCGGACCGACCGGCAGACCGTTGTCGAAGACCGACTCGTCGTCCCCGGAGGCGTGTGCGATGACGAACGGCGCGGACTCCAGGCCCGGCTCGTTCGGGTCGCTGCGCAGGGTCAGCGGCAGCGGGGAGAGGGTCTCGCCGAGCCGGGTGCCGCCGCCGGGCCGGGAGAAGACCGTCCGGCCCTCCACCGCGTCCCGCGCCATGGAGGACCACAGCTGGTAGATGAGCAGGTCGGCCACGGCGGTCGGCGGCAGCAGCGTCTCGTACCGTCCGGCCGGCAGCTCGATCCGCCGCTCGGCCCAGCCCAGCCTGACGGCCAGCTCGGCGTCGAGCGCCCCGGGGTCCACGTCCTTGAAGTCGCGGGTGGAGCGCCCGGCCCAGGCGGAGCGGGTGCGATCGGGGGACTTGGCGTTGAGCTCCAGGGTGCCGTTGGGCTGGTCGTGCCGGAGCCGCAGCCCGGTCGAGGTGCCCAGGTACGTGGAGGTCAGCTCGTGGTTCGCGAAGCCGTACAGCTCCCGGCCGCCGGCACGCGCGCGTGCGAACGCCTCGCCGAGCGCCGGCGCGAAGTCGGCGAAGACGGCGGAGGAGGTCTCGGCGGGCGCGTCGGTGAAGTCGGGGGAGGAGGGCACGCCCTCCACCAGCGGCTGCGCGTCCTCGGCCGGCCCGGCCGCCCGCGCCGCCGCCTCGGCCGCACGGACCAGCGGCTCCAGGTCGTCGGCGGTCACCGCGGACCGGGAGACCACTCCGGAGGCGGTGCCCTCGGCGCCGTCCACGGTGGCGATCACGGTGAGCGTACGGCCCCTGGTCACGCCGTTCGTGGTGAGCGCGTTGCCCGCCCAGCGCAGGTTGGCCGAGGACTCCTCGTCCGCGATGACGACGCACCCGTCGGCCCGGGACAGCTCCAGGGCCCGCTCGACGATCTCGTACGGCTTGCTGACGCGGCTGTTCATCGACCGGCCTCCTGCGTCGTGTTGAGACTGTGCTTTCCCGGGGGGCGACCCCCGGACCCCCAGCAGAGGGCCCCGTACGTGGTGGACCTGGTCATCGACCCGCCTCCTGCGTGGTGTTCAGGATGTTGACGCCCCGGAAGAGGGCGGAGGGGCAGCCGTGCGAGACGGCCGCGACCTGGCCCGGCTGGGCCTTGCCGCAGTTGAAGGCGCCGCCGAGGACGTACGTCTGGGGGCCGCCGACCTGCTCCATCGAGCCCCAGAAGTCGGTGGTGGTCGCCTGGTACGCGACGTCCCGCAGCTGCCCGGCCAGCCGGCCGTTCTCGATGCGGAAGAAGCGCTGGCCGGTGAACTGGAAGTTGTACCGCTGCATGTCGATCGACCACGACCGGTCGCCGACCACGTAGATGCCGCGCTCCACGCCGCCGATCAGGTCCTCGGTCGACAGACCGCCCGGGTCCGGCCGGAGCGACACGTTCGCCATCCGCTGCACCGGCACGTGCGCGGGGGAGTCCGCGAACGCGCAGCCGTTGGACCGCCCGAGGCCGGTGAGCTTCGCGATCCGCCGGTCCAGCTGGTAGCCGACGAGCGTGCCGTCCTTCACCAGGTCCCAGGACTGCGCCTCGACGCCCTCGTCGTCGTACCCGATCGTCGCGAGCCCGTGCTCGGCCGTCCGGTCGCCGGTCACGTTCATCACCGAGGAGCCGTACACCAGCTTGTTCAGCTGGTCGAAGGTGGCGAAGGAGGTGCCCGCGTACGCCGCCTCGTAGCCGAGCGCCCGGTCCAGCTCGGTGGCGTGGCCGATCGACTCGTGGATGGTCAGCCACAGGTTCGACGGGTCGACGACCAGGTCGTACCGGCCGGCCTCGACGCTCGGCGCCCGCATCTTCTCGGCGAGCAGCTCCGGGATCTCGTCCAGCTCCTTGTCCCAGTCCCAGCCGGTGCCGGTCAGGTACTCCCAGCCCCGGCCGACCGGCGGCGCGATCGTCCGCATGGAGTCGAACTCGCCCGTGGTGCCGTCCACGGCGGTCGCGGTGAGCTGCGGATGGAGCCGCACCCGCTGCTGGGTGGTGACGGTGCCGGCCGTGTCCGCGTAGAACTTGTTCTCGAAGACCGTCAGGAGCGAGGCGTCCACGTGCGCCACCCCGTCGGCCCGCAGCAGCCGCGCCGACCAGTCGGCGAGCAGCGCGCTCTTCTCCTCCGCCGGGACGGAGAAGGGGTCGATCTCGTACGAGGAGATCCACACCTTGTCCGCGTGCACCGGCTCCGCCGCCAGCTCGACCCTCTCCTCCGACCCGGCCGCGGCGATCACCTGCGCCGACAGCTTGGCCATGGCCACGGCCTGCGAGGCCACCTTCGCCGCCCCGTCCATCGTCAGGTCGACCCCGGAGGCGAAGCCCCAGGCCCCGCCGTGCACCACGCGCACGGCGTACCCGAGGTCGGTGGTGTCCGAGGAACCCGCCGGCTTGGCGTCCCGCAGCCGCCAGGCGGCGCTGCGGACCCTTTCGAGGCGGAAGTCGGCGTGCTCGGCGCCGAGCGCGCGCGCCCGCGCGAGCGCCGCGTCGGCGAGCGCCCTCAGGGGAAGGGCGTGGAAGGTCGGATCGATCGCATGGACCACGAGCGGCCTCGCTCTCTGCGTGACGGGAACCTGCTGCGGTTGACGGGCAACCGGAAGTGAATCACGCCGCGTCACGCTCTTCGGCGCATTTACCGATGACGGAGGGCGGCATCCGGGGCTCCGCCGCACCGCCCCCGGACCGGCTCGCGTCTGTAGGGACCCGACAGTGACACCCTCACGCCACTGTCGGAGGCCGATTCCCCATGAGGAGGACCGTACCGATAGGTTTTCGAGGTACCAGACCGCTGATCGAAAGGGTGATCCGTTGAGCCGCTCGGTTCTCGTCACCGGAGGAAACCGGGGCATCGGCCTCGCCATCGCCCGCGCGTTCGCCGAGGCGGGCGACAAGGTCGCGTACACCTACCGCTCGGGCGAGCCGCCGGCCGAGCTCGCCGAACTGGGCTGTCTCGCCGTGCGGTGCGACATCACCGACGGCGAGCAGGTGGAGCAGGCGTACAAGGAGATCGAGGAGAAGCACGGCCCGGTCGAGGTCCTCGTGGCCAACGCCGGCGTGACGAAGGACCAGCTCCTCATGCGCATGTCCGAGGAGGACTTCACGTCCGTCCTCGACACCAACCTCACCGGCACCTTCCGCGTCGTGAAGCGCGCCAACCGCGGCATGCTCCGCGCGAAGAAGGGCCGCGTCGTCCTGATCTCCTCGGTCGTCGGTCTGCTGGGCTCCGCGGGCCAGGCCAACTACGCCGCCTCCAAGGCCGGCCTGGTCGGCTTCGCCCGCTCGCTCGCCCGTGAGCTCGGCTCGCGGAACATCACCTTCAACGTCGTCGCGCCCGGCTTCGTCGACACCGACATGACCGCCGTGCTCACCGACGAGCAGCGCGCGGGCATCGTGTCGCAGGTGCCGCTCGGCCGCTACGCGCGGCCCGCGGAGATCGCCGCGGCCGTGAGGTTCCTCGCCTCCGACGACGCCTCGTACATCACTGGAGCCGTCATTCCGGTTGACGGCGGATTGGGCATGGGTCACTGATCACATGAGCGGAATCCTCGAAGGCAAGCGCATCCTGATCACCGGTGTGCTGATGGAGTCCTCCATCGCCTTCCACGCCGCGAAGCTGGCCCAGGAGCAGGGTGCGGAGATCATCCTCACCGCCTGGCCCCGGCCGACGCTCACCGAGCGCATCGCCAAGAAGCTCCCCCGCCCCGAGGCTGTCAAGGTCCTGGAGCTCGACGTCTCCAACGACGAGCACCTCGCCCGCCTGGAGGGCCAGGTGCGCGAGCACCTCGGCGACCGCATCGACGGTGTCGTCCACTCCATCGGCTTCGCCCCGCAGGACGCCCTCGGCGGCAACTTCCTGAACACGCCGTTCGAGTCGGTCTCCACCGCCATGCACGTCTCGGCCTTCTCCCTGAAGTCGCTGACGATGGCCGTGCTGCCGCTGATGAGCGAGGGCGGCTCGGTCGTCGGCCTCACCTTCGACGCGAAGTTCGCCTGGCCGCAGTACGACTGGATGGGCCCGGCCAAGGCCGCCCTGGAGGCGACCAGCCGCTACATGGCCCGCGACCTGGGCAAGCAGAACATCCGCTGCAACCTGGTCTCGGCCGGTCCGCTCGGCTCGATGGCCGCCAAGTCCATCCCGGGCTTCTCCGAGCTGGCGAGCGTCTGGGACGACCGCTCCCCGCTGGAGTGGGACCTCTCCGACCCGGAGCCGGCCGGCCGCGCCATCGTCGCGCTGCTCTCCGACTGGTTCCCGAAGACCACGGGCGAGATCGTGCACGTCGACGGCGGGCTGCACGCGATCGGCGCCTGACACCGCCCGCACCGCATCGGCCGGGGCCGGGTGCGCGTCTCCGTGGGGACGCGCACCCGGCCCCGGCCGTTTCGCGGCTGCGCCGTTTCCCTGCCCCGGCCGTTTCCCTGCCCCGGCCGTTTCCCTGCCCCGGCTGTTTCCCGTCCCCGGCGCCCCGACTCGAAAAGTCGGGCGGATCACCGCAGACTGGTCGAAGCGTGTCGTTCCGGCTACTCACGGGGAGGAGGTACGGGCATGCGCACGCTCCAGCGCGGCTTCGCCGCCTACGCCTCGGTCGCCGCCCTGCTCCTCGGCACCGCCGTCGCCGCGGAGGTCCACGCGGCCCCCGCCCCCGCGGAGGAGCTCGCCGTGACCGCCCCGTCCGCCGACGGCCCCGAGGACTTCGGCGCCTCCTGCCACACGGTCGTCGACGGCAGCCGGGTCACCGCCCACTGCCGGAACCCGTACCCCCGCACCGACCGGATACGGCTCCACGTCGAGTGCGACCCCTGGTGGGACCTGGACACCGACAGCGCGCCCGTGGACGTCGCTCCCGCCGACCACGCCACGGTGACCGCCCGCTGCTGGAAGGAGGTCCGCTCCGCGTGGGTCACCCACGAACCGGCCGCGGATCCCGCTCCTCCCGCCCGCCCAGGCACATGAACGGATAGCCGGCCGCCTCCTCCGCCGCCAGCTCCGCCTCCCCGCTCCGGATCGCCTCCACCAGCCGGGCGTGGTCCATGTGGTTCTCCGGCCGCAGCACCTGACCCACGTCGTCGCGCAGCCACTCCCGCAGCAGATCGCCCAGGTCCGCGTAGAGCTCGGTCAGCACGTCGTTGCCGGACGCCGCCACCACCGCGTGGTGGAAGGCCGCGTCCGCCGTCACGAACCGCTCCGCGTCCCCCGACTCCCACGCCTCCTCGCGCCGGGCCAGCAGCGCGTCCAGCTGCTTCAGGTCCCGCTCCGAGCGGCGCCGCGCCGCGAACCGCGCGGCGGCCGACTCCAGCGTGGAGCGCAGCTCGGCCACGTGCCGCGGATCGGAGCCGGCGAACCGCCGGTGCATCACCCCGGCCAGCTCGCTCGTCGCCGCCACATAGGTGCCGGAACCCTGCCGGATGTCGAGCAGCCCGTTGTGGGCGAGGGCGCGGACCGCCTCGCGGACCGTGTTGCGGGCCACGCCCAGCTGCTCGACCAGCTCCGGCTCGGTCGGGATCCGGGAGCCGACCGGCCACTCGCCGGACGTGATCTGGTTCCGCAGCTCGGCGATCACCTGGTCGGTCAGACCGGTGCGCCGGGGGTGCCCGAGGGCCATGGAGAACTCACCTTCCGGGGTGGGTCAGCGGTACGGGTTCAGGTACCGGTTCAAGTGCGGGTTCAGGTACCGGTTCGAGTACGGGTCAGGTACTCGTTCAGGATTGGACAACCAATCATCCCATGATTCTATGATGGTCCCATGTCAGACGAGCCGAAGACCCTCGACCCCGCCGCCGTCACCCGGCCGGCCCCCGCGCCGGAGCGCTCCGCCCCCACCACCCCGGACGGCGGTCGCACCGCCCGCTGGACCCTCGGCCTCGTCTCCGTCGGACTGGTCCTCGCCGCGCTCAACCTGCGCCCCGCGATCACCAGCCTCGGCGCCCTCCTCGAAGAGGTCAGCGCCGGTCTCCACATGAGCGGCACCGTCGCCGGCGTCCTCACCTCCGTGCCGCCGCTCTGCTTCGCGATCTTCGGCATCACCGCCCCGCGCCTGGCCCGCCGCTTCGGCCCCGCCGCCGTCGTCTGCGCCGGCATGGCCGCGATCCTCGCCGGCCTGCTGCTGCGTCCCCTCGCCTCCGGCACCGCCGCCTTCCTCGCCGCCAGCGCCCTCGCCC
The DNA here is from genome assembly GCF_044541975.1 of Streptomyces sp. NPDC085460. NCBI lineage: Bacteria > Bacillati > Actinomycetota > Actinomycetes > Kitasatosporales > Streptomycetaceae > Streptomyces > Streptomyces sp. NPDC085460. The sequence continues at coordinate 550,846 of NZ_JBITTO010000005.1, forward strand.
TCATGGGCATCGCCGTCAGCAACGTCCTGATGCCGGTGATCGTCAAGCGGTACTTCCCCGACCGCATCGGCAGCATGACCGGGCTGTACTCCATGGCCCTCGCGCTCGGCACCTCGCTCGCCGCCGCCGTCACCGTCCCCATGACCGACGCCCTCGGCGGCGACTGGCGGCTCGGCCTCGGCGTCTGGGCGGTGCTCGCCGCCCTCGCCGTCCTGCCCTGGCTCCCGCTCGTCAAGGACCGCACCGGCACCGCCCGTACGGAACCGGGCACCACGGAATCCGGTGCCGGGTCCCGTACGGGGTCCCGTGCCGGATCCCGTACGGAGTCCCGTACCGCGTCCCGTACGGAATCCGGCACCGCGCCCGCCGCCGAGACCGCGCTCCGTCCCCTGTACCGCAGCCGCACGGCCTGGGCCCTCGCCTGCTTCTTCGGCCTCCAGGCCACCGGCGCGTACATCACCATGGGCTGGATGCCGCAGATCTTCCGCGACGCCGGCGTCCCCGCCTCCACCGCGGGCGTCCTCCTCGCGGTCACCATGGTCATGGGCGTCCCGCTCGCCTTCGTCATCCCGCGCCTCGCCACCCGGATGCGCCACCAGGGCCCGATCGTGGTCGCCCTCGGCACCTGCGGCCTCGTCGGCTACACCGGCCTGCTCCTCGCCCCGGCGGGCGGCGCCTGGGTCTGGGCGGTGCTCCTCGGCATCTCGAACTGCTCCTTCCCGCTCGCCCTCACCATGATCGGCATGCGCTCCCGCACCGGGACCGGCGTCGTCCGCCTCTCCGCCTTCGCCCAGTGCGTCGGCTACCTCATCTCCATCCCCGGCCCCCTCCTCGTCGGCGTGCTCTACCAGCACAGCGGCGGCTGGGGCGTGCCGATCGCCCTCATGGGCGGGCTGATGGTGCCGCAGATGATCGTGGGATCGCTCGCCGGACGGGACCGGACGATCGAAGACGAATCCTGAGATGCGAGACTGGGCCCATGCCCGTTCTCGAGCCCAATCCCCAGGGCGGCCAGAAGAAGCTGCTCCTCGTGCTCGGCGCGATGCTCGGCATCACGGTCGTCATCGGTGTCATCGCCTCGATCGCCTCCCCGTGACCCGACCCGACCCCCGCAGGGCGGGGACCCCGGCCGCCCCGGCCGCCCGGGCTGCCCCGGCCGCCCGGGGTAGGGACAACCCCCGTATCCCCTAGGGGGAAGACTCAGGGGCGAGTAGGTGGATCACCGGATGGGCCGTGGCCCCCGCGCTCCCTACGGTGGAGACACACCGCGGTTCCGCGGCACCCACCTCCCCCGAGGACCACGTCCAGGGGGCACTCCACCTCGGAGGCGGCCATGGCGGCCCTCACCCGCACCGGCGACCGGACCACGCCCGCAGGCGTCGACACCCGGCTGCCCTGGTGGGCCCTCGCGCTCCCGGTGGCCGCCTTCACCGTGCTCCTGCTGCTGGTCACCGGGCCCGGTGAGGCCGCGGCGGCGGGCGGGGAGGACGGGATCGGCCGGGTCGTCCGGCTCATCGGGCAAACCCTCGCTCTCTGAGTCAGGACGGGCCGATCCGTGCCAAGCTGTGGACCATGAGCGTCGAATCAACCCGAAGGATCGTGCTGCTCCGGCACGCGAAGGCGGACTGGGGCCAGGAGACCGATCACGAGCGCCCGCTCGCCGAGCGCGGCCGCAAGGACGCACCCGTGGCGGGCCGCCGGCTCGCCCAGTCCGGCATCCACTTCGACCTGGCCCTCTGCTCGACCGCGGCCCGCACCCGTGAGACGTGGAAGCTCGCCGTCCACGAGCTGCCCGAGCGCCCGAAGACGGTCTACGAGGAGCGCATCTACGAGGCGTCCCTCGGCGAGCTCATCGCCCTGCTCAACGAGATCCCGGAGGACGTGGACGACGTCCTCCTCATCGGCCACAACCCCGGCATGCACGCCCTGGCCGACGCCCTCGCCGGCGAGGGGGAGGGCGACCTCATCGCCCGGATGAACCGCAGCGGCTACCCGACCGCCGCCTTCGCCGTCCTCGCCTTCACCGGCACCTGGAAGTCCGTCGAGCACGGCGTCGGCCGCCTCGTCGACTTCTGGACCCCCCACGCCTGACCCCCGCGCCCGGTCCGCCGGCCCGCCCGCGGATGCCCGTACGCGAAAAGGGGCCCGGCCGTCCTCACGACGGCCGGGCCCCTCTCCGTACGACAACGGGCGGGCGGACTCAGTGCTCCAGCGGCTCCTCGCCGCCGTCCGCCGCCTCGACCTCCTCGCGGGTGATCCCCAGCAGGTACAGGACGGTGTCGAGGAACGGCACGTTCACCGCCGTGTGGGCGGCCTTCCGCACCACCGGCTTGGCGTTGAACGCCACCCCGAGCCCCGCCGCGTTCAGCATGTCCAGATCGTTGGCGCCGTCGCCGATCGCCACCGTCTGCGCCAGCGGCACCCCGGCCTCCGCCGCGAACCGGCGCAGCAGCCGCGCCTTGCCCGCCCGGTCCACGATCTCGCCCGTGACCCGGCCGGTCAGCTTCCCGTCCACGATCTCCAGGGTGTTGGCCTGGGCGAAGTCGAGCCCGAGCCGCTCCTTCAGATCATCCGTGACCTGCGTGAAGCCGCCCGAGACCACACCCACCTGGTAGCCGAGCCGCTTCAGCGTACGGATCAGCGTCCGCGCGCCCGGCGTGAGCCGCACCTCGGCCCGCACCTTGTCCACCACCGACGCGTCCAGGCCCTCCAGGAGCGCCACGCGCGCGTGCAGCGACTGCTCGAAGTCCAGCTCGCCGCGCATCGCCGCCGCCGTCACCTCGGCGACCTTCTCCTCGCACCCCGCGTGCGCCGCGAAGAGCTCGATGACCTCGTCCTGGATCAGCGTCGAGTCCACGTCCATGACGACGAGCCGCTGCGCCCGCCGGTGCAGCCCCGCCGAGACCACGGCCACGTCCACCCCGACCGTGTGCGCCTCGGTGGCCAGCGCCGTCCGCAGCACCTCGGTCGCACAGCCCGACACCGCGAACTCGACCGCCGTCACGGGGTACTTCGCCAGCCGGAAGATACGGTCGATGTTGCCGCCCGAGCCGGCGATCCTGGCCGCTATGGCCGCCGTCTGCTCGGCCGTCAGCGGGTGCCCGAGCACGGTCACGTGCGAGCGGCCCTCGCCGCGCGGCCGGTTGTCGCCGGTGCCCGAGATGATCTCCGCCTGGAGCTTCAGCGACTCGGCCCAGCTGTGCACGGTGGCGCGCAGCTCGCCCTGCGTGGCGACGGTCGGCTCGGTGACCAGCGCGCACAGCACCAGCCGGCCGCGCGACACGACCTGCTCGATGTCGACGACGTCCACGGAGAAGGCGGCCAGGGTGTCGAAGAGACCGGCGGTGATACCGGGCCGGTCCTTCCCGAAGATCTTGACGAGAAGCGTGGGCACGTCCGCGGCGTGCACGGCGGGAACGTCCGGTGTCTGCGATGCGCTCATGGTGCTCCCACCGTATCGGGCACCCGGTGCCACCCGGCGCCCCGTCCCGCGTTCCGGACACCCGCCCGGCCGAACACCGTCCCGGAGGGGCCCGGAGGCCCTCCCCCGGGTCTTCACGCCGCCCGACTTTCGGATCGGGGACCCGGCCTGAAATAGTTCCCCAGGATGATTCGCCATCCCTAGGGCCCCCGTGTCGGGGGTGCATCGGGGGACACACAGTGGGGCATGGAGTGCCAGAACTCGTACTCGAACTCAACGGCAGGACCTGGACGCTGGAGCCGTCCCGGTCGTACACCCTGGGGCGCGACCCCCAGGGCGACCTGGTCATCGACGACGCCAGGGTCTCGTGGCGGCACGCCACGATCAGCTGGAACGGCCGGAGCTGGGCCATCGAGGACCACGGCTCCACCAACGGCACCTTCGTCGCCGGGCAGCGCCTCCAGCAGCTGGAGATCGGCCCCGGGACCGCCGTCCACCTCGGCAACCCGACGGACGGCCCGCGCCTGAACCTCTCCGCCGCGCACGCCGGACAGCCGGCCCACGCCCACCAGGGCGGCGCCCCGGTCCAGCCGGTCCAGCCGCCGGTCGGGCAGCAGGCCCAGCAGGCCGAGTGGGCCACCCACGACGCCGCGCCGCCGCAGCACGGCGGCTGGCAGCAGCCCGCGCCGCAGCAGGGAGGCCACGTCCAGCCGCAGGTCCCCCACCAGGGCGGCGGTCCGGTCGAGCAGCTCGCCCAGAAGACCCGCGGCGCCGCGGGGGCGTCGTCGGCCTACTCCGAGCGCAGCCCCACCACCTTCCACCAGCTGTCCCTCGGGCACGTGATGCGCATCGGCCGTGCGCTCGAGAACGAACTGGTCGTCTCCGACCTCCAGGTTTCGCGCCACCACGCCGAGTTCCACGCCACGCCCGACGGCCGCATGGAGATCCGCGACCTCGGCTCGCACAACGGCACCTACGTCAACGGCCAGCCGATCCCCAAGGGCGGCACCGCCCTCCTCGGCCCGCAGGACATCGTCGGCGTCGGCCACTCCACCTTCCGGATCGTCGGCGGCCAGCTGGAAGAGTTCGTCGACACCGGCTCGGTCTCCTTCTCGGCCCGCCACCTCACCGTCACCGTCGACGGCGGCAAGCAGATCCTCAAGGACGTCTCCTTCGGCGTCCCCGAGAAGTCGCTCATCGGCGTCATCGGCCCCTCCGGCTCCGGCAAGTCCACCCTCCTCAAGGCGCTCACCGGCTACCGGCCCGCCAACGAGGGCGACGTCCTCTACGACAACCGCAGCCTCTACAAGCAGTTCGCCGAGCTGCGCCAGCGCATCGGCCTGGTCCCGCAGGACGACATCCTGCACAAGGAGCTGACCGTCCAGAAGGCGCTCCGGTACGCCGCCAAGCTCCGCTTCCCCGGCGACACCGCGACCGCCGAGCGCGAGGCCCGCATCGACGAGGTGCTGCGCGAGCTCAAGCTCGACATCCACAAGGAGAAGAAGGTCACCTCCCTCTCCGGTGGCCAGCGCAAGCGCGTCTCCGTCGCCCTGGAGCTGCTGACCAAGCCCTCGCTGATCTTCCTGGACGAGCCGACCTCCGGCCTCGACCCGGGCATGGACCGCGACGTCATGCAGCTGCTCCGCGGCCTCGCCGACGACGGCCGCACCGTCCTCGTCGTCACCCACTCCGTCGCCGAGCTGGCCCTCTGCGACAAGCTCCTGGTGATGGCGCCCGGCGGCTCCGTGGCGTACTTCGGCCCGCCCGACGAGGCGCTGAACTTCTTCGGCTACTCCTCCTGGGCCGACGTCTTCTCCGCCTTCGAGAACTACCGCGACTACGACTGGGCCGGCCGCTGGAAGGGCTCGCAGCACTACCAGCTGTACGCCGCCGACATCGACGCCGTCGCCGCCCAGCCCGTCCACATGCCGCAGCAGGCGATGTCCCGCCCGCCCAAGCCGCAGGGCTGGGGCTCCCAGCTGTGGACGCTGATCCGCCGCTACACCTCGGTGATCGTCTCCGACAAGGGCTTCCTCGCCCTCATGGTGATCCTCCCGGCGGTGATCGGCTCCGTCTCGGTCGTCATCCCCGCCGACTTCGGCCTCGCGCCGCCGACACCGCCGGCCCGGTTCAACGGCGACGCCGGCATCATCATGCTGATCCTCGCGGTCGGCATGTGCTTCTCCGGCGCCGCGAACTCCGTACGAGAGCTGATCAAGGAACGGGTCATCTACGAACGGGAGCGCGCCACCGGCCTCTCCCGCTCGGCCTACCTGATGTCCAAGGTGATCGTCCTCGGCGTCATCACGGCCTTCCAGGGCGTCATCCTCTGCGTCATCGGCTTCGCCATCCGCGACCTGCCCGCCGAGGGCCTCCTCATGCCGCCGGCCGTCGAGCTCTGCCTCGTCGTCATCGCCCTCGGCCTCACCTCGATGATGGTCGGCCTGGTCATCTCCGCCCTGGTGAAGACCGCCGAGAAGACCATGCCGCTGCTGGTCATGTTCGCGATCGTCCAGGTCGTGTTCACCGGCATCCTCTTCAAGGTCTTCGGCTCGCCCGGCCTGGAGCAGTTCGCCTGGCTCATGCCCTCCCGCTGGGCCATCGCCGGCGCCGGCACCACGCTCGACCTCGCGCACCTCATGGCGCCGTGGGACCCGAAGAACCCCACCGACCTGGACCCGCTGTGGGAGCACAGCGCCGGCCAGTGGGGCTTCAACATCGGCGTCCTGCTCTTCATGACCACCGTCCTCGGCATCCTGGTCGCGCGCCTGCTGCGCCGCCACGAGCCCGAGGTCATGCGCAAGTAACGGCGCCCGCCGCACGCGCCTCGCACACGCCGAAGGGCGGCACCCCGCACGGGGTGCCGCCCTTCGGCGTCGTCGGAACAGGCTCAGTACGCGCTGTTGACGTTGTCGATCGAGCCGTAGCGGTCGGCCGCGTAGTTGGCGGCGGCGACGATGTTGGCGACCGGGTCGTACTGGTCGAACTTGGTGCCCTTGACGTGGTACGCCTTGAACGTCGGGTAGATCACCTGGAGCAGGCCCTTGGACGGGACGCCGTTGCGGGCGTTGATGTCCCAGTTGTTGATCGCGTACGGGTTGCCGCTGGACTCGCGCATGATGTTCTTGTGCAGGCCGTGGTACGAGCCCGGGATGTTGTGCTTGTCCATGATGAAGAGCGCCTCGCGGATCCAGCCGTCGAGGTTGTTCGCGAAGACCGGGGTCCGGGCGACGGAACGGCTCGCGGCCGTCTTCGCCGCGGCGCGCTTCTTCGCGTCGGCCTTCGCCTTGGCGGCGGCCTTGGCCTTCGCCGCGGCCTTCGCCTGGGCGGCGGCCTTCTTCGCGGCCGCGTCGGCCTTCGCCTGGGCGGCGGCCTTGACCTGGGCGGCCTTGACGGCCTTCGCCTTGGCCGCGGCCTGCGCCTTGGCCTTCGCCGCGGCGTCCAGCTTGGCCTGGAGGCCCACGGTGGTGTGCTGGTCGGTCACGCTCGCGGCCAGCGCCTTCGCCTGCGGGGCGGCGGCGTCGTACGACCACGCCACCCGCTGGCTCGTGTTCAGCGCCTGCGGCTCGGTCTCCGTGGAGCCGTTGCCGGGCACGAGGGAGAGGGTGAGCGCGGCTGCGCCCAGGGCGGCGACGCCGGCGATCGTGGCCTTGTGGGTCTTCTTCAGACCACGACTGTGGCCAGGGGTGTTCTGAGACATGCAGGACTACCTCTTCGAATCGCTGGGGGTCGCTGGGCCGGGGCGGCGCTGCGCCTGCTCGGCGGCGACGGGGGCAATTCTTAGCGGCAGCAAAATCGGGTGGCAAAGGTGTGACGTACGATCCCGGGTAGTGGATCAGGGGCCCGTGTACGTGCCCGACACATGCCCTCAGGGCTGGTTCGTCCCGCCCCGAACCACCCCAGAACGCCCCACTAGGGAGCTTCGTAAGTGACCTGCGTCCTATGCGCGGGCTCACATAGGGGACGTAACAAACTCACCGGAAGTTGCGTCAGCAATGCGCACGGTGACCGCCCTCCACCTCAAGGAGGACACGCCCCCGGCCCGAACTCCTCCCCGCGCGGCACCCCCTCACCACCCCGGCGTACGCCCCTGTACGCGAGCAGACGGACCACGCGCCCCCGAGCCACCCGCCCCCGCACGCGCGCGCGTACGTCCCTCTTTCCGACACGCGCGTACGTCCCGGCCCTCAGGCACGCGCGTTCTTCCCCGCACCGGCACGGCGCTCCGTGCGTCCCTGCCTCCGGCACGCGCGTACGTCCCGGCCCTCAGGCACGCGCGTACGGGGCCGCCGTGCCGGTGCGGGCCGGGCGGCCCCGAGGGGCACTTCGACCTAGGTCCCGCGACCTGGTCCACGGCCGTCCACAGCCCCATCCGGACCGTCGTACCCCGCCGGTACCGTGAACCCATGAGCCACCGACCGAGCTCCGGCCTCGCCGCCGTGAGCACCGCACTCCTGGCGATGAGCCGGCAGATGGAGGTCCGCGACGTCCTCAAGACGATCGTGGCCTCCGCCCGCGAGCTCCTCGACGCCGAGTACGCGGCCCTGGGCGTCCCCGACGACCACGGCGGCTTCGCCCAGTTCGTCGTCGACGGCGTCAGCGACGCGCAGTGGAAGGCCATCGGCCCGCTGCCCCGGCAGCACGGCGTCCTCGCCGCGATGCTCCACAAGGCCGAGCCCGAGCGGCTCGCCGACGTCCGCGAGGACCCCCGCTTCGGCGGCTGGCCCGACGCCCACCCCGAGCTCTCCGACTTCCTCGGCCTCCCCGTCCGCGACGGCGACGAGACCCTGGGCGCCCTCTTCCTCGCCAACAAGCGCTGCCCCAAGCCCGAGGGCGGCTGCGGCTTCACCGCGGAGGACGAGGAGCTCCTCGGCATCCTCGCCCAGCACGCCGCCATCGCCCTCACCAACGCCCGCCTGTACGAGCGCAGCCGCGAGCTCACCATCGCAGAGGAGCGCTCCCGGCTCGCCCACGAGCTGCACGACGCCGTCAGCCAGAAGCTCTTCTCGCTCCGGCTCACCGCCCAGGCCGCCGCCGCCCTCGTCGACCGCGACCCCGCCCGCGCCAAGGGCGAGCTCCAGCAGGTCGCCGCCCTCGCGGCCGAGGCCGCGGACGAGCTGCGCGCCGCCGTCGTCGAGCTCCGCCCCGCCGCCCTCGACGAGGACGGCCTCGTCCACACCCTGCGCACCCAGATCCAGGTCCTCGACCGCGCCCACACCGCCACCGTGGTCTTCGACAGCCCCGGCATCCGCGCCCTGCCCGCCGCCCAGGAGGAGGCCGTCCTCCGGGTCGCCCAGGAAGCCCTGCACAACGCCCTGCGGCACGCCGACGCCGCCAGGGTCGCCGTCACCCTCGCCCGGAGCGGCCAGGGCGCCCGGCTCACCGTCACCGACGACGGCCGGGGCTTCGACCCGAGGACGGTCCGCCGCGCCGGCCGCCACCTCGGCCTGGTGTCCATGCGTGACCGCGCCGCCGGCGTCGGCGGCGGCCTCACCGTGACCTCCGCCCCCGGCGAGGGCACCACGATCGATATGGAGGTCCCCGGTGGCTGACAAGCCCATCCGCGTGCTCCTGGTCGACGACCACCAGGTCGTCCGCCGCGGCCTGCGCACCTTCCTGGAGGTCCAGGACGACATAGAGGTCGTCGGCGAGGCCGCCGACGGCGCCGAGGGCGTCGCCCGCGCCGAGGAGCTCCGGCCCGACGTCGTCCTCATGGACGTGAAGATGCCGGGCACCGACGGCATCGAGGCCCTCAAGCGGCTCCGGGCCCTCGCCAACCCGGCGAAGGTCCTCATCGTCACCAGCTTCACCGAGCAGCGCACCGTCGTCCCCGCCCTGCGGGCCGGCGCCGCCGGCTACGTCTACAAGGACGTCGACCCCGACGCGCTGGCCGGCGCCATCCGCTCCGTCCACGCCGGCCACGTCCTGCTCCAGCCCGAGGTCGCCGGCTTCCTGCTGACCCAGGACGACGCCCAGGGCGGTACGGGACGCGGCACCACCCTCACCGAGCGCGAGCGCGAGGTCCTCGGCCTCATCGCCGACGGCCGCTCCAACCGCGAGATCGCCCGGGCCCTCGTCCTCTCCGAGAAGACGGTGAAGACCCACGTCTCGAACATCCTCATGAAACTCGACCTCGCCGACCGCACCCAGGCGGCGCTCTGGGCGGTCCGCCACGGCTTCACCACCTGAAACGCGCCGTTCACGCGCCGGGGCGCACGCCCGTTCAGAAGGTCATACGGTCGGGTGTACATCCCCCGTTCGGCGCAACCCGGCGGGGGCGGCGGCGTTCTCCATGGCGTGCTGCGGCGGACCGGCCGCAGCGACGGACCAGGAGGAAGTACCAAGTGAAGAACCTCAAGAAGGCCGCTGCCCTCACCATGGTCGCCGGTGGCATCGTCGCCGCCGGTGCCGGCGTGGCCTCCGCCCACGGCGCCGACGCCCACGGCAAGGCGCTCAACTCCCCGGGCGTCGCCTCCGGCAACCTGGTGCAGGTCCCGGTCCACGTCCCCGTGAACGTCTCCGGCAACACGGTCAACGTGATCGGCCTGCTCAACCCCGCCTTCGGCAACGGCGCCTTCAACGGCTGACCACCCCGCACCACCGACGGCCCCCGGCACCCCCGGGGGCCGTCGCCGCGTTCGCACGCGGTGGCCATGCGTTCCGCCCCCCCGCGGTCGGCATGCCTTCCGCCCCCCGTTGTGGGCATGCGTTCCTCCCCCAGAGGGGGTACCCCCAGGCGGAACGGGTGGGCACAACACCCCCAGGGCGGCGCCCGTCCCCCGAAACCCGCACCCCCTGGACCCGGCCGCACCCCGGAACCCGCACGGCGAAGCCACCCGCACGCCCGCGAAGGTCAGCCCCCCCGCTCCCGCTCCCGCTCCTCCACCCAGGAGTTGTACGCGGCGACCTGTGCCCTCCGAGCCACCCTCTCCACCGGCGCCAGCGCAGCCCCCCGCGCCGCCAGCCCCTCCCGTTCATCGCGTTCCTCGCACCGTTCGGCGCCGGGGGCGCCTCTCGGGCTTCGGTCCGCTGCGCCGGACTCCGTCCGCCGGGAAAGGGGGTGTCCGCCGCGGCCGGCCACAGAAGGTCAGACCCCCCGCTCCCGCTCCCGCTCCTCCACCCAGGAGTTGTACGCGGCGACCTGCGCCCTCCGCGCCACCCTCTCCACCGGCGCCAGCGCAGCCCCCCGCGCCGTCATCTCGGACGCGCTGACCGCGCCCCCGTGGCCGTTGCCGTACGCCAGGTCGACCATCAGGCCGATCCGCTGGGCCAGCTCCAGGACCCGGACCGCGCGCGGCGGGTAGCCGGGGGCGAGGATCTCGCGGCCCGCCTCCGCCCGCGCGCGGTACGCGTCCCGCGCCGCCTCCGCCGCCGGACCCGACGCCGCCACGTCCAGCCGCGTCAGCGCCAGCGTCGCGTCCCGCAGCGCCTCCGCCAGCTCCCGCTCCGCCTCGCTCAGTGACGGCACGTCCGCCGGCGGAGCCTCCCGCACCGTGAGGCAGTGCCACACCACCTCGACGTGCACGTCGCCGCGCGGCCCCGCCTCCGAGACCTCCGGCACGAGCCCGTACGGCGCCCCGTACCCGACCACCGCCTCCTCCGCCTCCAACGCGCGCGCGTTGAAGTCCGGCGGCCCGCTCAGCCCCAGCGGATGCCCCGGCGCCGGCAGCGCCACCCGCCACCCGGTCACCCCGAGCCGCCGCAGCCGGCCCAGCGCCAGCGTCAGCCCCACCGGGCCCGCCTCACCCGGCAGCCCCGCCACGCGGTGCACCGAGTCCTCCCCGACAATCGCCAGCGCCGCGTCGTCCGGCGACACCGCCCCGGCCAGCAGGGCATTCCCCCAGGCGGCCAGGCGTCCTGAACGTGGTTCCGAAAGCATCCCCCCAGACTAAGGACCCGAACGACGCCCTAGGGACCGGCCCGCCCCGCCGATGACGTAGGTTTTCCCGTGGACGCCGCGCCCGCGGCCCAAGGCGACGACACGAGCCGACACGACTCGACGGCAAGGGGAGACAACGCGCTCATGAGCGATGTACTGGAGCTGGTGGACGTATCCGTGGTCCGCGACGGACGGGCTCTGGTGGACGGGGTCTCCTGGTCGGTCAAGGAAGGAGAGCGCTGGGTCATCCTCGGCCCCAACGGCGCCGGCAAGACCACCCTCCTCAACGTCGCCTCCAGCTACCTCTACCCCACCACCGGCACCGCCACCGTCCTCGGCGAGCGCCTCGGCGGCGTCGACGTCTTCGAGCTGCGCCCCCGCATCGGCATGGCCGGCATCGCCATGGCGGAGAAGCTGCCCAAGCGCCAGACCGTTCTGCAGACCGTCCTCACCGCCGCGTACGGCATGACCGCCACCTGGCACGAGGACTACGACCCGGTCGACGAGGACCGCGCCCGCGCCTTCCTCGACCGCCTCGGCATGAACGACTACCTGGACCGCAAGTTCGGCACCCTCTCCGAGGGCGAGCGCAAGCGCACCCTGATCGCCCGCGCGATGATGACCGACCCCGAGCTGCTCCTCCTCGACGAGCCCGCCGCCGGTCTCGACCTCGGCGGCCGCGAGGACCTGGTCCGCCGCCTCGGCCGCCTCGCCCGGGACCCGTACGCCCCCTCCATGATCATGGTCACCCACCACGTCGAGGAGATCCCGCCCGGCTTCACCCATGTCCTGATGATCCGTCAGGGCAAGCTGCTCGCCGCCGGACCCATGGAGACCGAGCTCAACTCCCGCAACCTCTCCCGCTGTTTCGGCCTCCCGCTCGTCGTCGAGCGCGTCGGAGACCGCTGGACCGCGCAGGGCCTGCCCCTCAAGTAGCCCCGCCCCACAGGGCCGTGAACCGCCGTGACCCGCACAGCCACGGCACCGGCGCCCGAACCGGCACCCCGCCGCGCCCTGTCCCACGAGGCCCCACCCGCCCTACCATGACCCTGTGGACATCGACGCATGGATCTGGTGGCTGATCGGCGCGGTGGGGCTCGGCATTCCCCTGGTCCTCACCGCGATGCCCGAGTTCGGCATGTTCGCGGTCGGCGCCGTCGCGGGCGCGGTCACCGCCGCCCTCGGCTTCGGCCTCACCGCCCAGGTGATCGTCTTCGTGGTCGTCTCCGTCGCGCTCATCGCCGTCGTGCGGCCCATCGCCGCCCGCCACCGCAAGGGCGACCCCGCCCTCGCCACCGGCATCGACGCGCTGAAGGGCCGTCAGGCCCGCGTCCTGGAGCGGGTCGACGCCCAGGGCGGCCGCATCAAACTCGCCGGCGAGATCTGGTCGGCCCGCTCCCTCGACGCCACCCGCGTCTTCGAACCGGGCGAGGAGGTCGACGTCGTCGAGATCGAGGGGGCGACCGCCGTCGTCATCTGACCGAAGGCCGCCCATGACGCCCCGCCGTCTGGGAAACTCGATCATCGAAACAGACCCGGCAGACAACCGGCAGCGAAGGGCACGGGGAACACGATGTCAGCAGTCATCATCGTCCTGATCATTCTGGTGGTGCTCGTCTTCATCGCCCTGATCAAGACGATCCAGGTCATCCCGCAGGCCAGCGCCGCGATCGTGGAGCGCTTCGGCCGCTACACGCGCACCCTCAACGCCGGCCTCAACATCGTCGTCCCGTTCATCGACACGATCCGCAACCGCATCGACCTCCGCGAACAGGTCGTCCCCTTCCCGCCCCAGCCGGTGATCACCCAGGACAACCTGGTCGTCAACATCGACACCGTCATCTACTACCAGGTGACCGACGCGCGGGCCGCGACCTACGAGGTCGCCAGCTACATCCAGGCCATCGAGCAGCTCACCGTCACCACCCTCCGCAACATCATCGGCGGCATGGACCTGGAGCGGACCCTCACCTCCCGCGAGGACATCAACGCCGCCCTCCGCGGCGTCCTCGACGAGGCCACCGGCAAGTGGGGCATCCGCGTCAACCGCGTCGAGCTCAAGGCGATCGAGCCGCCGACCTCCATCCAGGACTCCATGGAGAAGCAGATGCGCGCCGACCGCGACAAGCGCGCCGCCATCCTCCAGGCCGAGGGCGTCCGCCAGTCCGAGATCCTCCGCGCCGAGGGCGAGAAGCAGTCCGCCATCCTCCGCGCCGAGGGCGAGTCCCAGGCCGCCGCCCTGCGCGCCGAGGGCGAGGCCCAGGCCGTCCGCACCGTCTTCGAGGCCATCCACGCCGGAGACCCGGACCAGAAGCTCCTCTCATACCAGTACCTCCAGATGCTCCCCAAGATCGCCGAGGGCGACGCCAACAAGCTCTGGATCGTCCCCAGCGAGATCGGCGACGCCCTCAAGGGCCTCTCCGGAGCCCTCGGCAACATGGGCCAGGGTGCTCCGGCCCCCTCCTTCACCAAGGACGTCCCGCCCGCCAGGCGAGAAGAACCCACCGTCGACTGAACAGATTGCTGACACGTACACGTAACTCCGGGCATGATCGGTGCGAGCCCCTCGACCCTCGCCACGCGCAGGGCGGGGAGGCGAGCCACTGACCATGTGAGGAAACGGCCTTGTCCATCTGGGAAATGCTGGCGGTCTTCGCCGCCGGCATCGGCGCCGGCGCCATCAACACCATCGTGGGATCGGGGACGCTCATCACGTTCCCGGTCCTCCTCGCGACCGGACTGCCCCCGATCACCGCGAACGTCTCCAACGCCCTCGGCCTCGTCCCAGGCTCCATCAGCGGAGCCATCGGCTACCGCCGCGAGCTCAAGGGCCAGACCCGCCGGGTGCTCCGCCTCGGCGCCGCCGCCCTCGTCGGCGGCCTCGTCGGCGCGATCCTGCTGCTCGCCCTGCCGTCCGAGGCGTTCGACGCGATCGTCCCCGTCCTCATCGGACTGGCCCTGATCCTCGTCCTCTTCCAGCCCCGCATCGCCGCCGCCGTCCGCCGCCGGCGCGAACGCACCGGCACCGAGGCCCACCCCGACGGCGGCCCGGCCCTCCTCGTCGGCCTCACCCTCGCCAGCATGTACGGCGGTTACTTCGGCGCCGCCCAGGGAGTCCTCTACCTCTCCCTCATGGGCCTGCTCCTCCACGACGACCTCCAGCGGATCAACGCGGTCAAGAACGTCCTCGGCGCCCTCGTCAACGGCGTCGCCGCCGTCTTCTTCCTCTTCGTCGCCGAGTTCGACTGGACCGCCGTCCTCCTCATCGCCCTCGGCTCCACCCTCGGCGGCCAGATCGGCGCCAAGGTCGGCCGCCGCCTCAAGCCCGCCGTCCTGCGCGGCGTGATCATCGCCGTCGGCGTCGTCGCCATCCTCCAGCTCACCCTGAAGTGACCCCGGAACGACGCGGGGCCCGCCCCGACGGGGGCGGGCCCTGACACGTCCGTACGGATCAGGCGGCGGTACGCGCCAGCCACTCCGGCAGCTCCGACCGCTCACCGGCCCGCATCGCCAGCAGCATCGCGTCCGCCGGCGTCGGCACGAACGGCTCGAACAGCAGTGGCATCCCCGCCTGCTCGGGCGTCCGGTCCGCCTTCCGGTGGTTGTCCTCCGCGCAGGACGCCACCGTGTTCAGCCAGCTGTCCCCACCACCCTGCGCCCGCGGCACCACGTGGTCCACGGTCGTCGCGCGCTTCCCGCAGTACGCGCACCGGTGCTGGTCCCTGACCAGCACGCCCCTCCTCGACCACGGCGCCTGTCTTCGGAAGGGCACCCGGACGAACCGGCAGAGCCTGATCACCCGGGGCACCGGAAGGTCCACGGCGGCGGCACGCACCCGCAGATCGGGATGGGACTGCTCCACGACGGCCTTGTCCTGCAGGACAAGCACCACCGCACGGTTGAGTGTGACCGTCGAAAGCGGCTCGAAGCTCGCGTTCAGTACCAGCGTGTCCCGCATTGTGCCCACCTCCCGTGTGCCGGCCCACCCCCTGGCGGGCTTGGATCAAACGATGGCCGGGCAGGCCGGGGTCGGACAACGTAATTTCGTGCGCAACAAAAGATGCCCGCTTCTGATCTCTCCAGGACCAGAAGCGGGCAAACAACAGACGAACGATCAACCTGCCGCGGGAGCCGCGTACTCACCGACCAACTGGGCCCGGCCCAGCGTGTGGAACCGCAGGTTGAACCCGACCGCGGCCGGCGGGGTGTCGGCGTCCGGCCCCAGCTTCTCCGTGTCCACCGCGTACACCGTGAACACGTACCGGTGCGCCGGGTCCCCGGCCGGCGGGGCCGCCCCGCCGAACTCCTTCGACCCGTAGTCGTTCCGCGCGTGCACCGCACCGGCCGGCAGCCCCTCGAAGGAGCCCGAGCCGGCACCCGTGGGCAGCTCGGTCACGGACACCGGGATGTCGAAGACCACCCAGTGCCAGAACCCGCTGCCCGTCGGGGCGTCCGGATCGAAGCAGGTCACGGCGAAGCTCTTGGTCTCCGCCGGGAATCCCTCCCAGCGCAGCTGCGGGGAGGTGTTCCCCTCCGCGTACACCTGAGCGTCCTTCAGCACCGCGCCGGGCGCCACGTCGTCGCTCGTCACCGTGAACTCCGCCACCGGCGGATGGAAGGCGTGGGGGAGCGGTGCCCTCTGACCCTCGGTCATGATCGAAACCTCCTGGCCGTCCGTGTCACATCCAGTTGCGACGGCCACCGACCTCGGCGAGCCACTGGTTCAGGTAGGCGTTCCAGTCGGTGCCCTGGTAGTCGTCCAGACCGACCTTGAACGCCCGGAAGGAGTCGCTGCCCTCGGTGAAGAGCCCCGGCTTCTTGTCCATCTCCAGGACGACGTCCATCTCGCGGTCGTCCGCGACGAAGCTGACCTCGACCTGGTTCAGGCCGCGGTACTGCTGCGGCGCGAAGAACTCGATCTCCTGGTAGAAGGGGAGCTTCTGGCGGGTGCCGCGGATGTGCCCGCGCTCCATGTCCGCGCTCTTGAAGCGGAAGCCCAGCTGGATGAAGGCGTCGAGGATCGCCTGCTGCGCCGGCAGCGGGTGCACGTTGATCGGGTCGAGGTCGCCCGAGTCCACCGCGCGCGCGATCTCCAGCTCGGTGGAGACGCCGATCTCCATGCCGTGCAGTCGCTGGCCGCCGATCGTGTTGACCGGGGTCTCCCACGGGATCTCCAGGCCGAACGGCACCACGTGCACCGCGCCGGCCTTCACCTCGAAGGCACCGCCCAGCCGCACCTTCACGAACTCGACGTCCTGCTTGTGCTCCTGGTCGCCGCCCTCGACCTCGACACGCGCCTGCAGACCGACGGACAGGCCCTCGATCTGCTGGTCGACGCTGCCGCCCTGGATCCGGACCTCGCCCTGGACGACGCCGCCCGGGACCACGTTCTCCTCGGTGAGCACCGTCTCCACGGTGGCCCCGCCGGCACCCAGGCTCGCCAGCAGCTTCTTGAATCCCATGCCACTCACTCCTTCTCGTTCCTGTCCCCTACATACGCGCGACGACCGTAGCGGGTTCCGGAGCGTTCCCCGTTACGCTCGGACGCCATGAGCGAGAGCCCCGACCGTACGCCGCTCCCGCGGAGCTTCTTCGACCGCCCCGTCCTGGAGGTCGCCCCCGACCTCCTGGGCCGCACCCTCGTGCGTACCACCGCCGAGGGCCGCATCGCACTGCGGCTCACCGAGGTGGAGGCGTACGCCGGAGCGATCGACCCGGGCTCGCACGCCTTCCGTGGCCGTACGCCCCGCAACGCCGTCATGTTCGGCCCGCCGGGTCACGCGTACGTCTACTTCACCTACGGCATGTGGCACTGCCTGAACCTGGTGTGCGGCCCGGAGGGCGAGGCGAGCGGGGTGCTGCTCCGAGCCGGCGAGATCCTGCACGGCGCGGAGCTGGCCCGCCCCCGCCGCCGCACGGCCCGCAAGGACGCCGAACTGGCGCAGGGCCCGGCCCGCCTCGCCACCGCCCTGGACGTCCCCCGCTCCCTGAACGGCACCGACGTCTGCGCCGGCCCGGACGCCCCCCTCGGCGTCCTCACCGGCACCCCGCCGTCCCCTGCCCTCATCCGTACGGGCCCGCGCACCGGCGTCGGCGGCGACGGCGCCCCGCATCCCTGGCGCTTCTGGATCGCCGAGGACCCGACGGTCAGTCCGTACCGTCCCCACACGCCCCGGAAGCGCCGACTTGACCCGGCCTCGACGGACGCGTAATGTAGCCCGAGCCGCTTGAGACGGTGGTGCTTCTTCAAGCACCCCGAGAGCGGCCAACCACTCACTGCGACGAATCCCTACGGGGCCTATTTCGGCATGCCGGAATTCGCTTCGAATGGCTCGATTATGAGCCGCCGGGGAAATCGGCTAAAGTAGTGGAAGCGCCGGAAGGCCCCGAGAAAACAAATTCGGGACCGGAAAGCACCGAGGAAATCGGATCGGAAAGATCTGATAGAGTCGGAAACGAAGGAAGCGCCCGGAGGGCCTGGAAACAGGAACGAAGGAAGCGTCCGCACCTTGAGAACTCAACAGCGTGCCAA